>NZ_DKTK01000006.1:475937-760614 GCF_002473195.1 Pantoea sp. UBA7232
CATAAAGCGGGCAGGCGTGGCGGGGATAGCATTGCGCGCATGGCAAAACAACAGTATTCTATGTAAAACTCTTCGCAAAGGAAAATATTATGCTTAACGAGTTATTTATCAAAAATTTTAAATCTATTGAAATGCAAAGCCCGATTAATTTGAATCCTTTTTCAATTTTATGTGGTTCTAATAGCAGCGGGAAAAGTTCTTTAATTCAAGCTATTTTAATGCTAAGTCAAAGCTTTTCCAATAGGTACCAAGAAGATTCAATCACTCTTAATGGCCCCTTAGTAAGACTTGGTTCTTTTGAGGATATTAAGAAGCACTCATCGAAAAATGAGCAGATAACTTTTGCATTCTCTCTTCCAGTTAATGATAGGTTTTTCGGTAAAGGGAATAATAGGATATTTACCTCAGAAATAACAGTTGGATATGGAAACAAAAAACCAAGTAGAAGAGAGGAAGAGTATCATCCATTAATTTTAAGTAATAGCGTAAGTCTATCCGTGCTAGATGAAAATGGGAATAGCATTGAGACAGATAAAGTTGTAATTTCTCTTAATGATAAAAGCAACCGAGAAAATTATTATTCTGTTGACTGTTTTGATACATCTGAAAAAAACAGAATTGCGCTAGATTATCCAGATTACCGAATAATAGGTTGTAAAGGTGGTCTAATTCCTAGCACTATTGAAATAGAATATGACTATATTAAAAAACTAAGTCCATTTATCATAAATGATTTAATTGAGGAGGCGCAGCAAAAAAGGACAATGCGCAAGGAGTTTATTGAAAAGGAAATTCGTATTTTACCTAAATCATTCTTGGTGCTGCTGGTTGATTTAATAAAAAGTGAGCGTCAAGAAATGTATGACTCTATAACAGTGCCCTCGAATATATTCAGCCCTAAAGAATATGAAGATAGTAGCGTTGATAGGGATGCTATCATCAAGCAAATTAAAGACGATGTTGTTGATTCCACTTATATTCTTAAGCCAAATTTAATGCCGAGAGCATTTTTTCGGGATGAATATATATCTTTAAGTGACTGGAAGATATTTGCATCAAAGCTTGAAGGGAGAGTTAAAAAGAATTTATATGAATTAATAGATAAAAATAGAAACTACTTAAAAGATAAGTGGTGTGAGTTAATGCCACAGCAACGTGAGCGAACCACATTTACTTCACATGTTTTTTTAGAATTAGAGCAAATATTAAGTTTCTATTTTACGCGGTCTGTTAAGTATCTTGGCCCGTTAAGGATGGAGCCGCAAGCAATTTATTCTTCCTTAGGGCACTACGATCCGAGTTCTGTCGGACTTAAAGGTGAGTTTACGGCTGCGGTTTTACATAAATATAGAGATAAACCTATAGCTTATTTATCACCTAAAACTTTTGATGGTGAATTATTTTTTGAGAAGAGAATGAAGCCGTTAAAGACAGCATGTCTTGAATGGTTAAACTATCTAGGTGTAATTGAAGATTTTTATACACGTGATAGAGGTAAGTTAGGGTATGAAATTAATGTTAAAATTAATAAGCATGAGTCTTGGCAGGATTTGACTCATGTAGGGGTAGGGGTAAGTCAAGTTTTACCAATTGTATTAATGTTTTTATTGTCTGAAGAAGATGAAATCTTAATATTTGAGCAGCCAGAGCTTCATTTACACCCTCAAGTACAGTCGCGTTTGTGTGATCTATTTATTGCTTTAGCTGAATCACGTAGACAGTGCATTATTGAAACTCATAGTGAATACATGATAAATCGGCTTCGGTTAAGAATAGCCCAGGAAGATAATACATCAATCAAAGATGAAACATCACTTTACTTTATAACTAAAGAGAAAGGATACTCAGAATTTCAACCAGTTTCGATAAACAAGTATGGCAGTGTCATTGAATGGCCAAAAGACTTTTTTGATCAAACAGATCGTGAAATAGAGAGAATTCTTTATGAAGCAAGTTTAAAAAGGAAAAGAGAAAAAGAAAAAGAAAAAGAAAAAGAAGGCGGTGCTTAATATGAATGGAGTCATAAACTTTGAATATTTAATTTCAGCTGCTCTTTATGAGCCTAAGTATTTCAACAAAGCCGTGCACGGTATGAGATTATTGTCAGAAATTTATTCTGATGACCTAGATTTTCTTTTTGTTGAAAACAATATTATTATAAAAATGCAAGACAATGGGTATTATCCAAGTAAAAGTATCTTTCAACGTGTTGTTGCTAAATTAGATGATGAGCCAGTTTTTGGTGCAGATGACATAGTTAGAATGGTCAACGTTTTTTTAAGCAAAGCGATCCAGTTTGATGAAAAAAATGTCGACCAGTTAATCGAGTGGGAAAAAGAGGCCATCCCTAAGGGTGACATATGTTCTCTTTCGGATGACAGAGGAAAGCAAGTTATTGAACAGCTTTTAGGGCATGCAATATCCAATCAATTTTCAAATGAGAAAACCAGCATATTATATTATGAGTCAACTAATCCTTTGGGGAAGTGTAATATTATTTTCGAAGGGAAGATTAAAGATGCATTTCCCCCCTTACAGGAAGATGATAAGGATTTCTCTTCTGCTGTTGAGATATTTTCAAGCATTGAAGATTACCTGCTTCAATTAGATGGGTTTGAGCTTTACAAAGAATCAACTACCATAGCAGACTATAAATTATCACTATTTGTTGGTGCTAAGAAATTGATAAAGGTTAATAATCTAGATACTAGCATAGAATGGGATGATTTTAAGATAGGTGATTGTTTTATTGAGTCGTTGATTGAAAATGAAGCGAATGCCGATAGAAGGTATAGCTCTGCAACCTATGAGGCAGTAATTAACTTCCTGGCAAAAACTGGCAAGTCTGAAGTAAATTTATTTTATCGTAGTGACGATAGTGACCAACTTAGAAGAGTTGAGCACTTTACAGCTTATAGAACACATATTACCAAGGCTGGGCGTGCCTTAAGGTTATTAACTTGGAAAAATGAAAAAAATAACAGTTGGATAATTTCAAACATTGGAAATAAGGATGAGTTATATATTTCTAATCCATGAAGCGTTTGCCGCCTGTAGGCGGCAAAATATTACAATAACATTATTTTAACTACTTGCTCGCCTATTTTATAATGAGTAGTTTGTAAAGGATATTATATTCATCCCTAACCAGTCATTTATTTCTTTCATTCTTGCTTGTAAAGGTGTGAGTTCATTCCTTACAAAAACTTGCGCCGCCTTTACCGCATCGCCGAACCCGCCGGAGTTGTCCGGGATGATACCCATCATCTGCGGCGGCACACGGTGCGCGCTGAGCAGGTCGTCGCGGCTGGCTTTCTTGATGTTAAAGAAATCGTCTTTCGTTGCCACCTCGCTGAGCGGCAAAATCTTGATGCCGTCCGGCTTGCCGTTCGGCGCGTACATAAACAGGTTGCGGAAGTTGCCGATCCCTTTCGTGTCGCGCATCGCCTGACACATTCGGTCTATATCACTGCTGCTCTGCGCGGCGTCGGTCATGTACAGGATGTAACCCGCGTGGGCGCCGTTCTGGTAATACTTGCGGCGGAACAGGGTGGCCGCCTCGTTCAGCCAGGCCGAGTTAAGCGCGCTCAGATACTCCGGCAGGCCGTACAGTTCCTGATTGATATCCGGCTCCAGCAGGTGAAATACGCTGCCGGCCGCAAATTCGTGCGGCTCCTTCCAGTCGTTCACAAACCAACAGGCGCCATCGGCAATGCCTCTGCGCGTGAACTTAGCCGGCGACGTCTCAAGGCGCAGCGGTTTGCCGAGCCCGTTGCGGCGCAACTCGGCAAAGGCGTTGCCGAAAACCAGATAGTCGAGCGCAAATTTGCTGAACTCCTGCTGACTCAGCATCGGGTGCGGAATAAAGGTGGACGCCAGAATGTTGCGCTTCACGTAAATCGGCGAGCTGTGGTGCACGGCCGCGCGCAAACTTTTTGCCAGGCCGTGAAAGCTTACGGGCGACTCGTACCAGCGGCCGTTGCCGATGCACTCGGCATAATCCAGAATGTCGCGCTTATCCATAACCGGCGTCGGATCGCCAAAGGTAAACGCCTCGGCGTGCTGCGGCTGCCTGTACCGGCTGCGCGGTGGCGGTGTGAGCCTTGCGGCCCCTGCGTTTGCTCATTAGTAAAACTCCACAATAGAAGGGCTGGCGCCGCCGCTGGCTGCGGTAAGCGGTTCGTTTAACAGTGCGTGCATGATGGCCCAGGCGACATCGGCGTGGCTGGCCTCCTCGCTGCGGCTCGCTTCATAGGTTGAGCGGTTTCCGCTGGCCGTCATGGTTTTGCGGATAGCCATAAACGACTGCGTGATATCGGTGGCGCCAGCGTCGTACTCCAGCCGGCCGCTGGTGATGGTGTCTTTTGCCTTGAGCACCATTGCCGTTTTGACCTCGGGCGAGTATTTGATCTCGCGCGCCGCCGGGAAAAACTGGCGTACCAGCTGGAAAACGCCCTGGCCGATGCCGGTTGCGTCAACGCCGATGTACTCAACCGTGTATTTTTTCGTTAAGTCCTCGATGGATTTCGCCTGCGCGGCAAAGTCCATGCCGCGCCACTGGTGACGCTCCAGCACGCGGAACTTGCCGCCCGCGACAACCGGCGGCGCAATCACGGCGCACCCGGCGCTGTCGCCGGTGTGCGAGGGGTCGTAGCCAATCCAGACCGGCCGGTACGCAAACGGGCGCGGCAGGTACGGGTTAAAATCTTCCCACTCCTCCAGGCTGTCGATCATGCAGGTCTGCAGCTCGGCAAACGGGAACACGCTCGCCTCGTCGTCCACAAACTCGCACATCAGCAGGTTCTGGTATTCCGCCGGGCTGTACTCAAGCTGCAGCTGGTCGATATCAAACAGGTTGCAGCCGCCGCTCAGCGCGTCCTCAACCGTGACAATCTGGCGCCACTGCCCGTCACCGCACAGCGCGCCTTTCGCCAGGTGAGCGTGCGACAGGTCCAGCTCGATGCGGTCGTCCCGGTTGCGCCGTCCCTTATTGAACAGCTCGCCTGACCAGAACGGGTACGCGCTGTGCGACAGGCTCGACGGCGTGGAAAAGTACGTCGTGCGCCACTTCTTGTGTAGCGACATACCGCTGGCAACCTTGCGCAGCTCCTGAAACTTCGGGATCCAGAAATCTGCGGCTCATGCAGGGCAGGGCCAGCATGGCCGCCCTGACCCGTGAGGCACACATACAGAGGTAAACCGATGCAAACCCGCTACTACGCGAGTGGTCTTCTGCAGCTCTGCCTGACGACGTTGTACGGCTGCACGCCCGACCGGCCTTTGCCAGCGCCAGAGATTATCTTGACTGGCTGTCCGCGCGTGACAAGCTGCCCGGTGCCGGCAAATAACCTCAGAACGGCGGGGGATCTGGCGGCGGATAACCGCCAGTTAGAGGCGGCGCTCGCGTCCTGCGGGCTGCAGGTGGAAATTATTAAAGAATGCCAGGAGCAACACGATGCTGAAACCGCAACAACTGCGACAGGTTCTGACCGGCAGCGTCCCGCTGCTGCAGCGAAACCCTGACAGCCTGAACGTATTCATCGACAGCGGGCGCATTGTCTCAACGCTCGCCAGTTCGCTGTCGTTTGAGTACCAGTACCGGCTCAACCTGGTAATAACGGACTACGCTGGCGATATCGACCTGCTGATTGTGCCGATGCTGGAATGGCTGCGGCTGAATGAGCCTGACATGATGGCGACGAAGGAAAAGCAGCAGGCGGGCTTTACCTTTAAGGCCGACGTTATCAGCGACACGACCAGTGATATCAGCATTGACCTGCAGCTGAGCGAGCGCGTAATCGTAAAGCGCGTGGGCGACACCCTGCACGTTGAGCACGTGGGGGAAAATCCGCCGCCTGACGACGACGCGCGCCCGCTGCAGCTGTTCGCATGCGGGGCGCTGGTCAGCGAGTGGCAGCCATGAGCGGGCTGCAGCTTTTTGACGACCGGCTCAGCGCGCTGATAAATAACCTGTCACCTGCCGCCCGTAAAGAGATGGCGCGCGCCATCGCTAAAAAGCTGCGGGCAAGTCAGCAGCAGAACATCAAAAGCCAGCGGGCGCCGGACGGGACACCGTTTAAGCCCCGACGGGCAGAGGCGGCACGCAACAAAAAAGGCCGCGTAAAGCGGGAGATGTTTGCGAAGCTGCGCACCGCTAAATACATGAAAGCCACGGCAACCGACAGCGAGGCGGCCGTCGGATTTGTCGGGAAGGTTCAGCGCATGGCCCGCGTGCATCATTACGGGCTGCGTGACCGCCCATCACGCAAAAGCAAAGAGGTGCATTATGCACCTAGGCCATTACTAGGGTTAAATAAAATGGATGGGTTAACTATCAAATATTTATTACTTAATGCATTAATGAAACAATAAGGCACCAGAGGTGCCTTATTGTTGGGCTAACTTGCTTCAGATATCTTAAAAATGGCATTAGACAATCTTGTGCCTGCACCTACAATTCTAGCCAAGACCTTTAACTGCTCTTGGACTGCAATGTTATTAGTTTCAGTCGGATAATTTAAGGTGTGGTCAATCTCACCCCAGGCCTCTTCAAATAATGTTCTAACCTGTATTTCACAAGTAACATCACTATCAGCTCTAGGTTTGACTACATAATGGACACTGGTATATAAACTCCCACGCAATATAGAGTCTAAACCTAATGCGCTGAAAGACTCTCTATACTCTGGATCCCAGGTATATGCTTTAGGTTGTTCGTACAAAAAAATCTCGCCTTGTTCTACATAATCCATTATGGCTTGATGAATACTTTCAAATTGAGCTTGATAAAGGTGTATGATCCTGACGCCGCAAATGTCTGTAATGCGGTTCATAATATTTTGAGGTGTAATTGGACCAACTTGCTCTTTAGCAGGTCGTCCTAGATCCTCTAGGTTCTTTCTAATAATTTTCTTACGTAAGTGTTCTTCATCTTTAAATCTATTTTTAAAGCTATGAATCAAGCTTTTTAATCTTTTATCACGATTTATTATAGATATTATTTTGTCATTGAATAATTCGTAAAGATGAATGTTGCGGTTTATATGGTCAATGCAGTTATTTATATTTGGCGCATTCAAATTACTCATTTCAACGCCTCCAATCTTTTTAGGACATCCTCAGCAAAAGCAATATAACTATCTCTCGTTGCTCTATAATCTTTTGCAGCTGCCTTAATAGTACCAGCATCGGTATCATCAAGGATGGGACTTTCCGGAACTTTCCACATAGGAAGCTTATACTTCTGAGAACTTGCAGGGTACGTATTATGGCTATGAATGAGAGCATTTTCACCAATAGATTTAAATATCGCATCATCAGCTAGAAAATCATAACACTCTTTTGGGACGAAATTATTGATGGTTTCTGGTAGTTTTTTTGCATGGTTGGCATGGGCCGCAGCTATTTTCAAACCGTTTTGAGCATCTGAACGTTTTCTTGCGTTATAAATTGTATATCCTAGCAGTTTAACAAATTTCTTGGGGAAGTAATCTCTTTTAGTATCGTTTAATAGAGAGATCATTGTTTGCAGTTCTTTGCTCCAAACCTTTAAAGAGTTACCTATGTTTCTTATGCCATAGTCTGAAAACATATCTGGGGCACATGGGATTATGAAGCAATCAGATGTTGATATTATAACTTTATTTAAGGCGCTTAAGCTTGGTGAGGTGTCAATCAGAATTATTTCAAAATTAAATTCCTTTGCATAATCCTCACATTTTTTTCTTATGGCTGTAACAGTTCTTATTGCTTGCGGTTCACCTAAAAATGCTTCACTCCATTGCTTAGCTATTTTACTTTCAAACATGTGCAATGTAAGACGCCCTGGCAAAAGGCCAAGGTTGTCACTAAGCATGAACGGAGCAGCCAAGGCAGCTTCATCCGATTCACCGTCCTCGACTGGTTTCAAAAGGTAGTGTATCGAGTGATGGCTTTTTTGATAGTCTTCAAAATCCTTTGACGACATAGATTTTTTAGCTGAAGAAAAATCATCAATAAAAGCATCTTCCTTTTCCCAAATCGATTCCAATTCAGGCTCTGAAAGTCCATACAAAGTTAAATTTGATTGCGGATCTAAATCAACCAGTAAAACTTTCTTCCCCATTTCACTTAATGCTGAGCCTAAATGATAAGTTAAAGTCGATTTTCCAACTCCACCTTTGTTATTAAAAATTGAAATTATATTCATGACCGCTCCTTGTGTGAGAATAATCTTATAAGCAATTTACTTCGCTGCTGTTTGCATTTCAAGCAATTTATCATTGTGTTGCGTGCTTACTCATCACTAAGCAAACAGGTTTAGTTAGCTTTAACTCGTGAAGAAAATAAAAATCTAAATATGAACGAACAACTCTCCGAAATCCTGCGCCTGCTGCGCAACCTGATCCGCATCGGCACCGTGTCAGAGGTAAACCTCAGTGACGGAAAGTGCCGCGTGGACACGGGAAATAACACAACCGGCTGGCTGCACTGGCTGAGCGCCCGCGCGGGCAAAACGCGGTCGTGGAACGCGCCATCGGTGGGCGAGCAGGTGCTCGTTTTATGCCTCGGCGGCGAACTCGACACCGGCTTTGTGCTGCCCGGCGTTTACTCCGACGCTAACCCGGCGCCGTCGGCCTCGGCGGACGCCCTGCACTGGTCGTTTCCTGACGGCGCCGTGATCGAGTATGAGCCGAAAAGCGGCGCGCTGACGGCGACCGGCATACAGACGGCAACCATCAGTGCCGCCGTAAAAATCCTGTTCGACGCGCCAGAGGTGGAATGCACGAAGCTGCTTAAAGCCGCGCAGCTTGAAGTAACGGAGGGCGGCACGATGAAGGGTGATATCACGCATACCGGCGGCAGCCTTTCCTCAAACGGCAAGGCGCTGCTTGCAGAGCGCAAAGCCACGCTGATTTCTCTCTATCCGGAAGAGCAGCAGGAGGCCATCGCCCGCACGCTGTCGCTGGAGTCCGAACCCATCGTTAAGCTGCTGCAGGAAAATGCCTACCGCGAGCTGATCCTGCGCGAGCGCATCAACGAGGCGGCAAAGGGCGTTATGTTGCCCTACGCGATGGACGGCGACCTCGACCAGCTCGGCGCCAACAACGGCATTGAGCGCCTGACTATTACGCCGGCGGACGACACGACGATCCCGCCGACGCCGGCCGTGATGGAAAGTAACGACGATTTTCGCGCCCGCATTGCGGCAGCCTTTGAGGGGCTGAGCGTGGCCGGGCCGACCGGAGCGTATGAGTATCACGCGAAAAGCGTCGACGGCCGCGTGGCGGATGCGTCCGCCATCAGCCCGCCTTTGTCACCGTCACCGTGCTGGCGCGCGAGGGAAACGGCGCGGCAGCCGGCGATCTGCTGACCGTGGGAGGCTCGGATGAATGACCGCCTGCTGCCGACCGGCTCCTCGCCGCCTGAGGTGGCCGCCGCCGAAGCGCTTGTGGGCCTCGGCTCGCTGAATTCTCAACTACGGTGCTGAATGCCCTGTCCGGAAAGATGGAGATTGCGAAGAACGGCAGCGACATTGCGGACGTTGCCGAGTTTCTTAAAAACCTCGGTTTAGGAGAAGGGGCAAAAATGCCTGCCGCATCGGCCATGATGAACTATGCAGGCTGGGTATCTATTCCTATCGTGATTGACGGTGAGCAGCGAAATTTCATCCTGCAGTGGAAGCAGGTCACTGTTCCAAAGTCGCCGGACGGCTCAATGCAAACTGTAAACAGCAGCTGGCTGACACATGGCCGGATGATGCGTTCACGCTTAGTGAGCAGCATGCTGTCGAGTTTATGGCAGCTGCTCCGCAGGGCAAGATGATGGCTGCAGGCATTGACGGGCTGCCGGCATGGATAGGTCTCCCGCCGCCCACGGATGCCAGGCTTTTAGAGCAGGGCAGCAGAGCAAAGCCAGCCTTCTTAATCAGGCGCAGAACGTAATTAGCATCTGGCAAACAAAGTTACTGCCTGGAAAGATTAACGAGCAGGAGAAAACGAGCCTTAATGCCTGTCTGGATTATATTGATGATCTCAGCGCTGCTGAATTTTACTCTGTAGCGGATATCAAATGGCCGACGCCGCCCGCAGCCTGAGCGGCAGAAGGCCCGCAAGTGCGGACCTGATTCAGACAAAGCAATAACATTTCAGGACTGAGCCATCTCCTTAAGCTCTGGCTCGCCCCTCTCATTGACACGCAACATCGCACCCTTCGGAATCTCCGATGATGTGAAAAACCAGTTATCTGAGAGCAGCTCTACGGCTCCAATCGTGTCGTTCAGGCCAGGGATAATTTCTGTCATTGTTGCCGGATTAAACAGGCGCATAATAAACCCTCCATGCAAAGCCGTAAGATGATATGCCGTCCGTTGCCCTTATGCAGCGGGCTTTAACCCGGCTGATGTTGTCAGCTGATCAACAATCATTGAAGAGTTAGCTGAGTTAGCGCTTCCCGTATCGCCGCTTAGCCGCTCAGCGATACTGATAAAGCGGCTAACCTCAGGCAGCTCAATCGGATAGGTCACAGTAGCCAGGCCATTATAGGGTTGACACCCGACCCAAATAATTCAATCGCCCCATCAGACCAAATGGCCCAGACGCCGTTTGCGTTACGCCCTCGATTGATTACATAGCGGGCTTCGATCAAACCGACGTTAAGACGACCTAAATTTTTCTTTTTCACAGCATGCGTTGTATTGAATGTGGACTTTATTTCATATGTATTGTTTAATTCTACGTATGCGAGATAGAAAATATTGATTGGATTTTTAATTTAAGTATCATATTTTATGCGCTTAATCATGAGGTGCGAACTGAGTATCGGTGAGAATAGATCCTGCTGTCAGGAAATATTTTTATGCATTTTATTATAGTGAGCCATTGAGCTTTGGCGTAAAAGTTCTGTATTGGCTAATGGCCTTAGGGTCTGGATGGTGTGAGTTAGTACTACAGTCAATCTTAACTCCTTTCAGTGGCAAGTTTAAAAAATCCAGATCACTGTCGGGGAAGGTGATTCCTCCACCTTGATTGCTATATCTGTTATGGTTTTTAATGAATGGCATTCCTGGTGTTGCTTAAAAATTGCATTTTTTAATTTAATTAAAATAGATAGATATGAAACCTGACATGGATGAATTATGAAAAAAATAATGCCGTTTTTAATTTTTATCTTGTGCTCATGTGGATACAAATCTTTAACAACAGAGCAGAGTCTTAACGACTATTCGCATTGGGATGGGATAAAACCTTCTCATCTAATGATTTCCAAAAATCTAAACGAAATGTCTATAGCTTTTCAGCTGAATGCAAGAGAGTTTCTTAACTACAATTATAATTACAATGATTTATCGGAAAGGCCAAATTATCACGTTGACTATGAAAAATCATCGCAGCATGATTTTAAATTTGATACAAGCATGGATGTTGATTCTCTCTTAAAATATCAATATTCAAATTATATTTTAATTAATGGTAATATCATTTTTTCTAGTTATAACCACCAAGGTTCAGATAAAAAAATGGAAGGTGAGCCTGATAAAAAGGCTGATCCTAAATCAAGGCTGGAAACTATAATAGAAGTACTTAACGAGAATAGCATAAAAAGCATATTTAGCCTTCTTTTCTTAATTATTTCGGCAGTGTGGGGTATGCTATTATTAAGTTCCTCTGAAAGTAAAGTAAAAGCTGAGCGCGCACTGTCCTTGTTAAATAAAGCATCCTTGACACTTGATAGTATCAAGGGTAAGTCTAATGTCTTAGTAAACCCCGGAGATATTGAAGAGTTTTTACACTATCTTGAGAGTGCAAATCAAGCTCTTAACAATGTCACGCTGCAAGAACATGTGTTGAGTGTAAAACATTATTCTCAGCTTATTGTTGTTAACTTAGTTCCTTGGGATGTTCATTCGGAACTGGAAAACAGGAAATTATTAAACCTGGCTTTTAATAACCCGCACACTAGTACAGTAACTCGTGGAGATCTTGAGGAAAAATACGAGGTGCTAAAAGATAAATTTGTTAAATCTCCTGTGGATGAGAAGAGATTTTCCTATCTGATTGCTACGACCGTATTGCTGATTTTATTTATTTACACTGCTTTTGTATTTTTAAATTTTATTTTTCTAGGCTAAAATATGGCATGTGTCGCTCATGCTTACATGCTATGGGTTGATTGGCTGAGCGGTTATGATACCCGGCATGATTTTTAATTTAAATAAAATAGCATTGGATTCTTAGTTGTCTGAATTTATTTTTAGCTTTTGCTTGTAGTAGCTAAAATTTATTTTTTATTATTTATAAGTTGTACTACTTATAAATAAGTTAGTGAATGTTGATTAATCTGACGGTTAATAATTAAGGATGACATTGGTCAAATTGACTTGACTGTTTGCGAGCTTTAGTCTGGTGAGTAGTGAAAATTAACAGGATTTCACTATAAATTGATAGCATAATGCATTCCACTTTTAATTGTTAAGGTAACGATCTAATTAATATTATTAGTTAAAGGCAACCCGACTGATAGTTTTGCTGATTTGCCTAAATTCAATTAACGGGAAAGAAACCCCTGGCCCTGACGCGTTAGCCGCTGGCACACTCACCGGCATTTTGCAGGGGTTAACGGTGCTAATCGGCTATATCAGGGTGTCAACAAATGACCAGAACACGGATTTGCAGCGCAATGCGCTCATGAGTGCAGATTGTGAGCTGATTTTCGAGGATAAAAAAAGCGAAAAGACGCGGGACACGCCCGGCCTGAAAAGAGCGCTGCGGACCCTGAAGGCGGGCGACACGCTGGTCGTCAGGAAGCTCGACCGGCTCAGAGGCAGCATGCGACATCTCGTTATGCTCACCGAAGAACTGCGCGAGCGCGGCGTCGGTTCCGCAGCCTGACGGACAGCATCGACCCCTGCACAGCGATGGGGCGCTTTTTCTTTCACGTTATGGGCACGCTTGCTGAAATGGAGCGCGAGCTGATCGTCGAACGCACCCGCGCCGGGCTGGCCGCCGCGCGGGAAAAAGGGCGCATCGGAGGCAGGCGCCGGGTAATGACGCCTGAAATTATCGGACGCGCTGAGAGAATGCTGGCGAACGGCGCCACGCTGCAGCAGATAGCCCTGGTGCTTGAGGTGTCCGTTAAGACGCTTTACAGATACATAACGGCAGGCCGGCAGCGGGAGATTATAAATCTGTCTGCTGACGGCTCAGCAAACCCCCTTCAGATGCAGCGCCCCGGCTGACCTGACACCCTGAGCACACCTTTTATCAGGAGCGCATCAGAATGGCTGATTATCATCACGGTGTCCGCGTCGTCGAAATCAACGACGGCACGCGCACCATCTCCACCGTATCAACCGCTATCGTTGGTATGGTCTGCACCGCGCAGGATGCGGACGCGACCGCGTTTCCGCTGAACACGCCGGTGCTGATCACTAACGTGCAGAGCGCCATCTGCAAAGCGGGCAAAAAAGGCACGCTCGCCGCCGCGCTCCAGGCCATCGCCGATCAGTAAAAGCTCCTCACGGTCGTGGTGTGCATGGCCGAAGGTGCCGACGAGGCCGAACCCCCTCCAGCATCATCGGGGGCACGGACGAAAACGGGCAGTACACCGGCATGAAGGCGCTGCTCGCCTTCGCCTACGTGTCGGCGTGGGGGTAGAAAACTATTTCCGAGGCCCGGCTGTACCGTCAGAATTTCAGCCAGCGCGAAATCATGGTTATCTGGCCTGACTTCATCGCGTGGAATACCTCTGCAAACAAGTCCGACGTGGCATACGCAAACGCACCTGCAGCGACGATCCGCTTTTCCAGTTTGAGAACTACACCCGCACGGCGCAGGTGCTGGCCGACACGCATATGTGGGTGATTGATAAGCCGCTGACGCCGATGCTCGTTAAGGAAATTGTCGCGGGCATAAACGCCAGGCTTCGTGAGCTGGTTAGCGCCGGCTATCTGATCGGCACGTCTGCCTGGTATGTCGAAAGCGCCAACGATAAAGAGTCACCGAAGGCGGGCAAGCTCTTTATTGATTACGACTATACGCCAGTGAAGGTCAGCGGCTTTAAGCCGGTGATTGATGCGCAGCCCTGTCTGATCAGTACAGCCTGAGTGACAGCGGCTACACGACGCAGCTGGAGTCTGAGGTGCTGTTGTCCGATGTTGAGTATCAGGAAGAATAAAGTGGAAATAATTGAAGAAGAGTTAGATAAAACTTAAAGTTGCAAATTTAAGTTTGGTTAATAAAAATTCATACTGCTTTCACCTCTCGATTTTACAGGACTGCCACCATGATGCACTGCCCACTCTGCAGCACCGCTGCTTACGCTGAAAGCAGCCGTTATATTTCAAAGGAAACAAAGGAGCGTATTATCAGTGCATAAATATCAACTGTAGCTGCACTTTTAAGACGCATGAATCACTCACTGAAATCATAGTTTACCCTGTTGAGGTGAATAGAGTTCCGTTGCATATAAATCAAGAACAGCAGCCCTTACAGCTGCATTGGACGAAGCCCGCGAAAGCGGGTTTTTCTATATCTGCTGCCAATTTGCTATCATATGAATAATAAGAATGAGGTATCTTATTATAAAGATATAAAATTTAATAAAAGTAAATATAAACATCCTGTTCTGAAAAGTTTACGTTGTTTTAAGGCTGGAGCGCCAAGTGTCTGACAGGTAAACTGCGCAATAACTGAATTTCACCTGATGATGCGGACATGGAACTGAAAGCAACAGCAATGGGTAAACGTCTGGCGCAGCATCCTTACAACCGGGTGCGTTTGCTGACCGCCGGTGTTGAAGTCAGCGGCGATCGTCATGAATACCTTATTCCGTTTAATCAGCTGCTGGATATCAGCTGCAAACGCGGTCTGGTATGGGGCGAGCTGGAGTTTTTGCTGGCGGAGAATCAGGTGGTGCGGCTGCATGGTACCGAGTGGCAGGAGACGCAGCGTTTTTATCACTATCTGCAGCACGCCTGGCAGCAGTGGAGCGCTGAAATGAGCCATATCAGTACGGGCGTGCTGGATGAGCTGCTGCAGCATATTTCGCAGCTGACCGCAGAGGATCGCTGGCTGAAGCGAAGTGAGCTGGCTGCTATCCTGGCCCGGGTTAACGAGACGATTGCGGCACTGCCGCTGCCGCTGGCGCGCCTGGAGGCGCTGGATAACTGTCGTGAACGCTGGCATCGCTGCCAGCAGTGGCTGGAGCAGGGCGAAGCCACAATTCGCCAGCGTAACCGTCGCTGGAGCGAGCAGGTGATTCAGGCAAATCCGGATTTTTTCGCCACGGTTGAGCGCTCACCGCTTAATCGTGCGCAGGCAGAAGCGGTGGTTAATGGTGAAGAGACGTTGCTGGTCCTGGCGGGTGCAGGCAGCGGTAAAACCGCCGTGCTGGTGGCACGTGCTGGCTGGCTGCTGCAGCGGCGACTGGCTCATCCTGACCAGATACTGCTGCTGGCATTTGGCCGGGAGGCTGCAGAAGAGATAAATCAACGCCTGGACACGCAACTTAACGTAAAGGCGTTGCAGGCGCGTACCTTTCATGCGCTGGCGCTGCATATTATTCGCGAGAGTGGCCGCAAGCCGCCGGTTATCAGCCAGCTGGAGAGTGACAGCGCTGCCCGTCGCCAGCTGCTGCTGGAGAGCTGGCGCGAGCAGTGCGCGGCTAAAAAGGCGCAGGCCAGCGGCTGGCGTCAGTGGCTGGAGGAGGATCTGGCGTGGACGTTGCCGGACGGCGCATTCTGGCAGGATAGCGCTATCGCGCAGCGGCTGGCGCCGCGTCTTGAGCAGTGGCTGGGCCTGCTGCGGATGCAGAGCGGTAATCAGGCGGAAACAATCGCGGCCGTTCCGGAAGCGTGGCGCGATAGCTTCAGTAAGCGGATAAAACTGATGGCTCCGCTGCTGAAAGCCTGGAAAAGTGCGCTTAAAGCGGAGGGCGCCGTTGATTTTGCCGGCCTGATCCAGCAGGCGACAGAGGTGCTGGAAAAAAGACGTTTTATCAGCCCCTGGAAGCATATTCTGGTCGATGAGTTTCAGGATATCTCGCCGCAGCGTGCCGCACTTTTAAAGGCGTTGCGCGCGCAGAATGCTCATACCAGCCTGTTTGCTGCAGGCGATGACTGGCAGGCAATCTACCGTTTTAGCGGCGCTAAGCTCAATCTGACCACCGCTTTTCACCACTATTTTGGCGACGGCGACAGCTGCGTGCTGGATACCACCTATCGCTTCAATAGCCGCATTGCTGACATTGCCAATGGTTTTATCCAGCAAAATCCGCACCAGCTGAAAAAAACGCTCACCAGTCTGAGCAAAGGAAGTAAAAAGGCGGTAACGCTGCTGCCGGACGATCAGCTGGAGGGGCTGCTGGACAAACTCAGCGGATTTGCGAAACCGGAAGAGAGGATTTTGCTGCTGGCGCGCTACCATCATCTGCGTCCGGCGCTGCTGGACCGGGCAAAAACGCGCTGGCCCGGATTACAGCTGGAGTTTATGACAATCCATGCCAGTAAAGGTCAGCAGGCGGAGTACGTCATCCTGACCGGCCTCCATCAGGGAGCCGATGGCTTTCCGGCTCCGGCGCGTGAGTCGGTGCTGGAGGAGGGGCTGCTGCCACCCGTGGAAGATTTTCCCGATGCGGAAGAGCGGCGCCTCGCTTATGTGGCTATGACGCGGGCACGTGAACAGGTGTGGCTGCTGTTTAATAAAGCCTGTCCGTCGCGCTTTGTTGAACAGCTGCGTGAGCTGGGTGTACCGGTAGCGCGTAAAGCCTGAGCCAGGCAGCGCCAGGAAAAGTGAGGCGCTAGCTGGTGCGTAACGTTTTCATCCAGCTCAGTAACTTTTGACGGGTTGCTGCATCAAAGCGTTTAAACCAGCGCTGTATTGAGGGCAAATCGCTGGCATCCTGCCAGGCAAAATCGGGGTTTTCGCTTACTGCTGTCGCCGAAGGAGCAGCAAAGCGCAGTACGGATGCCGTCTGTGCTGCGCGGTTGTAAGCCATCATCGCCTGCATCATGTCACCGCTGCTGCTCTGCGGCAGACGATCGCGCAGGCTGGCAATTTCTGTGCCCCGCTCATCAATCAGCCTGAAGTTCAGGAGCTTATTAAACGTGCTGCGTTCACGCCGGCTGTTCAGCGAGGGCAGGTGGATCGCCACAGAGTGTGCTTCCGCGGTAAATGTGACAATCATCGGCACTGACTGGAAATGGGTTGCGTCAGGACAGGGTTTCTCAACGCGAAACAGAAACTGATGCTGCCCCTGTTCCAGCTCAAGGCTGTCTGCGCCTTTTAATAGTGAGCCGGCAATTTTCCGCCCGTCCAGCACCAGCAAATCAATCTGCGGATCGAGTTTAAGCGTAATGGCGGGGCAGGATGCTGTGACAAGCAGCGCAATAATGCCTGTGACAGCCGGTGACAGCTTCATTTCTACTCCCGAAATATGGCGGGTAATCAGTGATGTGTAGCAAAGTATTTCATTATGGCACTAAATTTACATTTAAACATATTTATTCGTGCCCTGGCGCAAACATTTCATCTTTGCGGCTTGCGCCGCGAGCGGAAAGGGCAGCTACACTCTGGCAATAAAGAGAAGGGGAAATGAATGAACGATCAAACAATTCGTGATGTGCTGATGAATACCCGTCGTATCGCACTGGTGGGGGCCAGCGACAAACCGGCTCGTCCCAGCTATGGCGTGATGCGTTACTTGCTGGATCAGGGATATGAGGTGATTCCGGTGAGCCCTAAACTGGCCGGGCAGCAGCTGATGGGGCAGACCGCCTACGCTTCACTGGCAGAAATCCCCGGTAAAGTCGATATGGTAGATGTATTCCGTAATGCTGAGGCGGCATGGGAGGTGGCACAGGACGCTATTGCGATTGGCGCGAAAACGCTGTGGCTTCAGCTCGGCGTTATCAATGAGCAGGCGGCCGTGCTGGCAAGTGATGCTGGCCTGACGGTGATTATGGACCGCTGTCCGAAGATTGAAATCCCGCGTCTGAATATTACGCCAGCCTGAATCAGACAATAAAACGGCGACCTGCGTCGCCGATATAATTAATGTCGCAGGCTGGGTGCCTGCAGCTGCTGCCGGATAGAGGCGGCCAGCTCATCCATAGAGGGCTGCTCTGGATGCTCGAACAGCGTTTCACCTGCCAGCTGCACTTCTGCAACGTAGGTGTGAACCTGTTCGCCCTCTTCGTCTTCCATCACCACATGATACCAGGGGGCGGCACGCAGCGTTTCCGTTGCACCAACTTCATCCAGTTCCGGCTCATCCAGCGAATACTCAGGGTCAACATCGACGATGACACCCAGCACGCCAGAAAGACGATGCCGGACCTGCTGTCCAATTCCAAATTTACTGGCAATCATTGCGACCTCCCAAAACTTTACCTGCCACTAAATATGGGGGCAGGGATCGGGTTTTCAAGTCACAGTACGCGGCAGGCAAAACCTTTCAGATAAAGACCTTCCGGATAGCTGGCTATTACCGGGTGATCGGCCGCCTGACGGAACTGCTCTATAAATTGTACATCACGTCCGGCATCCAGCGCCGCATCGGCCACAATCTTCTGAAATAAATCCGTAGCCATCAGGCCGGAGCAGGAGAACGTCAGCAGAATACCGCCTGGATTAAGCAGCTGCATCGCCAGCATATTGATATCTTTATAGCCACGGCAGGCGCCCATCAGCTGGTTTTTGTTCTCAACGAATTTAGGCGGATCCATAATAATCAGATCAAACTTTTCGCCTGCATCACGATAGCGGCGCAGCAGTTTAAAAACGTCATCCCGCAGGAACTGTGCCCGCGACACATCGAGCCCGTTCAGCTCAACGTTCTGTTTTGCTACGTCCAGCGCATCCTGTGAGGTATCCACGCTCAGCACTTCGCGACAGCCGCCGAGCAGCGCCGAAACGGCAAATCCACCGGTATAAGAGAAGCAGTTAAGCACGCGCGCGTCCTGCGCATAGCGACGGGTGGCATAACGACTGTCGCGCTGATCAAGATAGTAGCCAGTCTTATGGCCGCCCTGAATATCTACCAGCAGTTTCATACCGTGCTCGGTAATAGGCAGCAGGGCAGGCGGCAGTTCGCCGCTTACCGGGCCCTGCGCCAGCGGCAGCCCCTCTTTCTTGCGCACGGCGACGTCGGAACGATCGTAGATAGCGCACTCCGGATAGCACTGCTGCAGCGCAGAGACAATGGCAGGCCGCTGATACTCTGCCCCTGCGGACAGAAGCTGCAGTACCAGAAAATGACCAAAGCGATCGATGGTTACGCCGGGCATACCATCTGATTCGCCAGCGATCAGGCGATAGCTATCGAGTCCGTCGCGGGTCGCCAGCCAGTCACGCCACTGTTGCGCCTGCTCTAAACGGCGAACAAAGAAGGCGATATCGATTGATTCATCCTGTTGCCAGCTCCAGACGCGTGCGCGAATTTGCGACTCCGGTGAATAAGCGGCACGTGCCAGCCATTTGCCAGAGCTGTCGCAGATATCAATAGTTTCGCCAGACTGCGCTTTTCCTTCCATGCGCGCAACGGCGCCGGAAAAGACCCAGGGATGACGGCGGAGCAGGGATTTTTCACGTCCCTTGGTGAGAATCAATCGAACGGTCATAGTTTGCTATGCTTACCTGAAAAAATGAGGCGCTATTTTCCGGCGGATGGCGCCAAATTGCAACGCGGAATAGGGGAAAGGCACTATGGCTGAACGCAGCTGCACAATCCGGGTATATGGCATGGTACAGGGCGTGGGCTTTCGTTATCACACCCAGCAGCAGGCGAAAGCGCTGGGCCTGACCGGTTACGCCCGTAATCAGTCCGATGGCAGCGTCGAAGTGCTGGCCTGCGGTCCGGAACGGCAGGTCGAAACGCTAATCAGCTGGCTTCAGGCAGGCGGGCCGCGCAGTGCGCGGGTGGACAACGTCGTGACTGAGTCCTGTGAGCCGGCCGAACGACCGGCCAGCTTTACCACTGGCTGATCAGAGACACTTTGCGGGTTTAGGCAGGCCGGCAATTTTTGTCGCCTGCTTTGCCGGGCCGTCCGGAAAGAGGCGGAACAGATAGCGGCTGTTGCCTTTTTCCTCGCCATACTTTTTCGCCATCGCCTTTACCAGCATGCGTACTGCAGGCGAGGTGTTAAATTCCTGGTAGAAGTCGCGTACAAAGTGGACGACCTCCCAGTGAGCCTCGCTCATCTCAATGTTTTCCTGCCGGGCGATCGCCAGCGCTACCTCTTCACACCAGTCTGCGTGGTTAGTCAGATAGCCTTCTGCATCCGTTACAATCTCACTGCCGTTAACAATCACGCGTTTTCCTCATCTGTTATCTGCGCTTATTGTAAATTCCCGCCGCCTGAAAAAGCAAAAACCCCGCCAGAGCGGGGTTTGCTTTTTGTGCGCTGCAGCGTTAGTCGCGGTTAGCGAAACCCAGCAGGCTCAGCAGGCTGACAAAGATGTTATAGAGAGAGACATAGAGTCCAACGGTCGCGCGGATATAGTTGGTCTCGCCACCATGAATAATGTTACTGGTCTCCCACAGAATAGCCCCTGCAGAGAAGAGAATGAAAAGCGCACTGATAGCCAGATGCAGGGCCGGCAGCTGCAGGAACAGGTTTGCTACGACCGCAACCAGCAGAACGACAAAGCCTGCCATCATCATACCGCCAAGGAATGACATGTCGCGGCGGGTAGTCAGTACATAGGCTGAACAGCAAAAGAAGACCAGTGCCGTGCCGCCCAGCGCCATGGCGATTACATCGCCCATACCCGCGCTCAGAAATGAACTGAGGATAGGCCCCAGGCAGTAGCCGAGGAAGCCGGTGAAGGCGAACGCTGCTGCTATTCCGGCCGGACTATTTGCCAGACGGTAGGTCAGAAACATCAAACCATAAAAACCTACCAGCATCAGGATCAGGCCGGGTGAGGGGAGTGCATAGACCGTGCTCAGCGTGGCGGTCACTGCAGAAAACGCCAGCGTCAGGCCGAGCAGAAAATAGGTATTACGCAGGACTTTATGAGTGCCGATCAGAGATTGTTGCTGTGATGAGCTGATAATTTTGTCCATCATTTACTCCTTAAAGAGAGAGGACACCTTACATGCGCTGAGAATACGCAGCGGGCTCAGAACAGCAAAGGCGTTTTACCCATCTTTACGCGATAAATTGCTGTTTCAGTAAGCAGAATGCTGTTTTTGACGGCAAAAAAAACAAATCTGGCTGTTTTTCAGCCGAACGATTCATTCACCGCTTTACATCATCCTGGGGGATGTTTATAGTGCGCCTCATTGCGGAGGGGTGGCCGAGTGGCTTAAGGCAGCGGTCTTGAAAACCGCCGATGGGAAACCATCCGAGAGTTCGAATCTCTCCTCCTCCGCCACTTTATCTCTGCAGATAAAGTACAATCTGTATCCGGAGGGATGGCCGAGTGGCTTAAGGCAGCGGTCTTGAAAACCGCCGATGGGAAACCATCCGAGAGTTCGAATCTCTCTTCCTCCGCCAAATTTAAAGAAGCCCGCAGCGATGCGGGCTTTTTGCTTTTCCCGCCCCGACCCTTCCTGCTGCTCTAACCCTGACGTTTGCTGCTATAGTCCATTCACAGTTTTTATAAACAGCGGGCGATTTTCGTCAGCAAGCTGAGTTACACTGTGCGGTAATTCGCTCTTTGGCGGGCTAATCGTTTGAATGCCAGAGTGTTTCACTGATGAATTATGGAATGGGCACAATGATCAAAAAACTGAGTCTTTGCGCGTTGTCAGTTGTTGCGGCGCTTCCGGTAAGCCTGTCAGCGACCGCAGCAGAAGGGGATATGCAGCTGCAGCAGGTGCTGATGCTGAGCCGTCACAATCTGCGTGCGCCGCTGGCGACAAACGGCAGCGCACTGGAGCAATCCACTAAAAAGAGCTGGCCGCAATGGGATGTGCCGGGCGGTGAACTCACCACCAAAGGTGGCGTGCTGGAAGTCTATATGGGTAAATATACCCGTCAGTGGCTGACGCAGCAGGGGCTGCTGGCTGGCGGCAATTGCCCGGATACCAGCGATGTTTTCATTTATGCAAATAGCCTTCAGCGCACCGTTGCGACCGCACAGTTTTTTGCTGCGGGTGCCTTTCCTGGCTGTGACGTTGCGGTAACGCATCAGGATGCCATGGGAACGATGGATCCCATCTTTAATCCGGTGATTACCGATGACAGCGAAGCGTTTAACAAAAAAGCGCTGGCGGCGATGACGGCAGAGAATGAGAAGCTGGCACTGAAGCCTGCGCTGCAGCGTCTGGAAAAGATTGTTGATTATAAATCGTCGCCTGCCTGCAATGGTAAAAAGCAGTGCACGCTGGACAGCGGTGATAACACTTTCAGCGCAGATAATGGCAAAGAGCCAGGCGTCAGCGGTCCGCTGAAAATCGGTAATTCCATTGTTGATGCGTTCACGCTGCAATATTACGAAGGTTTCCCGGCAGAGCAGGTTGCCTGGGGGCAGATTAAAACGCCTGAGCAGTGGAAAGAGCTGGCGTCAGTCAAAAACGGTTATCAGGATGCGCTCTTCAGCTCGCCAGAGGTTGCGCGTGAAGTTGCTGCACCGCTGGTGGATTACATCCGCAGCCAGCTGGTTGATGAAGATAAGGCCGGCGCACCTAAAGTAACGCTGATGGTAGGGCACGATTCAAATATCGCCTCGCTGCTCAGCGCGCTGCAGGTGAAGCCTTACACTCTGCCGGGCAACGATGAGAAAACCCCTATCGGCGGACAGGTTGTATTTGAACGCTGGCACGATGGCAAAAATAACAAAGATCTGCTGAAAATAGAGTATGTCTATCAGACCGCCGATCAGCTGCGTAACGCAGATGTGCTGAGCCTCAAAAATCCGCCAAAACGTGTCACGCTGCAGCTTGCCGGCTGTGATACTGATGCCAATGGCTATTGCAGCTGGGAGCAGTTCTCTGCGGCGCTGAACAGCGCACTGCAGGGGACGCCTATGCAGCCTGCGGCCGCGCAGGAAGCGAAGCCGCAGCAGGCAGCAGACAATGCGCCGGACGCGAAAGCTGCCGCAGAGAAACCGGCTGACGATAACGCTAAAGCTAAAGCTGAACAGGCGGCTGCTGATAAAGCGAAAGCAGACGCCGCCGCTGATAAAGCGGCGGCTGATAAAGCGAAAGCGGACAAAGCAGCAGAAGATAAAGCGAAAGCTGATGCTGCTGCAGCGCAAAACGCGCAGCCGGAGGCGGCATCCGGTAAACCCGCCGCTGAGGCAAAGCCAGCTCAGCAACCTGCTACCGCAGGTTAACCGGCAGCAGGCTATAAAAAACCCCGCTCTGGCGGGGTTTTTTTTGGTCGTCAGCCGGCAATAACCACCAGCTTCTGATTGGCAAACTCTTTCAGACCGAGATCGGAAAGTTCACGCCCGTAACCGGAGCGTTTTATCCCGCCAAAGGGGAGCTCAGCTGCGGTGTCACTCTGTGAATTGATAAACACCATGCCGGTTTCAATCTGTGACGCCAGCCGGCGCGCGCGCGCCATATCCCGCGTCCAGATAGATCCGCCAAGGCCATAGTGTGAATCGTTCGCCAGCGCCACGGCAGCCTCATCACTCTCTGCAATATAGAGCTGCGCAACCGGGCCAAAAAACTCCTGATAATAAGCGGGATTATCGGGCGTCAGCCCGGTCAGCAGAGTGGGCTGATAGTAGCATCCGACGCCTTCAATAACGCGCCCGCCAAAGCGCAGCTCTGCGCCATGCTCTACCGCCTCTTCAACCTGTCGCGCCAGCCGGTCGCGCGCATCAAGGGAAGAGAGCGGTCCGAGCGTGGTTTTTTCATCCAGCGGATCGCCCGGCACAGCGGACTGCAGCGCGGCGCTGAATTTGCTCATGAACGCCTCGGCGATCTGCGCGTGCACAATAAACCGTTTAGCAGCGGTGCAGACCTGTCCGCAGTTGCTCAGACGTGCCTGCACGCCCTGGCGTACCGCTTCATCCAGGTCAGCATCGTCCAGAACAATAAAGACGTCATTGCCACCCAGTTCAAGAGTGGATTTTTTCAGGTGTTTGCCCGCCTGCTGTGCAACCGCACTGCCGGCGCGTTCGGAGCCGGTCAGCGCCACGCCCTGAACGCGATCGTCAGCGATAAGATCCGCCACCTGCTCATTGAAGATAAACAAATTACTCCAGGCACCTTCTGGTGCACCCGCTTCACGTACCAGTTGCTCAAAGATATCCGCGCAGTGCGGCACAATATTGGCATGTTTTGCCAGCACCGGATTACCCAGCGCCAGATTAGGTGCCAGAACACGCATCAGCTGATAATAAGGGAAGTTCCATGGTTCAACCGCAACGATAACGCCAATCGGATGATATTCCACCCAGGCTTCCCCGATTTCGCTGGCGTAGGGCTGAGGCTGCAGAAAAGCAGCGGCATGCTCAGCGTAATATCGCGCAATGCTGATGCAGATGCTGACTTCACCACGGCTCTGACCAATCAGCTTGCCCATTTCGCGACTCGCTATGGTGGCCAGCTCCTCTTTGCGCTGCTCCATGAGATCGGCCAGGCGGCTCAGCACCTGAAGGCGTGGCTGGATGTCACCTTTGCTCCAGGCTGAGTGGTAGAGCGCATCTGCGGTTTCGAGCGCCTGGTACACCCGGGCGTCATCATGTGTCTCCCAGTTTTTCAGCAGCTGATTATTTGCCGGATTGATGCTCTGGTAAGCCGTCATCGCGTCCCCCTGTTGGTGTTGCCATAAAAAAGGCGGGCCATGCCCGCCGGTTCTCACACGTTTTTGCGCTCGACAGGGACGTTGTCCCATGTCAGAACATCCTGATCGGTTTTATCAAACGCGCGCATCAGCACATCATCATTGCCCTGCTGCTCCCAGATCTGCTCTGCCAGTTTTTCATCGTAATTGGCAACTTCAAAGATCGCTTCTGCAATTTCCGGGGACGTCTGACGAATTTTCGCCCATTCGCCGACGCGATGTGCTCTGGACTGGTCTGTAGACATAATGATCTCCTGTTGAGTTTATCCTTTGAGTTTTACCGCCAGAGTGGCGACATGTTCACCCTGATAGCGGGCAATTTGCAGCTCTTCAGGCGTGGGCTGGCGTGAACCATCGCCGCCTGCCAGCGTCGACGCACCATAAGGCGTTCCGCCGCGCACCTGTGAGATATCAAACATCTCTTTAGTGCCGTAGCCGATTGGAATAATGACCATGCCGTGATGGGCAAGCGTAGTCCATACTGACGTTATCGTCAGTTCCTGGCCCCCGCCGGTACCGGTAGAAGTAAACACGCTGGCCAGTTTTCCATGCAGTGCGCCTGAGGCCCACAGCCCGCCGGTACGGTCCCAGAAGTTGCGCATCTGGCCTGACATGTTGCCAAAGCGGGTCGGCGTGCCGACGATAATGGCATCATACTGCGTCAGATCGTCCGGCGTTGCCTCAGCTGCCTGCTGATCGACCTTGCCGCCAACCTCAGCAAAGCGCGCCGCATCCATACTCTCCGGCACGCGCAAAATAGTCACTTCGGCTCCGCTGACGCGCTGCACGCCTTCTGCAACCGCCTGCGCCATGGTTTCCACATGTCCATACATTGAGTAATAGAGCACCAGAACTTTTGCCATTGTGGTTCTAACCTCCCGGTAAGATAAGTAAAAAGAGTATAGAAGAGCATGCGCGGGCTGCCGGGAAATGGCGCTGCTGCCCGCTGAGATTTAGCACGCTTAAAAATTTAACGTTATGATTTTTAGTATTAAAATGGCATTTTTTCAGATGAGTCGTAATTCTGAACGCGAATCACATTGCTGCACGCTGAGCAGATAACCCCGGCCGGCTGTTGCGCCTGCGGGCCGGGTTACGCCAGAATGACGCCTGGCTACTTATCAGGTGTTCTATGTCTGCGTTACCTGCACGTCTTTATCTGCGCATTACCCGTCAGGAACTGGTGCTGATTTTCATCACCATGGTCTGGGGCGGCACGTTTCTGGTGGTGCACCGCGCCATGGCATACTCCGGTCCGTTTTTTTTTGTCGGACTGCGATTTGCCACGGCGTCACTGCTGCTGGCCTGTTTTTTCTGGCGCTATCTGCGCGCGCTGACCTGGCTTGAAATCAGAGCGGGCACAATGATTGGCCTGGCTATTGCGGGCGGTTATGGCCTGCAAACCTGGGGGATGCAGACTATCTCCAGCAGCCAGTCTGCCTTTCTGACGGCGCTCTATGTTCCGGTGGTGCCGCTGCTGCAGTGGCTGGTGCTGCGCCGGCCGCCGGGCATTATGGCATGGCTGGGCATTGCGCTGGCGTTCAGCGGCCTGGTGCTGGTGGCGGGGCCGCAACAGAGCGGCATCGCCCTCAGCGCCGGGGAGAGCGCGACCCTGCTGAGCACGCTGGCGATTGCTGCCGAGATCATTCTGATTAGCCGCTATGCCGGACAGGTGGATGTGCGGCGGGTAACGCTGGTGCAGCTGCTGGTCGCCTCCGCTTGCGCCTTTCTGTTTATGATCCCGAATGGTGAAGCGCTGCCGTCGTTTTCTCTGCCGCTGGTGCTGAGCGCTGCAGGCCTGGGCGCCGCCAGCGCCCTGATTCAGGTGACGATGAACTGGGCCCAGCGCAGTGTGTCACCGGTACGCGCTACGGTAATTTATGCCGGAGAGCCTGTCTGGGCGGGAATTGTCGGGCGTCTCGCGGGGGAGCGACTGCCTGCGGCCGCGCTGCTGGGCGGTGCGCTGATTGTCTGTGGCGTGATTGTCAGTGAGCTGCGGCTGCGGCGTAAGAAAGCGGTGCCCGATGAGGCACCGCAGAAGCCTTAACCGTGTGGCTGTGCAGCTGAACCGGCCGGCGCGCGGCTACGGTGCTGCAGAATGGCGTTCAGGATAATGGCGCCAAAGGTCGCGGTGCCGATACCGCCGAGCGTGAAGCTGCCGATCTTAAGCGCAAAATCGCCGGCGCCCAGAACCAGCGTGGTAGCGACCATGATCAGATTACCGTTCTGCCCGAGATCGACCTGATTCTGCAGCCAGATACGGGCACCGGCCACCGCAATCAGGCCAAATACCACGATAGACGCGCCGCCTATGACCGGTGCTGGCACGGTATGGATGAGTGCGCCAAATTTCGGTGAAAAACCCAGCAGTATTGCGATCAAGGCCGCGGCGACGAACGCCAGCGTAGAGTAGACGCGCGTAACCGCCATGACGCCTATGTTTTCGGCATAGGTTGTCACGCCGCTGCCGCCGGCAGAGCCAGAGAGCATAGTGGCCAGACCGTCGCCAACAAACGCCCGGCCCATCCACGGATCGAGATTGCGTCCGGTCATAGCTGCTACCGCTTTAATATGCCCCAGATTTTCAGCGACCAGAATAATGGCGACCGGCGCAATCATCACTATCGCCTGCAGGTCGAACACAGGGGCGGTCGTATGCGGCACGCCAAACCAGGCGGCGTGCGCCACGCCGCTGAAATCCACCGGTTTACCGAGGCCGAAGCCATTGGTCAGCAGCGCATAGAACGCCCAGGCCACGATCAGCCCTGCCAGGATCAACAGGCGCTGTACCAGCCCGCGCGTCATGACCGCCACCAGTCCGATACAGAGCACCGTCAGCACCGCCATCCAGCTGTCAAACAGGGTGGCAGAAACACTGTGCACCGCAATCGGCGCCAGGTTCAGGCCAATCGCCATAACGACGGCGCCGGTGACGACCGGCGGCATCAGGCGCTCAATCCAGCCGGTACCCACTTTCATCACAATCAGACCAATCAGGGTATAGAGCGCGCCGCAGGCGATAATGCCGCCCAGCGCCACGGAGAGGTGAGTGTTAAGGCCCTGGCCGGTGAAACCGGTGACCGCAATCACTACGCCCACAAAAGCGGCGCTGGAACCGAGATAGCTCGGTACGCGCCCGCCGGTAATAAAAAAGAACAGCAGCGTACCGATCCCGGAGAGTAACACAGCGAGATTGGCATCCAGCCCCATCAGCAGCGGCATCAGTACCGTTGCGCCAAACATTGCGACCGCATGCTGCAGCCCAAGCACCAGCGTCTGCCCGAGCGGCAGCGTCTCGTCCGGGGCAATCAAGCCGTCGTCGGTCATTGCTGACTTAACGCGCCAGCGTGGAAACCAGGTACTCGCCATAGATCATCTCCTGAGAGTGAGTAGAACAGGCCGCGTTATGCGGTATCAGCGGGCATCCTGCCGGGAGAAGGTGTGATAACCGCGATCGAACCAGGCGAGCCCCTGGCGTGCCTCGCCCTGGGCCACGGCCAGCACCGTACAGAACAGAATATCGTGTGTGCCAACGCTGACCCGCTGTGTTATCTCGCAGTCAAAGGAGATCAGCGCGGCCTCCAGCAGCGGAGCACCGCTGGCAAGCGTCTGCCACTGCGCGGCGGCAAAGCGATCCGCCATCGCGGTTTTGCCCCCGAACAGCGTGGAGAGGGCGTGCTGGTCTGCCGAGAGGGTATTGACGCAGAGTGCACGGTTATCGCGAAACGCCGGCCAGGCTGAGGCGGAGCGGTTCAGGCAGACCAGCAGCGTCGGCGGGGAGTCGGTCACGCTGCAGACGGCGGAGGCGGTAAAGCCAGCCACGCCTGCCGGGCCATCGGTGGTGATAACATTAACGGCTGCACCCAGCTGCGCCATAGCGTTGCGAAAGGTGTCGCGATCGACTGCGGGTAAATCCGGAAGGGCATGTAGGCTCATGTTCAGACTCCTGATCTCAGCCCGCTGCCAGACAGGCGGGCTGAGCGGTCTCAGCCAGCCAGCGCAGCAGCAGCGTGTTAAAATTATCGCTATCGGTCACGCTCATGGCGTGGCCGCCCCACGGCATGGTCAGCAGCTGGCCCTGCGGCAGCGCTGCCGCCAGCTGTGCTGAACAGCTCCACGGCACCAGCAGATCGTCCTGGCTGCAGATCGCCAGCACCGGCTGGGTGATGCGCGCGGCGCAGGCACGAAAATCTGCCGTTTTCAGCGCGTGCAGACGACGCAACAGATTCTCTGCGCCCTGAAAGTGCTGCTGGTGATGCCTCTCTTCTGCCTCAGCGCGCGCCTGATGCTGCGCCAGCCATTCGGCAGGATAGAGAAACAGCGGCTGAGCGCGTACAAAGGCTTCGGTACCCGCCTGCAGCAGCAGATCCTCTCTGACCTTAAAACAGCGCGCGGTATGGGGGCTGAGCGTCAGCCAGCCGTTAATGACCGCCACGCGCTCAACCCGATCGGGGTGATCCAGCGCCATTTGCAAACCAATCAGCCCCCCAAGCGCATGGCCAGCCACGCTGTAGCGCGCGATCTGATGCTGTTCCAGCGCCTCCGCCAGCTCGGCTGCCATCATCGCCAGGCTGTAACCCTCAGGCAGCGGTGCTGCACTGCGCCCGGTGCCGCGCTGATCGTATGTGACAACGCGGTAGCGGGTGCTGAGCGCCGCCAGCTGTGGCTGCCAGAATCCGGCAACGCCACCAAGGCCTGATGCGAGGACCAGCGTGGGCGCATCGGCAGTGGTCAACCCGTGGATATCCAGCTTCATTACGCCTCCGCCTGTCCGATGTGCGCCACAGACGCAATCTCAACCAGCGCGTCAGGTTTTACCAGACCGCACTGAATACAGAAGCGCGCGGGCTTATCGCCGGGAAAATAGTCGGCATAGACCTGATTCACGGCGGCGTAGTGCTGCCAGTCGGTAATGAAAATAGAGTTGAACGTGACATCTGCCATGCAGCCGCCGGCGGTTTCAATGACGTTTTTGATGGTCTCCAGCACGTGGCGGGTTTGCGCGGCCGCATCGCCGACGTGAACCACGTTATTGTCCGCATCGAACGGCAGGGTGCCGGAAACGTACACCACGCCGTCAGCCAGCGTTCCGGGTACGAACGGGGCGATCGGCGTACTGCTGCCAGCCGGGATAATGACGCGTTTGGGCATAGTCTGATCTCCTGATAACGAAAAGTTACTGACCCTGCAGGGCTTCGCAGAACGTTTGTGTATCGCTGACCCAGCCGAAAAACGTTTCGATATTGAACAGCGCGGCCTGCTGCGCAAAATCAGGTCCGGCCTGATGCGTGGCGTCAGCCAGTACCACGCCGAAATATTCCAGAAAGAAGCCGTCACGCAGCGTGGACTCGACGCAGACGTTGGTGGCGATGCCGGTAAAAATCAGATGACGGATCCCGCGGCTGCGCAGCATGCTGTCGAGCGGCGTATTGAAAAAGCCGCTGTAGCGCGGTTTTGGCAGCACGATATCGCCCGGTTCGGGCGTCAGCGCATCCACCAGCGCATAATCCCAGGTGCCTTTCGCCAGCAGGGTGCCCTGCAGCTCAGGCTGGCGGCGCATGGTTTTCAGCGCATTAGATTTGTGAAAATTGGGGGAGCCCGCATCGCCCGCCTCTGTGTAATCGCTGTCCCAGCCGTTCTGGAACCAGATAATCTGTACGCCGGCAGCGCGTGCCGCGGTGACCGCCTGATGAATTCTGGCGATAACCGGCTCGGTGGCAGAGACATCAAATCCCGCCAGGTCGAGATAGCCGCCTTTAGTGGCGTAGGCATTCTGCATGTCGACGACAATCAGCGCGCTCTGAGCCGGAGGCAGGGCGATCGCCTCCGGACGGGCGGGCAGAGTGATATGCGGTGTGGTGCCGGTGTGTGCGCAGGTGACGGTTTTCATTATGCTACCTCCTGCGCCGCGGCGATCACGTTGCGACGGCACTGCATCAGCGGCTGTATGCGCTGGCCGAACGCTTCAATACCCTCCAGGAAATCATCAAAGGTCAGCAGCACGCCGTGCGTACCATCAACCTGAGCCACTTCATCCAGCATGCGTGCCACGCTGGCAAAGGAGCCAACTAACGTGCCCATATTGATGTTAACGGCGGAGGTCGGGTCAGCCATCTGACGCACGTTAGTATCGCTGCCTGAACGGGTATCCTGCTGGCTCTGAGTCGTGAGCCACGCGAGTGCCTCTTCGTCGGCGCCCGCTTTGTAGTGCTCCCATTTTGCGCGGGCCGCTTCGTCGCTCTCGGCGGCGATGATCATAAACAGAACGTAGGAGCCGACGTCGCGGCCCGCCTGCTCAGCAGCAAGCTTCATGCGGGCTGCGGTCGGTGCAAAGGCGGCTGGCGTATTAACGCCCTTACCAAAGCAAAAGTTATAGTCGGCATGCTGAGCTGAAAATGCCATGCCCGCATCACTCTGTCCGGCGCATATCACCTTCATCGGCTTCTGCGGCCGTGGACTGACGCGACAGTCGTTCATCGTGAAAAAATCACCTTTGAAGTCGCTCTGGCCGGTTCCCCATAAATCGCGCAGCACCGTGACATACTCAGTCAGGTATTGATAACGGCTGGCAAAATAGTCATCGCCCGGCCAGATCCCCATCTGCTCATACTCTGGTTTCTGCCAGCCGGTGACGAGGTTTACGCCAAAGCGTCCGCCAGAAATTGAGTCGATGGTCGCAGCCATACGCGCCACGATGGCGGGTGGCAGCGTCAGCGTGGCAGCCGTGGCGTAGATCTCAATCCGCGAGGTGACCGCCGCCAGGCCGGCCATCAGCGTAAAGGACTCCATATTGTGATCCCAGAACTCCGTTTTGCCGCCGAAGCCGCGCAGCTTGATCATTGAGAGTGCAAAATCGAAGTGATAGTGCTCAGCGCGCTGCACAATCGCTTTATTGAGTTCAAAAGTAGGCATGTACTGCGGCGCATGCGTAGAGATCAGCCAGCCGTTATTGCCAATCGGAACAAAGACACCAATTTTCATATGTCACCTCTTTGCATTGATAGGACGGTTTCACGCGCTGCGCTGCTTCCTGCACGCATCCTGCGGGCGGCGCTCTCTCTTAGTTGCAAGTCGCGTGCCACATAAATAATTTTTATATTTATCATCAGGATATGAACCGCCGATCGGCCAGCCGGGACGGCACCGCGATTTTCAGACCATTTGGTCAAAACAAATGCACAGCAATCAGGCAGCCGTCGGGCAAAAAAGGTGCAGCCCGCCATATCTGCCAGCTGTGTTATGATGTGAATTCACGACAGGGAGAGGTAACAGCATGAAAAATGATGAGAAAAAACCGCGCCGTCGTTCGCAGGCGGCGACCGCAAAACGCGCCGCTATCCTGCAGGCGGCGCTGGCGCTGTTTTCCCAGTTCGGTATTCATGGCACCAGCCTTGACCGGGTGGCTGAGGGAGCAGAGGTGTCAAAAACGAATCTGCTCTACTATTACCCTTCAAAGGAAGTGTTGTATGTCGCCGTGCTGAAAGAGATTCTGGATGTCTGGCTGGCACCGCTGCGCGCGCTGCGCGCCGACCAGGATCCCCTGACGGCCATTCGCCACTATATTCGCCTGAAGCTTGAGGTCTCCCGCGATCATCCTCAGGCATCGCGGCTGTTCTGTCTGGAGATGCTGCAGGGCGCACCACTGCTGCGTGGTGAACTGGCGGGCGACCTGAAAGCACTGGTAGAGAGTAAGGCGGCAATAGTCGAGCAGTGGATCAGCGCCGGACAGCTGGCTGCCGTTCAGCCGCAGCATCTCTTTTTTATGCTCTGGGCCACCACGCAGCACTATGCTGACTTTGCCTCCCAGGTTGAGGCGGTCACCGGGCAGACGCTGCAGGATCCCGACTTTTTTGCACAGACGTTGCAGAACGTAGAGCGGATGATTATCGAAGGCATTCGCGTGCGCTAACGATTGAGGGAGGAGAAGCATGGATTCGCTGTCGCAACTGGCGCTGGGCGCTGCAGTTACCGTTGCCGTCATGAACCGCCGGGTACCGGTATGGCAGGCGGCCCTGGCGGGGGCAGTCGCCGGCACGCTGCCGGATCTGGATGTGTTCGTCGATCACGGCGACGCAATACGCAATATGACGCTGCATCGCACCGAGAGCCATGCGCTGCTGATCCTGACGCTGCTGGCGCCGCTGGCCGGCTGGCTGGCCGCCGGGATCACCCGCAGCAAAGCGCACTGGCGCAGCTGGTGCCTGGCCCTCTGGCTGGCGCTGATCACCCATCCGCTGCTCGATCTCACTACCGTGTATGGTACGCAGCTTGGGCTGCCGCTCACTGACTATCCGTTTGCCATCGGCAGTATGTTTATTGTCGATCCGCTCTATACGCTGCCGCTGCTTATCGCACTGGGCGTAGCGCTATGGCGGCGTGATGCCACCGGCGTGCGCTGGACCCGCCTGGGCCTGTTAATCAGCACGCTTTATCTGGGCTGGAGCATGGTGATACAGGGCGTCGCCACGCGGCAGATTGAACAGCAGCTGGCGCAGCAACACGTTGTATCACAGCGGCTGCTGGTCACGCCGACGGCGTTCAACACGCTGGTCTGGCGCACGGTCATTATTACGCCCGATCGCTATGGCGAAGCGTACTGGTCGCTGTTTTCACCCGGGCGGCCGTTACAGATTGCGTGGCACGATCGTCAGATGGCGCTGCTGACCCCTTTTAAAGGGCAGTGGCATGCGGAGCGCGTTGTCTGGTTCAGTCACGGTTTTTACGCGCTGCGTCAGCAGGCAGGCAATACGCTGATTAGCGATTTGCGTATGGGTGAGGCGCCCGATTACACCTTTACTTTTAATCTTGGCAGGCCGGAAGCGCCAGCAGCGGCGCCGCAGCGTGAGGCGGCCGCACACCCGTCACTCCAGCGTGCCTGGCATCAGTTCCGGCAGCGGTTATAAATGAAAAAGGCCCGCTGATGCGGGCCTTAAACAGAACGGGATCAGGCTTTACGGCGTCGCAGCAGCCAGCCCATGGTGAGCAGCATAAACCACAGCGGCGTAACCATCAGCGCCTGACGGGTATCCTCCTGCAGCGTCAGCAGCACCAGCACGAAAGCAAAAAATGCCATGCAGACCCAGCACATAATTTTGCCCAGCGGCATCTTAAACGTTGACGACGCGTGACGCTGCGGATGCTGTTTACGGTAGGCCAGGTAGCTGCAGAGAATGATGGTCCAGACAAACATAAACAGAATGGCGGATACCGTGGTCACCATGGTAAACACCGTCATCACGTCCGGGATCAGGTAGATCAGCGCGACGCCGCCCAGCAGACAGAGACAGGAGAAGAACAGGCCGGTGGTGGGCACGGCGCGCGCGGAGAGACGACCAAACGCCTTATGCGCTACCCCCTGTTCTGCCAGGCCATACAGCATGCGGCTGGTAGAGAAGATGCCGCTGTTGGCTGACGAGGCCGCTGAGGTCAGTACCACAAAGTTAACGATGCTCGCAGCAGCGGGCAGGCCAATCAGCACAAACATCTCTACAAACGGGCTGCGATCCGGCATCACCTGATTCCATGGCGTAACGGCCATGATCACCAGCAGTGCCAGCACGTAAAACATAATAATGCGCAGCGGTATGGCATTGATGGCGCGGGGCAGGACCTTGTGCGGATCTTTGGTCTCTGCCGCGGCGGTGCCTACCAGCTCAATACCGACAAAAGCGAACACGGCAATCTGGAAGCCGGCGAAAAAGCCGCTCAGCCCTTTCGGGAACATCCCGCCATGCTGCCAGATATTGCTGAGCGATGCCGTGCTGCCGCCGGGTGAAGGGTAGTGCGTACTGACCAGCACAATACCGGTAATAATCAGGGCAACAATGGCGACAATTTTGATAATTGCGAACCAGAACTCCATTTCCCCGAAGAGTTTGACGGTGGCAATATTCAGCGCCAGAAAGACAAAGACGCACAGCAGCGCGCTCATCCAGATAGAGAATCCGGGGAACCAGAGCTGAAAATAGGCGCTGATGGCAACCACGTCAGCGATGCCGGTAACGACCCAGCAGAACCAGTAGGTCCAGCCGGTAAAATAGCCCGCCCACGGGCCGAGCAGATCGGCCGCGAAATCGCTGAACGATTTATATTCCAGATTAGAGAGCAGCAGCTCTCCCATTGCGCGCATAACAAAAAACAGCATGAAGCCGATGATCATATAAACAAAAACGATCGACGGCCCCGCCAGGCTGATGGTTTTGCCTGACCCCATAAAGAGCCCGGTTCCGATAGCGCCACCAATCGCAATAAGCTGAATATGACGGTTATGCAGGTTGCGCCGGAGTTTTTCCGGCTGTTCAGCCTCACTGAGGGCTGCTTTGGATTGATCAACCATAAAGATAGCTTTCCTGTCTTGATGTTGTGTCAGCTCTGATGGCTGTTGAAATACGTGCCTTTGCACAGGGCTAGAGCGCATAAGATAGAGGAAAGGCCACCGGGTCTGGTAATTGTTTTTTAACCTTTGTGACCTTTTGCGTTTTTTGCTCTGTCAGCAAATATTTACATGGTTGCTCTTTTAGTCACTTTGCGTAAATAAGCAGCACTTTTTCCCGGAAGAACAGGCAGATGAGGCAAGCCAGCTACACTTAGTCACAGGTTTGCAAAGTGATAAGGCAGAGACCGTGCGCGCACTCATTGCGACAGGAATAATTGCTCTGGTGGGGTGGTGGAGCTTGCCCTGGCTGAAATCGCAGCTTCCGGCGCAGTGGAATCCGTTTATTCCGCTTAACGTCACGGATGCGCCAGGCTGGATAACACGTTACAAGCTGGAGAAACTGCGTCACGATCCAGCCGCCTGTCTGGCGGTGCTGGAGCGCGCCAGTGCGCAGGGACGGGTAAGTTTTCGCACGACGCCTCCGGTGCGGGGTAACTGCACAATTGAACAGCCGGTTCGTATCAGCCAGTTTGGGCCGGTTACGCTCAGCAGCAGTTTTCTTGCCAGCTGTCCGATGGCCGTGGCAAGTACGATGTATGTCACGCGCAGTAATGCTGCATTACAGCAGGCGGGTATCACCAGTCCGCTGCGGCGTATTGAGCATGTTGGCAGCTACGCCTGCCGCAACGTCTATCATCGCCAGGAGGGACGCCGCAGCGAACACGCTACGGCAGAGGCGTGGGATGTCACCGCTTTTCAGCTGGCCGATGGCCGCTGGTTACGGGTCGCCAGAAACTGGCAGCAGCCCGCCAGCAGCGCGGCGGGTTTGCATGCACTCTGGCGCAACGGCTGTGCCAGCTTTGGAAACGCACTGGGACCAGACTACAACGCAGCTCATACCACACACTTTCATCTGGGCATGCGCGGCGGTGGATTCTGCCGCTGATGCGGCAGGCTGTTAATTTTAAAAGCCGGGCAGGCTTAATAGTTAATTTGCGCCAACGCTATTTTAGATCCAGTTCCTCAAAGACGCAGAAGGCGTGATTACAAATGAGAACCATTACCCGACTAATTTTTATGTTTGAAATAAGTCTGCCTTAAATAACACTCATCTGTTTTAATAATGAGATATCTCCGGTGAATTTATTTACTCTCCAAAAGAAAAACCGGGTGCCAGCGTCAGATTGTTCAGGCTATCTGCAGCGGACATCATCGCGTTAAAACAGAATTATATTGGTTATCCGCCTCACTCTGTTTTCATTCCAGCGGCTGATGACAGCGTATGCAACTGCGGCAGGCAGTTTATGCCGATAAAATGCGTAGTCGCGCATGGCGCAGGCATCAGCGTGGTGCGGATACAGATAGCTCAGGGTTGCCGATTGCCGGAGGTAACTTTATTTATCAGTGGAATTAAAAATCGTCCATGACTAAATCATTTAGCGCTTTTAACTGAAGGTAAATGTCTCTGCTAATCATTATTTTACTTAAAATCGATGCTAAACTTTTATCCATCTAATAATTAATTTTAATGGGTGGAAGATTGAAACTTTATCAGAAAAATCCTATGCTGGTTTCACGTATCTTTATGCGCCTGAGGCCCGGCAGTCAGGTCACTGCGGCGCTCGCTTTATGGCAACAATTCGATAACTTTCCGGCTGTATAACGCAATCTACAGCAGGAGCCTTTTTATTCATTCTGTTCAGATTACGTCTCACCGATATAATCGGACAAGCATCAGGTTAATAAAAGACGTTAAATACGTCAGGATAATAATGACTACCGATAATTATTTTGTCTGGCGAGCCGAAACAGCAAAAGCGTTTCAGGGGTTGACGGAGGTGGTGCAATTAAAAGCACTGTTGCAAAAGCAAATCGTCGCTCTGGGATTCGACTTCTTTGCCTTTTTTGTGCAGCAGCCGGTTCCCTTCACCCGACCGCGTTTTTTCCTGTTCAGCACCTACCCTGAATCCTGGATCCTGCATTATGAGCGGCATAACTACTATGCCGTCGATCCTGTACTGCGGCTTTGTCAGCAGCCCGGAAAAGGGATTGAGTGGTGTGCTGAGATTTTCACCGGGGCGGCTAATCTTTGGCCAGATGCGCAGGCAGCGGGAATCCTGAGCGGCTTTTCTTGCTCAGCGATGGCATCAAATCGTGCCATTGGTATATTATCAATAGCATCACGTCAGCCCGGACGCTCCAGGCACCGCACCGTTGAGCTTGAGGTACAGATAAACTTTCTGGCGGACCTGAGCTTACGGGTTCTTGAGCGCTTAAAAGATAGCTCAATGGTGGTGCTGGCTAAGGGATTTAGCGAGCGGGAGCTGGAAATTTTGAAATGGACAGCTGAAGGAAAAACCTCGGCAGAGATTTCGCTTATTTTGGCAATATCAGAACATACGGTGAATTTTCACCAAAAAAACATGCAAAAACGTTTTAACGTTTCAAATAAAACGCAGATAGCGTGTTATGCCGCAGCGACAGGTCTGATATAGCAAAAGGCAACTACTAATACTGGTAGTTCCCTATCCGTATTGAGTTGTCTACCCTGCGCCGGAAACTTAGCCAGGCTGGCACGATAAAAATCATTGCACACATGGGGATGTCAGAGGCGCATGATGAAAATAATTCAAACACAGCTAAAGGATATGCCTTCCTCACTGCTAGCCGAACTGGGTACCTATCGTTATAGCGTGTTTGCGCGTGGCGAAGGCTGGTCAATTCCTCCGCGGCTGAGCACACCGGGGCAGGAGTACGATCGCTACGACCGTTCAGACGTGACCTGGCTTATCGCCTGGAATGCACGTAAAGGCATTTGTGGCTGCGCGCGATTACTGCCGTGGCATGAACCGGAAGTGGCTGAAGGTATTCTTCTGCCGTTTGCGCAGGATAAGGTTTGGGAGATGTCACGCTACTCAGCACGGCTGGAGGTGGATGCGGAATTACCGCTGAATATCCTGTGGCACTCGGTGCAGCTGGCAGAGCTGAGCGGCATGGAGTATCTGATTAGCTCGGCCACGCCGATGCTGGAGAAGATGTTTGCACAGCATAATGTGGTTTATGAACCGCTGACGCCAGGGTTGATCCAGTCGGAGGATAATCTGTTCGCTATCCGTATCCCGGTTGAACAGCCGGCACTGGCGGAAAAATATCGCGGCACGCGGCGCTTTAGTCCGGAAGAGGTGCTGCCTTCGCTCGGCGTCTCCGTTAACTGGCAGGCGCACAATTAATACCCCGTGCAGCGCACGGGGCTGGCCGCTTACTGACGGTAAGCGGTTTTGATCTGACGGATCGTGTTGCTGAATACTTCAGCCTGGGGCTTATCAGCCAGCGCATTTTGCACATAGCGTTCCATATTGATAATTACTTTACCGGCGTCTGCCTGTCCCATGCCTTTGAGAATCAGAGTAATCATCATTTTGAGGCAGGCAACTTCATCAGCCAGTGCCTGAGTGTCACGCGACGTTACGAAATCTTCATCACTCATCTTCAACTCCCTGGTGGTATCGATTTACACAGATTCTGTCTTTCCGTGCATAAAACAGAGAGTATATCATAGGTTTGCTTTCTCATTCAGAGGCCAGAAAAATCATTATTCGATCCAGTTAAAGGCAGGGCAGTGCAGACCGTTTTGGCTCGCCTGATACTTTTTCGGCTTAAAAAAAGAAAACAGGCAGATTTATTACAACATGCTGTTATTCAATGAAATGTTAAATAAAAAAGCTGTTTAGTTTGCAGAAAATGGATTTTTTTCTGAAAAGATTTAATTATTTGATTTAGATCATTGCGTCGCAGGTTGTTCTGGTATGTCTGATGTTCAATGCGCATAAAAAACGCTAAGATTACGCTCTTTTTTAATTACCTTTCTAACCTGCGGAGTATGTCCCGTTGATCAGCCTGCTGCTTGTTGATGACCATGAACTGGTACGTGCCGGTATTCGTCGCATTCTGGAAGATATCAAAGGACTGGTCATTGCCGGCGAAGCGGCGTGCGGAGAGGATGCAGTAAAATGGTGCCGTCAGCACACGGTGAATGTCGTTCTGATGGACATGAATATGCCGGGTATCGGCGGACTGGAAGCGACGCGCAAAATTGTCCGCTACAACCCCGATATTCGCATCATTATGCTGACTATTCACACCGAAAACCCGCTGCCGGCCCGGGTAATGCAGGCGGGCGCCTCAGGCTATCTGAGCAAAGGCGCTGCGCCTCAGGAGGTGGTCAGCGCCATTCGCGCCGTCCACGCTGGACAGCGCTATATCGCCTCAGATATCGCTCAGCAAATGGCGCTGAGCCAAATCGAGCCGCAGAAAGCGGAATCGCCCTTCAGTTGTTTGTCGGAACGGGAATTGCAGATTATGCTGATGATTACCCGGGGACAAAAAGTTACGGAGATATCCGAACAGTTGAACCTGAGCCCGAAAACCGTTAACAGCTACCGCTATCGTATGTTCAGTAAGCTAAACATCAGCGGTGATGTAGAGTTAACGCATCTGGCCATTCGTCATGGTCTGTTCAACGCGGAGCCATTAATAAGTAGTGAGTGAACTCTTTAATCCCAAAGCCTTTCTCAGCACCGTAACCAGCCAGCCTGGCGTCTACCGAATGTATGACGCGGCCGGTACGGTGATCTATGTCGGTAAAGCCAAAGACCTTAAAAAACGCCTCAGCAGCTACTTTCGTGCGCAGACTGGCAGCCGTAAAACGGATGTGCTGGTCAGTAATATTTGCAATATCGACGTTACGGTTACGCATACTGAGACCGAAGCGCTGCTGCTGGAGCATAACTACATCAAGCTTTACCAGCCGCGCTATAACGTGCTGCTGCGCGATGATAAATCGTACCCATATATTTTTCTCAGCGGTGATACACACCCCCGGCTGGCGATGCATCGCGGTGCCAAACACGCCAAAGGTGAATATTTCGGTCCGTTTCCGAATGGCTACGCGGTACGCGAGACGCTCGGCCTGCTGCAGAAAGTCTTTCCTATTCGCCAGTGCGAGAACAGCGTCTACCGCAATCGCTCGCGTCCCTGTTTGCAGTATCAGATTGGACGCTGCCTCGGTCCGTGCGTAGCCGGTCTGGTCAGCGAAGAGGAGTATGCCCGGCAGACAGACTATGTGCGGCTGTTTCTGGCCGGTAAAGATGATCAGGTCATCAACCAGCTGGTAGTGCATATGGAGGCGGCAAGTCAGGGATTGCGTTTTGAAGAGGCGGGGCGGCTGCGCGATCAGATTCAGGCCGTACGCCGCATTACTGAAAAACAGTTTGTCTCAAATCAGGGTGACGATCTTGATGTCATGGGCGTGGCCTATGATGCGGGCATGGCCTGTCTGCACGTGCTGTTTATCCGCCAGGGGAAAGTACTGGGAAGCCGCAGCTATTTCCCCAAAGTCCCGCCTGACACTGAGCTGACGGAAGTGGTGCAGACCTTTGTCGGGCAGTTTTATCTGCAGGGAAGCGAGGCGCGCACCCTGCCCGGAGAGATCCTGCTGGATTTTAACCTGGCAGAACGCAACCTGCTGGCTGAATCACTCAGTACGCTGGCTGGTCGCAAAGTCAATATACAGACCAAGCCGCGCGGCGATCGGGCACGCTATCTCAAGCTGGCGCGCACCAACGCGGCAACGGCGCTGACCACTAAGCTGTCGCAGCACTCCACTATTCAGCAGCGGCTTGCCGCGCTGGCTTCCTGGCTGAAGCTGGAGAGCATTCAGCGCATGGAGTGTTTTGATATCAGCCATACCATGGGTGAGCAGACTATCGCCTCCTGCGTGGTGTTTAATCAGGATGGCCCGCTGCGTTCTGATTACCGGCGTTACAATATCGAGGGGATCACGCCGGGCGACGATTACGCGGCGATGAATCAGGTGCTGCGCCGCCGTTATGGCAAAGCGCTGGAGCAGGATAAAATTCCGGATGTCATTTTGATTGATGGCGGTAAGGGTCAGCTGGCGCAGGCGAAAGAGGTATTTGCGGAACTGGATGTCAGCTGGGATAAACAGCACCCGATTCTGCTTGGTGTCGCTAAAGGCAGCGATCGCAAGGCGGGACTGGAGACGCTGTTTTTTGAAGCGGAAGGTGAGGGCGTTTCTCTGCCGCCGGATTCGCCAGCCCTGCATGTCATTCAGCATATTCGTGATGATGCTCACAATCATGCAATTTCAGGCCACCGTAAAAAACGCGCCAAAGTGAAGAACACCAGCGCGCTGGAAAGTATTGAAGGCATCGGACCTAAACGGCGTCAGCAGCTGCTGAAGTATATGGGAGGCCTGCAGCCGCTGATGAACGCCAGCGTGGATGAAATCGCCCGCGTGCCCGGTATCTCCTTTGCCCTGGCTGAAAAAATATACCACTCGCTGAAACACTAACATTGAAACAGGGGGGGCAATGTAGGAACATACGTTAAACCCTACACACACCAGACAGTTACTGGCATATGCAATATAACATCCCAACGTGTCTTACCCTGTTTCGCGTTTTTTTGATTCCTTTTTTTGTACTGGCGTTCTACCTGCCGTTTTACTGGGCGCCTTTTGCGACAGCGCTGATTTTTGTTATTGCCGCCATAACGGACTGGTTTGACGGCTTTCTGGCGCGTCGCTGGAAACAAACCACGCGCTTTGGTGCATTTCTCGATCCGGTGGCTGATAAGGTCATGGTCGCTATGGCGCTGGTGCTGGTTGCGGAATATTTCCACGCGTGGTGGATAACCCTGCCTGCTGCCACCATGATCGCCCGCGAGATTATTATCTCTGCGCTGCGTGAATGGATGGCGGAAATTGGCAAGCGCAGCAGCGTTGCCGTCTCATGGATTGGTAAAGTCAAAACCACGGCGCAGATGCTCTCACTGGTTGCGCTGCTGTGGCGTCCTGATGCTACGGTAGTAGGCGTTGGCGTGGTCGCACTCTATATCGCGGCAGTGCTGACATTCTGGTCGATGTTTCAGTATCTGAGCGCAGCACGCGGCGATCTGCTCGATAGCTGATCGATACGATTCAAAAAGCAGCAAACAGACGCAGTGGGTGATAATTTTATTGACTCACTGCGTGAGATAAGTAGAATGCATCGCATCGAACGGCAGCACAGCTGCAAGAAGCTGAATAAAAACAGCAAGTTCGGTAAAGCAGCAGTTATGCGGGAATAGCTCAGTTGGTAGAGCACGACCTTGCCAAGGTCGGGGTCGCGAGTTCGAGTCTCGTTTCCCGCTCCAGTTTCAGCAATGGGTCACTGACCGGTTGCACATCAGAATAAAGGCGCGTTGGCAGAGTGGCCATGCAACGGATTGCAAATCCGTCTACCTCGGTTCGACTCCGGGACGCGCCTCCAGTTTATACCCTGCCCGGGTGGTGAAATCGGTAGACACAAGGGATTTAAAATCCCTCGGCTTATGGTCGTGCGGGTTCAAGTCCCGCCCCGGGCACCATACAAAACACCGAATTAAAAAAGCACTATAAGTAATGTCGTAACCGCCTTCAGGCGGTTTTTTTGTGTCTGCTGTTTTTCATTCCTGACGCCCCACCGTGCGTGCCTGCATAACCAATCCCAAATCATAATACCTGGATAACAGCCGTTTTGATCTTTCACTGCAAAACAGAACCTGCGCAGGTGACATGATTCATGTTTTTCCTGCGATTAATTGATAAAGCGCCGGGCAGGTGCTGGCAACGCTGCATAGCGTAGTTAATGGTCGATTTATGAAAGTTGTTCTTCAAAAGCCGCATCTATACTTTTTGCCGCATCGCGGATTTCGGGCAAACCAGTCATCCACCTTATCGATAAACCCAATTTTTCCGGATTTTCACGTCAGAAGTCTGCGCTTTAAAATGTGATTGCTGCTGCCGGAAGGGATCCCGGCGCGAAGCCAGTAAAGATATGGAGATTACTATGTTTACTATTAACAAAGCATCGGCGCAGTCTGTTCCTGTTGCTCAGCCTCCGGCAGATGCCACTGCACCAGAGGACTGTGTATCTCTGGACTCATTCTTTAGCGATCCCTATGTCATAGAGCACCTGGCGCTGGCGGCGACGCTGAAAAAAAACCAGTCGGGAACGCTGTTAAGCAATATTTTTAATAAGCGGGATGTCTGTTTTGATTCTGAACAGAAAATAATAGACGCCGATTACGCTATAAAAGATGGGTTTCTGTATCGTGCCCACTATGCGGATCCGCATACTGTGACAAGCGCGGGGGTAACCCGCAATACGCAGGAAAACGAGGAGGAATGTTTTGATGATTATCTGGCAAAGTTGTTTGAGCATACTGCCGGGCACAGCAGCCAGGGAGCCATATTATCTTTCAGTAGCCATGAGAAAACAGCTAAAAAATTTATGGCAGAAGGGAAACTCCTCCTCAAAGTAGATGCTGATAGTGAGGCGGATAAAAACGAGTTTATTTCCGTACCACAACTGATTCTGCAGCATGGCGGGCGATTGCTCAAAGCAGGAAAGATAGACAAGCTAACGCTGCTTTCTGCTCTCGATCAGCTCAACAACAGAGAGCGTGAGTTTTTTTATATTGGTAAACCTCATGGCTATCGATATGGCGAATTACCCCCGTATAAACTGGCTTTTGGTGAAGCGGCGCAGCCGGTTACTACGCATGTTGCGGCCCGTGACCAGGAGCCTGTTGCGGCAGCCGTGGTGCTCAGAGAAGATAAAACCGGCGTAGCCCGCGATCGTATCTGCTATCCGGGAGTCAGCAGCTGCCTTACGATTACTTTCAGACATGAAAATTTTTTAGCAGGAGCGCACTTAACAATAGCCGCAGATAAGAACGCCCTTAAAGATGTACTGAAAGAAATAAAAGCGCTTAACCCGAATAAACCCATTGAGATTATTGTCGCTTCTCCATTTTCTGTTTATAAAATCGGCGTGTCTGATAAAGAGTTAAATACCCGCTCAAAGTTAAAAAAAATCATAGGCAGGATTTTTCCGGATACGTCAATCCGGTTGGTTGACACCTCCGATATACGGTTGTCCCATATTCTGGTCAGTAAAAATAGCCTTGAGTACGTAAACGAAAGCAACTTCAGAGTTATCGGCAACCATTGTCCCGATGTATCAGCCTTCGCAAAATCCGCTGAAACCGCTGAAACCGCTGAAACCGTCTTGCCAAACAGGCCGACGCCCTTAGCCTCACTGGCGAGCAGCAGCAGTGGTGCGGTAACGCGCTCAGCACTGAGCACCTGGCTAAAGGAAACTGAATTACCCTCCCGCAGCAGTGAAGAACAGGTATTAAAGGATTTAAAAGAGGCTGGCTTTGCGGTCACCGCTTCTCAGCTGAAAAAGGCCTGGTCCGATGCACTGCCGGCCGGCCATGCTGGTTTCGCCTCAGCGCCGGATAACCCCTCTTCTGAGATCGCCTCACCTGAAATAAAGAAATTACGCTCAATCAGAATCCTGACAACGCTGAAACATCAGCACGGAATGTCGAACCAGGATCGGCAGCGCGAACTCAATGCCCTGCTTAAATTGGGTCCGCAGCTGGCTGATGTGGCGCGCCATCCGGGTAAAGAGATGCTTGAGACTATTTTAGATAAAGATATTTCCCCTGCCGGCTATTCACAAATGAGCAGTGAGTTCAGCCAGGCTCTGGCGACGGATTACTTTGAGACACTAGACGATACCCTTAAAAGTGAAGAAAACCCGACAGGCGACCCACCCCTGGCCTCAATGCTCAACCCGCTAAAGGATCATCTGCTGGAAAACCGTGGTCAGCAAAATATGCACCCCTGGAATGATGGGTTAATCCGCACTTTGAGTACGGCAGGAAAGGGTGCGCAGGCTCAGCGAGCTGCGCGCGCATTATCTGCGGAGCTGGAGCGGGATCCTGACATTGGCACGGCATGGAAGCCCGGATCGTCTGCAGCGCCATCGCCTGAAGCTGAGCGCATCAGAGAAAAGTTGACCCAGCTGAGCACTCGTGAAGGTTTTATACAGAAAGAGCAGAGGCTGACCGGGCTTCTTTCGCGACGAGACAGGAATATTCAGCAGGACAGAGAAAGGCTGGCACTTAAGGCAGCAGCAGATCGGGCAAAACGCAGGGAAGCGGACCGCCAGGCGTGGAACGCCTTCAATCGCCACGTTGATAATATGGTTGCCGGGGGGCAGGATCTCAGGGCCAGACATGCCCGTGAGAGAAGCGAAATCGATGCCCGTGTCAGCCGGGATTATCATGCCCGCATGGATGCCTGGCAGAGTACAAGAGAAGAGATGGGGAAGAAAATGCAGGCCATACTGCAAGCGCTGGCAGCCAAATCCGGAACGGCTGCAGCGCGTAAGACGAGTGTGCCGGCTAATCTGGGGCCGATTATCAGTACGGCAGACCGGTTAAGAAATGAAGCTGACGCTGCTATTACGGCTTTCACCTGGGCTCTGCAGAAAAATCTCACTGAGGGAGAGCTAAAGCAACGTCTGACTGACATGGAGAGGGTTACTGAAAAGCTGGTTGCTGAAGAGCAGCACCTGTTCAATCAGGTAGCAGGCCTGATAGAAAAAAAGGTATCCGTAGCGCGACCGGATGAGAGAGAAGTAGATACGTTGTTAGGCCAATTAGCTCAGGAAGTCATGACAGAGCGTCTCCCTGATATTAACCGGACTCACGGGCTTCAGGACCTGTCATCGGAGAGAAGAGCTGAGAGAGAGCCGCAAAAAATAGCCCTGGCGCGGTCTGCTTATGACAAAGTCGGCAAAGAGTAAAGCTAACAGCTAACCCCGATTTCATACGCGGAATGTCAGCAAAGAGAGCCTGTCAATACCCCGAATGGGCAATAACTACCCGGCGCAGCCGGGTAGCGAAAATTAACCCTGCGGCTGGCCGACCGGGCCTTCGCCTTCGCTGGCGCCTGGCACCGGCTGGTTACTTGGCGCGTGCGGACGACCGTCGGCACCCACGGCATCACTATGCTGCATGCAGCCTGCCAGTGAAAAAAGCGTAACCGCTACCAGACCTGCTTTCATAATCCACGACATACAATCCCCTTAATAAACTGCTTTTATACGCCTGCCAATCAGCGCGTTGCGCCGTTAAGCAAAGCCGCTGAAGGGCTAACTTGCAAGCGAAACGGGAGATTTAAGACATAAGGACGGGCAGAAACAGCGCGGAGCGCGCGGGCAGGGCGCTCAGAGGCGCCCTGCTGACAGGCGGATTAACCGAGGTTGCCGCTCAGGCGATCGCGAAAATCGCTGCTGCGGTTATCCAGACCGGTAAAGGTAACTGTGGCACCGTGACGCTGATAACGGTATTCGATAGAGTCCAGCGCGGCGACGCTGGAGGCGTCCCAGATCTGAGCGTGCGTCAGATCGATAGTGACCTGGCTCGGATCGTGGCCATAATCAAAGTGCTCGAACAGGTCATTACTGCTGGCAAAAAATAGCGGACCGCGTACGGTGTAGTGAACCCGATCCCCTTCCGGGCTGAGCGTGCGCTCGGCATGAATAACATGGGCGATACGCCGGGCAAACAGCATCATGGCCAGAATCACGCCGAGCAGCACGCCAATCGCCAGGTTGCTGGTCCAGACGGTGATCGCGACAGTCACCACCATCACCAGCGTCTCTGACCACGGCATCCGTTTCAGCGTTGCGGGTTGCAGGCTGTGCCAGTTAACGGTCTTCACCGCCACCACCATCATAATGCCCGCCAGAACCACCATCGGGATCTGCGCCATGATATGGCTCAGGCCAGTAACCAGCAGCAGCAGTACCAGTGCCGCCGCTATGGTTGAAATCCGGGTACGCGCGCGGCCCAGTTCGACGTTGACAATTGTCTGCCCAATCATGGCGCAGCCGGCGATGCCGCCGTAGAAACCGGCGAGAATATTGCCAATGCCCAGCGCCCAGGATTCGCGCCGTTTTCCTGACGGCGTGTCGGTAAGATCGTCCACCAGCTTTGCCGTCAGCAGCGACTCCATCAGGCCAACAAACGCAACGGAGAGCGCGGCGGGCCAGACGATCTGCAGCGTCTGCAGGTTCAGCGGCACCAGCAGTTCGGTAAACCCGGGCAGCCCGGCGCTCATCGGACCTTCATCGCCCACGCTGGGTACGCGATAACCGAGCAGCAGAGCGACGGCGGTAACCACGACAATGGCAACCAGCGGTGAGGGAACACTTTTCAGTACGCGCGGCAGCAGCAGCACAATGACCAGCGTGGCGGCAAACAGGCCCCAGACCAGCGCGGAATGGCCCCAGACGTGCGGCACTTGCGCAAAGAAAATCAGTACGCCCAGCGCGTTGACAAAGCCCAGCATCACCGAACGCGGGATATAACGCATCATGCGCGAAAGGCCGGTGACGCCAAACACAATCTGAATAACGCCCGCCAGAATCACGGCAGGCAGAATATAGGCCACGCCGTGCGCATGAACCATCGGGCCAATAACCAGCGCCACTGAACCGGCCGCCGCGGTCACCATCGCCGGACGCCCGCCCAGCAGTGAAAGCGTCAGACAGAGCACGACCGAAGCGATCAGGCTGACTTTGGGATCAACACCCGCAATAACAGAGAAAGAGATAACTTCAGGAATGAGTGCCAGCGCGGTGATCACCCCGGCCAGGCATTCGCGGGTAAGCAGGGCGGGTGAACGCAGAACGCGGGCGACCGTTAAATCGCCCGCGTCAGCACTATTGCGATCGGTTTGTGAATTCATAACGTGTGCGGACTCTTAAGTTATAAAGCGTATGCGGCAGCGAGGCAGCAGAAAAACAGGATGTTTAGCGTGCGAATGTTACCGGTCATTGGTGGTCCAGACCAGCGAAAGAGAGAGAGCAGCAGGGTAAAAAAATAACCTCTGCAGGTGGAAATCCAAAAACACCTGCAGAGGCGACGCAAAAGCATCATTCGTTACTGAATCGTCAGCCGATTCATGGCGCTAAAGTTATACAAAAACAGGGTTTGTGTACAACTAATTTCTTAAGCATTTTGTGCGATATTAGCCGGTTAGCGGGGATTACGGCAGGCTGTGGTCTGACATGTACAGGTGTTTATCTCAAATCGATACAACCTTTTCCCTTTTATAGCGGCGTGAATTATAATTACGCCTTCTTTTAGTTAGGTATCTAACCATTAGGTGGCTAATCTTGACCGACTACCCGCAGCCCTTTTCCCGGCTTTTACATCAGACGGCTCACGCATGGCGGCTGGCGGTCGATCGCCGGCTGAAAGAGAGCGATTTGAGTATGAGCAGCTGGATGGCGATTGCCAGCGTCGCCACCGCCAGTCAGCCGCTGACGCAGAAAGCGCTGGCGCAGCAGCTGGGTCTGGAGGACGCGAGCGTGGTGCCACTGGTGGATCGGCTTGTGAAGCAGCAGCTGCTGGCTCGTCTGCAAACGCCCGAAGATCGGCGTAAGCGTCTGCTGGTGCTGACGACGCAGGGAGAGCAGGCGTTTACTCAGGTCAAAGCGCAGGCAGACGATCTGCGCAGTCAGCTGCTGGCTGATATCGATCCCGCTGCGCTGGCTGTCACGGAGACGGTGCTGCAGCAGCTGCTCGATCGTCTGGGTAGCGCCTGAGCATGGCCAGACGTAATCCCTACGCGCAGCGGGAATGGCTGCCGCATGAAAAGCCGATGCTGCCAGGCTCCCCCTCCACGCCGCTGCATTCGCCAGGCAAGCGCGTCGCGTTTGGCCTGATTGGCTTGCTGATCACGCTGACCGGCGCGCTCAGCAACGCGCTGGTCACGGCAAACCTGACCAATCTGCAGGGGACGTTTGCCGCTTACAGCAATGAGATCGCCTGGCTGCCGGCGGTTTATGTGATGGGAAACATTTCAATTAACCTGCTGCTGGTAAAATTTCGCCAGCAGTTTGGCCTGCGGCTGTTTACCGAAGCGTTTCTGGTGCTGTATGTCATCGTGGCGTTTTTTCATCTGTTCGCCAACGATCTCAGTTCCGCCATTATTGTGCGCACCGCACACGGAATGGTGGCTGCCGCGCTCAGTTCGCTGGGGATCTACTATCAGGTACAGGCGTGGCCGGCAAAACACCGGCTGAAAGCGCTGGTGATCGGTATCACGGCTTCCCAGCTGGCGATCCCGCTGGCGCGACTCTTTTCTACCGAGCTGCTGCAGCTGGAGGAGTGGCGTGGTCTCTATCTGTTTGAGCTCGGGCTGGCGCTGATTGCGCTCGGCTGCGTGCTGGTGGTCAGGCTGCCCCCAGGAGACCGCATTAAAGCGTTTGAAAAACTCGATTTTGTCACCTTTCTGCTGCTGGCACCGGGTATGGCGCTGCTGTGCGGTGTGCTGTCACTGGGACGCATCGAATGGTGGTTTACCACGCCGTGGCTGGGTGTTTGTCTGGCGCTGGCGCTGGTGCTGATTGTTTCAGCCGTTGTGGTGGAGCATAACCGGACCAATCCACTGATCAACACCCGCTGGCTGAGTAGCGGCATGATTGTCCGGCTGGGTATCGCCATGATCATGATCCGTATTGTGCTGGCTGAGCAGAACACCGGGGCGATCGGCTTTTTGCAGCAGCTGGGGCTGCTTAACGATCAGCTGCATGGCCTGGCGCTGGCCATTATTGCCGGCGTCATCTGCGGCATCATCGCCAGTGCGCTGACCATCAAGCCTGGCCAGCTTAACTGGCCAATTGTAACCTCGCTGGCAATTATGATTGTGGCTTCGCTGATGGACGCGCAGTCAAATCCGCTGACGCGCGCGCACAACCTCTATTTTAGCCAGTTCCTGCTGGGCTTCAGCAGCGCCTTTTTCCTGGCGCCAGCGATGCTGCTGGGGATCGGCAGCGTGGTGACGCAGCCGAAAAACCTGGTCAGCTTTGTGGTGCTGTTTGGTATGAGCCAGAATCTGGGCGGGCTGATTGGTTCAGCCATTCTCGGAACGTTTCAGACCTGGCGGGAGAAGTATCACTCCAGCCTGCTGGCCGACCAACTCTCGCAGCTCGATCCTAACGTGACGGAACGGCTGGATCAGTACAGCGCGCTGTTTCGCAGTCAGCTGACCGATAGCGTGCTGCTGGGCGCCCAGAGCAGCAGCCAGCTGCAGACCGTCGCCACGCTGCAGGCGAACGTCCTTGCGTATAATGACACTTATCTGCTCACGGCAGCCCTGGCGATGTGCACGCTGCTGTGGGTATTATGGCGGCTGTCGCGTCAGCGTTATCTTGCGTGGCGGCAGGCGAAAAATCATCATGATGAGCCGCGTCAGACAGCGCCCTCAGCGAACTAAACGGAGAAGAGATGAGTCAACAGGATGATCTGCAGGTGGCTGAGCGCGAACGTACGCATCGCCGCCGCACGCTTTCCATCGCCGCTGGCGCGGGAATTGTGATTGTGGGTGTGCTGGTAATTCTTTATGCCTGGCAGCTCTGGCCGTTTACCAGCAGCGTACAGACCACGGAAAACGCCTATGTGCGCGGTCAGATCACCTTTATCAGTCCGCAGGTCAGCGGCTATCTGACCGGCGTTGAAGTTGTGGATCTGCAGCCGGTGAAGCAGGGCGAGCTGCTGATGACCATTGACGATCGTATCTATCGTCAGCGCGTGCATCAGGCTCAGGCGCAGCTGGAGATGAAAGTGGCGGCACTGAAAAATAATCAGCAGCAGCGAAAAAGCGCTGAAGCGACCATTCTCAGCAATAAAGCCGCGCTGGAGAATGCCCGGGCACAGAGGCAGAAAAGCGGGCTCGACCTGAAACGGGTGGAAAATCTGGCGTCGGATGGGTCGCTTTCGGTGCGCGAGCGTGATGCGTCGCGTGCCGCGGATGCGCAGGCGCAGGCGCAGATGCGGCAGGCCGAAGCGCAGGTTGCCGTAGCGCAACAGAATCTGCAAACCGTGGTAGTAAACCGCGCTTCGCTGGAAGCTGACGTGGCTAACGCCCGTGCGGCGCTGGAGCTGGCGAATATCGACCTTGCTAACACCCGGATTGTGGCACCTGATAGTGGTCAGCTGGGACAGCTCTCCGTGCGTAAAGGAACCTATGTTACCGCCGGTACGCGTCTCACTTCGGTGGTGCCGGATAAAAAGTGGGTGATTGCCAATTTTAAAGAGACGCAGCTGGCACATATTCGCCCGGGCTTACCGGTAACGTTTAGCGTTGATGCGCTTAACGGCCGTCGCTTCAGCGGCAGAGTAGAGTTTATCTCTCCTGCGGCTGGCTCAGAGTTCAGCGCCATCTCCCCCGACAATGCCACCGGAAACTTTGTGAAGATTGCGCAGCGCATTCCGGTACGGATCGGCCTCGATCCCGATGCGCAGCAGCTGCTGCGTCCGGGCATGTCAGTGGAGGTCAGCATCGATACTGCCGCAGAGCCGGCGAAGGAGACGCCGTGAAGCCACTGTTACCTTTATCACTTGCGCTGTTGCTGCTCAGCGGCTGTGCGACCCAGGTTGAAAAAGCGCCCGCTTCGCTGCCCATCCCGGAGCAGTGGCGCGATCGGACCGGACCGCAGGCGCCGCCGGAAGCCGCATGGTGGCGCACCTTTGGCGACAGCGATCTGAATCGTCTGGTCAGTCAGGCACTGAAATATAATAGCGATATTCTTCTTGCCCGGGCGCGGGTCGATCAGTACCGGGCGCAGGTGCGCGCGGCGCAGGGCGATAACTTTCCGGCGCTCTCTGCCGGTGTGGCTGCCAGCCGTCAGCGTTCGCTCTCGGCGGCAACCGGCCAGCCTTATGAAAGCGCGGTGTTTCAGGGTTTACTGCAGGCTAATTATGAGGTCGATCTCTGGGGCAGCCGCAGTAACAGCATACGCGCGGCGGAGGCGACGCTGGAGGCGCAGCGCGCTGCTGCGGCGGCGGCTGAGCTTACCGTTGCCAGCTCAGTGGCATCGGGCTACGTTACGCTTGCCTCGCTGGATGAACAGCTGCGCGTGACGCAGGCGACGCTGGCAACGCGCGAAAACTCCCGCCAGCTTGCCCGGCGCCAGTTTGAAACCGGCTATACGTCGCGACTGGAGTGGATGCAGGCGGAGTCAGAGTACCAGACGGCCAGCGCGCAAATTCCGCAGCTGCAGCATCAGATCGCGCAGCAGGAGAACGCATTAAGCGTTCTGGCGGGCATGAACCCGCGTGAAATCGCACGCAGCCATCGCTTTGACAACATCCGGCCGCACGCTCTGCCCGCGCTGCTGCCGTCGCAGCTGCTGAACCGGCGTCCCGACATTGTTCAGGCGCAGCGTGAGCTGCTGGCAGCAGATGCCTCTCTGGCGTCCGCACGCGCCAGACTGCTGCCTTCACTCAACCTCACCGCCAGCGGCACGCTGCAAAGCAGCGAGCTGCATACGCTACTGGATAATCCGTTTCGTCTCTGGAGCCTGGGGGGCAGTATCCTGGCACCGCTGCTTAATCGCGAAGCGCTGACGGCACAGGTTGACGTGCAGATGGCTACGCGCAATCAGGCGCTCTATAGCTATGAAAAAACGGTGCGTAACGCTTTCTCAGAAACAGAGGATGCGCTGGATGCGATCCGCCGTAATCAGGAGCAGCTGGCGGAACTGCAAAAGCAGGAGCAGTTTGTAGCGGAAGCGTACCGGATTGCCCGGAATCGCTATCAGAATGGTTATGCTTCGTATCTTGATGAGCTTGATGCACAGCGTACGCTGTTCAGCACGCAGCTTAATATTGTCTCGGTAAAAAATAATCTGCTGCAGGCGCAAATCGATCTCTATCGGGCGCTGGGTGGCGGCTGGCACGCCGCCTGAAGCGGGATCCTGGCGGTAGCAGGAAAGTAATAAAGTCACGCGCGGTATCTGTTTCGCACAGAAATAGTCGTGAAATATTTATCACTTTCCATTACACTCAGCGCGCAATTTTGCCCTGATTCTGCTTACGCTATTGAGTTTTCATGAGTTTGCCGTCCCCACCTGACGATAACGACGAGTCTCACCGTCAACCGCTTGATGATGCGCACTTCGCTATCGTGGTTCTTGCGGTCACTTCGGTAACGCTTATAATCTTTGTCCTGATGCTCACTCTGTGGATGAGCTAACGCCTGCAACGCAGTATCAACGCCTGCAAGGAGAGCTAAATGGACGCTCGCGACGATAAACTGATCGCTATCATCGCCTTACTCTGTGCCTGTCTGATTGGCGTGATTTTTCTTGTTACCATGACCTGGCTTACCGATGTGCGCCGTCCTGCCGATACGCTGCAGGACGCCAGAAGCTGTGCGCCCGCTTCCCGTCACGCTCAGCGCTCCTGACGCTGCCATTTGATCTGCTGACCGCGCAGCTCCAGGGCCAGTCCCTCATGCAGAGTACGATTACCGTTAGGATCGCCCAGCCCGAACAGGGCGCCGGGAGAGCGGCGATCGTCCGCCCAGGCGGGATACTCCACCACCGGATAGAGTGAAATTCCCTCCAGCGCAACGCCCTGAGCCAGCGCCAGCCGCGCTTCCGCACTGACGTGCCGCAGCCAGGGCGCGCGCGCATCGCCTTCAGCCCCCGTTTCCGCCAGCAGCAGCGGACGCTGATAGCGCTGCCAGCACGCCAGCAGCAGCTGGTGCAGGGGCTGACGCTGCGGATGATCGGGTGGCAGGGTATCGCCTGACCAGAACCAGTGGTTGTCGGGATAGTAGTTCAGGCCCAGAATATCGAGAAAGTCCGCCTGTCCGCCGAGTCCCGGTTCAGCGCGCCCGGCCAGCCAGTCCCATGCTTCAAACTGCATCTCATGCTGCCGGGCAGCATGCCCGGCACTCTCTGGCTTATCCGGATCCGCAGCGATCTGCACCAGCGGATCGGTCAGCACAAAGCGTGCTTCAGGATAGACATCGCGGATCGCATGCATCGCGGCCAGCGAGGCGCGCACCAGCTGGCGCTTCAGATCGCGTCCGCGTTCGCTGGCGTAAGGATCGAGCCATGAAACATCAGCCCCGGCCCAGGCCCAGAATGAGATTTGATTAATCGGGGTAAAAAACGGCTGCTCCACGCCCTCATCGCGCATCAGCTGTGCCATAGCGCGTGCATAGCGGGCAAAGTGCTCAACGAACGCCGGTTTCCAGATATCGAGGTGTGCCGGATAACCAAAATGCGCCAGCTCCCAGATAATCTGCATATTGTGGCGTGCGGCCGCATGGATCATTGGCAGAAAGGAGCGCCAGTCGTAGTGGTCAGGCGTCGCTTCAATCAGATGCCAGCGCGCACCGTCGCGCGCCGTGAGCAAACCTTCCCGCACCAGCGCGGCGTAATCTTTGTCCAGCAGCATATCGTGTCCGCTACTGACAACCATATCCAGACGGCGGCCGCCGCTGCGACAGGCGGTAGAGCAGGGAAAGCTGCCCTGAAAAAAACTGCGAAAAAGCCGGGGTTGATAATGAGGCAGTAACGCGGTCATATTTCACTCCTCAGGGTAATCGCCCGATGCAGAACCACGGGCTAAGTCTAGACTAAATTAGCAGCCGGCTCTGCCGGTCAGGCGTGCAGGTTGCCTGCCACAGCGACAATGCCAATAATAAGCGTGATTACGTATTCAGGGATCCAGTATGAGCGAAGCAGCAGCGCTGCCCGGCCAGTTAGCCGCGGGCGATGAATTACGGCAAAGCGTGGCGCAGCAGTGCGCGCAGCATCCCGGCCTGAGCGGCATCCATCCGCTTAACGACGGGCTTGACGCGTTTGCTGCGCGTTACCTGCTGATGAGCATGGCGCGGCACACTATCGATGTGCAGTACTACATCTGGCATAACGACATGTCCGGACGCCTGCTGTTCAGCGCGCTGCTGGACGCTGCCGGCCGCGGTATCAGGGTGCGCTTACTGCTGGATGATAACAATACGCCGGGGCTGGATAACACGCTGGCGGAGCTGGAACGTCATCCGAACATTTCGGTCAGGCTGTTTAACCCGTTTTCATTCCGCACGCTGCGCGCGCTGGGCTACCTGACTGACTTCGCGCGCCTCAATCGCCGGATGCATAATAAAAGTCTGACGGTAGATGGCGCCGCAACGCTGGTGGGGGGGCGCAACGTCGGGGATGAATATTTTGGTACCGGCAATGAGCCCCTGTTTACCGATCTCGACGTGCTGGCCATCGGGCCGGTCGTCGATGAGGTTACCGCAGATTTCGAGCGCTACTGGCATAGCCAGGCGGTATCGCCGCTGCGCAGCGTAGTGGACGTGCGCAGCGATGAGGGCGAAGCGGTGCGCCTGCCGCCGGAGTGGCAGCAGAGCAAGGCGGTGCAGCGTTATCTGGCGCGTCTTAACCACTCCGATTTTGTCAGCCAGCTGGAGCAGGGCGCGCTGGCGATGACCTGGGCTGAGGCGCGCCTGCTGAGCGACGATCCGCGCAAAGGGCTGGGCAAAGCCAGACGCAGCAGCCTGCTGCCGCAGCGGATGCTGGAGGTCATCGGCACGCCACAGCAGCAGTTCGATATTATCTCAGCCTATTTTGTCCCGACCCGCGCCGGGGTGGCGCAGCTATTGTCACTGCGCCGGCGCGGCGTGCGTATCGCCGTACTGACCAACTCACTGGCGGCCAATGATGTCACCGTGGTGCATGCCGGGTATGCGCGCTGGCGAAAAAAGTTGCTGCGTCACGGTATTGCGCTATATGAGCTGAAACCTCAGGCACACGCCGGCGAACCACCGCACGATCGCGGGTTAACGGGTAACTCCGGCTCCAGCCTGCATGCAAAAACGTTTACCGTTGATAATCGCAAAGTCTTTGTGGGTTCATTTAATTTTGACCCCCGCTCTGCGGTGCTGAACACCGAAATGGGACTGGTCATTGAGAGTGAAGCCCTGGCGCGCCAGACGCATGATCGCTTCAGTCGCGGTATGCAACATCGGGCCTGGACGCTGCGGCTGGACAAGTGGGGCCGGGTGAACTGGATAGAACAGGATGAGCAGGGCGCAGAAGTGGTACATAAACATGAACCGCAGTCAACGCTGCTGCAGCGCCTGCTGGTGCGGCTGGTATGGCGGCTGCCGGTAGAGTGGCTGCTGTAGCGGCGCGCTGAAACGCGCCGCCGGTGCAGCCTCACCCTTTCTGCGCCGCCTTTTTGCCGGAAAACAGAAAGCGCAGCAGCGGGATACGCAGGTGGATCTCATAAAGCGCAAACGCTGCGGCAAATACCGTTATCAGCCCAACAAAGAAACCCAGCGTGTTATTGCTGATGTGCGGCGTCACATATATCCCATACAGGATAGTGAGCGGATGATGGACGAGATAGATAAACAGCGAGGCGTTAACCAGATAAACGATACGCGGAGAGTGGCTGTTCAGCAGGCGGTGCCCGACGCTATAGCAGACGTTCAGCATGCACACGCCCATCAGCGTTGAGAGCAGCATATCGGTCTCATAGAGCCAGCCGTCGCCGTTGCCATAGCGCTGATTCAGGTAGTAGGCGATAAAGACCGGCACGGTGCCAAAGCAGATCAGCGGGTTGAACCGCACAAACAGCGCTTTCAGCGGCGGATGTTTCCAGCTCAGCGCGCCCAGCATAAAGAACGGCAGATACGTCAGCGTTTGCATGACCGCAATGGTAAAGAGTCCATCCATCATGATGCCCGGCGTCAGCAGCAGCAGCGTGCGACGCAGCAGGCACCACAGTAGCGCGTAGCCCAGCAGTGCCAGCGTTACGCTACCCCAGCCTGTCTGCTGATAGTTACGCGTGCTTTGCTGGTTGCGCAGCCAGCGAAATGTCAGCATACCCAGCGCCGTCAGGATCACCAGGACCAGCAGAAACCAGAGGTGCGAGATCAGATCCCACGCCAGAGCATTGTATTTGTCATACGCTGAAAAGCGATCCCAGCCATCAAGCTTGTGAGTGAGATATTTCAGCAGAAAGAACTGCGGCAGCGTAATCAGCGGGATAGCGGCGAGCAGCGGAATGCCCACGCGCTCCAGCCTGACTTTCAGCCAGCGTGCCGGCTGGTAGCGCAGATAAAGCATGTAGGAAAAATAGCCGGAGATAACAAAAAACACCTGCATGCGAAATGCATGGATGAAATCGTTAAAAATGGTCAGCCACAGCGTGGCATCCTGGCTGTTTACGGACCAGCGCTGTGTCGAGTAGATCAGCGAGACGTGAAACGGCACCCCCAGCAGCATCAGGTAAGCTCGAATCGAGTCGAGAAAATATTCGCGTTCAGGTTTTACAGCGCTCATAAGCTTCCGGTTCATCCTATACAGGCTGGTTTCACCCTGAAACCAGATCGTGCAGCAGAACATTCTGTTGCCGGTTAACAGCCTATACTATCAGTTGATTCTGTTTCTTAAACTGCCGGGTTTAATATTCCGAAAAGTGCTCTGGAGGCTTGGCGCTGCGCGGAACAATGTTTTACATAAGCTGTCGGAAAACCGAATAATCCATTAAGATGAGTGGGTTTGATCTGAGCACACGAAAGGGGGGGATGTGCTAAATAAAGTGAAAAATAATAGCGGGCTGGTGAAGATGCGCTGGACCAGCGCAGCAGTACTGCTGGCGCTGTACGCAAATAATAGCTGGGCGTTTAACATTGATGATGTGGCAAAACAGGCTAAGGCCCTGGCAGGTAAAGGTTTTGAAGCGCCAAAAAGTAATTTACCCTCTCAATTTCGTGAAATGAAATTTGCGGATTATCAGCAGATCCAGTTTAACCACGACAAGGCATACTGGGGCAAGCTGCGCACGCCGTTTAAGCTCGAGTTTTACCATCAGGGGATGTACTTCGACACGCCGGTGAAGATTAACGAAGTCACCGCCTCATCGGTGCGTGAAATTAAATACGATCCGGCTTATTTCAATTTCGGCAACGTCAAACATGACGCTGATGCGGTAAAAAATCTCGGCTTTGCCGGATTCAAAGTACTCTATCCGCTGAATAACAAAGGAAAGCAGGATGAGATCAGCAGCTTCCTTGGTGCCAGCTACTTCCGCGTAATCGGGGAAGACCAGGTCTATGGTCTTTCCGCACGCGGTCTGGCAATTGACACCGCGCTGCCCTCTGGTGAAGAGTTCCCGCGCTTTAAAGAGTTCTGGATCGAGCGCCCGAAACCTCAGGCGAAGCAGCTGGTTATTTACGCGCTGCTTGATTCACCGCGCGCTGCGGGAGCCTACCGCTTTGTGCTGAAGCCAGGCAAAGCCTCGGTGGTGGATGTGCAGTCTAAAGTTTATCTGCGTGATAACGTGGGTAAACTGGGCGTGGCACCGCTGACCAGTATGTTCCTGTTTGGTGCTAATCAGCCTTCGCCGGTCAGCAACTTCCGTCAGGAGCTGCACGACTCCAACGGCCTCTCGATCCACGCCGGTAACGGTGAATGGATCTGGCGCCCGCTGAACAATCCACGCCATCTGGCGGTCAGCACCTTTACGATTGAAAACCCGAAAGGTTTTGGTCTGCTGCAGCGCGGACGCGACTTCAGCCACTATCAGGATCTCGACGATCGCTATGATATGCGTCCAAGCGCCTGGGTTGAGCCGCAGGGTGACTGGGGTAAAGGGCGCGTTGAGCTGGTTGAGATCCCGACTGCGGATGAGACCAATGACAACATCGTCGCCTTCTGGACGCCGGAAAAACTGCCTGACGCGGGCAAAGAGATGAATTTCAACTATCGTCTGCACTTCACCCGCGATGAGAATCAGCTGCATCAGGATGATGTTGCCTGGGTCAAAGATACCCTGCGTTCTGCGGGTGATGTGAAACAGTCTAATCTGGTCCGCCAGCCTGATGGTTCTGTCGCCTTTACCCTCGACTTCACCGGTAAAGCGATGAGCATGCTGCCGGAGGATACGCAGGTAGCACCGCAGGTTAGCGTTGGCGATAACGCCGAAGTGGTTGAGCAGAGCGTACGCTACAATCCGGTGACCAAAGGCTGGCGTCTGGTGCTGCGTCTGCGCGTGAAAGACAGCAAGCAATCAACCGAAATGCGCGCCGCGCTGGTAAGCGGTGACAAGACATTGACGGAAACCTGGAGCTATCAGTTACCTGCCAATGAATAAATCGACTTTTTTACCTCAATCTTATGTGGAGGCGCTGCCGCTTGATGCGGCAGGTCGCGCGCGGCTCAGCACATCGCTGCAAAATGCGCCCGCCTTCCACGCCATTCATACGGTGCTGGGGCAGGATAACGCAGCCAGCGATCGGCCTGACGATGCGCCGCTGAAATCTGTCTCATCACGCATAGCGATGACATGGCCGGATGCGGTAGCGGATGGCCAGCAGTTCAGTAAAGATTATCTCGATCGCACGACGTTAAAAGCGATGCCGCCGGTTAAACGCTCGCTGATGTTCCCGGAAGCCTGGCGTACCAATCCGCTGGCGCGCGCCTGGAACTCGCTGCGCGGGCAAAAAGTGCAACCGCGTTACGCAACCGCAGAGGAGCAGCGCGCGGAGGATAAGTGGCGTCATGTCGGTTCGATGCGCCGCTATACGCTGCTGATTCTGACCATCGCGCAGACCGTGGTCGCGACCTGGTATATGAAAACCATTCTGCCTTATCAGGGCTGGACGCTGCTCGATCCTGTCGGGCTGTTTCAGCAGAACTGGATCGAGTCGGTGAAGCTGATCCTGCCTTATATTCTGCAGACCGGCATTCTGTTCCTGTTCGCTATTCTGTTCTGCTGGGTATCGGCGGGCTTCTGGACGGCGCTGATGGGGTTCCTGCAGCTGCTGATTGGACGCGATAAATACAGTATCTCTTACTCAACCACGGGTGATGAGCCGCTGAACCCGGAGCACCGCACCGCGCTGATCATGCCCATCTGTAACGAAGATGTGGAGCGTGTTTTTGCCGGACTGCGCGCCACCTGGGAGTCGGTAAAGCGCACCGGGAATGCTGAGCATTTTGATGTCTATATTCTCAGCGACAGCTACGATGCGGATATCGCGATTGCCGAGCAAAAAGCGTGGATGGAGCTGGTACGCGACGTGGGCGGAGCGGGCAAGATTTTTTACCGCCGCCGCCGCCGCCGCGTGAAGCGTAAAAGCGGTAACATCGATGACTTCTGTCGCCGCTGGGGCAGCAACTACAGCTACATGGTGGTGCTGGACGCTGACAGCGTGATGAGCGGTGAGTGCCTGACCGGTCTGGTACGTATGATGGAAGCGAACCCGAATGCCGGGATTATCCAGTCTTCGCCAAAAGCCTCCGGTATGGATACGCTCTATGCGCGCTGCCAGCAGTTTGCCACCCGCGTTTACGGGCCGCTGTTTACCGCAGGGCTGCACTTCTGGCAGCTGGGCGAGTCGCACTACTGGGGACATAACGCCATTATTCGCGTACAGCCCTTTATCGAGCACTGTGCGCTGGCGCCGCTGCCGGGTGAAGGCTCATTTGCCGGTTCAATTCTTTCGCACGACTTTGTTGAAGCTGCGCTGATGCGCCGCGCCGGCTGGGGCGTCTGGATCGCGTACGATTTGCCGGGTTCTTATGAGGAGCTGCCGCCTAACCTGCTGGATGAGCTAAAGCGCGACCGTCGCTGGTGTCACGGTAACCTGATGAACTTCCGCCTGTTCCTGGTAAAAGGGATGCATCCGGTGCACCGTGCCGTCTTCCTGACCGGCGTTATGTCCTATCTCTCGGCGCCGCTCTGGTTTATGTTCCTTGCGCTTTCCACGGCGTTGCAGGTGGTCCATACCCTGATGGAGCCGACCTACTTCCTGCAGCCGCGTCAGCTCTTCCCGGTCTGGCCGCAATGGCGTCCCGATCTGGCTATTGCGCTCTTTTCCACCACGCTGGTGCTGCTGTTCCTGCCGAAGCTGCTGAGCGTGGTGCTGATTTGGTGCAAAGGGGCTAAGGCTTATGGCGGCGCGCTGCGTCTGTTCATCTCGCTGATGCTGGAGATGCTGTTCTCGGTGCTGCTGGCGCCGGTGCGCATGCTGTTCCACACCGTGTTTGTGGTCAGCGCCTTCCTCGGCTGGGAGGTGGTCTGGAATTCACCGCAGCGTGATGATGATGCCACTCCGTGGAGCGAAGCGTTCCGCCGTCACGGTTCGCAGATGCTGCTTGGCATCGTCTGGGCCGTGGGCATGGGCGTGCTGGACCTCAACTTCCTGTGGTGGCTGGCACCTATTGTCTTCTCGCTGATCCTGTCGCCGTTTGTGTCGGTGATGTCGAGCCGCGCGACCGTGGGTCTGAAAAGCCGGCGGGCGAAACTGTTCCTGATCCCGGAAGAGTATGAGCCGCCAAAAGAGCTGGTTGATACAGATCACTATCTGCAGATCAACCGCGAGCGGGCGCTGAAGCATGGCTTTATGCATGCGCTGTTTAACCCGGCGTTCAATGCGCTGGCAACCGCACTGGCTACGTCGCGTCATAAACAGAGCACGCTGCTGGATCACGCCCGTGACCGGCATGTCGATCAGGCGCTGAGCGATGCACCGGAAAAACTGAATCGCGAACAGCGTCTGCAGCTGATCAGCGATCCTGTGGTTCTGGCGCGCGTGCATACCCGGCTGTGGGAAAACGCGGATAAGTATCATCAGTGGCTGGAGAGCTATCAGAAGCTGACGCTGAATCCGCAGGCACTGCCACCGCGTGCCTGAGCAGCAGTAAAACAGTAAAAGCGGCAGCGATGCCGCTTTTTTATTGCCGCTGCTAAAGCCGGGCAGGGCAGGTATAGTAGCAGGTCAATCAGTGAGGATAAGCGATGTGAAAAGCGTTCTGGCGGTCATACTGGCAGGCAGTGTGCTGATGCTGAGCGGGTGCGGCAGCATTATCAGCCGTACCGTGCCCGGACAGGGGCACGGTAACCACTATTATCCCGGCGTGCAGTGGGATGTGCGCGACGGCCCGTGGCGCATCGTCACCATCCTCGATTTGCCGCTGTCGCTGATAGTGGACACGCTGCTGCTGCCGGTTGACGCGCAGCATGGGCCTTATGAGTGAGATTACGCCAGATTATCTGAATCCGTGTTGTCATCTTCCCACTCTTCAGCAGCCACTTCACCCTCTTCAAGATCGCGCTGTGGCGCCAGCTGAAATTCGCCATCATCCCATTCGTGCAGGGTATTTTCAGACTGCCACTCCTGACGCATCTCAATTTCGTCGAAATCGCCGTCAAATACCGCCTGCGCCGCCTCACCGCTAAGCAGCGGCAGGCAATCACCCTGTTCATCTTCACTGGCAAAGAACTCCGCCTGCCACATGATGTCGCCATCCTGCATGACATATTTTTGCAGGCCAAACTGGCTGACGTTGACATCCTCTTCGGATACGCCCTGCTGGCTGGTCATAAACTCTTCACGTGCGGCTTCAATTGCTTCTTCTAAAGTGCTGAACAGATCCATTGATGACTCCTTGACTGTAAAAAGGGGATTTTACAGAAGGATAGACGAAAATTTGCAGAACGCAGGCGGGCAGGCGAGCAGTACGGGCGGGTGAGGAAAAAATCACCCGCCCATACGCATCAGAGCATTTTTTGCGGAAAGTGCAGAACCGGACGGACAGTTTCGCGCATTACCGGTGCAGAGTAGCGAATACAGCATTTGATACACGGCTTTACTTTTTTGAAGTTAATACGCGCGGTGGCCAGCGCCTGATTCAGGTTATAGAGGGTGCCAATAAACACCATATCTTCTTTAAGCGGCATCCGTTTGCACTCTTTACGATGCAGCAGATGATAGCCTTCCTGATCGGTACCGATCGTAACGTAATAATAATGACCTTTGTTCATATTATTTTGTCCTGCATGAGATTTGCTGTGTGTAATCTTTTTTATTTTTCTGAGAACAGTTAATTGGTTAACTGTTGCAACTGAAATTAACCGGAATCAGCGGAGTGAACCAGTGTAATAAAGTAATTAAAAAAATTTTTAAAATGACAATATGGAATAAGCAGCCTGTTTTATCGACAACGCATTGTAAAATAAGTCAATTTTTCTGCATTGATAAGTAAGTCAAACGATTTTGAAAAAAATAAATAGGATTAGGCCTGGAATTATAGATGATCAGGACCAGATTGCACTCTTTTAATTGATAAGTGTGGCCCAGAAAGCCGGTGTCAGACGGCTGATTGCCTGCTGCAGAGCGCCTGTGCAGGCAAATCCGGTAACATAACCTGTTACCGGAGCTAATGATTTTCAGACGAAACCAGAAATAATGCTGGATCTGATGGACATATCAGGTGCGGTTCAGGCTATCAGATATCGCTGATAGCCTGAACGCTGTGCTGCATCAGTAGCGCGACGGCTGGCCTTCCGGACGGGTTTTAAAGCGGCGGTGCAGCCACATATATTGCTCAGGCGCGAGTAACACCGTCTCTTCAACAACGCGGTTCATCACCGTTGCCGTATCAAGCTCACTTTCCAGTGAGAACTGATGGCGAATATCCGGCATCAGTTTCAGCTCGTAGCCGCGTCCGTCCGGCAGACGACGTGCCAGGAAAGGCACCACGCTGGGATTAGCCAGCCGAATCAGCATATGGGTTCCGGTTGTGGTGGCTGCTTCCTTAACGGCAAAGAAAGGGGCAAACACGCTGCTGCGCGGGCCGTAGTCGTGATCTGGCGCGTACCAGATGATGTCATTACTCTTCAGTGCCCGGATCATGCCTTTGAGATCTTTGCGATCCAGCATACTTTTATTCGAGCGCATCCGACCCCAGGTCTGCAGCCAGTCGAGCAGTCTGTTATCGTTCGGGCGATACACACCAATACCCGGGTTGTACATGCCGAAAACGCGAGCGCCCAGCTCAAGCGTCAGAAAATGCATACCGATCAGCAGAATTCCGCGCTTTTCTGCCAGCGCCTGAGTCACATTCTCCAGTCCTTCCGGCTTAACCCATTTACGGATACGCCAGTCGGGCCAGAACCAGGCCATGCCGGTTTCAATCAGTCCCATTCCGACTGATTCAAAGTTGTGTTTAACCATCGCCTCGCGGTCGCTGATGGGCATATCAGGAAAGCAGAGCTCCAGATTGCGTCGCGCAACCTCTGTGCGGCGCTTCATAAAACGCATGGCAATACGCCCCAGGCCGCAACCAAATGCATACAGAAGCGGGTAGGGAAGTAAAACCAGCACGTATAAAAATCCAATGCCCAGCCAGGTGAGCCAGTAGCGCGGATGAAGCAGTTCACGGGTAAATTGCGGAAGTTGGGTCATGGAAGAATCAGTATCCTGCGTTCTGTACCAGAGAGTCCGGTTTCTGTTATTTAACGCAATTATGCCATTTTTTGTCGTTAACTGTAATCACACCGCGTTCACAACACCCGTCAGGCTGGTGTTTGCCGCATTAACAGACGAACAGCGCAGAAAATCGGCACGCGTGTATCACCACCAATTCGGTTCGGGGGCTAGGCACAGCTGTGAATTCAGGTATCATGTGCGCCCTGAAATTCTCTCATTGCTAACAGGTGTTCACCATGCCAGTGTTACATAACCTCGTTTCCAATAAAGAGCTGAAAGATCGCATGCTGGCGGAAACAGAGCCGCGTACGACAGTCTCTTTTTATAAATATTTCCAGATTGCCGATCCCAAAGCGTTCCGCGATCGCCTCTATATTGCGCTGACGCAGCTTAGCGTATTTGGTCGTGTCTATGTGGCCCGGGAAGGGATTAACGCGCAGATCAGCGTGCCGGCCGGGAAATATGAAGCGATGAAAGCGATGCTGTACGCTTTTGATCCGGCGCTGAATAATCTGCGCATGAATATTGCGCTGGACGATGACGGTAAATCATTCTGGGTGCTGCGCCTGAAAGTGCGCGACCGTATTGTTGCCGATGGCATCGACGATGGCAGTTTTGACGCCAGCGATGTGGGCAGCTACCTGAAGGCAGCAGACGTTAATGCGATGCTGGACGATCCTGATGCCGTATTTGTCGACATGCGTAACCACTATGAGTTTGAAGTGGGCCATTTTGATAATGCGCTGGAAGTGCCTGCGGATACCTTCCGCGATCAGCTGCCCATGGCAGTCGATATGCTGCAGGATAAGAAAGATAAAAAAATTGTGATGTACTGCACCGGCGGTATTCGCTGCGAAAAAGCGAGCGCCTGGATGAAGCATAACGGCTTTGATGATGTTTATCACATTGAAGGCGGCATTATTGAATATACGCGCCGCGCGCGCGAGCAGGGATTACCGGTGCGTTTCAAAGGCAAAAATTTTGTCTTTGATGAGCGTATGGGCGAGCGTATTTCTGATGATATTCTCTCCAGCTGCCATCAGTGCGGTACGCCGTGCGACAGCCATACTAACTGTGTTAATGACGGTTGCCATCTGCTGTTTATTCAGTGTCCCGCCTGCGCTGAAAAATATCAGAACTGCTGCAGCCCAATCTGCATGGAAGAAGCAAAACTGTCGCCTGAAGAGCAGCGCGCACGTCGTGCCGGACGCGAAAACGGCAATAAGGTGTTTAACAAATCGCGTGGTCTGCTGAATATGACGATGACCATTCCCGCGCCCGATAAGTCATAATGACGGGTGCCGCCTGAGGAAGTGATCTCAGGCGGCTTGCCGCTTACTGACGTACTCCCTCTACAGAGATAATCAGCTCAGCCTTTTGAGAGGCAGGGCCCAGATCCTTGCTGATATTAAACTCTTTCAGAACGACCTCGCCGCTGGCTTCAAAACCTGCCCGGTAACCGCCCCACGGATCTTTACCTTCACCCATCAGGCGCGCATCCAGCGTAATGGGTTTTGTTACGCCGTTCAGCGTCAGATTGCCGGTGACTTTATAACGCTCTCCCTCTTTTTTAACCTCTGTTGAGGTGAACGTTGCCTGAGGATATTTGCTGGTATTAAGGAAATCTGCGCTGCGCAGGTGTTTGTCGCGCTCAGCATGATTGGTATCCAGACTTCCGGTATTAATGGTGACATTCACTTTATCGGCTGCCGGATTAGCATCGTCAAAGGTGAATCCGCCGTCAAAATCTTTGAATGTGCCATATAACCAGCTATAGCCGAGGTGCTGAATACGAAACTGTACAAATGCGTGCTGCCCCTCTTTATCAATTTTATACTCTGCGGCGCTGGCATTAAGGCTGGTGGCAAACAGCGCGGCGGCACTGACGGCCAGAAGCGTTTTTCTGATCATGATACATCCTTTTGAGAGAGTGAACGTGAGCGTAAACCGAGCATGCGCCTGAGCGTCGCGTCCCGATCGATAATATGATGTTTGACCGCCCCCAGCGCATGCAGCGCTGAAAGCAGAACCAGGCTCCAGGCCAGCCACAAATGCAGCGTGCCTGCCAGGTCCGCCTGCTGTGGTCCGCCAGCAACGACTACCGGCAGGTTAAACCAGCCAAATACAGAGACCGGTTTACCGTCAGCGGTAGAAATCAGATAGCCGCTAACGAGCAGCAGGAGGAAAAGCAGATAAAGCAGGGCATGCACACCCCGGGCGGTACGGCGAACCGTGGCAGAATAGCTGGCGAGCGGGGCGGGTACAGGGGAGTGCCAGCGCCAGAGCAGGCGCAGCAACAGCAGAATAAACAGTATTGTCCCGACGCTTTTATGAATGTCCGGTGCAGTATGATACCAGCTGTCATAATAGCCCAGGCCTGTCATCCATAATCCCAGGGCAAACATCGCATAGAGGGCAACCGCCATGCTCCAGTGGATAATAATTGAGAGCAGGCCGAATCGATCTGCAGTGTTGCGCCACATAGCCTTTATTCCTGTCCATGAAATAAGTGCTGCAAGCATCCTTAATTCATTAACTAAAAGCAATGAGCCTTACTTTTCTATAAAAAAGCGGATCGTTGTCAAAATTTTAAAATAGCGGCGCGCTACTGCTTCAGTAATATTGACTGAAAGCAGGGCATTTTAAGGTAATAAATATAATTACTACACAGGATGAGGCATTATTGAGTGTCGGGCGTAAACAAATGTAAATGGGAGGGCTGGCAGCTGCGGTGCTGCCAGCCTGAGTATCAGGAAAAGCGCCGTAAAGAAAAGGGCGTAAGATCGAAACTGAAAGGTTTATCCTGAGCAAATTCGCTGGCAAGCTCGCCCAGAACGCTGGCAAATTTAAAACCGTGACCGCTAAGGCCGGTAATGATTAAGCGGTTGGGTTCATCCGGCAGGGTATCGATAATAAAATCTTCATCAGGGGTATTGTCATAGCTGCACGCCTCGCCGTGTAAACAGACGCCGACGCCGGGCAGGAACTGCCGCAAAAAGCGAAACGCTTCGCTGCCATCTGAGGCCACAGCACCAAAAGGTTTGCGATCCTGCGGGGTCTGCATGACCTGACCACCATCGTGCCGGCCCACTTTAAGGGCGTTATTATCTGCCGGAAACCCGTAAAAGTGACTGCCGTCTGGCGTCTCTACGGTAAAACCGGGAAAGTGATTGTTTTCACTGTAGCGGCCGTCAGCCTGATACCAGGCAAACACTTTACGCACTGGCGTAACCGGCAGATCGGCTATTAGCTCGCTGACCCAGGTACCGGCGCTGACCAGCAGCTTGCGCGCACGATAGATCCCATCCAGCGTGGTGACCTGCTGCAGCTCGCCGTCGCGACCGATATCGCTGACCGGGCAATTAAACAGCTGTGCACAGCCAGCCTGTTCAGCCAGTTTTATCCAGCTGCGCACCGCCTCTTCACATTTCAGATAGCCCGACTTCGGCTCAAAGACGCCGATGTAGCCATCCGGCACGGTAAACTGCGGCCAGCGCTGCCGCACCTCATCCGCCTGCAGTAGCTGGACATCCAGCTGCCAGGTTTTCGCACTGTGAATAACATTCTCAATGAATGGCGAATGAGCGGGTGCCAGGTTGAGAATGCCGCTGCGATGCATGATACGCTCGCCGCTCTGCTGCTCCAGCGCATCCCACAGTGACTGGGCGCGCAGCACCAGCGGCACATAACGCTCTCCTTCACCATAGGCGTGGCGAATCAGGCGGGTCTCGCCGTGATGTGTTCCCTGCTGATGCGGGGGATGCGCGCTGTCGATCATTAGCACCGATAAGCCAGCCTGCGTAGCGTAGAAACCCGCAGCGGCCCCGACTGACCCACTGCCCACGATAATCAGATCGTAAACCATGACACGAACACTCCTGCAAAACGGCGAAATTTTTCAACAGCATACCAAAAGCGGGAGCGATATGAAAAAGGCACCCTATGGGTGCCTTTTTCGCGCAACAGGAACGGTCAGTGCTTGCGACTATCGCGCAGGTTTTGCTCAGTAGATTCTATTTTAGCAATGCCAGCTTCCAGTATGGAGATAAACTGTCTGGCAACGTCAGTGGTTAACCAGTAGGTCAAACCGACGTCAGCTTCTTCTTCTTTTTGATCCTGCGAGGAGAGCGAGTGCAGGCGTATCATCATAGCGTCATAGCTGTCAACGGTGCTGATGTCCCATCCAATCAGGGGATGAGTCTGGATGACGTCTTTATTACTGTCCATTATAACCTCCTTATTACTCGTTAAACGAAGTGCTTCTTGAGGTTCAATGCGGCTGCTACATGCACTAGCGAGCTAATTATAACATGAAATAGCGGTCAGACAGGTCAATAGTAATGAAATGCGGCTATATGACTGCGAAATGCACCAGAAAATGCTGTAAAAGCGCCGGAAGATAACGGGCTGGTTTCCTGCTACAGACGTAACCAGCCCGGCAACATTACCTGTTTTATCGGCGAAAGCGACAGAAACTTCAGCGGAACATGCCGGACTCAGTCGCGGAATATCAGGGCTGCGCTTCAGCAGAGAGCGGATCTGTGCGCTGCCGGAGCGTCTTCGCCAGGCGGAAAAATTGCTGCTGCAGCGAGGCATCGTGCTGCTGGTTCTGCGCTTCCTGCGTCAGGTTATGGGCAAGCAGCTGGACTGCGGGCGCATCGAGCGAAAGCGTCAGACTGGTAAAGGCAGTTTCAAGGACGGTTAAACGGCGCTGCTGCTCGGCAATGAGCGCCAGCAGTTCACCAAAGGTCATCGCCTCTTCGGGTTTATCTGTGATCATCGGTCAAACACCTCCTGTAAGCATGGCGAGGCAAGAATAGGGGATCGATAAACCTGAGTCTAGATGGCGGCTGTTTTTCTGGCGAGGGGAAATGAAACAAAAAAAGCCGGGGCGAAACCCGGCAAAAACGGCACATTGGCGGTTAATCGTGAGTAAACCAGTCGTCGGCGCTTTCCCAGGTTTCCTGCAGGAGATCGGTAATGCGGTCGCGTGAAGTTTTACAGCCGCCGGTCACGCTCAGCTGATTCCCGGTGGCATAGCGCACATTAACGTGGTGCTCGCCTTCAGGAAAATCGTGTGCAATACGACGGGAAAGCTCCGCGCTAAGCGCATCGAGTGCACCTGCGGGCAGCGGGCGGTTTTTCGCTACGGTAATATCGATACGCATAGACGCCTCCGGTTTAATATACTGGTTATTTGTACAGTATATTAATGCCGAAGGCAAGCAGTTATCGCTTATTCTTTAATGCGCCAGTTCAGCGTTTCGCCGGCAAGAAACGGCACCAGCGTATCGTCGCCTGCGGTGACGCTTTCAGCCACCTGCCAGGGTTCGCGGACCAGCGTCAGCGTTCCCTCGTTAAGCGGCAGGCCGTAAAAATTCGGACCGTTTTCTGAGCAGAACGCTTCAAAGTGCTGCAGGGCGTTAAGCTCTTCAAACACGGTAAGGTAGGCAGGCAGAGAGGTCGGCGCGTTGAAGACGCCCGCACAGCCGCAGCTTGCTTCTTTGGCATGCCGCAGGTGGGGCGCAGTATCGGTGCCAAGGAAAACGCGCGGATGGCCGCTGGCTACCAGCTGACGCAGCGCCTGCTGATGTGTGTTGCGCTTCAGAACAGGCAGGCAATAAAGATGAGGACGGATCCCGCCCACCAGCATATGGTTACGGTTAAACATCAGATGCTGCGGCGTAATGGTTGCGCCCAGCAGCGCATTGCCCTCAGCCACATAGTCAGCGGCCTCTTTTGTGGTGATGTGCTCCATGACTACTTTCAGGCCGGGAAACTGCTGGCGCAGCGGATGCAGTACGGTCTCAATAAAGCGCGCTTCGCGATCAAAAATATCAATGTGGGAATCAGTGACTTCACCATGCACCAGCATCGGCATACCAATCTGCTGCATGCGATCCAGCACCGCAGCAATCGCCGAGGTGTTTGTTACGCCGTGGCTTGAGTTAGTGGTAGCGTGTGCCGGATAGAGCTTGGCAGCGGTGAATACGCCCGCGCGAAACCCCGCTTCAATCTCATCGGGTTCGAGTGAATCGGTCAGATAGCAGGTCATCAGCGGCGTAAAATTGTGCGCAGCGGGCAGGGCGGCAAGAATGCGCGCGCGATACTCACGGGCCGCCGCCACGCTGGTGACCGGCGGCACCAGATTTGGCATGACAATCGCCCGGCCATTCACGGCGCTGGTATAGGGCAGTACGCTTTCAAGCATCACGCCGTCGCGCAGGTGGATATGCCAGTCATCAGGGCGGCGAATGGTGATGTGCTGAGGTTGAGAGGTCATGGTCAGGCTCCGGCTTAAGTGAAAACAGAATGGCGTATTCAGGCCGGGGCGATATCTTAAGCGGGCAGGCAACCGTTTGCACGGCTTTTTATCGCCGGAAAGCGATGACCCGTGCGGCCAGATAAACGCTGGCCGCACGGGACGGTATCAGTCGGTGAAAGGGATCACCAGCTGACCCGGTTTGACTTCCAGTCCTTTCGCCAGCTTTTTCGCCAGCGCTTCGCCTTTACTGCGGTCAGCGCTCAGCAGGTAGGCGGGCCGTTCATTGAAATAGTGCTGCAGGGACTGATTGAGATAGGGGGTCAGCGTTTTCACAATCGACGCCATTTTTTCCGGTACGACCTGCGCATCAACAATCGACAGGTTGTGCAGATAGATAGCGCCTTCCTGCGCGTTATAAACCGGCTGTGCCTTCATTTTCAGCAGCATCTCAGCCTGCTGCGGACCAAACAGTGAGGTGACATCAATTTTCGCTTTACCGGAGAGGGTGACGCGGTCAGGTTCTTCACGTCCGATTTCACTGCTGAGATCGCTGAGTACGATATGCGCATTGATAAGGCCGGATACGCCGATCTCTTTTTCAAAATTGTTGCGCTTTTGCAGCGCCTGGTTCACTTCCTGTTCCGCGATGGTGTATTGCGTCAACTGATTACAGCCGCTGAGCAGCAGCATGCCGAACAGCGCCGCGATCCCATAAAATTTCTTTTTCATTGCATCCTCGTTCCGGTGTGGCAAACAGCGCTAAGCCTGCCTGAATCGGCGCAAGGTGTCATCAGATAAGATGAGAAACCCGCGAACGGGTTCCTCCCGGTTTAACATTCAGGCGGCGATAGAAGAGAGCAGATTAACCTGCGTCTGTTTCGCCATGTTATCGCGGTAATCGGTGACGCGGCTTGGCCAGTCGATGCCGGACACCAGCGTCAGTGAGCGCAGCAGCGGGAAGAGGTTGATATCATCCTCGGACAGCTCGCCGTTAACGGCGTTAGGCTTCACAATCAGCCGATCCAGCTGGCGCAGATCGTCACTGATCTTCTTGATCAGGCCAGGCGCATGTTTACGCAGCTCGGTGAAATCACCGAGGCTCGCCTCTTTTTTATCGTGAAAATAGCGTCGCGCTTCCGGGGTGGCAAATTCAGCAAAAGCAGCATCGGCGATACGCGGGATTAAAAGCTTATTGATATAGCCGTTGACGTGGCGCAGCCAGTCGGCGATAGCGGGATTGGTTCTGCCGGTCAGCAGCGGTTCGCCATCCTGTTTGTCTACCCAATGCACAATATCCATGCTCTCCGGCATGGCGCTGCCGTCCGCTTTTTGCAATACCGGCGCCATTTTCTGGCCGATTAATTTTACCGGCGTCGCCTCGTCATCATTGAGCATAACCACCAGTTCTACCGGCAGATTCTTTAAGCCAAAAATCATGCGCGCTTTGACGCAGAAGGGGCAGTGATCGTAGATGTAAAGTTTCATCCCGTTTCTCCTGTGGTTTTCCGGGTGAGGGATTCACCCTTTTTCCGATCCTGCCGGAAGTATGGAAGAGAACCGTGGAAGGGGCAAACCCTGCCCCTGTTCAGCAACGTTGTGTCGCAGCCTGTGGGGCGGTTATAGTGAAGAAAACGCCAGCGGCGTTCCGCTCTCTTTCGCTAAGGATTTCAGGAGATTCGATGTTTGGCTATCGCTCTGCAGGCCCGCGCGTGCGGCTTACGACCGATCGTCTGGTGGTGCGTCTGGTGCATGAACGCGACGCCTGGCGGCTGGCAGACTATTACGCAGAAAACCGCGCGTTCCTCAAACCGTGGGAGCCGGTGCGCGATGACAGCCACTGCTATCCCTCCGGCTGGCAGGCGCGGCTCGGCCTGATTGGCGATCTGCATAAGCAGGGCTCAGCTTTCTATTTTGTGCTGATGGACCCCGATGAACATGAGATCCGCGGCGTGGCAAATTTCAGCAACGTGCTGCGTGGCTCCTTTCACGCCTGCTATCTCGGCTATTCGCTGGGCGAAAAGTGGCAGGGGCAGGGCATGATGTTTGAAGCGCTGCAGTCGGCTATTCGCTATATGCAGCGACAGCAGCGCATGCACCGCATTATGGCTAACTATATGCCGCACAATCAGCGCAGCGGCGATCTGCTGGCACGGCTCGGCTTCGAGCAGGAAGGCTATGCAAAAAACTATCTGCTTATTGATGGCTGCTGGCAGGATCACGTACTGACGGCGCTGACCTGGCACGCGTGGACGCCGGATAAGCGCACTCAATTTTAAAAGGAAACGGATCCATGAAAATCGCGCTCTCTTCCCAGGCGCTACGCGTGCTGGGTGCGCTGCTGGAAAAGCAGATCGCTACGCCTGAATATTACCCTCTGTCGCTGAACGGTGTGGTAGCCGCCTGTAATCAGAAATCGAACCGCGAGCCGGTTATGACGCTCAGCGAAGAGGAGGTGCAGGCGCAGCTGGATGAGCTGGTTAAAAAGCACCTGGTCACCGCCAGCAGCGGCGCCAGCCAGCGAGTCAGCAAATATGCGCAGCGCTTCTGTAACTCTGCGTTTGGTCAGCTGCAGCTCAGCGCCGCCGAAGTCGCGGTGATGACCCTGCTGCTGCTGCGCGGGGCGCAAACGCCAGGCGAGCTGCGTACCCGCAGCGGCAGGCTGTATGAGTTCAGCGATGTCAGTGAGACCGAACAGACGCTGGAGGGGCTGATGAGCCGGCAGGAGGGACCGCTGGTGGCAAAAATGGCGCGTGAGCCGGGCCGCCGCGAAAGCCGCTACCGGCACCTGCTGGCCGCAGAGGAGACGACCTGCTCGCCGTCTCCCGCCGCCGGTGAAGCGGAGCTTAGCGATCGGGTTGCCGCGCTGGAGCAGCAGGTGGCTGAACTGCAGATGCAGCTGACTCAGCTGCTGGCACAGGAGCATTAAGATGACGCTGCGAATTGGTATTGCCGGTTTAGGCGGGATTGCGCAGAAAGCCTGGCTGCCGGTGCTCTCGCAGGCAGAAAGCTGGCAGCTGGTGGGGGCGTTTTCACCCAATCAGGTTAAGGCGGAGGCGGTATGCGCCCGCTATCGTATTCCCTGTTTTGACCGGCTTGACGCCCTGGCCGCCGCCTGCGACGCCGTGTTCGTGCACAGCAGCACCGCCTCACATTTTGAAGTGGTTCAGGCCCTGCTGCTGGCGGGCAAAGATGTCTGCGTGGATAAGCCGCTGGCAGAGACGCTGCAGCAGGCTGAAGCGCTGGTCGCGCTGGCGGAAAAACGGCAGCGCAAACTCATGGTGGCGTTTAACCGGCGCTTTGCCCCGCGCTATCAGCAGCTGAAGCAGGAAATGCCGCGCGCCGCCTCGCTGCGGATTGAAAAGCATCGCATGGACAGCGTGGGTCCGCAGGGGCTGCGCTTTACGCTGCTGGATGATTATCTGCACGTGGTGGATACCGCCCTGTGGCTGGCGGGGGGCAAACTGCAGCCGGGTGATGGCCATATCCGGACCACAGATGAAGGCGCACTGCTCTACGCAGAGCACCATTTCAGCGCCGGCGGGCTTCAGGTCTCTACCAGTATGCACCGGCGCGCCGGCACGCAGCGGGAGGTGGTCACCGCGGTCTGCGACGGAGACTACTACCAGATTGAGGAGATGCGCGACTGGCAGCAGGAGAACAGCCGCGGGCTGCTGCGTGAGGTGCCGCCTGCGTGGCAAAGCCATCTGACGCAGCGCGGTTTTACCGGCGCGGCGCATCACTTTATCCGCTGCGTGGAAAATCAGACTATGCCTGAAACCAGCGGCGAGCAGGCGCTGGTGGCGCAGCGTCTGACAGAAAAACTGATCCGCGAGGTGGAGCGGGAATAACGCCTTGTAACACTCGGTACTGGTCATTTGCCGCGACCTCAGTAGACTAACGCCGGGCATCGCGGATGCCCGTGCTGCATGGCGCTTTTTCCCGACTTTTTCAGGACGCACCCTTCATTATGAATTTGCTAAAATCGCTGGCTGCGGTCAGTTCGATGACCCTGTTTTCCCGCGTGCTGGGCTTTGCCCGCGATGCCATTGTGGCGCGCGTATTTGGCGCCGGAATGGCGACGGATGCGTTTTTTGTAGCGTTTAAGCTGCCCAACCTGCTGCGCCGGATTTTTGCCGAGGGCGCGTTCTCGCAGGCGTTTGTCCCGATTCTGGCGGAGTACAAAGCGAAGCAGGGTGAAGAGGCGACGCAGGTCTTTGTGGCGTATGTGTCAGGCCTGCTGACGCTGGCGCTGGCTGTGGTGACGGTACTGGGCATGCTCGCCGCGCCCTGGGTGATTATGATCACGGCCCCTGGCTTTGCGGATACCGCCGATAAATTTGCCCTCACCAGCGCGCTGCTGCGGGTGACGTTCCCCTATATTATGCTGATCTCGCTGGCGTCGCTGGCGGGGGCGATCCTCAACACCTGGAATCGCTTTTCGGTTCCGGCGTTTGCGCCCACGCTGCTGAATATCAGCATGCTCGGCTTTGCGCTATTTGCCGCACCGCACTTTAATCCGCCAATTATGGCGCTGGCGTGGGCGGTGGTGGTAGGCGGCGTGCTGCAGCTTGGCTACCAGCTGCCGCACCTGAAGAAGATTGGTATGCTGGTGCTGCCGCGCATTAATCTGCGCGATGCCGGCGTCTGGCGCGTGATGCGCCAGATGGGACCGGCGATCCTCGGCGTATCGGTCAGCCAGATTTCCCTTATCATCAATACCATTTTCGCCTCCTTTCTGGTGTCAGGTTCCGTCTCCTGGATGTACTACGCTGACCGCCTGATGGAGTTTCCCTCTGGCGTGCTGGGCGTGGCGCTGGGGACCATTCTGCTGCCGTCGCTGGCGAAGAGCTTCTCCAGCGGCAACCAGGCTGAGTATTCGCGGCTGATGGACTGGGGATTACGCCTCTGTTTTCTGCTGGCGCTGCCCTGCGCGGTGGCGCTGGGCATTCTGGCCGGACCGCTGACGGTGGCGCTGTTTCAGTACGGGAAATTTACCGCGTTTGATGCGGCAATGACGCAGCGCGCGCTGATCGCCTATTCCGTCGGCCTGATGGGGCTGATTGTGGTCAAGGTGCTGGCGCCAGGATTTTACTCGCGGCAGGATATTAAAACGCCGGTGAAGATAGCGATAGTGACGCTGATTATGACGCAGCTGATGAATCTGGCGTTTATCGGTCCGCTGAAACATGCGGGGCTGTCGCTGTCGATTGGGCTGGCGGCCTGCCTCAACGCCGCGCTGCTCTACTGGCAGCTGCGCAAACAGGATATTTTTCAGCCACAGCCAGGCTGGATGGGTTTCTTATTACGCCTGTTTATCGCGGTTGCGGTCATGGCCGCCGCGCTGCTGGGGATGCTGCAGGTGATGCCTGCTTGGGAAGAGGGCGAGATGGCCTGGCGGCTGGTGCGCCTGGCGGCGGTCTGTGCCGTCGGCGGGGGAGCCTATTTTGTGGTGCTTGGCGCGCTCGGGTTCCGGCCGCGCGATTTTGCCCGCCGCACCGTTGCCTGAGTGCGCATTGCCAGGGCAGCCCGGCTGCCCTGGTCGCGGCTGAGGCCTCAGCCTTTGCTGCGCAGCATGGCCTGACCCAGTCCGCGTCCGTCCGGGCCATAAAAGGCCTGGGTCTGATGCGGCTTCAGCACCTGCAGCGCATCGCGGGTAAACGCGACCTGATGCTGCAGTAGCAGTCCGTTATGCTGATTGGCGTCGCGCAGCTGCTGCGTGACGCGCGCGATAGTGGCCCAGCGCCGGGCGATATCCTGCTGACCGCGATAGGGCGCCTCTGTACCGAGCGTTTTCTCCGTATTATGGCGCATCTCATCCAGATAATTTAAGGTTGTCAGCAGCGCGGCTTTATCTTCAGTAATGCGCTGCAGCAGGTTGCCGTTAACCTGACCGGCTGCGAGCTGCTGCTGCTCTTCCTCAATGATTTGAGTCAGTGAAGCCAGTACATCCTGCATTTTATCCAGGGTGGTCAGCAGATTATCCATCGGGATCAGTAGCCTTCTAAATATTTCCGGGTATCGGCAATTAATGCATCCGCAATTTTGCCGGTATCCATTTTCAGATCGCCATTGCGGATGGCGGTTTTTAACTGCTCAACGCGAGCGGTATTAATATCGCGACTGCTGGGCTCCAGCAGCTGTGCCTGACTTGAGCTCAGACTGACTTCGGCACTCTTTTCGCTGGCGGCAGGGGCGGCCGGCGCGGAGTTCTGACGGATTCTGCCTGCGTTGTCGCTGGCGTCACGGGGTTGTACCGTGCTGACCGGTTTTGACGGTTCGGTTTTGTCGACGTTCATGGCTTGGCTCCTGTAAGTACAGTGGAATGCGCCCACTGAATCGGCATAGGGTTATATTTTAGCTGTTATCTCTATCGGCTGAACACCTCTGTTCTTTAGCGCTTTAGAGTGATATCAGAATATTCCCATCCTCGCCGACGCGACCGCTTACCACCTGACCATTTCCCATACGTACCCGCACCGTCTGCGCGACGCCGGCATTGCTCAGCGCGCGGCCTTCGCTGCTGGCATTAAAGCCGTCGCCGCTCGCCGTGACCATCACCGACTGACCGGTTTTAACCCGCCACGGCTGGCGCAGCATCGAAGCCGTAACCGGCTGCCCGGGCGGTATATCCCGCAGGGCAATCGCCTCTGCGAGATGCGTGCCGTCAACCAGCGCGCGAGCCGGCAGCGTATCGAGCCGGCCCGTTTCCGTTCTGAAATCAGCCGCGCTGACGGCAGTGCCGCGCGTGAGCTGGTGATTCGCGACCAGATAGTCACCGGTCACCTGCACCTGCACCTGCAGATAGCGGCGATTTTGTCCGCAGCTGGCGGCGATGCTCAGATTACCCCACTGACGGCTGTTACCGGGCAGCTGCAGCTGCGGCGTCTCACAGGCGGGCCACTGTGCGGATGGGGTACGAACAATAACCACCATGCCAGCGGCGTGCTGCGGATCGCGCGCTTTAAAATAGGATGTCAGCTGCGCGTTCAGATCGGCCGCATAGCCTGGCAGCGCCAGCAGCAGTACCGCCAGAAACAGCCCTTGTGTTGCTCTGCGCATAACGCCTCCCACTGAAAGTTGCTGATGAGTCTACCCGCTGCAAAAAAAAATCAAGGGTAAAAATAGCCGTGGTTTTTGCTGTTATTCAGACGATCGCCCTTGCAATCCCCCGATTAAGCTGTCAGCTCAAAATTTTCATTCGCGGAGGAAGCATGCTCGACAAACTCGATGCCGCACTGCGATTCGGTACCGAAGCGTTAAACCTGCGTGCACAGCGTCAGGAGATTCTGGCGTCAAATATCGCTAATGCGGATACCCCCGGGTATCAGGCGCGCGATATCGACTTTGCCAGCCAGCTGAACAAAGTGATGCAGAACGGCCGCGCGCAGGGCAGCGGTCTGGCGCTGAATGTGACCTCATCGCGCCATATTGAAGCACAAACGCAGGCGCAGCCCGCGATGGATCTGCTGTATCGCATTCCCGACCAGCCCGCTGCAGATGGCAACACGGTCGATATGGATCGCGAGCGTACGCAGTTCGCCGATAACAGCCTGAAGTATCAAACCGATCTCACCCTCATCAGCAGCCAGATTAAAGGCATGATGAGCGTACTGCAGGGGCAATAAGCATGGCATTGCTGAATATATTTGATATCGCCGGCTCGGCGATGACCGCGCAGTCGCAGCGGCTTAACGTCAGCGCCAGTAACCTGGCCAACGCCGACAGCGTAACCGGACCGGATGGACAGCCCTACGTGGCGAAGCAGGTGATTTTCCAGACCAATGCCGCCCAGGGCGCGGCCACCGGCGGCGTCAAAGTGGCGGGCGTGGTCAACGATCCCACGCCCGCAAAACTGGTCTATGACCCAGGCAATCCGATGGCCGATCAGAAAGGCTACGTCAAAATGCCCAATGTGGATGTGGTCGCTGAAACGGTCAACACCATGTCTGCGTCGCGCAGCTATCAGGCCAACGTCGAAGTCCTGAACACAGTGAAGTCGATGATGATGAAAACGCTCACCATCGGGCAGTAACGGAGAGATACGATGAGCTTAACCGTAGGCATTAAAGACAATCTCGACCCGACGATCCTGAGTTCCGGCTCGGCCGGCACCGGTAACAGCGCACAGGAGCTGCAGAACCAGTTTCTGAACATGCTGGTGACGCAGATGCAGAACCAGGATCCGACCAATCCGATGGATAACAGCCAGCTCACCACGCAGCTGGCGCAGATCAACACCCTGAGCGGGATTGAGAAGCTGAACACCACGCTGGGATCGATTTCCGGCCAGATCAGCACCAGCCAGTCACTGCAGAGCTCAACGCTGATTGGACATGGCGTGATGGTCAAAGGCGATCAGGTGCTGGTCGGTAAAGGCACCACGACGCCGTTTGGTGTGGAGCTGGGCACGGCGTCAACCGGCACCGGCGTGACCATCAAAGATGCCAACGGCAACGTGGTGCGTAACATCGATCTGGGCGGCCTGACCGCAGGGGTACACACCTTCTCCTGGGATGGCAAGCTCGATGACGGCAGCGTCGCGCCGGATGGCAAATATTCTGTAGCACTCGCCGCCAGCAATGGCAGCACACAGCTGGTGGCACAGCCGCTGAACTACGCCTATGTCAATGGCGTCAGCACCGTGAACAACACCGCGAAACTGGATCTCGGCACCATGGGCTCCGCGACCCTCGATGAAATTCGTCAGATTCTCTGACTAACCCCTTAGCAGGAGAGATTACATGTCTTTTTCACAAGCGGTGAGCGGCCTGGGTGCTGCTTCCAGCAACCTTGATGTCATTGGTAACAACATCGCCAACTCCGCCACGGCGGGCTTTAAGTCGAGCACCATCGCCTTTGCCGATATGTTCGCAGGCTCTAACGTCGGTATGGGAACCAAAGTGGCGGCGGTGATCCAGAACTTCAATGACGGCACCACCACCTCAACCAGCCGCGGGCTGGATGTGGCGCTGAGCGGTAACGGCTTCTTCCGTATGACCGACGCCAGCGGCGGCGTGTTCTATTCACGCAACGGTCAGTTTACGCTGGATGAGAACCGTAACCTGGTGAACACCCAGGGGATGAAAGTGACCGGCTATCCGGCAAACGGCACCCCGCCAACCATCCAGAACGGTGCGAACCCGATTGCGCTGAGCATTCCCACCACGCAGATGTCAGCGCGCGCCACCAGCAGCGCGACGCTGGTGTCTAACCTGAACTCAACCGATGCGATCCCGACCGTCACGCCGTTTGATACCAGCAAAGTGGACAGCTATAACGCGAAAAGCACCGTGACCGTGTATGACTCGCAGGGTAACGATCACGCGCTGGATCTCTACTACGCCAAGAGCGCGGATAATACCTGGGCGGTGCACGCGATCGACTCTACCACCGGTAAAACCGCCGGTAACTTTACGATGACCTTTGACACCAGCGGCAAGCTGACCTCCGCTAACACCATCGGCCTGACCATTGACGGCTCTAACGGCGCCGCAGCGGGCCAGCCGATTGCACTGAGCGTGCTGGGCAGCCTGCAGCAGAACACCGGCGCGACTAACTTTGGTAACCCGACGCAGGATGGCTATGCGCCTGGCGACCTCACCGGTTACACCATTAACGATGACGGCACCATCAGCGGGACTTACTCCAACCGTAAAACCCAGCTGCTGGGTCAGATCGTGCTGGCGAGCTTCTCTAACCCGGAAGGGCTGAAGTCAGAAGGGGATAACGTCTGGTCCGCCTCCAGCTCATCCGGGCAGGCGGCTATCGGTCTGGCCGGTACCGGCACCTACGGCAGCCTGACCTCTGGTGCGCTGGAAGCCTCCAACGTCGATCTGAGTAAAGAGCTGGTGAATATGATCGTGGCACAGCGTAACTACCAGGCGAATAGCCAGACCATTAAAACCCAGGATCAGATCCTTAACACCCTGGTTAACCTTCGTTAATACGCTAACGGGATTGCTTTATGGATCACGCAATATATACCGCGATGGGCGCGGCCAGTCAGACGATGGAGCAGCAGTCTGTTACCGCCAGCAACCTCGCCAATGCTTCGACACCGGGCTTCCGGGCGCAGCTGAATGCGCTGCGCGCGGTGCCGGTCAGCGGCTGGTCTCTGCCAACGCGCACGCTGGTAGCCGCCTCAACGCCGGGTGCCGATATGACGCAGGGTTCGCTCGACTACACCGAGCGTCCGCTGGATGTAGCGGTACAGCAGGATGGCTGGCTGGCCGTACGCACCGCGGATGGCAGTGAAGCCTATACCCGTAACGGGAATATGCAGATCAGTCCCACCGGTCAGCTGACCATTCAGGGCAATCCCGTCATGGGTGACGGCGGACCGATTGCGGTGCCGCAGGGTGCCCAGCTCACCATCGCGGCAGATGGCTCGATCACCGCACTCAATGCGGGCGATGCGCCTAACGCCACGGTTCAGCTCGGCCGGCTCAAGCTGGTGCGCGCCACCGGGCAGGAGCTGACGCGCGGTGACGACGGCATGTTTCGCCCCAGCGCGGCGACCCAGGCGCAGCGCGGTGCTGCGCTGGCTAACGACGCGACGGTGCAGGTGATGCCGGGCGTGCTGGAAGGCAGCAACGTCAAGCCGGTTGAAACCATGGTCGATATGATCGCCAACGCCCGACGGTTTGAGATGCAGATGAAAGTGATCTCAAACGTTGATGAAAACGAACAGCGCGCTAATCAGCTGCTCAATATGAGCAGCTAAGGCGTAAGGAAAACAGAATGATTCGTTCTTTATGGATCGCGAAAACCGGTCTTGACGCACAGCAAACCAATATGGACGTCATTGCCAACAACCTGGCAAACGTCAGCACCAACGGCTTTAAGCGTTCGCGCGCGGTCTTCGAAGATCTGATGTATCAGACGCTGCGTCAGCCTGGTGCGCAATCCTCTGAGCAGACTACGCTGCCGTCTGGTCTGCAGATCGGTACCGGTGTACGCCCGGTTACCACTGAGCGTCTGCATAACCAGGGCAACCTGTCGCAGACCAGCAACTCAAAAGATGTGGCGGTAAACGGACAGGGTTATTTTCAGGTGCAGATGCCGGATGGCACCTCTGCCTATACGCGTGATGGCTCTTTCCAGGTGGATCAGAATGGTCAGCTGGTGACCAACGCCGGGTTCCCGGTACAGCCGGGTATCACGATCCCGGCAAACGCCACCAGCATCACGATTGCCCGCGACGGTGTGGTTACGGTGACGCAGCAGGGGCAGGCGCAGCCCGCACAGGTGGGCCAGCTCACGCTGAGCACCTTTATGAACGATGCCGGTCTCGACAGCGTCGGCGAGAACCTCTATCAGGAGACGCAGGCGTCCGGCGCGCCTACTGAGAGCACGCCTGGTCAGAACGGCGCAGGCCTGCTCTATCAGGGATATGTGGAAACCTCAAACGTCAACGTGGCGGAAGAGCTGGTGACCATGATCCAGACGCAGCGCGCGTATGAAATTAACAGCAAGGCGATCAGTACCTCCGATCAGATGCTGCAGAAACTCACCCAGCTTTAAGGCCGGGATCGTTGGGCCACTCCGCTGGCCCGATTAAGAACATACAGAAGGTCAGAACTCCGTGGCGAAGCAAGCGATTCTCAAGCCTGGTCATTGGTTAGTAGCGACGCTGCTACTGACGCTCAACGGTTGTGCGCTGGTGCCGCGCACGCCACTGGTACAAGGGGTAACCACGGCAGAACCTACGCCGTCTGCGCCACCGGTGGTGAACGGCTCTATTTTTCAGGGCGTTGCGCCGCTGAACTACGGCTACCAGCCGCTGTTTGAGGATCGTCGTCCACGCAATATTGGTGACACGCTGACCATCACGCTGCAGGAGAACGTCAGCGCGAGCAAAAGCTCCTCCGCCAGCGCTAACCGCAATGGCAGCAACAGCTTTGGCGTAACCGGCGTGCCGACCGGGCTGGAAGGCCTGCTGGGCGCAGGCGGTGAGAAAGCCGCACTGAGCGCCGGCGGCAAAAATGATTTTGCAGGTAAAGGGGGCGCCACCGCCAACAACACCTTTACCGGTACCATCACCGTGACCGTGAATCAGGTGCTCTCTAACGGCAACCTGCGCGTCGTGGGTGAGAAACAGATTGAGATTAATCAGGGCACCGAATTTATTCGTTTCTCTGGCGTGGTCAATCCGCGCACCATCAGTGCCAGCAACGCCGTGCTCTCTACTCAGGTGGCCGATGCGCGCATTGAGTATGTAGGTAACGGTTATATCAATGAGGCGCAGACTATGGGCTGGTTCCAGCGCTTCTTCCTGAACATCTCGCCGATGTAAGAGGTCATGATGAAAAAAAGTATTTTGCTGCGCGCGGGTCTCGGTTTACTGCTCGCTGTCAGCAGTCTGATGGCGCAGGCAGATCGCATTCGCGATTTGACCAGCATCCAGGGCGTGCGCGAAAACCAGCTGATTGGCTATGGGCTGGTGGTGGGACTGGACGGTACCGGAGATCAGACCACCCAGACACCGTTCACCACCCAGACGGTCAGCAACATGCTCTCCCAGCTGGGGATCACCGTGCCGGCTGGCACCAATATGCAGCTGAAAAACGTGGCGGCAGTAATGGTGACAGCGAAGCTGCCTTCGTTTGCCCGTCAGGGACAGACGCTGGACGTCGTGGTCTCTTCGCTGGGTAACGCCAAAAGCCTGCGCGGCGGTACGCTGCTGATGACGCCGATGAAAGGGGTGGATAATCAGGTGTATGCGCTGGCGCAGGGAAATATTCTGGTTGGCGGCGCGGGCGCGTCGGCCGGCGGCAGCAGCGTACAGGTTAACCAGCTTAACGGCGGCCGTATTACCGGCGGTGCCACCGTTGAACGCGAGCTGCAGAGCAACTTTGGCAGCCAGAACACCATTAACCTGCAGCTGAATAATGAAGATTTCACCATGGCGCAGCGCATTGCGGATGCCATCAACAGCCGCGGCGTCGGGTCGGCACTGCCGCTGGATGCGCGCACCGTGCAGATCCGCGTCTCACCCAACAACAGCTCTCAGGTGCGGGCGCTGGCGGAGATCCAGAACATCGATGTCTCTGTGCCGCTGGAAGATGCCAAAGTGATCGTCAACTCACGCACCGGCACAGTGGTGATGAACCGGGAGGTTACGCTGAACACCTGTGCAGTGGCGCAGGGGAATCTGTCGGTGACGGTGAATCAGCAGCAGAACGTCAGTCAGCCTGATACGCCGCTGGCCGGCGGGCAGACGGTGGCGACAACGCAGACGCAGATCGATCTGCGGCAGAGCGGTGGCGCACTGCAGCGCGTCAACGCCAGCGCAAATCTGAACAATGTGGTGCGTGCCCTGAATGCGCTGGGTGCAACGCCGATAGAGCTGATGTCGATTCTGCAATCGATGGAGAGCGCAGGCTGTCTGCGCGCGAAGCTGGAAATCATCTGATGACCGATATGCAATCGCTGAACAATGCGGCGTATGACAGCCGCTCGCTGAACGAGCTGAAACGCCAGGCCGCTGCCGATCCCAAAGGAAAAGCGCTGCAGGTGGCGAAACAGGTAGAGGGCATGTTTGTGCAGATGATGCTGAAAAGCATGCGCGACGCGCTGCCGCAGGATGGCGCGCTGAGCAACGACCAGACGCGACTCTACACCTCGCTCTACGATCAGCAGATTGCGCAGGATATAGGCAAACGCGGACTGGGTCTGGCTGACACGATTGTCAAACAGATGCAGCCCGCGCAGGCACCGGATGAGCGGGCCGGCACGCTACCGATGAAGCTGGATAACAGCTTTATCTACAGCAGCAGCAACAGCGTGCCAATGCAGCTGGAACAGATTGTGCGCAAAGCGGTACCGCGTCTGCCGGTAACGCCTGCGAACCTGCCTTCTGACAGCAGTGAGTTTATCGCCCAGCTGGCGCAGCCGGCGAAACTCGCCAGCCAGCAGAGCGGTATACCGCACCACCTGATTCTGGCGCAGGCGGCGCTGGAGTCGGGCTGGGGTCAACGTCAGATCCTGACCCGCGACGGCAAGCCGAGCTATAACGTGTTTGGTATCAAGGCGAGCGGCGACTGGAAAGGCGAAACCACGGATATCATGACCACCGAGTATGAGGCGGGTGAGGCGAAGAAAGTGCGCGCCAGCTTCCGCGTCTATGGCTCCTACCTGGAGGCGCTGACCGACTATGTGCGCCTGCTGTCGAAAAATCCGCGCTATGCGGCGGTCACCAGCGCGCCGAGTGCTGAACAGGGCGCGCGCGCGCTGCAGGCGGCGGGTTACGCTACCGATCCGAAATATGCGCAAAAACTGGTGGGAATGATTCAGCAATTCAAAAACATGGGCGAAAAAGTCGTAAAAGCTTACGGCCAGGATATCACCGATCTGTTCTGACGTCTTAGCCTCAAGTTTCCCTTAAGCACGCCGATAACCTTCATATGTTGCGGGCGCCTGCCGTCCGCACAACTGCACTGATGACTGCCAGCCCGGTTAACGGGAAAGAAAGGAACCGAGATGTCCAGTATAATTAACTCCGCAATGAGCGGGCTGAGCGCCGCACAGGCCGCATTAAGCACCACCAGTAACAACATCAGTAACTATACAGTGGCGGGCTACTCGCGGCAGACTATTCTGCTGTCGCAGGCTAACAGCACGCTGCAGGGCAACAGCTATTATGGCAACGGCGTGAATGTCAGCGGTGTACAGCGTGAGTATGATGAGTTCATCACGACGCAGCTGCGTGGCTCCAGCGCCAGCTACAGCGCGGTCAATACCCAGCATAATCAGATCTCCAATATCGACGATCTGCTCTCTACGTCTACCACCAGCCTCTCAACATCGATTCAGAGCTTTTTTACCAACGTACAGAACGTGGTCAGTAACGCCAACGATCCGTCAGCGCGTCAGTCGATGCTGAGTTATGCCCAGGGGCTGGTTAATCAGTTCCAGACCACGTCGCAATACCTTAATAACATGCAGACCAGCGTGAATACCGATATCGCTGCCAGCGTCGATCAGGTCAATACCTTTACGCGTCAGATTGCCGACCTCAATACGCAGATTGCAAAGCTCACCACCGGCGGTGGCGCTGCGCCTAACGATCTGCTGGATCAGCGCGATCAGCTGGTCAATAGTCTGAACAACGTGGTGGGCGTGAAAGTTGCGCAGCAGGATGGCAGCTATATCGTCTCAGCAGGCAATATCACCCTGGTTAACGGTCGTAATGCGACCAGCCTGGTGGCGATGCCTTCCGGCGCCGACTCTACGCGCCTTACCGTTGGCTACAGCGACAAACAGGCCGGTAACGTAGCGATCCCGGAAAAAACGCTGACCACCGGCTCGCTGGGTGGATTGCTGGCGTTTCGTACGCAGGATCTGGACGGCGCCCAGAACCAGCTGGGTCAGCTGGCCGCAGCGTTTACCACCGCATTTAACGACGTGCATCAGGGCGGTTTTGACAGCGAAGGCAATGCAGGAAAAGCGTTTTTTACTATCGGCAGTCCGGATGTGGTCAGCAACCTGAAAAACACCTCAACGGCATCGGTCAGCGCCAGCTGGAGTGACGCCAGCGCCCTGAAAGCGTCCAACTATACCGTTAGCTATGAGAGCGGCACCTGGTCCGTTACCCGTGCTGCCGATAACGTGCGTTTTGACGTAGCGCCGGCGGCCGACGGCACGCTGAATTTTGATGGTCTGCAGCTGACGGTCAGCGGCAGCGCGAAGAGCGGTGACAGTTTTCTGGTTAAGCCGGTACAGAACGTGATTGGCGGCATGTCGGTTGCCATCACCAGCGAGTCAGAGATCGCAGCAGCAGCAGCGAAAGGCAGCGGCGAAAGCGACAACCGCAACGCACAGAAGCTGCTCGATCTGCAGGACAGCAAGCTGGTTAACGGAAATGCAACGATTGCGCAGGCTTATGCCAGCCTTGTCAGTAGCGTAGGTAACAAAACCAACTCGCTGGAAACCGCCAGCACCACGCAGAAAAACGTGGTCACGCAGCTGAACAACCGGCAGCAGTCCGTCTCCGGCGTTAACCTTGATGAAGAGTACGCCAACCTGACGAAGTATCAGCAGTTTTATATGGCGAATGCGCAGGTATTGCAGACCGCCAGCGCGGTGTTTAATGCGCTGATGGGCATTCGCAGCTAAGCAGAGGAGAGAAGAAAGTGCGTCTTAGCTCAAGTATGATTTTTGACCAGCAGGTGCGCGGGATCACCGACTCGCAATCCTCCTGGCTGAAGGTAGGCCAGCAGCTGGCAACCGGGCTGCGGGTCAGTAATCCCTCTGACGATCCTATCGCAGCCTCACGCGCGGTGGTGCTGTCACAGTCGCAGGTAAAAAGCAGCCAGTATGCCACGGCACGCAGTTTTGCTAATCAGAGCCTCTCGATGGAAGAGAATGCGCTCTCCAGCGTGGTCAGTACCATACAGGATGCGCAGACCACCATCGTAAATGCCTCCACCGGCACCCTGAGTGATGAAGATCGTGGCTCCCTGGCTACGCAGCTGGAAGGGCTGCGCGCGCAGTTGCTGAACCAGGCAAACAGTCAGGATGGTAACGGGCGCTATATTTTTGCCGGCTATAAGACCGATGCGCCGCCGTTTAGCGATAGCAGCACCGGCGTGGCCTATGTGGGCGGGGATGAGCCGATTACGCAGAAAGTCGATGAAAGCCGCACCATGCAGGTGGGCAGCACCGGTAAGTCCGTGTTTATGGCGATCACCAGCAATGCAAAGCCAGAGCCCGATAACGGCACCAGCGAGACCAGCCTGTTCAGCATGCTCGACAGCGCAATTGCCGCGCTGAAAACGCCGCAGGATAACGCGGACGACGCCACAAAGCAGGCGTTTCAGGCCGCAATGGATAAAACCAACCGCGGGCTGAGCAACTCACTTAATAACGTGCTGACGGTACGTTCTGCTGTGGGGATCCAGATGGCTGAGGTGAGTGCGCTCAATCAGCAGGGTGACGATCGCAATACCATCATGACCACGCAGATGAGCGATCTGGTACAGGTTGACTACACCCAGGCGATCTCCAGCTACACCATGCAGCAGACAGCCCTGCAGGCGTCGTATAAAACCTTTAGCGATATGTCAAAGATGTCGCTGTTCCAGCTTAATTCGTAACTGACCTGACATTCAGCGTACTTAACCGGGTGCGCTTGTTTTTCCCATCGCCTTCGCGGGCGGTGGGTTTTTTTTGGCTGCGGTTCAGGCCGCTCCCGGTAAACAGCAGGCAATAAAAAACCCCGGACCAGCCGGGGTTTTGTTTTTTTATCCGCGCAGAGTTACACGCTGTCCGGACGGGTTGCCGGTGCGGTAGCCTGATGCGTCGCGCTGTGACCACCGGCAGAGCCGCGGCCTTCAAAGCTGAACGGCGGACGTACCCAGTCGCTGTGACGTGCCGGCTCTGGTTCCCAGGCCGGTGCTGGCGCGCGGGTCATTGGTGCCGTGGCGTGCAGCTTAAAGCGTGACTCTGGCTGCTCAACTGACACATCGCGTGCCGGAACCGGCGCATGAGGTTCAGCCACTGGCGCAGCAGGGGCTTCCGCCGCGACTGGCGCTGACAGCACCTTTTCAACCTGCGTTTCAACAGCAGGAGTCACATCCGCCGGTGCCTGTTCTGCTGCGGCAGCGGCTTCGGTCACAGTTGGCTGTACCGCATCCTGCACAGCAGGCTGTGGCGCTTCTTCTGACACGTTCTCAGTTACGATCGCAGGCTCGGCTTCCGCAGCCGTCTCCTGCGCCACCGCTTCATCGGCGGCAGAGATAACGGCAGGCTCATGATCAACCGGCGCGGCAACAGGGGTCAGGTCATCGGTGTTTACCACTGGCACTTCGGTGTGCGCCTGCGGTTCAGCCTGATGTACAACCTCTGACGTTTCAGGCTGCGGCACGCCCGCTGAGGCGGCTTCGGCAGCCACCGGCAGCGCGTCTGCTGCATCCTGATAACCATATTCGGTCATTTCGTTCAGCGGCGCCTGAGAGGTGAACTGCTCGTGCGTCTGCGTAACCGGATAGGAAACCCAGACTTTACCTGATGCCATCTCTGGCGAGGCAGCTGCAGCTTCAAGCGGCATCGGCGACTGCAGCGGATAGCGCTCATCGCGATAGCGACGGCGGCGCTGACCACTGACGCGCAGGTGACGCGGAGAGCGACGTGAACGGCGTGGCATATTCGCGCCTTCACGGTTCTCGTTATCATCCTGCTCATCACTCATTTCCGGCTGCTCAGCGGTGTTAACCGGCGGTGCAATCTCCGCTGCTGCCTCTGGCTGCGCTGCGGCTGGTGATGCTTCCATAACCTCGCCACTGCGGATACGCTGAGTCAGCTGACGCGGCTTGCGACGTGGCATGACCTGAACGCGCTCTTCTTCCTGTACCGCTGCGTCAACTGCAGGGATCTCTTCGGTTGCAACGGACTCAACGGCTTTCTCTTCCTGCTGCTGAGCACGCTTCTCTTCCTGACGACGACGCTGACGCTCGGCACGCTGTTCGCGGCGCTGCTGCTGCTGTTCATCGCGCTGCTGCTGCTGCTCTTCAGTCAGGACCGGGCGCTCGGCACGCGGCTCGTTCTGACGCTTGTTGCGACGATTCTCCTGATTGTCACGCGGTTCACGATTTTCACGTGGCTCACGGGCTTCACGCGGCTCGCGCGCTTCACGGGGCTCACGGGCTTCCCGTGGCTCGCGCGCTTCACGCGGCTCACGGTTCTGAGCCTGCTCGCCATTACGCGGCGTGCGATCGCGACGATTATTGTTGCGGCGGTTACGGCGTTCACCACGCTGCTGCGTGCTGCTTTCATCTTCGGCCGGCTTACTCACCTGCTGAGGTTGTGCTTCCGCCGGGGCTGCTGCCGGAGTATCACTCGCAAACAGCTTTTTCAGACCGTTAAGCAGGCGACCCACCAGACCCGTACTGACGGTGGCAGGTGCAGCAGCAGGACGCGCTGTAGCCTGGGCGTCTGGCTCGCTCTTCGCGGCAGGTTTTTCGGCAGTGACTTCAACCGGTGCAGGCGGGGCATCTGGCATCACAAAGGCGGCCAGCGCAGGCTGCTCCGGACGACGACGCTCGGCGTGCTCCTCTTCTGATGGCAGCGCCATTTCAGCTTCGTGCAGCTTCGGCAGATGATAAGAGAGCGTTTGTGTCTCTTCACCTTTGCGCACGCGCAGCACGGAGTAGTGCGGCGTTTCCATTTGATCGTTAGGCACGATAATGGCGCGTACGCCACCCTGACGCTTCTCGATCGCACTCACCGCTTCACGTTTTTCGTTCAGCAGGTAGGAGGCAACCGGCACCGGCACAATGGCGTGTACTTCTTTGGTGTTATCTTTCAGCGCTTCTTCTTCAATCAGACGCAGAATAGAGAGTGACAGTGATTCGTTATCGCGGATGGTACCCGTACCGCTACAGCGCGGGCAGACGTGATGGCTCGACTCACCCAGTGACGGGCTGAGACGCTGACGCGACATCTCCAGCAGACCAAAACGGGAGATATGGCTAATCTGAATGCGTGCACGATCCTGACGTACCGCTTCGCGCAGCCGGTTCTCTACGGCGCGCTGATGACGGACCGGCGTCATATCGATAAAGTCGATAACGATCAGGCCACCGAGGTCGCGCAGGCGCAGCTGGCGGGCAATCTCATCGGCTGCTTCAAGGTTAGTATTGAAGGCCGTTTCTTCGATGTCGCCGCCGCGGGTTGCACGAGCGGAGTTGATATCGATCGCGGTTAACGCTTCGGTGCTGTCGATAACAATTGAGCCGCCAGAAGGCAGACGGACTTCACGCTGGAAGGCGGACTCGATCTGCGACTCAATCTGGTAGTGGCTGAACAGCGGAATTTCACCGGTGTAGAGTTTGATCTTGCTGCTAAAGTCAGGGCGGCCCAGCGCAGCGATATGCTGACGCGCCAGCTCCAGAACTTTAGGGTTATCAATAAGAATTTCACCAATGTCCTGACGCAGGTAGTCACGGAAAGCGCGCACAATAACGTTGCTTTCCTGATGGATCAGGAAGGGTGCAGGACGGCTCTCTGCCGCTTTTTTGATCGCTTCCCAGTGTTTGAGACGGAAGCTCAGATCCCACTGCAGCGACTCAGCTGATTTCCCCACGCCTGCGGTGCGTACAATCAGGCCCATGCCTTCCGGCAATTCCAGCGCGGAGAGTGCCTCTTTCAGTTCAGTGCGGTCATCGCCTTCAATCCGGCGGGAGATGCCTCCGGCGCGCGGGTTGTTAGGCATCAGAACCAGGTAGCTGCCTGCGAGAGAGATAAAGGTAGTAAGTGCAGCGCCTTTATTACCGCGCTCTTCTTTATCAATCTGAACGATCACTTCCTGGCCTTCACGCAGCACATCTTTGATGTTAGGACGGCCGTGCGCGTTGTAGTTAGCTGGGAAGTATTCGCGGGAAATTTCTTTCAGAGGGAGGAAACCGTGACGCTCAGCGCCATAATCGACAAATGCCGCTTCAAGGCTGGGTTCAACGCGGGTGATTTTACCTTTGTAGATATTGGCTTTTTTCTGCTCGTGTCCGGGGCTTTCGATATCCAGATCGTACAGACGCTGACCGTCAACAAGGGCAACGCGCAACTCCTCCTGCTGAGTTGCGTTAATTAACATTCTTTTCATCGTGACTTACTCGTTATTCTCACATGAGTGATAAAGCTGCGGGCATCGTTACCCTGGACGAGAATCAACCGATGGCCCCGTGTCTGCATGCACTGACGTCAACCTCACGGTTGTCGGCGGCTAAAGGGGCGCAAATCTTGTCGGTGGCCTGCTTTTCATAAGGAAAACCAGCGCCTGAAGGTGGAAATAATACAAAATTTTTGAAAATCCACACATCCCAGTCTGTTGTCCAGGCCGCAACCCGCAGCCCGCTAAGTGCCTGATAAAGCATCACGTCTTACGCCATTGCAGCGTGCTCGTTTTATCCGGCAAATTACCTTAATTTCGCTCTTTTTCTGCCCGAATCTTTCTGGTGCAGAAACAGCAGCATTATTCCACTGCTCACCCGCATATAGCAAGGCGACTTTTGTCGAGCTGTGAAGTTTGTACGCCCTTAACCTGTTCATTTGCGGGGCTAATCGGCAGTTTGCTGAAAAAGCCACCGTTTTGAGCGGTCAGAAGCCTGAAACAAGAGAGAGTTAAGCACAGAAAAAGGGGTGGCGCTATCAGGGGACACTATTTAGAATCGCCGGCATGAAAACAGAGAATCCCGGCGTACATTTTGTCGCCATCACGGCTGAAAATGCCGGACAACGTATAGACAACTTTTTGCGCACCCAGCTCAAAGGGGTGCCAAAGAGCATGATTTATCGCATTCTGCGGAAAGGCGAAGTGCGGGTAAATAAAAAACGCGTGAAGCCTGAATATAAGCTTGAGGATGGCGATGAAGTCCGCGTACCACCGGTGCGGGTCGCAGAGCGGGAAGAGCAGGCCGTGTCGCCAAAGCTTGATAAAGTCGCGGCGTTAGCGGATGCCATTCTGTATGAGGACGATCACCTGCTGGTGCTGAATAAGCCGTCCGGTACGGCAGTACACGGCGGCAGCGGCCTGAGCTTTGGGGTTATTGAAGGGCTGCGGGCACTGCGTCCGGAGGCGCGTTTTCTGGAGCTGGTACACCGGCTGGATCGCGACACCTCAGGCGTATTGCTGGTGGCTAAGAAGCGTTCGGCGCTGCGCTCACTGCATGAGCAGCTGCGTGAAAAGGGGATGCAGAAAGATTATCTGGCGCTGGTACGCGGCGACTGGCCTTCTCATCTGAAAGTGGTGCAGGCTCCGCTGCTGAAAAACATTCTGCAGAGCGGAGAGCGGGTAGTGCGCGTCAGCGCAGAAGGCAAGCCTTCAGAAACCCGGTTCAAAGTAGAAGAGCGTTTTGGGCTGGCGACGCTGGTTAAAGCCAGCCCGGTAACCGGCCGCACGCATCAGATCCGCGTGCATACCCTGCATGGTGGCCATCCGATCGCCTTTGACGATCGCTATGGCGATCGCGAATTTGATCGTCAGCTGGCTGGCACGGGGTTATCGCGCCTGTTTCTGCACGCGGCAGCGCTGACGTTTACGCATCCTGCCACCGGCGAAACATTACGCATGGAGGCGCCGCTGGATGCGGCACTCAGACACTGCCTGACCAGACTGCGGCAGAAAAAAAGCTGACGATACCGGCATCAGCCCAGCGGGTTGATGCCGGCCTTAATCAGCAGCTGATTAAGTGCAATCAGCGGCAGCCCGACCAGCGTATTCGGGTCGCGCCCCTCCAGCCTGTCGAACAGACAAATGCCTAATCCTTCGCTTTTAAAGCTGCCGGCGCACGCCAGCGGCTGCTCCAGCTCAACGTAGCGCGCTATCTCCTGACTGCTCAGCGTGCGGAAGTGCACTGTAAAGGGCTCATACAGCACAAACTGCTGCCGGCTGGCGGGCTGCAGCAGCGCCAGCCCGGTATAAAACACAATCGCTTTTCCGCTCGCCTGAGCCAGCTGGCGGCAGGCGTTTTCGCGGGTGTGCGGCTTGCCGGCGATAGCGCCCTCCAGTACGCACACCTGGTCGGAGCCGATAATCCAGCGATCCGGAAACTGCGCAGCCAGCGCCTGCGCTTTGGCCAGCGCCAGGCGCTGCACCAGTTCAGGCGCACTCTCTTCGGGCTGCGGAGTCTCATCGCAGTCAGGCGCAGCAGTCACAAACGGTACGCCAAGCTTGCTGAGCAGCGCCTGACGAAACGGGGAGGTTGAGGCTAAAACCAGTGGCATCATCATTTTTTTACAGAATAGATAGCGTAAACATGACGGGCATTTTAAACTATGCGCCGCACTGGATGCGAATAGCAGGTGAAAGATGCCGTAAAACGGCCTTTTTCTTTGACTCTAAGACGTTACAAAGTTAATATGCGCGCCCTATGCAAAAGGTAAAATTACCCCTGACGCTCGATCCGGTCCGCGCCGCGCAAAAACGCCTGGATTATCATGGTGTTTATGCACCTGAATTGGTGGCGCGTCTGGCCGAAACGGTCGTGAGTGTGGACAGTGATGTGGAATGTACCATGTCGTTTGCGGTTGACAACCAGCGCCTCGCGGTTCTGCAAGGAACGGCGGATGTGCAGGTGACGTTAATGTGTCAACGCTGCAACCAGCCATTTCCGCAAGCTGTACACGTAAGCTATTGCTTTAGTCCGGTCTCTTCTGACGACCAGGCTGAGGCACTACCGGAAGCCTACGAGCCGGTTGATGTCAACGATTTTGGTGAGATCGACCTGCTGGCAGTGATAGAAGATGAGCTCATCCTCGCACTGCCGGTGGTTCCGGTGCATGATTCTGAACACTGTGAAGTGTCCGACGCGGACATGGTCTTTGGTAAGCTGCCTGAAGAGGCAGAAAAACCAAATCCATTTGCCGTATTAGCCAGTTTAAAGCGTAAGTAATAGGAGTAAGGTCCATGGCCGTACAACAGAATAAACCAACCCGTTCCAAGCGTGGCATGCGTCGTTCGCACGATGCCCTGACCACTGCCGCTCTGTCAGTAGATAAAGTTTCTGGCGAAACTCATCTGCGTCACCATATCACTGCGGATGGTTACTACCGCGGTCGCAAGGTTATCACCAAGTAATTCTTTGCGGTTACGCAAGGCGATACCTTGACACGTTTGACCCTGGCAGTTGATGCCATGGGCGGGGACTTCGGTCCCTGCGTGACAGTGCCTGCAGCCTTGCAGGCACTGGCCTCTCATTCGCAGCTGGTTCTTCTTCTGGTCGGCGATCCCGACACAATCTCGTCATTTCTTGCCAAAGCGGATTCCTCACTTTTGAGGCGTGTGCAGGTTATCCCTGCCGAATCGGTTATTGCAAGTGATGCGAAGCCTTCGCAGGCCATCCGTCAGAGCCGTGGCAGTTCTATGCGCGTGGCGCTGGAGCTGGTTGTGGCCGGTAAGGCGCAGGCCTGTATCAGTGCCGGTAATACCGGTGCGCTGATGGGGCTGGCTAAACTCCTGTTAAAACCGCTGGACGGCATTGCACGTCCGGCACTGATGACCGTTCTGCCCCATCAGCAGCAGGGCAAAACGGTCATTCTTGATCTGGGGGCTAACGTCGACTCTGACAGCGATATGCTGGTGCAGTTTGCCATCATGGGAGCTGTCATGGCGGAAGAGGTGCTGGAGATCCGGCAACCGCGCGTTGCGCTGCTCAATATTGGTCAGGAAGAGACCAAAGGGCTTGAGTCGATTCGCGCCGCATCTGCGGTTCTGCGGGCAAGCCCTCAGATCAACTATATTGGTTATCTTGAAGGTAACGACCTGCTGACCGGCAAAACAGATGTGCTGGTGTGCGATGGCTTTGCCGGTAATGTAACGCTGAAAACGATGGAAGGTGTGGTGCGGCTGTTTCTGTCGCTGCTGAAATCGTCAGGCGAAGGTAATAAAGGTAAAGGGACCTGGTGGCTGAAACTGCTGGGACGCTGGCTGAAAAAGCGTATGATCAGGCGTTTCGGTCATCTAAACCCCGACCAGTATAACGGCGCTTGTCTGTTAGGATTGCGCGGAACAGTGATCAAAAGCCACGGCGCGGCCAATATTCAGGCATTCGCTGTGGCGATAGAACAGGCAGAGCAGGCGGTGCGTAAGCAAGTTCCCGAAAGAATTGCCGCGCGCCTTGACGCTGTATTAGCCAGGAGTGACAAAGCGTAGATGTATACCAAAATTATCGGAACAGGCAGCTATCTGCCTGAACAGATCCGCACCAATGCCGATCTGGAAAAAATGGTGGAAACCTCAGACGAGTGGATTGTCACCCGTACCGGCATTCGCGAGCGCCGTATTGCTGCACCGGATGAAACGGTTGCCAGCATGGGCTTTAACGCCGCACAGCGCGCGCTGGTAATGGCCGGCGTTGCCGCCAGCGACATTGGTCTGATTATCGTCGCCACAACTTCATCCAGCCACGCGTTCCCCAGCTCCGCATGCATGATTCAGCAGATGCTGGAGATCAACGACTGCGCAGCCTTCGATCTTGGCGCCGCCTGTGCCGGCTTTACCTATGCGCTGAGCGTTGCCGATCAATATATTAAAAACGGGGCGGTTAAACACGCGCTGGTGATTGGTGCTGATGTCCTGGCGCGTACGCTTGATCCCAGCGATCGCGGGACAATTATTCTGTTTGGCGACGGCGCGGGCGCCGTGGTACTGGGCCAGAGCAGCGAGCCGGGTATCCTCTCGACCCATCTGCATGCCGATGGCCGCTATGGCCAGCTGCTGACCCTGCCTTATCAGGATCGCGCGCGTCAGGATGAACCTGCCTACCTGACCATGGCGGGTAATGAAGTCTTTAAAGTTGCGGTAACCGAGCTGGCGCATATCGTTGATGAGACGCTGCAGGCGAATAATCTCGATCGCAGCGCGCTCGACTGGCTGGTGCCGCATCAGGCAAATCTGCGCATTATCAGCGCAACTGCCCGTAAACTCGGCATGGGCCTGGACAAAGTTGTGGTCACGCTCGATCGTCACGGAAACACCTCTGCGGCTTCGGTGCCGAGCGCGCTGGATGAAGCAGTGCGTGATGGCCGCATCAAGCCGGGACAACTGATTTTGCTGGAAGCCTTTGGTGGTGGTTTTACCTGGGGTTCTGCGCTGGTACGCTTTTGATTGACAGGAAGGACAGATGACGCAATTAGCTTTTGTTTTCCCGGGACAGGGATCTCAGACCGTTGGCATGCTGGCTGAACTCGCTGCTGACAACCCTCAGGTTGAAGCGACGTTTCGCGAAGCGTCTGATGCGCTGGGCTACGATCTGTGGCAGCTGGTTCAGCAGGGGCCGGCTGAAGAGCTGAACAAAACCTGGCAGACGCAGCCCGCTTTGCTGGCAGCTTCAGTCGCTATCTATCGCGTCTGGCAGCAGAAACAGGGCGCTCAGCCGGTGCTGCTGGCAGGCCACAGCCTGGGTGAGTACTCGGCGCTGGTTTGCGCAGGCGTGCTGGCGTTTGCAGATGCCATTAAGCTGGTAGAACTGCGCGGCAAGCTGATGCAGGAGGCGGTTCCGGAAGGGACGGGAGCTATGCAGGCAATTATCGGTCTCGATGATGAGGCGATTCGTAAAGCCTGTGAAGAGAGTGCGCAGGGTGAAGTGGTCTCGCCGGTGAATTTCAACTCGCCAGGCCAGGTGGTGATTGCCGGTAACAAAGACGCCGTTGAGCGTGCTGGCGCTGCCTGTAAAGCGGCCGGCGCGAAACGTGCGCTGCCACTGCCGGTCAGCGTGCCATCGCACTGTGCGCTGATGAAGCCTGCTGCAGTTAAGCTTGCTGTTGCGCTTGAAGAGATCGCCTTTAATGCGCCAGATGTGCCGGTAGTGAATAACGTTGATGTCAAATGCGAAAACGATGCTGCGGCTATCCGCAACGCGCTGGTACGTCAGCTTTATAGCCCGGTACGCTGGACCGAATCAGTACAATTTATTGCAGAACAGGGTGTGACTCAGCTGCTGGAGATGGGTCCGGGCAAAGTCCTGACCGGTCTGACCAAACGGATTGCTGATAACCTGACGGCTACTGCCGTGAACGATCCTGCGTCGCTTTCTGCGGCTCTCTCTCAGGAATAAGAGGAAAATCATGAATTTTGAAGGTAAAGTTGCGCTGGTAACGGGCGCAAGCCGCGGTATTGGCCGGGCCATTGCAGAGACACTGGCGGCGCGCGGCGCAAAAGTTATCGGCACAGCAACCAGCGAAAGCGGAGCTGAAGCCATCAGCGCCTATCTTGGCGTCAACGGCAAAGGCCTGGCGCTGAACGTGACGGATGCGGCCTCTATCGACGACGTGCTGGCAAAAGTGCGCGCTGAATTTGGCGAAGTGGATATTTTAGTCAATAATGCAGGCATCACGCGTGACAATCTGCTGATGCGCATGAAAGATGATGAGTGGGATGATATTCTTAATACCAACCTGACATCAGTTTTCCGCCTCTCCAAGGCGGTCATGCGTGCCATGATGAAAAAACGTGTGGGCCGTATCATTACCATCGGTTCTGTAGTTGGGACCATGGGTAACGCGGGCCAGGCTAACTACGCTGCAGCAAAGGCGGGTTTAATTGGCTTTAGCAAATCACTGGCGCGTGAAGTCGCGTCACGTGGCATTACCGTAAACGTCGTGGCTCCGGGCTTTATTGAGACGGACATGACGCGTGCACTGAATGAAGATCAGCGCTCGGGCATTCTGGCAGAAGTGCCTGCAGGCCGTTTAGGCGACCCGCAGGAAATTGCCAATGCTGTTGCATTCTTAGCCTCTGACGAAGCAGCCTACATCACAGGTGAAACGCTGCACGTCAATGGCGGCATGTACATGGTCTGATAATCACGAAATCATTTGCATTATTTGCGGTAAACACCGCAGAATAGCGCAAAATCGTGGTTCGACCAGCCGGGATTTTGTTGCATCTTTTTCACCATTTTATACACTACGAAAACCATCGCGAAAGCGAGTTTTGATAGGAAATTAAATAGTATGAGCGATATCGAACAACGCGTTAAGAAAATCGTAGCTGAGCAGCTGGGCGTTAAAGAAGACGAAGTGGTTAACACTGCTTCTTTCGTTGAAGACCTGGGTGCAGATTCTCTTGACACCGTTGAGCTGGTAATGGCTCTGGAAGAAGAGTTTGATACTGAAATTCCAGACGAAGAAGCTGAGAAAATCACTACCGTTCAGGCAGCGATCGATTACGTCACTAGCCATCAAGGCTAATGAATATCTTCAGGCGGTCATATGACCGCCTGAGTTTTATGTTTGCCCCACATAGCGTTATTTTTCCCTCCCTGGAGGACGAACGTGTCTAAGCGTCGTGTAGTTGTGACCGGTCTTGGCATGTTGTCTCCTGTCGGCAATACCGTAGAGTCTACCTGGAGTGCTCTCCTTGCCGGTCAGAGCGGCATTACCCTGATCGACCATTTTGATGCCAGTGCTTATGCAACGCGTTTTGCGGGCCTGGTGAAAGATTTTAATTGTGATGAGTACATCTCGCGGAAAGATCAGCGCAAGATGGACGATTTCATCCAGTATGGTATCGCGGCTGGCATTCAGGCTATGGCGGACTCCGGTCTGGTCGTAACTGATGAGAATGCCGGACGTATCGGCGCGGCTATTGGTTCAGGTATTGGCGGACTGGGTCTGATCGAAGAGAACCACAGCTCGCTGGTTAAAGGCGGCCCGCGCAAAATCAGCCCGTTCTTCGTACCTTCTACCATTGTTAATATGGTCGCCGGTCATCTCACTATTATGTATGGCCTGAAAGGCCCGAGTATTTCGATTGCAACGGCCTGCACCTCAGGCGTACATAACATCGGCCACGCTGCACGTATCATTGCTTACGATGATGCTGATGTGATGCTGGCGGGTGGCGCAGAGAAAGCCAGTACGCCTCTGGGTGTTGGCGGCTTTGGCGCGGCGCGTGCGCTCTCAACACGAAACGACAATCCGCAGGCGGCCAGCCGTCCGTGGGATAAAGATCGTGACGGGTTTGTACTGGGTGACGGCGCCGGTATTGTGGTTCTGGAAGAGTATGAGCACGCCAAAAAGCGCGGTGCGAAAATCTATGCTGAAATCGTTGGTTTTGGCATGAGCAGCGATGCTTACCACATGACGTCACCGCCGGAAGATGGCTCAGGCGCCGCTGCAGCGATGGTCAACGCGCTGCGTGATGCCCGACTCGACCCGGCTCAGATCGGCTATGTTAACGCGCACGGCACCTCTACGCCAGCCGGTGATAAAGCTGAAGCGCAGGCGGTGAAATCCGTATTTGGCGCGTCAGCGCACAGCGTTATGGTCAGCTCGACCAAATCGATGACGGGTCACCTGCTGGGTGCTGCCGGTGCCGTAGAAGCGATCTATTCGGTTCTGGCGCTGCGCGACCAGATTGTACCGCCAACCATCAATCTGGATAATCCGGATGAGGGTTGCGATCTGGACTTTGTGCCGCATACGGCGCGTCAGGTTAGCGGTCTGGAGTATACACTATGTAACTCCTTTGGATTTGGCGGCACCAACGGCTCGCTGATCTTCCGCAAGGTATAATCGCTATTCTGCCGAACAGAGGCCCGCAATGCGGGCCTTTTTTCTGATCTGCTCTTCAGCACAACTGTCCGGGCAGGTGAGATCATTTCAGGGCTGACTGCCTGAGGAGCGCGCGGTGTGGATTAACGGTATCCCGCAAACAATGCTGCCGGCCAGCGATCGAGCTGTCCAGTTTGGCGACGGCTGTTTCACCACGGCCGCCGTGCGTAACGGCAGCGTCGTGATGGCTGAGGCGCATCTGCAGCGCCTGGAGCAGGGGTGCAGGCAGCTTCTGCTGCCGCTGCCCGACCTGACGCTGCTGGCAGATGAAATGCGTTGCATTGCGCAGGGTCACGACCGGGCAGTGATGAAGATCATCCTGACGCCGGGAGCTGGCGGACGCGGCTACAGCCGGCGCGGCTGTCAGGACCCGGTGCGCATCCTCTCGCTCTCCCCCTGGCCGCACCATTACGCCGCGCTGCAGCAGCAGGGGGTGAGGCTGATTACCAGCCCGGTGCCGCTGGCGCGCAATCCGCTGCTGGCGGGCATCAAACATCTCAACCGGCTGGAGCAGGTGATGATTCGCCACCACCTTGATGAGACGGATGCTGATGAGGCGCTGGTACTGGACACCGCGGGATGCGTGGTAGAATGCTGCGCTGCCAATCTCTTCTGGCGCCGCGGCAACCAGATTTTTACGCCTCACCTTGGCCAGGCGGGCGTAAACGGCATTATGCGACGTTTTCTGATGGCGCAGCTGGCGGCCAGCGGCCAGGCTTGTCAGGAAATCAGCGCGCCGCGCGAAAGCGTACTTGGCGCTGATGAAGTCGTGATCTGTAATGCACTGATGCCGGTGCTGCCGGTGCGGCAAATCGATAACATTATTTTCAGTGAACGCACGTTGTACCAGCAACTTTTTACCTGTTGCCAGAAAATGGACGTAACATGAGTCGAATCAAAAAAATTATTGCGGGCGCGGCAGTTATCGCTGCCGCCGCTGCCGCGTTTAGCTACTGGCAGACAGAGCGCCTGGCAGATACGCCGCTGACCATTCACCAGGAAACGCTCTATACGCTGCCGGCGGGTAGCGGACGCGTTGTGCTGGAAGCGCAGCTGGAGAGTCAGCATATTATTCCGCACACTATCTGGTTTGGGCCGTTGCTCAGGCTGCAGCCGGAGCTGGCGGAGTTTAAAGCGGGTACCTACCGGCTGGAACAGGGCATGACCGTACGTCAGCTGCTGCAGCTGCTGGCCAGCGGTAAAGAGGCGCAGTTTCCGCTTCGTTTTATCGAGGGCTCACGCCTCAGCGAGTGGCTGAGCGAGCTGCGCAAAGCGCCTTATCTGAAGCATACGCTGCCGGACGACAGCTTTGCCAGCGTAGCGGCGGCGCTGAAGCTGGACGCGGCACAGCTTGAAGGCAGCTTCTATCCCGACACCTATCTCTATACTGCCAATACTACGGACGTGGCGGTGCTGACGCGGGCGCATATCCGCATGAACAAGCTGGTCGATGAGGTCTGGCAGACGCGCATGGCGAATCTGCCCTACAAAGCGCCGCGGGATCTGGTGACGATGGCGTCAATCATCGAGAAAGAGACCGGCGTAAGCGAGGAGCGCGCGCGGGTAGCGTCAGTATTTATTAATCGTCTGCGGACCGGAATGAAGCTCCAGACCGATCCCACCGTTATCTACGGGATGGGTGAGCGCTATAACGGCACGCTGACGCGCAGCGATCTCGACACGCCGACCGCCTATAATACCTACAGCATCAGCGGCCTGCCGCCGGGACCGATTGCGATGCCCGGACGCGCCTCGCTGGAAGCCGCTGCGCATCCGGAAAAGAGCAGCTATCTCTATTTTGTTGCGGATGGCAAAGGCGGGCATACCTTTACCACCAACCTTGCCAGCCATAACCGGGCGGTACAGGCTTATCGTCAGGCGCTGAAGGAAAAAAATGAAGAGTAAGTTTATTGTCATTGAGGGGCTGGAAGGCGCCGGCAAAACCACCGCGCGCGAGGCGGTGGTGGAAGTTTTGCAGCAGCACGGTATCCACGACATTGTCTTTACCCGTGAGCCGGGCGGCACACCGCTGGCGGAACAGCTGCGGGTGCTGGTAAAGCAGGGTATTGAAGGTGAACAGGTTACCGACAAAGCGGAGCTGCTGATGCTTTACGCCGCCCGGGTGCAGCTGGTGGAGAACGTGATCAAACCGGCGCTGGCGCGCGGCGCGTGGGTGGTGGGCGATCGTCACGATCTCTCTTCGCAGGCGTATCAGGGCGGTGGCCGTGAAATGGATGCCGCGCTGATGACCACGCTGCGCGATGCGGTGCTGGGCGATTTTCGCCCCGACCTCACGCTTTATCTCGATGTGACGCCGGAAATCGGATTGCAGCGCGCCCGTGCGCGCGGCGCGCTGGACCGCATTGAGCAGGAGTCGCTGCGCTTTTTCGAGCGGACCCGCGCGCGCTACCTTGCGCTGGCGCAGGCGGACGCCAGCATCGTCACTGTTGATGCAACGCAGGCTATCGATGAGGTGACAACGTCACTTAAAGCGGCCCTGCATCGCTGGCTGGCCGGGCAGCGCCCATGAACTGGTATCCGTGGCTGAACCAGCCCTACCGGCAGATTATTGCCCGTCACCAGGAGGGCGCAGCGCATCATGCGCTGCTGCTGCAGGCAGCTGAAGGTATGGGGGATGACGCGCTGGTGTGGGGCGTTAGCCGCTGGCTGATGTGTCAGCGGCGGGAAGGCGCTAAAAGCTGCGGCACGTGCCACGGCTGTGAACTGATGCAGGCGCATACGCATCCGGACTGGTATCGGCTGGAAGCAGAAAAAGGAAAGGCGTCGCTGGGCGTGGATGCTGTGCGCGACGTTACGGAAAAGCTCTATCATTTTGCGCAGCAGGGCGGTGCGAAAGTGGTCTGGCTGCCGGACGCCGCGCAGCTGACGGAAGCGGCTGCCAATGCGCTGCTGAAAACGCTGGAGGAGCCACCCGCAAACTGCTGGTTCTTTCTCAGCGTGCGTGAGTCCTCCCGGTTGCTGGCTACGCTGCGCAGCCGCTGTCTCAGCTGGCCGCTAATTCCGCCGGAGGAGTCGCAGAGCCTCGCCTGGCTGGGCCGTGAAGTAACACAGCCAGAAGCGGCGCTGCGCGCTGCGCTGCGTCTGAGCGGCGGTGCGCCCGCCGCAGCGCTGGCGCTGCTGCAGCCCGCGCGCTGGCAGACGCGTCAGGCACTGTGCGATACGCTGATCGCGGTGCTGAATGATGACATTCTGCAGCTGCTGCCTGCGCTGAACAGTGATGACGTGGCCGATCGCCTCAGCTGGCTTATCTCGCTGCTGGTGGACGCCATGAAAATGCAGCAGGGTGCTGCGGCGTGGCTGAGTAATGGTGACCGGCCTGATGTGGTGACCGCGCTGGCCCGGCGGCTGAACAGCAGTGCCCTGAACAGCAGCGCACAGCAGTGGCTCGCCTGTCGTGAGCAGCTGCTGCACGTGACGTCGCTTAACCGCGAACTTATTCTGACCGACCGGCTGCTGGCGTGGAGCCGTTTACTGGCACCGCCTGTCATTAGCCCGTAATTATCTGAGAAAATTATGTTTATCGTTGATTCCCATTGCCACCTTGATGGCCTTGACTATGAAAGTCAGCACCGCGACCTGGATGACGTTATCGCCAAAGCCGCCGCGCGCGACGTAAAATTTATGCTGGCAATTGCCACCACGCTGCCAGACTACTATCGCATCAAAGCGCTGGTCGGCGAGCGACAGAATATTGCGCTGGCCTGCGGCGTACACCCGCTGAACCAGGATGAACCCTGGGATGTGGCGGAGTTTCGTCGCCTGGCAGCGGAAGAGCAGGTGGTAGCGCTGGGTGAAACCGGCCTCGACTACTTCTATCAGCAGGAGACCAAAGCGCAGCAGCAGGCCGCTTTCCGCGAACATATTCGCACCGGTATTGCGCTGAATAAGCCGATCATCGTGCATACCCGGGACGCCCGCGACGATACGCTGGCGATCCTGCGTGAAGAGCAGGTCGAAAAGTGCGGCGGCGTGCTGCACTGTTTTACCGAAGATCGCGCAACCGCAGCTAAGCTTCTGGATCTCGGCTTTTATATCTCCTTCTCCGGTATTCTGACGTTCCGTAATGCGGAGCAGATCCGCGACGCCGCGCGCTTTGTGCCACTGGATCGGATGCTGGTAGAGACAGATTCTCCCTATCTCGCGCCGGTGCCGCATCGCGGTAAAGAGAACCAGCCTGCATTTACCCGCGACGTGGCCGATTATATGGCGGTGCTGAAAGGAGTGGATATCGAGACCCTGGCCGCGACGACTACGCAAAATTTCTCACGCCTGTTTCACATCCCCATGGCGCGTCTGGGCGCCTGACCTTTATTTCAAACGCTGTAATTAATCCGTAATGAACAGCCTGTGTCAGGTTATTCCCGACGCAGGCAGTGTTTTATTGCGCTATTATCCGGCAGGTCAGTCAGAAAGTGTTGAAAGCTGCCGGCTCTCATTGAGGAAACGTGATAGCCGTCAAAGTAACGCGCCCCCATTTATTTTACTCTTCGTAATAAATCAAAAGACGCTCAGCGTCATCCGGCTGCGGAACCTCCCCCGCTGCCACGCGCATCGCGCAACTATGCACTCATACTCAGGAGCTTCTATGTTCAAGAACGCATTTGCGAACCTGCAGAAAGTAGGTAAATCGCTGATGTTGCCGGTATCGGTTCTGCCGATTGCCGGTATTTTGTTAGGTGTTGGTTCTGCAAACTTCAGCTGGCTGCCGGCCGTGGTCTCCCACGTTATGGCCGAGGCGGGCGGATCGGTGTTCGCCAATATGCCGCTGATTTTTGCGATCGGTGTGGCGCTGGGCTTTACCAATAACGACGGCGTCTCAGCGCTGGCGGCGGTTGTCGCTTACGGCATTATGGTTAAAACGCTGGCGGTCGTGGCACCGCTGGTACTGCATCTGCCAGCCGCAGAGATTGAAGCGAAACATCTGGCGGACACCGGCGTACTGGGTGGGATCATTGCCGGTGCGATCGCTGCCTATATGTTTAACCGCTTTTACCGTATCAAGCTGCCGGAGTACCTCGGCTTCTTTGCCGGTAAACGCTTTGTTCCGATTATTTCCGGTCTGACCGCTATCTTTACCGGTATTGTGCTGTCGTTTATCTGGCCACCGGTAGGTACGGCAATTCAGGATTTCTCCCAGTGGGCTGCGTATCAGAACCCGGTTGTCGCTTTTGGCATCTACGGCGTGATTGAGCGTGCGCTGGTGCCTTTCGGCCTGCATCATATCTGGAACGTTCCTTTCCAGATGCAGATTGGTGAGTTCACCAATGCGGCCGGCCAGGTATTCCACGGCGATATCCCGCGTTACATGGCGGGAGACCCGACTGCCGGTAAACTCTCAGGCGGCTTCCTGTTTAAAATGTATGGTCTGCCGGCTGCTGCTATTGCTATCTGGCATTCGGCGAAGCCTGAGAACCGTGCCAAAGTTGGCGGTATCATGATCTCTGCCGCGCTGACCTCGTTCCTGACCGGTATTACCGAACCGATTGAGTTCTCTTTCATGTTCGTGGCACCGATCCTCTACGTGATCCACGCGATTCTGGCAGGTCTGGCGTTCCCTATCTGTATCCTGCTGGGTATGCGTGACGGTACCAGCTTCTCGCACGGCCTGATCGATTTTATCGTCCTGAGCGGTAACAGCAGCAAAATCTGGCTGTTCCCGATTGTTGGCATCATCTACGGCCTGGTTTACTACACCGTTTTCCGCGTGCTGATTGTAAAACTGAATCTGAAAACGCCAGGTCGTGAAGATACCGCGATTGAGCAGAGCAGCGTCACCGGCAGTGAAATGGCGGGCAAGCTGGTCAGCGCCTTTGGCGGCAAAGAGAACATCACCAATCTGGATGCCTGTATTACCCGTCTGCGCGTCAGCGTGGCCGATGTGGCAAAGGTTGATCAGGCTGAGCTGAAAAACCTGGGCGCCCGCGGCGTGGTAGTTGCCGGTTCCGGTGTACAGGCTATCTTTGGCACTAAATCAGATAATCTGAAAACGGAAATGGATGATTACATCCGCAGCATGTAACGCCTTTGCAGTAAGATTGTGCACCGTTACTGAAAACCCCCTCCCGTGAGGGGGTTTTTGTTTGTCTGCGCGACGCTGTAAAAGCAGCCAGTCAGTGAAGAAAAGCCGGGAGAAGGTTGAAAGAAGCGGATTTTCTCGCGCATACTGCCAGACTGACTCAGGTAAAAAGGAACCGCACCATGGCTGAAGAGACTATTTTCAGTAAAATCATTCGCCGTGAAATTCCGGCCGATATTATCTACCAGGATGAACTGGTCACCGCCTTTCGTGATATTGCACCCAAAGCGCCCACTCACGTGCTGATTATCCCTAATGTCCTGATCCCCACGACGAACGACGTTAAGCCTGCGCATGAACATGCGCTCGGGCGGATGATCACCGTGGCGGCGAAAATTGCCCGCGATGAAGGCATTGCTGAAGATGGCTATCGCCTGATCATGAACTGCAATCGCCACGGCGGTCAGGAGGTCTATCATATACACATGCACCTGGTGGGTGGTGAACCCCTGGGCCCGATGCTTGCTTATTAACCTCAGGCGGACCTGATATGCGTCGATGGCTGAGCGGCCTGCTATTATTGACTCTGGCAGGCTGCAGTAGTGATAAACCGATGATTAATACCTCGCAATCGCTGGTGATGGAGTCATCCGTGCTGTCAGCGGGGATTATTACTGACGAGCCACAGCTTACCAGCCGCGACGGTCAGCTGCAGGCGGCCAGCACGCTGCAGAATCTGCGTGAAGCGCCTGTTACGGTTCATTATCGTTTCTACTGGTATGACGATAAGGGACTGGAAATTGAGCCGCAGGAGCCGGCACAGACGCAAACTGTTCCCGCACACGGCAGCGTGATGGTGGCTTCGCAAATGGGCAATCTTACCGCCAGCAAAGTGCGGCTTTATCTTTATCTCTAAGGAGTAACCCCGTGATCCGCAGTGTTCAACGTTCTGGCGCGCTACTGTTTGCGCTGATGCTTACCGGCTGTGTGGTAAAACAGCAGACGCCGGCGCCGGTCGAACCGACGCAGCCGACGACCCCGGTTCAGCCGGAACCGCAGCCGGAGCCGCAACCCGTGCCGCCGCCACAAAATGTGCCGCAGCCCCCTAAGCTAAAGACCATTAACTGGAGCGCCAGCGTCTCACCGCTGGTGGCCAATATGGTGCAGTCTGCCGGGGTGAATCCGGGCAGCGTGCTGCTGGTCGATCGCCTTAAAAACAGCACCAACGGCGCGCTGCAGACCGAAAAAGCCACCAGTGCCATTCAGAGCGCGCTGGCGAACAACGGCAAGTTTACCCTGGTATCTGATGATCAGCTGAATCAGGCTCGCCAGACGCTGGGCCTCTCACCGGAAGATAGTCTGAACTCGCGCAGCAAAGCGATTGGACTGGCGCGCATCGTCAACGCGCAGTATGTGCTTTACAGCAATGCGAAAGGCGAGGTGAAGTCACCCACGCTGCAGATGCAGCTGATGCTGGTGCAGACCGGCGAAATCATCTGGTCAGGTAATGGTGCAACACAACCCTGATCCCGCACTGGTTGACCTGGTGCAGCAACAGTGGCCGACGGCACCCGCCGCCGGCTATTTTTTCGCGCTGCCGGGTCTGAGCGGCAACAGTTTTCAGATTGCGGGCGGGCAGGAGACGCTGCTGGCCCGGCGCACGCCTCTGCAGCCGATTCCTTTTGTTAACCGGCAGCGCGAATACCGTATTTTACGCCAGCTGCGTAACGCCGGCCTGGGGCCGGAGCCGCTCAGCTGGCGCTCCCCGTGGCTGCTGCAGCGCTGGCTGCCGGGTGAGGCGCTGACGCCTGCCGCCTTTGACGCACAGCGCAGCGCAATAGTGGCGCTGGTAAGCACGCTGCACCGGCAGCCGCTGACCGGCTATCCCCTGCGGCTGCTGCCGCTGTTGCAGCTCTACTGGCAGCGCTGCCGCCAGCGGCACTGGCGCTGGCTGGCGCGCCTGCAGCGGCTGCAGCGACAGGGGGAACCGCGCCCGCTGCGCCTTGCGCCGCTGCATATGGACGTCCATCCGGGCAATGTGATCGCGACGCCAGCCGGGCTGAGGCTGATTGACTGGGAGTATGCAGCCGATGGCGACGTGGCGCTGGAGCTGGCTGCCATCTGTGCATGGGCGCCGGCGCAGGCAGCGGCGTGGACAGAAGAGTATGCCGCACGGACGCACATGGATGCGGCCGTGCTGGCGCGTCAGATCGCGCGCTGGCAGCCGTGGCTGCAGCTGCTGATGGCGAGCTGGTATCAGCTGCGCGCCGAGCAGAGCGGCGAGGCAACTTTACAGCAGCTGGCGCAGACCAGCTGGCAGGATATTTAATTCAGGAACTGAGCTATGACAATCAATGCACCCGGCCCGCTGATGCTGGACGTGGCGGGCTATACGCTGGACGCAGAAGAGCGCGAGATATTGCAGCACCCGCTGGTGGGCGGACTTATTCTGTTTACGCGCAACTTTCATGACGTTGCTCAGCTCCGCGAGCTGGTGCGTCAGATCCGCGCCGCTTCCCGTAACCGGCTGGTGGTGGCGGTGGATCAGGAAGGCGGGCGCGTGCAGCGTTTCCGCGAAGGCTTCACGCAGCTGCCGGCAATGCAGTCCTTTGCTGCCCTGCACGATTTGACTGCGGCAGGCGAGCTGGCGCAGCAGGCGGGCTGGCAGATGGCGGCGGAGATCACCGGGCTCGATATCGATATCAGCTTTGCACCGGTGCTCGATATCGGCCACATCAGCGCCGCAATCGGCGATCGGGCGTTTCATGCCGATCCGGCCATTGCGCTGCAGATCGCGCGGCGCTTTATTAACGGCATGCGCGAAGCCGGTATGAAAACCACCGGTAAACATTTTCCCGGCCACGGCGCGGTCAGCGCGGATTCGCATAAAGAGACACCGCGTGATACGCGCGACGCCGCCACGCTGCGCCAGCACGATATGGCTATTTTTCAGCAGCTCATCAGTGAACAGCTGCTGGATGCGGTGATGCCGGCCCACGTTATCTACACCCAGGTCGATCCGCTGCCCGCCAGCGGCTCGCCTTACTGGCTGCAGCAGGTGCTGCGTCAGGAGCTCGCCTTTGACGGCGTGATCTTCTCCGACGATCTCTCAATGGAGGGCGCCGCCGTGATGGGCAGCTACGCCGAACGGGCGCAGCAGTCGCTGGATGCCGGTTGCGATATGATTCTGGTCTGCAACCAGCGGGCGGGCGCCATTAGCGTGCTGGATAATCTGCAGGCGGGTCCGGCAGAACGTATTGCACGGCTCTGGCATCGCGGGCAGCATACGCTGGATGAGCTGCAGAGCAGCGCGCGCTGGCGGCAGAATCAGCGTCAGCTCAGCGATCTGCAGGCGCGCTGGCTGGCGCATAACGCACAGCAGTAAGCGTTGCGAAGCGCCGCGTTCCCTGGGGGAATGCGGCGTTTGTCGTGTGATGCTATTCACAAAACGTGTAACATTCTGATAATCCCCGCGAAAGATTGATCTGCATCAATTTCCTTATGATCTGGTTAGACCGGCGTGATATTCTGCCCTCAGCGCGCGATTAAACATCGCCAACCCTATGTTTATTAAGGTTTTATTTAACCATTAATTAACTTTTGGTTTACAACTTTGAGGGGGTCTGCATTGACTACAACCATGGAAAAGATCGTCATTATTGGCGGAGGCGCCGGTGGCCTGGAGCTGGCAACGCAGCTGGGGCATAAGCTGGGGCGCAGCAAAAAAGCGGAGATTATTCTGGTTGACCGCAACCACAGTCATCTCTGGAAACCGCTGCTGCATGAGGTGGCGACCGGCTCTATGGATGAGGGCATTGACGCGCTGAGCTATCTGGCTCACGCCCGCAACCACGGCTTTCAGTTTCAGCTGGGCTCGCTGACGCAGATCCATCGCGATCGCAAAACCATTGAGCTGGCGGAAATCCGCGACGCTCAGGGCGAGATTCTGGTGCCGCAGCGTGAGCTGGCGTGGGACCGTCTGGTGGTGGCGCTGGGCAGTACGTCCAATGATTTCGGCACCCCGGGCGTAAAAGATCACTGCATCTTCCTCGACAATCCGCATCAGGCGCGTCGCTTCCATAATGAGATGCTGAATCAGTTCCTGCGTTTTTCTGCCAGCGAAGGTGAGCTGCAGAAGGTCAATATCGCCATTGTTGGCGGCGGCGCCACCGGCGTGGAGCTCTCCGCTGAACTCTACAATGCGGTGAAGCAGCTGCACAGCTACGGCTACAAAGGTCTCGACAGCAGCGCGCTCAACGTCACGCTGGTGGAAGCGGGTGAGCGCATTCTGCCCGCGCTGCCACCGCGCATCTCTGCGGCGGCCCATCAGGAGCTGACCAAACTGGGCGTACGCGTTCTGACGCAGACCATGGTGACCAGCGCCGATGCGAAAGGGCTTAACACCAAAGAGGGTGAGTATATTGCTGCCGATCTGATGGTGTGGGCAGCAGGCATCAAAGCGCCTGACTTTATGAAAGAGATCGGCGGCCTGGAGACCAACCGCATTAACCAGCTGGTGGTTAAAGAGACGCTGCAGACCACGCGCGATGAAAATATCTACGCGCTCGGCGACTGCGCCTCCTGTGCGCTGCCAGGTGGCGGCTTCGTGCCGCCGCGCGCGCAGTCGGCGCATCAGATGGCGTCACGGGTGCTGGATAACATCCTCGCACAGCGTAAAGGCAAGCCGCTGAAAGCGTACGTTTATAAAGATCACGGCTCGCTGGTTTCGCTGTCGCGCTTTACCACCGTGGGCAGTCTGATGGGTAACCTGATGCGCGGCTCAATGATGGTGGAAGGGCGCATTGCGCGCTTTGTCTACATCTCTCTGTATCGTATGCACCAGATTGCGCTCCATGGATACTTCAAGACCGGCCTGATGATGCTGGTTGGCAGTCTGAACCGCGTACTGCGTCCGCGACTTAAACTGCACTAATCAATAGCGGGCGACATAATGTCGCCCGCTCCCTTTTTGCCCGCAATAAGCTGCTGATAATCATCAGTTCACCGCAACATTACCCGCCCCGAATCCGCGGCTCGGAACTCTCCTAAAAGCTGGCCCTGCTGCGCTTACGCTGCGTTTCCTCCATTAATCTGATGTTGCAATTCCGGACCATCTGCAAAACTTATCTTCAGGAACACGGCGCGGCGCGCACGCCGGTTATGCCTCCGCTACAGCCTGTAGCGACGGGAATGCGCGGTAACACTGTCAGGAGGATATTCCTGTGAATAAATCAATGCTTGCGGGTATCGGAATCGGCGTAGCAGCAGCGCTGGGCGTGGCGGCGGTCGCCAGCATGAACGTGTTTGATCGCGGTCCGCAATTTGCTCAGGTGCTGTCAGCCACCCCGATTAAAGAGAGTATCAAACAGCCGCGTCAGGAGTGCCGTAACGTTACGCTGACGCACCGTCGTCCGGTACAGGATGAGAACCGCATTGCCGGTTCAGTGCTGGGTGCCGTCGCTGGCGGCGTGCTGGGTCATCAGTTCGGCGGCGGTCGCGGTCGCGATGTGGCTACCGTAGCGGGTGCGCTGGCCGGCGGCTACGGCGGTAATCAGGTGCAGGGCGCTCTGCAGGAGCGGGACACCTACACCACCAGCGAACAGCGCTGCAGAACGGTATACAGTAAACAGGAAAAGATGCTGGGTTATGATGTGACCTATAAAATAGGCGACCAGCAGGGCAAAATCCGTATGGAGAATGACCCTGGCACCCGCATCCCGCTTGATCGCAACGGTCAGCTCATCCTGAATTCGAATCAGGCCTGATTGGGCAAAGCTATTTCACAGCAAACCAGATAAAAAAAGCGCCGTAAGGCGCTTTTTTCTTTTGCATCAGCCCGCCGGCAGCCGGTGCTTTGCCAGTTCGGTGATAAACTCCTGAACCCACTCCATGCGCAGCTTGCGTTCAGCCAGATCGCGCGTGAAGCGCAGCCGCGTCGGGCCATCCAGCTTCCACTGTGCCGGATCTTTCTGCAGCAGGCTAATCAGCCAGCCGGGATCGATCTGGTTCTGCGGGGCAAACTCAAAGAAGCCGCCTTTGTCACTGGCTTCAATTTTGCGCACGCCCAGCTCGCGCGCGGCCAGGCGCAGCGCGGCGATATCCAGCAGATTGCGCGCGGCGTCAGGCAGTTTGCCAAAGCGGTCAATCATCTCTACCCGCAGTTCAGCCAGATCCTGCTCGTCGGCGGCGCTGGCAACCCGCTTATAGAGTGAAAGACGGGTGCTGACATCGGGAATGAAATCGTCGGGCAGCAGCGCCGGCATCCGCAGTTCAATCTCGGTCTGATTGCTGGTGAGATCTTCCAGCGACGGCTCGCGTCCCGCTTTCAGAGCATCCACCGCATTTTCCAGCAGCTCCATATAGAGCGTAAAGCCGATGCTCTCCATCTGACCGCTCTGATCCTCGCCCAGCAGCTCACCGGCGCCGCGGATTTCAAGATCGTGCGTCGCCAGCGCAAAGCCGGCGCCTAAATCTTCCAGCGAGGCGATCGCCTCCAGCCGCTTCTGGGCATCGGTGGTCATCGCTTTCGGGTGCGGTGTCAGCAGCCAGGCGTAGGCCTGATGGTGCGAGCGGCCAACGCGCCCGCGCAGCTGGTGCAGCTGCGCCAGACCAAAGTGATCGGCACGTTCAATGATGATGGTGTTGGCGCTGGGTACATCGATACCGGTTTCAATGATGGTGGTACAGACCAGTACATTAAAACGCTGATGATGGAAATCGTTCATTACCCGCTCCAGATCGCGCTCGCGCATCTGGCCGTGACCAATCGCGATACGCGCTTCCGGCACCAGATCCGCCAGCCGCTGCGCCGCTTTCTCAATGTTTTCCACGTCGTTATAGAGGTAGTAAACCTGACCACCGCGCAGCACCTCGCGCAGAATCGCTTCGCGCACCACCAGGCTGTCATATTCGCGCACAAAGGTTTTCACCGCCAGGCGACGGGCAGGGGGCGTGGCGATAATCGACAGATCGCGCATGCCGCTCATCGCCATATTCAGCGTACGCGGAATAGGCGTAGCGGTCAGCGTCAGGATATCGACGTCGGCGCGCATCGCCTTGATGCGCTCTTTGTGCCGCACGCCAAAGCGGTGCTCTTCATCCACAATCAGCAGCCCGAGGTCGCGCCATTTGAGATCGCTCATCAGCAGTTTGTGCGTGCCGATCAGAATATCGATTTTGCCTTCGCTCGCCTGCTCCAGCACCTGTGCCTGCTCTTTCGCGCTGCGGAAGCGTGACAGCATCTCGATACGCACCGGCCAGTTGGCAAAGCGATCGCGGAAGTTGTCATAGTGCTGCTGCGCCAGCAGGGTGGTGGGAACCAGTACCGCCACCTGCTTGGTGTTCTCCACGGCCAGAAACGCCGCGCGCATCGCCACTTCCGTTTTACCAAAGCCCACGTCGCCACACACCAGGCGATCCATGGCCAGCGGCTGGCACATATCACTCAGCACGGCGTTAATTGCCTGCGCCTGGTCCGGCGTGGTTTCAAACGGGAAGCCCTCGCAGAACAGCCGATACTGCTCGCGATCGTGCTTAAAGGCGTAGCCGCTTTTCGCAGCACGCTGGGCGTAGATATCCAGCAGCTCCGCCGCCACGTCGCGTACCTTTTCCGCCGCTTTCTGCCGCGCGCGTGACCAGGCGTCGCTGCCCAGCTTGTGCAGCGGCGCATTTTCATCGGCGCCACCGGCGTAGCGGCTGATCAGATGCAGTGAGGAGACCGGTACATAAAGCTTGGCGTCGCCGGCGTAGGAGAGCATCAGGTACTCCGCCACAATCCCGCCAGCCTCCAGTGTGGTGAGTCCGATATAACGTCCGACGCCGTGCTCCAGATGCACCACCGGCTGCCCCGGATGCAGCTCCGCCAGGTTGCGGATCAGCACGTCCGGATTGATGGTGCGGCGATTATCCTGCCGGCGACGGCTGACGCGCTCGCCCAGCAGATCGCTTTCACAGATCAGCGCGCGATCGCGCAGCGTATCGATAAAGCCACGCTCGCTGGCGCCAATCATCAGGCTGTAAGGCTGAGCCGCCGCTTCGCTGAAGTGTTCAACCGGCTGAGGGCGTAGCTTAATGCGCGCCAGCAGCTCCTGCAGGCTTTCCCGGCGGCCTTCGCTCTCTACCGAGAAAATCACCTGGCCGCTGAACTGCTCCAGAAACTGGCGCAGCAGGTCGAGTGGGGCTTTCGCCTGGGCCTGCACGGTAAGCTCCGGCAGCGGTTCATATGCCAGGTTGGTATTGGCGGCTTTTTCCGGCAGCGTTTCTGCCGTGAGCTGCATGCGCGGCCAGGCTTTCAGTTCGCTGAGCAGCGCATCGGGCCGCAGCCAGAGCGTGGCCGGCTCCAGCAGCGGGCGCATCGGGTCGATGCGCCGGTTTTCAAAGCGGGCGTGCGCATCCTGCCAGAAGCGATCCGCGCTGCCAGGCAGATCGCCGCAGTTCAGCACCAGCGTGCTGGCGGGCAGGTAGCTGAACAGCGTGGGCAGCGGCTGCTCAAAAAACAGCGGCTGCCAGTATTCGATGCCGGAGGGCAGCGTGCCTTTACTGACCTGCTGATAGATATGCTCCGGCTCGCGGCGCACGTCGAAAATCTCGCGCCAGCGGGTGCGAAACAGCTCAATCGCCGCTTTGTCAGTGGGAAATTCGTGCGCCGGCAGGAGATTAATCGCATCCACTGACTCCAGCGTGCGCTGGCTGTCGACGTCGAACAGGCGCAGGCTGTCAATTTCATCATCAAAAAAGTCGATGCGATAGGGCTGGTCGCTGCCCATCGGGAAGAGATCGAGCAGGGCACCGCGCGTGGCGTATTCGCCATGCTCCATCACCTGATCGACGTGGCGGTAACCCGCCTGTTCCAGCTGATCGCGCAGCGCGTCGCGGGACAGTTTTTGTCCCTGCTGCATCACCAGCGCGTGCCCGTGCAGGAAGCTGTGCGGGCAGACGCGCTGCATCAGCGTATTGACCGGCAGAATCAGCATGCCGCGAGCCAGCATCGGCAGCTGGTAAAGCGTAGAGAGGCGCGCTGAAATAATATCCTGATGGGGCGAAAAGCTGTCGTAGGGCAGCGTTTCCCAGTCCGGCAGATTAATCACCGGCAGGTCGGTAAACTGACGGATCTCCTCCTGCAGCCGCAGCGCGGACTGCATATCCGGGGTGATCATCAACACCGGACCCTGATGGCGTTCGGTGATACTGGCGCACTCAACCGCCTGCGCGGCGCCCACCAGCTGGCCGAGCTGACGATGGTCTCCTGCTTTGGCAGGCAGGGTATAACGATGCTGTTCCGACATAGGGTCTCGACGTGCTCTCCTTGTATTTCAGGGCGTCATCATTCCATAAACCGCCCTGATGATCATCTCTCCATTGTGCCCGCAGGCAGGCCGGAAGGGAGCGACAGCGACTCCGCGCTATCAGCCTGACAGATATAATAGTCCCGATATGCCAGTGATGGTATGCGCGCGCCGCCAGCGGCAACCGTTCGTACAGCTTTTATCCGGCCGCACGGCGGGGCAGAACCGTTGCGGCGAAAGAAATCTCTCCTGTGGCGCGGCAGGGACGCATTTTGATGCAACTTCGCTCATCACTCAGTGGGTTAGAGGTTTCATAAAGCAGGCGGCTCCATTATCATCCCTCTACCTTATTATCAGGCAATGGCCAGAACGGAACTCATGTATCAACCAGTTGCGCTATTTATCGGTTTACGCTACATGCGTGGACGGGCTTCAGACCGCTTCGGTCGCTTCGTCTCCTGGCTCTCAACTATCGGTATTACCCTGGGCGTAATGGCGCTGGTGACCGTGCTGTCGGTGATGAACGGCTTTGAGCGTGAGCTGGAGGGGAATATCCTGGGGCTGATGCCGCAGGCGCTCATTACCAGTGACAAAGGCAGTATCGATCCGCAGCAGCTGCCGGCTGACAGCCTGAAGCTGCAGGGCGTCACGCGCGTTGCTCCCCTGACCACGGCCGATGTGGTGCTGCAGAGTGCGCACAACGTCTCGGTCGGCGTGATGCTGGGGGTTAATCCGGACGAACCCGATCCGCTCACGCCTTACCTGGTTAACACGCAGCAGCAGGTGCTGCAGGCGGGCAAATATAATGTGATCCTCGGTGAGCAGCTCGCTGCACAGCTCGGCGTGAAGCGGGGCGACGCGCTGCGTCTGATGGTGCCTTCGGTCAGCCAGTTTACGCCGGTCGGGCGCCTGCCCAGCCAGCGCATCTTTACCGTTGCCGGGACTTACGCGGCAAATAGTGAGGTAGATGGTTACCAGATCCTCGTTAATCAGCAGGATGCATCGCGCGTTATGCGCTATCCGGCAGGCAGCATCACCGGCTGGCGGCTCTGGCTGGAAAAGCCGCTGAGCGTGGATACGCTGAGTACCCAGCCGCTGCCGCAGGGCACGGTGTGGAAAGACTGGCGCGAGCGCAAAGGCGATCTTTTCCAGGCCGTACGCATGGAAAAAAATATGATGGGGCTGCTGCTGAGTCTGATTATCGCCGTAGCGGCGTTCAATATCATCACCTCGCTGGGTCTGCTGATTATGGAGAAGCAGGGCGAAGTGGCGATTCTGCAGACGCAGGGCTTAACCCGGCGGCAGATTGTCGCGGTCTTTATGGTGCAGGGCGCGAGTGCCGGTATTATTGGCGCGCTGCTGGGTGCGCTGCTTGGCGTGCTGCTTGCCAGCCAGCTGAACACGCTGATGCCGGTCATCGGCCTGTTTCTCGATGGCGCGGCGCTGCCGGTGGACATCAATCCCTGGCAGGTGGTGATGATCGCCCTGATTTCAATGACGGTTGCGCTGCTCTCAACCCTTTACCCCTCCTGGCGCGCTGCCGCCGTTCAACCCGCTGAGGCTTTACGTTATGAGTAATACCCCTTTGTTGCAGTGTCGCGACCTGTGCAAACGCTATCAGGAAGGCAGCGTGCAGACCGACGTGCTGCGCAACGTGGCTTTCAGCCTGCAGCCCGGCGAGCTGGCGGCGATTGTCGGCAGCTCCGGCTCTGGTAAAAGTACGCTCCTGCATCTGCTGGGCGGGCTGGATGCGCCGACCTCGGGCGACGTGGTGTTTGATGGCCGCTCGCTTAATGGCATGAGCGCCGCCGCAAAAGCGGAGCTGCGCAACCGCGAACTGGGCTTTATCTATCAGTTCCATCACCTGCTGCCTGACTTCAGCGCGCTGGAGAACGTGGCGATGCCGCTGCTGATTGGCAAAACCGCCAAAGCGGAAGCTGAGAGTCGCGCCCGCGAAATGCTGGCGGCGGTCGGGCTGGAGAAGCGCGCCGCGCATCGTCCTTCTGAGCTCTCAGGCGGCGAGCGTCAGCGCGTGGCGATTGCCCGGGCGCTGGTTAACCGTCCACGTCTGGTGATGGCGGATGAGCCCACCGGCAATCTCGATGCGCGCAACGCCGACGCGATATTTGAACTGCTGGGCGAGCTTAACGTGCGTCAGGGCACGGCGTTTCTGGTGGTGACTCACGATCTGCAGCTGGCAAAACGGCTGACGCGGCAGATGGAGATGCGTGACGGACAGCTGAGCGATCGCCTGACGCTGGGAGCAGAGGCATGACCTCTTCACTCTCGCTGTTGCTGGGGCTGCGTTTCAGCCGGGGCCGGCGGCGCGGCGGCATGGTATCGCTGATTTCAGTGATCTCCACCGTGGGAATTGCGCTGGGCGTGGCGGTACTGATCATCGGCCTCAGCGCCATGAACGGTTTTGAGCGTGAGCTGAATAACCGCATTCTGGCTGTCGTTCCGCATGGTGAAATTGAGCCGGTCGAAGGGCCGCTGCGCGACTGGCAATCTCTGATTGCCCCGATGGAGCAGGTGCCCGGCATCGCGGCGGCGGCCCCCTACGTTAATTTTACCGGATTGATTGAGAGCGGCGCCAGGCTACAGGCGCTGCAGGTCAAAGGGGTTGATCCGCAGCAGGAGTCGCGTCTCAGCGCACTGCCGCAGTTTGTCGCCGGCGACGCCTGGGCACAGTTTGCCGCCGGCAGGCAGCAGATTATTTTGGGCGGCGGTATCGCCAAGTCACTGAACGTGAAGCAGGGCAGCTGGATCACCATCATGATCCCTAACAGCAGCGCGGATAATAAGCTGCAGCAGCCAAAGCGCATCCGGCTGCAGGTCAGCGGTATTCTTCAGCTGAGCGGCATGCTCGATCACAGCCTGGCGCTGGTTCCGCTGGCGGATGCGCAGCGCTATCTGGGCCTGGGCGACAGCGTCAGCGGTATCGCACTGAAGATGAGCGATCCGTTTCAGGCGCAAAAGCTGGTGCGCACGGCCGGTGAGGTAGCCCACGCCTATGTTTATATCAAAAGCTGGATTGGCACCTACGGCTATATGTATCGCGATATCCAGATGATCCGCGCCATTATGTATCTGGCGATGGTACTGGTGATTGGCGTCGCCTGTTTCAATATCGTTTCCACGCTGGTGATGGCAGTTAAAGATAAGAGCGCAGACATTGCCGTACTGCGTACCCTGGGGGCTAAAGATGGGCTTATCCGCGCTATCTTTATCTGGTACGGGCTGCTGGCGGGCCTGCTGGGCAGCGTCAGCGGCGTTGTCACCGGTGTGCTGGTGGCGCTGAACCTGACGCCGGTGATGCGCGGCATCGAACATCTGACCGGGCATACGCTGCTGGCAGGCGATATCTATTTTATCGATTTTCTGCCGTCGGAACTGCACTGGCTGGATGTTGTCATTGTACTGGTAACCGCTATCGTGCTGAGCCTGATCGCCAGCTGGTACCCGGCGCGACGCGCCAGCCGCCTCGATCCGGCCCGCGTGCTGAGCGGTCAGTAACCGCCCGGACGCAGCCGCTCCGGCGGCTGCGTCCGGTTTCAGCGCCTGCGTACGACGGAGTCGCCACGCAGTCGCTATTACCGGGACAGCATTGCCCACTACAACACCCGAAACACGGCGTACTGCGCCGCAGATCAAGGAGTTTTTATGCGCATACAGCGCCGCCGCCTGAGGCTCGCCCGCGACCGGAAAAACCGCCGTAAAGTGCATCAGCGCTTTCGCCAGCGCATCTTTGAGCGCGATCGCAGCGCTGAACTCGCCGCGCATCCGCTGCCGCGCGTGGTGGTACTGACCGGTGCCGGCATCTCTGCTGAATCGGGCATTCGTACTTTTCGCGCCTCCGACGGCCTGTGGGAAGAACATCGTATTGAAGATGTTGCTACGCCGGAGGGCTTTCGCCGCGATCCGGCGCTGGTGCAGCGCTTTTATAATATCCGCCGCCAGCAGCTGCAGCAGCCGGAGATCCAGCCTAACGCCGCACATCTGGCGCTGGCAGAGCTGGAACAGGCGCTGGGCGATAACTTTCTGCTGGTCACACAGAACATCGATAATCTGCACGAGCGTGCCGGCAGCCAGCGCGTGCTGCATATGCATGGCGAACTGCTGAAAGTGCGCTGTGAGGAGAGTGGCCAGGTGGTGGCGTGGCATCGCGACGTGACCGCCGACGATCGCTGCACCTGCTGCCAGTTTCCGGCGCGGCTGCGGCCGCACGTGGTGTGGTTCGGCGAAATGCCGCTCGGCATGGAAGAGATCTATGAGGCGATGCAGCAGGTGGATCTGTTTATCGCCATCGGCACCTCAGGCCATGTCTATCCTGCCGCCGGATTTGTACATGAAGCCACGCTGCAAGGCGCGCATACGGTTGAGCTGAACCTGGAGCCAAGTCAGGTGGGCAATGAGTTTGCCGAAGGAAAATATGGCCTGGCGAGCGAAGAGGTACCGGCGTTTGTGCAGCGCCTGCTGCAGAGCCTGGAGCACTAAACCGGGCGCCTGTGCGGCGCCCGTTACGCCTTTCAGCGGCCCGCTTTCAGCTTCTGAAACAGCGTTTCATACTGTATGCTGGCGGCTCCGACATCATTCTGCCACTCGCCTTTTCTGATGACGTCAGCAGGCGGATAGAGTGACGGATCCTGCGCAACGGCCGCAGGCAGCAGCTTTTTTGCCGCCAGATTTGGCGTCGGGTAACCGATGGTTTCCGCCACCTGAGCTGCCACATCGGGGCGCAGCAGGAAGTTAATCAGCTTCAGCGCCCCCTCCCGGTTTTTCGCATTGGCCGGGATCGCCAGGTTATCCATCCAGAAAATGCCGCCTTCTTCCGGCCAGACAATGCTCAGCGGCGTGCCCGCCTGACGCGCCACGTAAGCGGAGCCGTTCCAGATCATACCGACGTTGACTTCGCCCTCCATAAACGGGTTGCCCGGATTATCGGAGTTAAACGCCAGCACGTTCGGCATCAGCTTTTTCAGCTCTTCTGACGCGGCAGCGATCTGCGCCGGGTCCTGCGTGTTGCCGGAATAACCGAGCTTGCGCAGCGCCACCTGGAACACTTCGCGCGCATCGTCCGTCAGCAGCAGACTCTGCTTATATTCCGGCTTCCAGAGGTCGGCCCAGCGGGTGATCGTTTTAGGATCGATCTCATCGCTGTTGACACCGATAGCGGTCGCGCCCCAGATATAGGGAATGGAGTAGTCGTTATCGGGATCGAACGGCTTGTTGAGCAGGTCGGGATCGAGATTCTTAAAGTTGCTCAGCTGCGATTTATCGATCTTCTGCAGCATCCCCTCATTGCGCATTTTGGCGACAAAATAGGTCGAAGGCACCACCAGATCGTAAGCGCCATCTTTCCAGGTTTTCAGCTTGGCGTACATGCTCTCATTGGATTCATAGGTGGAGTAGATCACTTTGATCCCGGTCTCTTTGGTAAACTGCTCCAGCAGACCCGGCGGCACATACTCCGTCCAGTTATAGAAGTAGAGCGTTTTATTGTCAGCCTGCGCGCTCTGCATACACAGCGCCATCGCTCCCGCTATCAGCCAGCAAGCGTGTTTTTTCATGGGGTATCCTCTATTGGGTTTTATCACGGAGCAGTAGCTGACTGATCGCCACCAGCAGCAGCGACAGCAGCAGCAGGATCGTCGCCAGCGCGTTCACCTCGGGTGAAACACCAACTTTCACCATGGAGTAGATCTTCAGCGGCAGGATTTCGAAACCCGGCCCGGTAACGAATGATGAGACCACCACATCATCCATAGAGAGGGTAAAACTCAGCAGCCAGCCCGCTGCCACGGCCGGCATCGCCAGCGGCAGCAGAATTTTACGCAGAATCGTTACTTCACTGGCACCGAGATCTTTTGCCGCCTCCAGCATGCGCACATCAAACCCTTTCAGCCGCGAGTAAACGGTGATCACCACAAAAGGCAGGCAGAAGGTGATATGCGAAAACAGCAGCGACCAGAAGCCGAGCGAGATCCCCAGCAGCATAAACAGCACCAGCAGGGAGATCGCCATAACAATATCCGGCGACATCATCACCACAAACAGCATCCCGCTGACAAAGGGTTTACCGCGAAAACGGTAGCGGTAGAGCGCAACAGCCGTAAGCGCGCCAATCAGCGTGGCGCAGGTTGCGGAGATCACACCCATGACAAGTGAGTGCTGCGCTGCCTGAATCAGACTGTCGTTGTTCAGCAGCAGCTGATACCAGCGCGTGCTTAATCCCTGCCAGTTAATGCCAAAGCGCGAGGCGTTGAAGGAGTTCACGATCAGGATAATCATCGGAATATAGAACCAGGCATAGATTGCGGCCATAAAGCCGCCGCGTAGCAGACGCGCTATCATGAGAGATCCATCCGGTTATTCAGCAGCCGCGCCGCCCGCCAGTAAAACAGCAGCATAATGCCCATTAGCAGCGTCATCACCACGCTGGTGGCTGCGCCAGAGGGCCAGTCGCGAATGTTCAGGAACTGGCTTTTGATAATATTTCCGATCAGCAGATTTCTGGCGCCGCCCATAAGGTCGGCAACGTAAAACATGCCCATCGCCGGGATAAATACCAGCAGGCAGCCCGCGACAATGCCGGGCAGGGTCAGCGGCAGAATAATGCGTACAAACGTCTGCAGCTTACTGGCACCGAGATCGCGCGCCGCTTCAAGATACGATCGGTCGAGCTTCTCCAGACTGGAGTAAAGCGGCAGCACCATAAACGGCAGCAGGATATAGATTAATCCCAGAATCACCGCTTCAGAGGTGAACATGATGCGAAAAGGTTTATCTGTTACGCCGAGCCAGAGCAGAAAGTCGTTCAGCCAGCCGCGGGTGCTGAGAAAGATCTTCAGCCCATAGATGCGGATCAGCGAGTTGGTCCAGAAGGGGACAATCAGCAAAAACAGCATCAGCGGACGCAGCCGCGGCGAGAGGCGGGTCAGGCACCAGGCAAACGGATAGCCCAGCAGCAGACAGCACAGGGTGGCGATAAACGCCATATTCAGTGAATGCAGCAGCACGCTGGCATAGAGCGGGTCGAGCAGGCGGCGGTAGTTATCAAAGGTCAGTACCATGCTGACAAAGTGCGCATCATCGCGCGTCAGAAAGCTGGTGACGATAATCATCAGATTGGGCAGCAGCACAAACAGCGTCAGCCAGCTGACAATCAGGGCAACAATCGCTTTCTGCAGACGATTACGCATCAGTTTCATAGGGCAGTACCACCTCCCAGTCCGGCACCCAGCGGATGGCCATTTTTTGATTCAGCGAGTGGTCAAAATCGGGGTCATCTTCGTTGAAGAATTCACTGACCGTCAGCAGCTTGCCGTTCTCCAGCTCCACCGAGGACTCCAGGGTCATGCCTTTATAGCTGCGGTCGCGAACAAAACCGGTCAGATACTCGCTGCGGCTGTCATGAGCAATCTCTTCAACGCGCAGATCTTCCGGGCGCAGCAGCACGTGCAGTTTATCACCGGGCGCTACCGGAAACGGGCAGTGCAGATCGCAGGCGATGCCTTCAACGCGCGCGCGGATGGTGGGCGCGCGGTCGCACGCGATCACCTCGGCGTCAAAGACGTTGATTTCACCGATAAAACGCGCCACAAACAGGTTGCCCGGCTCTTCATAAATTTCACGCGGCGTGCCATCCTGCTCAATGCGACCGTCGCGCATCACCACGATACGATCTGACATAGAGAGCGCCTCTTCCTGATCGTGGGTGACAAAAACAAAGGTGATGCCCAGTTTGCGCTGCAGCGCTTTCAGCTCGTTCTGCATCTGACGACGCAGCTTATAATCCAGCGCCGAGAGAGACTCATCCAGCAGCAGGACTTTTGGCTGGTTAACCACGGCGCGGGCGATAGCGACCCGCTGCTGCTGTCCCCCTGAAAGCTGATGCGGGCGCCGGTCGGCGAAACTCTCCAGCTGCACCATGGCCAGCGCTTCATTAACGCGCTGAACGATCTCACCGGCGGGGCGCTTCTGCATGCGCAGACCGAATGCGACGTTCTCAAACACGGACATATGCGGAAACAGCGCGTAGCTCTGAAACACAGTATTGATATGACGCTGCTCGGCGGGCGTATCGGTAATATCGCTGCCATCCAGCGTGATGCGGCCGCTGTCGGTGGTTTCCAGGCCGGCAAGCAGGCGCAGAATGGTGGTTTTCCCGCAGCCTGACGGGCCCAGCAGAGTAATAAACTCTCCGTGTCCGATATGCAGGTTGAAATCAGAGATGATGGTTTTCCCATCGAAAGCTTTACTGATGCCAGAAAGCGTAACCAGCGCCTGTTGTGCGCATGTTTGCGTCATTTTAGTCACTCAGTCTGAAGGGATCAGGATAGCGGCTCGCTGCCGGCGACAGCGAGCCGTAGTGAAGGCGGGATAATACCTGAAAATTTATCTAATGCCATAATTTACCGCTGAATTACCTGGAAAAGAGGGCAAACTACCGAACTGTGCGTGACAGGCCAGCCGGCAATAATTTACCTGGTACACGCTATGGCAGGCAGGCTAACCTAAAGAAGAGTGATATCGCGCAACACGGCGGGCAGCTGCCGCCGCAATAATAACACCGGCTTAAACAGGGGGGATAACGGATGGAACAGTTACTGGAACGCTTTCTGCGCTACGTAGCGATAGAGACGCAGGCTAAACCGCAGGCGCGGCAGGTGCCGAGCAGTGAGGGGCAGTGGATCCTGGCGCGTCAGCTGCAGGAAGAGCTGATTGCACTGGGCTTTGTCGATGTATCGCTGAGCGACCACTGCTGCGTAATGGGCACGCTGCCGGCCAACGTCGACTGGCCAGTGCCGGTTATCGGCTTTATTTCTCATATGGATACCTCGCCCGACTACACGGCGAAAAACGTCAATCCACAGATCGTGGAGAACTATCGCGGCGGCGACATTGCGCTGGGTAATGGGGATGAAGTGCTGTCGCCGGTGATGTTCCCGGTGCTGCATAAGCTGACCGGACATACGTTGATCACGACCGACGGCAAAACGCTGCTGGGTGCGGATGATAAAGCGGGCATTGCGGAGATTATGACGGCGATGGCGGAGCTGGCAAAGGGTGACGTGCCGCACGGCGCTATCCGGGTTGCCTTTACGCCGGATGAGGAGATCGGCCGCGGCACGTCGCACTTCGACGTGGAAGGGTTTGCGGCTGACTGGGCTTACACCATGGATGGCAGCGGTCTCGGCGAGTTTGAGTTTGAGAACTTCAACGCCGCAACTGCGATGGTCTATATCACCGGGAATAACGTTCATCCCGGCAGCGCAAAGAATGTCATGGTGAATGCGCTGGATCTGGCGATGCGCTTCCACGCCGAGCTGCCTGCTCAGGAGAAGCCGCAGTTTACCGACGGCTACGAAGGCTTTTTCCATCTGCACTCTATCAAAGGCACGGTGGAGCACGCTGAGCTGATGTATCTGATCCGCGATTTTGATGCAGACAGCTATGAACAGCGCAAACAGCTGCTGGAGAACATCGGACAGCGGGTGGGCAAAGGGCTGCAGAGCGAATGTTCGGTTAAAGTCGAGATTAGCGACAGCTATCGCAATATGCGCGAAAAAGTGGAGCCGCATCCGCATATTATTGAGCTGGCGCTGCAGGCGATGCGCGACTGCGGCATTGAGCCTGACGTGAAGCCGATTCGCGGCGGCACTGACGGTTCCGCGCTGTCGTGGAAAGGGCTGCCCTGTCCGAATATCTTTACCGGTGGCTATAACTACCACGGCAAACATGAGTTTGCCTCACTGAATGTGATGCAAAAAGCGACAGAAGTGATTGTGCGGCTCTCTGCGCTGGCGGCAGAAAAGCGGACATAACGCAGAAGAGCGCCTCTCCCGGAAGCGGGAGAGGCGCATGGTTTTAATCAGCGAAGAACCAGTAGCCGCTGTTTACCAGACCAGCCAGCTGCGCCAGCAGTGACGGGTCATCCAGCGCGTCACCAAAATCTGCCAGAGCAAGTTCATGCTGGTGCGCCAGCGCGGCCAGTACCTGCGGATGCTGGCTGGTGATCTGCTCGCCATTAACATAGACGGCATCACCCAGCGTCAGTACGCGCAGGCCGCCAAGCCGCGTCAGCGTGTCACCCTGCTGCAGCGCATCGTAAATCTCATCCGGCTGATACGGCGGCTCCGGTGGCGCCACGTCCAGCTCATGGCGCGACTGCGAAATAAATTCGCCAAACCACTGGCTGAACTGCTCCGGCTGGTTGATCACATCCAGCATAACCTGACGAATGCCTTCAACTTCAGAAGGCAGGATCTGCGACGGGCAGCTGCGTGAAGGTACTTCCGGATCGCTGTAGCGATAGCTGCCCAGCTCATGAGCCAGCATATAATCAGCAAAGCCGCTGATCAGCTCGCGGCCATTTGGCGCCCGGAACCCGACTGAATAGTTGAGCGCATTTTCCAGCGAGTAGCCCTCGTGCGGGAAGCCCGGCGGAATGTAGAGAATATCGCCCGGCTCCAGCTCTTCATCGATAATGGCGTCAAACGGCGCAACCTGCAGCAAATCGGGATGCGGGCAGTGCTGTTTCATCGGGACCTTTTCACCCACGCGCCAGCGCCGGCGGCCGGTACCCTGAATGATAAAGACATCATACTGGTCGAAATGCGGACCCACGCCGCCGCCCGGGACTGAAAACGAGATCATCAGATCGTCGATGCGCCAGTCGGGCAGAAAGCGGAACGGGCGCATCAGGGCAGCAGAGCCCTCATGCCAGTGGTTAACCGCCTGAACCAGCAGCGACCAGTTGCTTTCACCCAGATGGTCATAGCTCTCAAACGGGCCGTGGCTGACCTGCCATTTGTCGTTATGGTGGCTGACGAGGCGGCTGTCCACCTCATTTTCCATCGCCAGTCCCGCCAGCTCATCCGGCGAGAGGGGATCCACGAAATTTTTGAAGCCGCGCTTAAGCACGACCGGGCGTTTCTGCCAGTAGCGCTGAATAAAGTCGGTCTGGTTGATATCGAGCTGATAATCCATACGAAGCGTTCCGGTTGGAGCAATAATTGCTGGCAAGTATAACAGTCCGCAGCCGGTTCTACTCGCGGTGATGTGTAACTTCCTGCCGCCTGAACACCACTTCCATGCGCGTGCCGCCCAGCGGGCTGGCAGAGGCGCTGACGGTTCCGGCATACTGTTCAAGAATATCCCGCACCACCGCCAGCCCCAGCCCCTGTCCCGGCCGCAGCGTATCGGCCCGCTGGCCGCGGACAAAAATCAGATCGCGCTTGCTTTCAGGAATACCCGGCCCGTCATCGTCGATAAACAGATGCAGCGCCTGGTCAGTCTGGCGCGTGCTGACTTCAATAAATTCCAGGCAATATTTACAGGCGTTATCGAGTACATTGCCGAGCACTTCCATAAAATCGTTCTGATCGCCGACAAACACCAGCTCGGGGGGAATGTCGAGCGTGATCTCCACGCCCTTGCGCTGGTAAACCTTGTTGAGCGCAGAGCAGAGGCTGTCGAGCAGGGCGGAAACCGAGTGAAAATCACGCTGCAGCGGATTGTGATCGGCCTGCATGCTGGCGCGATGCAGATAGTAACCTGTCTGCTGTGAAATACGGCTGATCTGCTCCAGCATCACCGGCTCCGCCTGTTCGATGGTGAGCGATTTGCCGTTGCGCAGTGAGCGCAGCGTACTCTGCAGCACCGCCAGCGGTGTTTTCAGGCTGTGGGTTAAATCAGAGAGGGTGGTGCGATAGCGGGTATAGCGCTGACGCTCGTTGGTCAGCAGCAGGTTGAGGTTGCGCACCAGGCTTTTCAGCTCCTGTGGCGGATTGTCGCCCAGGTTTTCCCGCTGGCCAGTCTCCAGCTCGCGCACCTGCGCGGTAAGATCGCCAATCGGGCGCAGGCTCCAGTGAGCGGCCAGCCAGAGCAGCGGGATCACCAGCAGCAGGTTAGCCGCCAGCACATAGCTGAACCATGACCAGACTACGTCTGAGTGCTGCAGCTCTTGCGGGATGGAATCCACCACCACAATGGTCATCGCCGGCAGGTTGACTGTCGCATCGTAGCGATTCACCGCAACCGAATGGGTAAAGGTGTCGTTACTGTTGCTGTCCAGCGCGTGCAGCTGCTGCTGCGCCTGAATGTTATCGCCTAATGCCGTCAGGCTGGTGCGGTTGCTGGTGTCAATTTCATAAAAGTCAGGCTTCAGCAGCCACTCGGGCTGAATTTTTTCCCGGATCTCCGGCACGTCGCGCTGCTGCCACAGCAGCTTGCCGCGCTCATCGTAGATAAAGACCAGCGTCGGGAAATTCAGCGTCATGCGCTCCGGCTGCGCGATGGTGAGTTTGTTATCCTGCCACTGCGCCAGAGTGAAAAAGAGGTTACTTTCACCGCGCAGCACGCGGTAGGTATTTTTATCGAAACTCACGACATAGCCGATAACCGCGACCATGCCATAGGAGAGAGAGATAAACAGGACCACGGCGGCGGTCGCCAGCAGAAAGCGGGTACGGAGCGAGAGCGGGCGCAGCTGGCGAAACCAGTTCATGGCGTCAGAGATCGAAACGGTAGCCCTGACCGCGTACCGTGTTGATCACTTCGGTCGGATGCAGTGCCAGGATTTTCTTGCGCAGGCGGCCCATCAGCACATCGATGGTATGGCTTTCGCGCAGTTCAGCGTCAGGATAGAGCTGCAGCATCAGCGAATCTTTGCTGACCACTTTACCCGCGTTGCGGATCAGCGTTTCCGCAATCGTATATTCAAATGCTGTCAGCTTCACCGGCACGTCGTTCACCGCCAGCTCGCGACGTGACAGGTCGACCTGAAACGGCGGCAGGGAGATGATCTGCGATGCGTGGCCACTATTGCGGCGCATCAGCGCCTGCAGGCGGGCAGCAACCTCCTCAATATGAAAAGGCTTGGTAACGTAGTCGTCCGCGCCGGCTTCCAGGGCTTCAACTTTTGCCTGCCAGCCTTCGCGTGCGGTCAGTACCAGGATCGGCTGGCGCACCGCGTCGCTACGCCAGCGGCGAATCAGCGACATGCCATCTTCGTCGGGCAGGCCAAGATCAACCAGCGCAATGTCAGGCAGATGTTCCTGAAGAAAGTAGTCAGCTTCTTTCGCATCTTCAGCGGCATCAACCTGATGCCCCATATCACGCAGCTGAACGGCGAGATGGTGGCGCAGCAGAGCATTATCTTCCACAACCAGAACACGCATACTTTTTCCTTACCTGCAAACTCAGTGATAATAAAGTGAGTATACGTGAAGGGAGCTAAACCAGAGAACAACGCAACAGGCGCGCGGTGCGCGCCTGTGCAGGCGGAATTACTTCAGGTCATCGACCATTTGCACCGCGCGGCCCAGATAGTTAGCCGGGGTCATCTGCTTCAGACGCACTTTCTCCTCTTCCGGCAGCGCCAGGCTGTCGATAAAGGCCTGCATGCCCGCCGCGTCCACGCGCTTGCCGCGCGTCAGCTCTTTAAGCTTTTCGTAAGGTTTTTCAATCCCGTAACGGCGCATCACGGTCTGAATCGGCTCGGCAAGCACTTCCCAGTTGTGATCCAGCTCATCCAGCAGGCGATCGCGATTCACCTCCAGTTTTGAGATGCCCTTCAGCGTGGACTGATAGGCAATCAGCGCATAGCCGACGCCGACGCCGAGGTTGCGCAGAACGGTTGAGTCGGTGAGATCGCGCTGCCAGCGTGACACCGGGAGCTTGCTGGCGAGGTGCTGCAGTACCGCGTTTGCCAGGCCTAAATTGCCCTCAGAGTTTTCAAAGTCGATAGGGTTGACCTTGTGCGGCATCGTTGAGGAGCCAATTTCGCCCGCGATGGTTTTCTGTTTGAAGTGGTTCAGCGCAACGTAGCCCCAGATATCGCGATCAAAATCGATCAGGATAGTGTTGAAACGCGCGATACAGTCAAACAGCTCTGCAATGTAGTCGTGCGGCTCAATCTGCGTGGTGTAGGGGTTCCAGGTAATGCCAAGCGAGGTGACAAACTCTTCGCTGATCTGATGCCAGTCCGCTTCCGGATAAGCAGCGATGTGCGCGTTGTAGTTGCCGACGGCGCCGTTGATTTTGCCCAGCACCTCAATGTTGCCCAGCTGACGCAGCTGCCGCTCCATGCGGTAGGCGACGTTGGCCATCTCTTTGCCCATGGTTGAAGGGGTAGCGGGCTGGCCGTGCGTACGGGAGAGCAGCGGAATATCGCGATACTCCTGCGCCAGTCCCTTCACCGCAGCGATGATTTTCTGCCAGTAGGGCGTGATAACGTCGCGGCGTGCGGTTTCCAGCATCAGCGCATGGGAGAGGTTATTGATATCTTCAGAGGTGCAGGCGAAGTGGATAAACTCAGAGACCGCCTGCAGCGCAGGCACATCAGCCACTTTCTCTTTCAGAAAGTATTCAACCGCTTTGACATCGTGATTCGTAGTGCGCTCTATGGTTTTGATGCGTGCAGCGTCAGTTTCATCAAAATTGCTGACAATCGCGTCAAGGAAAGCGTTTGCGTCACCATCAAATGCAGGAACTTCCCTGATCTCTGCGGTCGCAGCCAGTTTCTGTAACCAGCGAACTTCCACTTCCACGCGGAATTTCAGTAAACCAAACTCACTGAAAATGGCGCGCAGCGGGCTGACTTTATCGCCGTAACGGCCATCAACGGGTGAGACGGCGGTCAGAGAGGATAATTCCATCAGTGCAACTCCTGAAACGTTAACAGATGAGGGCAGGGCGGCGTTTAATACGCCGGACCCAGCCGGGATAAAATAGCTTTGGCTTCATTCAGCAGGCGCTGACGCGAAAACATCAGCTGCAGGCGGCCACCGCCACACTGCTGCCAGAGCACCGCTGAACGGATCCCCGCCAGCAGCGCCGCGCGTACTTTGTTCTGTACCTGAGTATTTTGCAGCACCTGCGGTGAGCCGGTAACCTGAATGCGCGGGCCCAGCGGGCTGATGATATCGACATAGATGCCCGCCATGGCGCTGGTAATGGTGTCAGATTCGGGACCGTAGTGCGCCAGCTGACGATCGAGCTGGCCGATACGCTGTGCCAGCGCCGCCAGCGCGGTTTTGTTGCCGCTGAGCTTGCGCTCCAGCACCATCAGACCCAGCGTGTAGCGCGTCACTTCCGCACTGGCACCCTGACGGCTGCCGCTGTTCAGCACTGCCATCAAGGTCTCCAGACCGGTGCGCAGATTGGCTTCGTCATTACCATACACCGCCAGCGTGGAGGCGGGATTGAGATCAAGCAGGCTGCGTATGGATACCTGCAGCGCCGCGCTGTCGCACTGGCCCTGATGCGCCAGCTGCTGCGTCAGCTGTGCAGCCTGGCAAATGCCCGCCAGCGCCAGCGTAATATCATAAAAATTTTTAGCCACGCTCTACTCCTGCAGAAAAATCAGCGGCGCCGTTTTACGCCTCAGGCAGCGGCAGACGCTGCTCAATAATACCGCCACCGAGACAGACGTCATCCAGATAGAACACCGCAGACTGGCCCGGCGTCACCGCCGCAACCGCTTCATCGAAACGCACCTCGATGCGATCGTCGCCAAGCGGCAGGATTTCACACGGGATGTCACTCTGGCGGTAGCGGGTTTTAACCGTGCAGCGCAGCGGGGAGGTCACCGGCTGACGATCGACCCAGTGCAGCTGCTGGGCAATCAGGCCCACAGACATCAGGCGCGGATGGTCGCCGCCCTGGGCGACAATCAGCCGGTTACGTGCGACATCTTTGTCCACCACGTACCAGGGATCGTCATTGCTCTCTTTGCGGCCGCCAATGCCCAGACCTTTGCGCTGACCGAGCGTATGGTACATCAGCCCCTGATGCTCACCGACAATTTCACCCTCGACCGTCTCAATTTCGCCCGGTTGCGCAGGCAGGTAACGGCCGAGGAAATCGCGAAACTTGCGCTCGCCGATAAAGCAGATGCCGGTAGAATCTTTTTTCTTTGCGGTAATCAGATCCAGCTCTTCGGCAATGCGGCGCACTTCCGGCTTCTCCAGTTCACCGACCGGAAACAGGCTCTGGGCGATCTGCTGGTGGCTCAGGGTGTAGAGGAAATAGCTCTGATCTTTATTGCCATCGAGTCCGCGCAGCAGCTGGCTTTTGCCCGCCACGTCGGCCCGACGCACATAGTGGCCGGTCGCGATATAATCTGCGCCGAGGTCTTCAGCAGCGAACTCAAGAAAGGCTTTAAATTTGATCTCTTTATTGCAGAGAATATCGGGATTAGGCGTGCGCCCCGCCTTATATTCGTCGAGAAAATGCTCGAACACATTGTCCCAGTACTCAGCGGCAAAATTAATTTTGTGCAGTTTTATGCCAAGCTTGTCACACACGGCTTGTGCATCAGCCAGATCGTCTGCGGCGGTGCAATACTCCTCGCCGTCATCCTCCTCCCAGTTCTTCATGAACAGGCCTTCAACCTGGTAGCCCTGCTGCTGCAGTAGCCACGCGGAAACGGAAGAATCGACGCCGCCGGACATTCCGACGATTACTTTTTTCTGGCTGTTGTCAGACATGACGCACTCTTGATTACAGTAAAACAGGCGGCGCATTCTATCATGGAGTCACGGTATGCGCACCCTTGTGAAACGGCCAGTTAAACGGCGCCACCAGCTGTAGCGGGTAGCGCACGCCCTGTTGCCACAGCCGCACGCTCTCCGCGACCAGCGGCGAACGTAGCTGATCGGACGTAAGAATTTGCTCGGGTGTTAGCCACCAGCAGCAATCGATATCGCTGTCGAGCGGCGTGGTCACGCACGGTGCTGGCAGATCAACACCAAAGAGAAACCGCACAAAAGGTGTATTATCCGGCGCAATCCACTGCTGCACGCCAAGAAAATAGTGCAGCTCTGCGTGGATGCCGGTCTCTTCATACAGCTCGCGCAGCGCCGCTTCCTGCAGCGTCTCATCCGCTTCGAGATGGCCCGCTGGCTGATTCCAGGTCACGCGTCCGGCGACACGCTCCTCAACCACCAGCAGTTTACCCTGCGCCTGTACCAGACAGGCGACGGTTACATGAGGTTTAAACATCGTTCGCTCGCTCTGATTAACCTGCGGTTATTGAAACTCAGCGCTGATATCGCGCCATTCGCCGGGAGCAAGCCCGTTAAGCTGATGCTCTCCCAGCGCAAAGCGAATCAGGCGCAGGGTCGGGAAACCGATATGCGCCGTCATGCGTCGTACCTGCCGGTTGCGCCCTTCATACAGGGTGATTTTCAGCCAGCTGGTGGGGATGGTTTTGCGTTCGCGCACTGGTGGCGTGCGCGGCCATAGCCACTCCGGCTCGCTGACCGCTTCGATACCCGCCGGCAGCGTTATGCCGTCGTTAAGCTCAACGCCGCTGCGCAGCCGGGATAAATCTGATTCCTGCGGCACACCCTCGACCTGAACAAAGTAAATTTTCCCCGTGCGCCTGCCGGGCTGAGTAAGCTGCGCCTGCAGCGCGCCATCGTTGGTCAGCAGCATCAGCCCCTCACTGTCGCGATCCAGACGGCCTGCCGCGTAGACGTCGCTGACCGGAATAAAATCTTTCAGCGTGCGGCGCCCGGCGTCGTCGCTGAATTGCGGCAGCACATCAAAGGGTTTGTTAAATAAAATCACGCGGCGCGGGCCGACGGGGCGTGCCGGGCGGCGCGCAGCGTGGCGTGACGCCGCGGTGCGTTTAGGTGGGTGAATTTTCTGAGATGTTTTTCGCATGAGCTTTGCAGTAAGTAACAATCGGCGCATTATAACGCGAAATTACGGTGATTGGCGTAGGGGAAATATTCAAGTAGTATTGACCCGCATCTTACAAATCATTAACAAAAAATCGCTCGAAGGAGAGGTTAATGGAAAGCAAAGTAGTTGTTCCGGCAGAAGGTCAGAAAATCACCCTTGATCAGGGCAAACTGAATGTCCCGCATAACCCAATCATTCCTTACATCGAGGGTGATGGTATCGGCGTTGACGTTTCCCCGGTCATGCTGAAAGTGGTTGATGCTGCCGTGAAGAAAGCCTACAACGGCGAGCGTAAAATTTCCTGGATGGAAATCTTTACTGGTGAGAAATCAACAGAACTTTACGGCCAGGATGTCTGGCTGCCGCAGGAAACCCTGAATTTAATCAAAGAGTACCGCGTTGCCATCAAAGGCCCACTGACCACCCCGGTTGGCGGCGGTATTCGCTCGCTGAACGTGGCACTGCGTCAGGAGCTGGACCTTTACGTCTGCCTGCGTCCGGTACGCTACTACAAAGGCACGCCAAGCCCGGTCAAACGTCCGGAAGAGACCGATATGGTGATCTTCCGTGAGAACTCCGAAGATATCTATGCCGGTATCGAATGGAAAGCGGGTACGCCGGAAGCGGATAAAGTGATCAAATTCCTGCGTGAAGAGATGGGCGTGAAGAAAATTCGCTTCCCGCAGCAGTGCGGTATCGGCGTGAAGCCGTGTTCGGAAGAGGGTACCAAACGCCTGGTCCGTGCGGCGCTAGAATACACCATCACTAACGATCGTGATTCGCTGACGCTGGTTCATAAAGGCAACATCATGAAGTTCACCGAAGGTTCTTTCAAGGACTGGGGCTACCAGCTGGTGAAAGAGGAGTTTGGTGGTGAGCTGATTGACGGTGGCCCGTGGATGAAATTCAACAATCCAAATACCGGCAAAGAGATCATCGTCAAGGATGTGATTGCAGATGCTTTCCTGCAGCAGATCCTGCTGCGTCCGGCAGAGTATGACGTTATTGCCTGTATGAACCTGAACGGCGACTACATCTCTGACGCCCTGGCGGCACAGGTTGGTGGTATCGGTATCGCACCTGGCGCAAACATCGGTGACGAGTGCGCGCTGTTTGAAGCCACGCACGGGACTGCACCAAAATATGCGGGTCAGGATAAAGTGAACCCGGGTTCAGTGATCCTGTCTGCTGAGATGATGCTGCGTCACATGGAGTGGTTTGAAGCGGCTGATCTGATTGTCAAAGGTATGGAAGGCGCAATTGCGGCTAAAACCGTGACCTATGACTTCGAACGTCTGATGGATGGCGCTAAACTGCTGAAATGTTCAGAGTTTGGCGACGCGATCATCAGCAACATGTAATCTGCTTCAGGCAGAGTGCAAAACGGGAGCCACTGGCTCCCGTTTTTTATTCGCCTGCTGTATCGCTCTGACGCAGCGTCCCATCGCGCGCCTGCGACAGGCGCCAGAAATCGTGGCCGCCCGGATGCTGATAAATCCGCAGGGCGAACTGTCCGACGATGGCATAGATATACTCAAATATCGCTGACTGTGAATCTTCGTAATCAGCCCACATGACGGAAGAGGTAAAGCAGTAGACCTCAACCGGTAGCCCTTCGGGTGAGGGTTTGAGTGCCCGTACCACGATATACATATCTTTCTTAATATCATCGCGCTGCGTCAGCCAGGCGGTCAGATATTTACGAAATATGGTCAGATTAGTCAGGCCATTTTCGGCAAACCAGCGGTCGCCTGGCGCGCTGGGTTCACGTCCATCCATCAGCACGGAAAGCTGCTCACTGACCCCGCGTATCTGCATCATCTGCTGCACCAGCTCATAGTCCAGAAAGCGAATTGAGGTCTGGTCAAGATAGAAGCTGCGCATGATACGCCGCGCACCGGAGGAGAACATTGCCTGCCAGTTGGTATAGGTTTCGGTCAGAAAATTCTTCGTGGGAATGCGCGACAGCGTGTTGTCCCAGTTGCGAATAGTAATGGTGTGCAGCGCAATATCGATGACCTCACCACTGATGCCGTTATCCGGCATCTCAATCCAGTCACCGAGCTGCAGCACATCATTGGATGAAACCTGAATGTTGGCCACCAGCGACAGCAGCGTGTGCTGAAATACCAGCATGAGAACGGCCGCCACCGCACCCAGACTGGAAATAATAATCACCGGCGACTTATTCGACATAATTGCCAGGATCATGATCGCAGAGAGGATGTGCACCAGAATCTTACCGATCTGGATATAGCCTTTAATCGAGTGATTTTTACGCCGCGACTTTTTGGTATAGGAGATGTTGATGATTTCCAGCACTTCCGTAAAGAACAGCGAAAGATAGATAAAAAACAGAATGCCGCAGATGGTCTTGACCGCAATCTGCAGATGCTGCGGCAGACCCGGCATAAACTGCAGCAGATAGTAGACGATAACGACCGGAATAAAATTAGAGAGTTTTTCCGACAGGCGGACATCTTTATCCAGCGGTACCTGATTTTTATGCGCGCTGAAAAAGACTTTACGCACCACCTTTACCACAAAAAATTTACAGATAAAGTGCGCAATCATCGCCGCCGCGACCAGCAGCAGCAGGCTGACCGTTGCCGCAAGCGCCGTGTCACCGGCAAGAAAATTCTGGAATGTATAGAAGTAGCTCATGTTAATCAGTAGCCGGTCCGGGGTGGCGGGAATTCAAGCATAAAGCCGTACGGGGCGATAAGCGACGCGTGCGCAATTGCGGTGTCAGTCAGAAAATAGTTCAGCACCGCTGACTGCCGGCTGCAGTTATACCACTAAGCCCGCCTGACTGACGAGCGGCATCAGATAATTACCCGTGCCATCTGCGCGCTGGCCAGTCTCATAGTTTGAAGCAGTTAACATCCTGAACCGGATAGCCGTGCCTTTTGCAGCAGAAGCCGCTATCGTCAGCGCTCAGTATCGGGGGAGAGACTATGCAGGGTATCGTGAAGTTTGTGAAAGGCTGGCTACTTTTTTCACTGCTGTGGGGCGTGTTTATGTGGTTTGTCTCCTGGCAGGCGCAGGGAAAAGAGCCGGGCATGGCAGTGGTAATGAGTCTGTATGCGGGATTAATCTATCAGGCGCTGCGTACCATGGTAGCGCGCTATAAAGCACGACGCGCGGCGGCGTAAGCGCAGGAACAGCGGGGCCGGCTGGCCCCGCTGACCAGATTATTTGCGGCCCAGCAGGAAACCGACGATCACGCCGATGCTGGCAGCCACGGCCAGACCCGTAGTCGGGTTATCACGGACCGACCTCACCACGCAATCAGCTGCATCCTGTACGGCATAGCTCGCCTGCGCCGGATAGCGCCGTGCTGCACCTTTTGCCTGATGACGGGAAGAACCCGTCAGTTCGCCAAATTTCTCCTGAACTGCACCTGCTGCTTCATTCAATTTTGCTTCCGCTTTGTCAGTCATGTTGACTCCCTGATAGTGGTGAATGTCACTTTCAGCGTAGTCAGAGAATGGCGGACCGGCAACCCGACAGCGGTAAAGGTTATGTAACAATCTCTGTTTAACGACGCTTGTTCAGGAACGGTTTACCCCTGACGGCAGCGCCAGGAGGGGTACCAGCTCACCAGGAAGTGGCGTAAATGATCAAAACACCACTCAGCATCCTCGGGCTGCTGGCAGTAAAACCGGACGGTCACTTTTTCATAGCGCTGCTGACGCAGGTGCAGCGGCGACCAGCCCCAGTCCAGCACGGCGCGCGCATAGTTGACCAGCGAGCCGGCAGGCATCTCATGCTGACTCTCCTGACAGCCGAGGTAGTGCTCAAAGCGTGCTTCCAGCTGTTCAGCTTCATCATGCGTATGCAGTACATCCGGACGAAAAGCGATGTCGATAAATCCGCAGACGCTGTCTTCACGCTGCTGACGATCGCAGGCGAGCGTCATAAAGAGTCCCTCCTGCAGATTCACCTCTTCCAGCAGCCGGCGCATATTTTCAGAATCATTACCCGCTTTAATTTCGTCGATCCGCTCGGGCTGCTGCGTCAGATCAAACCCGCAGGGATTCACTGAGCCATCTTCATTGGTGGTGGCCGGGAAGGGGAAATCGATGTAGCCGTTATTATCGAGACTCTTTTCCATTATCGGTATCTGCCGCAAGCGTAAACCCTGACAATAAACTATCCCGCGGCGGGGTGCACGGGCTATGGACACTGCCAGGTGATCATGGTGTTTTCGTAAGGATTGATAAGCCGGAACTGTTTATCGCTCAGGCGCTGGGCATAAAAACCTTCGGTCGTAATGGCAGAGGGGATATAGCGGAAGCGATCGGTCGAGTGGAGCGGGCCACTGCTTACCGTGACGTTGTCACGTCTGACGGAGAAAGCGGTCGCCAGATCAAAAATCCAGGCGTGAGTGTTTCCCAGCGACTGACCATAAATCGTGGTCACCTCACCGGGACAATCCACCCCTTTTGGCGTCGAGCTGCAGCCTGTCAGCGCAATAATAATGATGAAATAAGTCAGTCTTAACATGGTCCTGTTCCTGGTTCTTTCCCTGTCTGACAGTGGCCCGATAACGCGTATCGCTTATATGAGCATAGCAGGTCTGGCTGCACTTCCCATTTGCATTTTGTTTAACTGTTAAGCGGTAAGCAGGTAAAGGGGTGACTTTGGTAGCAGATAAACGGTATTCTTGCCAGCGCAGTGCACCAGACAGGAAAAAGACAGGGTAATTGAATGAGAGAAGAAGAAGCCAGCTTAATGATTCTTCAGCAGGCGATAGATCAGCTGGACGCCGATAAGAAAAAACAGGTCATAAACTGTGTTACGGCGATCCACGATGTGATGCATAAATTCGATCCAGAAGATGCCGGACTGGCATTGATGCTGGTGGCCGCTCAGGTGGCCGCAGAGTAAGCTTCAGGCCGATGCAATATCGGCTTTGTTTCTGCTTTATTACTATGTAGATGTTCGGCGCGCCCGCTCTGATGTACGGCACGCCATGCATTAATCTGCTTCCCGCTATGTTACCCTGCGAACCTTTACATCACACTCAGGCGAAAAACAGCATGAAAATTCTGGTTATAGCCGCGGGCCTGCTGGCCTGTCAGATTGCGCCGGCATGGAGCGAAAGTGAATTTCAGATCACCTGTCCGGGGCGGGCCACGATGACGGTATCCCGCGCCAGTTACGGGCTCAGCACGCTGATGTGGCCGAAGCGGCATTTTCAGGTGGCCGCCGGACAACAGCGTTTCCACCTTGAAGGGGGCGACAGCGTTGCCATCACGCGGTTCCGCAACGGCGACCGGCTGGTCATCAATAAAGAGAGCGGTGAAACCTTTTTTGTTTATGCGCAGAGCGACAAACTGGTTCCCTGTCAGCGTTCAGTGAAGCGCGATGCCGCCATCGTCTCTCTCGATCGTTATGACGATCGTCAGCACGCCTCTTCTTAACACCGACAGGAACAACACCATGTCACTCAGCGTTACTGACAGCGTTACTGCGCAGGATCTCGACGATATCAGACAGGGTCTTAACGCGTTCAACAGCCGCTTTATTGACGTCAGCGAGATCCAAGTGCTGGGCGTGTTTATTCATGATGCAGACGGCGGGAAAATAGCAGGCCTGACAGGATCAACCTGCGGTAACTGGCTGCGTATCGACATGCTGTGGGTCAGTGACGCGCTGCGCGGGCAGGGGGCCGGCACCCGGCTGATAACGGCAGCAGAGAACGAAGCGCGGGCGCGGGGTTGCGTCTATGCGCAGGTGGATACGGCAAGCTTTCAGGCGCGTCCGTTCTATGAAAAACAGGGTTATCAGCTCCGGTTCAGCCTGAATAACTATCCGCGCCATCATCAGCGCCACTATCTCACCAAAGCTCTCTGACTACAGCAGCGGCTGCTGCCGCAGATCCAGTGGCGACTGCTCCGCTTCGTCAATCGCTGCCAGCCAGCCGGACAGGTCTGTCTTTACCCATGAAAGGTGACCCCGCGTGGTGCTCATCAGCACCACATCGGGTCGCAGCGTGCGGTAGAGTTCCAGCGACTGCTGCAGCTCGGCAGGATTACTGTCAGGCTTGAGCACGCTGATCCAGCGGTTGTAGTCGCAGGTGAGGGTGTCGCCGACAAACAGATAGGTCTGCCCGAGCGGAGAGTGGTAAAGATAGCTGCTGCTGCCCGGCGTATGGCCGGGCGTTGGCAGCAGATGGAAGTCGCCAAAATGCACCTCCCTGCGGGTAAAGGTTTCATCCGGCTCAACCACCAGGCTAACCGGCCCCAGCGAGCGGCTGTGGCAGTAAAGCGCACTGCTGAAGCGCTGCTGAATAAGCCGTGCTCCCGGCGCCGCCTCATGCCAGTGCGTAAGATAGTGACGAATAACGCCACCCGCCTCTGCCAGAAACTCATGATCAAGCGGATTCTCAACCCGGCCAATCAGCAGGTTGCCGCGCGGATGCCGCAGCATAAAGCCATGCATCATCAGGTCATTAGCGGTCTCTTCAGCGGGAAATTCCGGTGTGGAGATCCATAAGTCTTCATAAAGCGGCTTCAGAGGGCGATCTCCTGCATGTCATATTATCGCAGCACCGGATGTCCGGTGATGCTGAGCCGCGCGTTACCGGCACTCATATCAAGCGTAGCATGCGCACCCAGCGGCAGCGTGACGGTATCAGGCGCATGTCCAAACGCCAGATCGCTTATCACCGGCAGCTGATACTCATCGCGCAGGCGCTGCCAGACAGTGTCGAAACCGAAGCCGTTATCATAGGCGCTGAGGGAGGTACTGGTAAAACTACCGGTAATAATCGCCTGCTGACGCGCCAGAATGCCGCACTGCTGCAGCTGCAGCAGCATGCGCTCGATGCGAAACGGATGTTCATTGACATCTTCAATCACCAGAATGCCGCCTTCAATCTGCGGCAGCCACGGCGTACCAACCAGCGCGCAGATCATCGCCAGGTTACCGCCCCACAGGCGGCCCTGCCAGCTGCCGCAGTCCGGGCTTTCACTCTGCCAGTTTACTCTCAGTTCCGGAGAGGAAATGGCCTGCCAGAAATGGTGTTCGGTAAACGCTGAAACGGGATCCGCGCCGAAATTACCGGCCAGCATCGGGCCGCTGAAGCTTATCAGGCCGGTCTGCGCCAGCAGCGCCAGCTGAATAGCGGTAAAGTCACTGTGGCCGCACAGCGCGACTGGCTCACTGCTGAGACGCTGCGCGATACCGCGGTAATCCAGCTTGTCCAGCAGGCGGGTCGCACCGTAGCCACCGCGCACTGCCAGAATAATGTCCGGCAGCGGGTCTGATGCAGCCAGCGCATTGATATCCGCCAGACGTTCTGCGTCCGTACCGGCAAAGCGCTGAAAGCGGCGGGCAACCACTGCGCCATTCTCCACCCGGTGGCCTGCATGCTGAAGCCGCTCAATGCCGCGCCGGGCAGCATCCTGGTTGTGGCAATAGCCAGAAGGGGCGATTAAACGAAAGGAACGGGCTGGGTGCATTGCGCTTTTCCTGCTCTCTGCTTAAGTGTGCATAGTGACAAACTGCGTGAACGGCGTCACGACAGCAAAATGAATTTTGTCATTTTCAGAATAACGGTAATTTTACTGCCGGCCGTCATGGCTATGATAGCCTGCGCCTCTCTTATAGCGGAACCTGAAAAACAGTGAAATTTCGACTACTTATGCTCTCTGCTTTACTGCTGGCAGGCTGTGCCAGTGAACCGGAAAAACCCAGAGTGCCTGAGCGCAATACGCCTCTCACTCAGGCTCCGCCCTCAAAAATTAATGATGCCTGGGCGCTGTTTACAGAAGATGCTGCCACTCATTATGGCGTTGATGAGAAGTTAATCAGCGCCATTATCAGTGTCGAATCGGGCGGTAATCCTGCTGCAGTAAGCCGCTCTAACGCGGTGGGTCTGATGCAGATCAAAGCCTCGACGGCAGGGCGCGAAGTCTATCGCGTGCAGGGCCGTCACGGGCAGCCCTCAACGGCCGAGCTGCGCGATCCGGCTAAAAACATCGATATCGGGGTCGCCTATCTGCGTATTCTGCAGGAGTCGGCGCTGGCCGGTATCCGCGATCCGCTGACGCTGCGCTACGCCACCATTGTCTCCTATGCCAATGGAGCCGGTGCGCTACTGCGCACCTTCTCACGCGACCGCGACCGCGCCATTGCGATGATTAACGCGATGTCGCCGGATGAGTTTTACCAGCACGTGCAAAACAAACATCCGGCCGCGCAGGCACCGCGCTATCTGTGGAAAGTGACCACCGCCTACCGCACAATTGGCTAGCGCGCGGTGCGCAGCTTAGCGCTGCGCACTCTGTGCCGGTGCTTCGTTGGACGCATCGCTGAGATTGATACGCGGCAGTACCCCACCGGTAAACTCGACGCGGCGCATCGGGAAGGCGAAGCGGATCTGCTTCTGCTCCAGCTGCGCCATCAGCTGCAGGTTAATCTCCTGCTGAATATCCATATAAACATTGTAATCCGCGCTCAGCACGAAATAGACCACTTCAAACGTCAGCTGCGACTCATCAAACGAGAGAAAGTGCGCCCGGTCAAAACGGGTGTCGGGCACGCCTTCGATAATCGTTTTCACCATGCCGCCAATCTGCCGCACTTTCTCCGCCGGCGTACCGTAGTTAATGCCGAACTTAAACACGATGCGCCGCTGCTGCATCCGTTTGTAGTTGTGGATCGTCTGCTGTAACAGAATGGTGTTTGAGCAGACAATCTGTTCGCCGCCGAGGCTGCGCAGACGCGTGGTTTTCAGGCCGATGTGCTCAATGGAACCCGCAATATCGCCGAATACAATAAAATCACCGTGCTCAAACGGTTTATCAAAGCCGATCGCCAGCGACGCAAACACATCGCTCAGCACGGTCTGAATCGCCAGCGCAATGGCGATACCGCCGACGCCTAAACTGGCCACCAGTGCGGTAATGTCGATGCCCATGTTGGAGAGGATCGCCAGCAGCATCATTACCCATACCACCACTCGCAGCAGAATGCCGAGGATCACGGTGGTGACCGGATTACGTACGTGCAGCGGATCGCGCAGCATGCTTTTCAGCCATAAACGGATGCCGCAGTCGATCCACAGCGTGAACTGCAAAATCAGCGCGAGGAACCAGCTGTGGGCAATCGCCACGCTCCAGTTGGCCGGCAGGTCCGCAAACTTCAGCGAAATCAGCAGTGAGAAGATCAGCAGCAGCGACTGGCTGGTGCTGCGCAGGATCTCAACAAGAATGGCAGTGAAACGCACATGGCGCTGTTCGCTGTAGCGGGCGATACGATTCGAAACAAAGCGGATAGCGGTGCGCAACAGCCACCAGACAATAAGGGTGCCAAAGAGGATGATGGCGCTGTTGATCCAGACGGTTTGATTAAGAAAAATGCGTTGCCAGCCAGAGGCTGAAAGCCAGTTTTCCATGGGGGAGTTTCTCCTTGCCGGGCGCTGGTTAAAATAAAGGGCAAGGAGAAGCATAGCCTGTCTGAGATATCCTGCAGGCGTAACGGCAGTTACTGAAAGCGGCTCGCCTTATCGCGTGCCAGCCGTTCAAGCGCGAAGATCACCTGCTGCAGCTGACGCTCCTGCACGGGTTCAATGGCAGTGAAACGAAAGCTCAGCCGCGGTATTACGCAGGCTTCGCCTTTACGGACTACGCTGCGCTCGCCAATATGCAGCAGCTCTGCGGTAACCTCAAACTGACCAAATTCGCCCAGCTCAACCCGCAGCTGGCTGAACTTATCCCCCCGGGTAAGGCCCTCCGGCAGCGGCCCTTCCGGCAATACCCCGACCCCGCCCAGCGAAAGATCCTGCAGGCGAAAGCGCGCCTGGCTGCCGTCCGGCCACCGGGTGTAACACCAGAAAACCGGCTCCAGCGGGGCGTTGATGCGGAAAAATTCGCGGCGCTGGATTTGCCAGGCGCACGCCGGCAGCGGTGCGCTGAATGCGGGTAAGCCTTCATATTCAACCAGCGTCAGGGCAGCGAGGGTGAACTCAATTTTGGCGCCGTAGGTTTCGGCGCAGACGCTGAAGTCGGGACTCTCCAGCACCCACTCATTGCTCAGCGCATTGCTGCCCAGATCGAAAATGATGCACTCCTCATCGGCAACCAGCAGGCGGCTGATAAACTGCCCGCGATTAAAGGTCACCATTAGCGGAGTTTGGTAGCGCGACAGATCCCTCATCACATTCAAGACCGCTAACGTACCCCGCTTGAGATACTGTTCGTTATCGGCATCTTTCACATCCTGCTCCCCGCTGCTGCGCTTATCATCGTTATGCGACGATTATCGGCGTAACGCTCTGAAGCTTTAGCGGCTGGCTGATGATTAAAGCGGCAGTCGCGCTGCAGGGAAAAAAATCCCGTCTATACTTATCGCAGTGAACACCTTGATTCATAACGTAAGGAGCAACAAATGGGTATTCTTTCATGGATTATTTTTGGTCTGATCGCCGGTATTCTCGCTAAGTGGATTATGCCAGGTAAAGATGGCGGCGGCTTTATCCTGACCGTGGTACTGGGTATTATCGGTGCGGTTGTCGGCGGCTGGATCAGTACCCTGTTTGGTTTTGGCAGAGTTGACGGGTTCAACTTCGGCAGCTTTGTTGTCGCGGTGATCGGCGCCATTGTCGTGCTGTTTATCTACCGTAAAGTGCGCAGTTAATTCTGCCCGCATAAAAAAAACCGCGGCCCCGGGGCTGCGGTTTTTTTTCGGCTGTAGCCGGTGCGAAATTAATTCGCGCGCTGCAGCGCCGGCATATCAGGGATATCACTGGCGCTGTTACAGGTTTTTTCTTTCGGGCAATATTTATCCAGCAGCATCAGCGTCACGCCGTTGGTCCAGCCAAAGCCATCCTGCAGCGGATATTCGCCACCGCCGCCACCGCCCAGCTGCGCGCCCTCAACCACATATTTTTCTACCAGCTTATGCTCTTTGTCATAGGTCTGCTGGACGTTTTGCAGAAAGCGCTGGCCAATCTGTCGTGCCAGCTGCGGCTGGTTATAATGCTCCAGCCCCTCTACCGCTACCCACTGCAGCGGAGCCCAGCCATTAGGCGCATCCCACTGCTGGCCATTATTGACCGTGGTTGTCACCAGACCACCAGGTTTAAGCAGCTGTTTTTCAACTGCAGAGGCGGTACGTTCAGCTTGCTTATCTCCGGCCAGCTGCATATAGAGCGGGAAAAGAGCGGCCGCCGTCAGCTGGTTGTGAACCTGTTTTTTACTGAAATCGTAATCAGCATACCAGCCCTGTTTCTCATCCCACAGATAACGATTGATCGCGGCCTGGCGTTTTTCTGCCGCCGCGGCAAAGGCTTTCGCCTGGTCGTCCTGTTTTGCCAGCCTGGCTGATTTTGACAGCGTCTGCTCCAGATGAAACAGCAGGCTGTTGAGATCGACCGGCACCAGCGCTGTGGTGCGGATCGAAGCGAGATTATGCGCATCGGTAAACCAGCGCGAGCTGAAATCCCAGCCCGACGCCGCGCCGGCGCGCAGATCGCGCCAGAGCTGCGGTTTGTCACGTTCCGGGGTTTTTTCTGCCGTCTTCACATCGTCCAGCCAGGATTCTGTACGCGGCACGTCGCGTGCGTCCCAGTAGCGATTAAGCAGGGTGCCATCGGAGAGTTTTACCACCCGCTTGCTGGCGTGACCGGCCGCCACGCTGTCGCTGTCAGCCATCCAGTAGTCATACTCTTTCTGCAGCTGCGGCTGATAGTGCCGGTAAACCTCATCGCCTTTATGCGTGGCCAGCAGGTCCACCATCAGGCTAAAGAACGGCGGCTGTGACCGGCTGAGATAATAGCTGCGGTTGCCGTTAGGGATATGCCCGTAGCGATCGAGTTCGGTGGCAAAGTTATCGACCATATCCTGCACGCGGTCCCAGTTACCGCTTTCCGCCAGGCCCAGCATGGTGAAATAGCTGTCCCAGTAATAGACCTCGCGGAAACGTCCGCCCGGCACAACGTAAGGCTTCGGCAGCGGCAGCAGTGAATCATACTGGCTGGCATCAGGCGTGCTGCGCGTCAGCACCGGCCACAGACCGTTGATATGTTCACGCAGGCTCTGCCCGGCGGGCGGTACATATTTATCCTGCTCTTTGGGCAGGGTAAAGTTCATGTCAACGAAGCGTTTGAGATCGAAATTGCGCTGCTTCTTTTGCATCTGCCAGTCAGCGAGAATCGAGGCGGGATCGTATTTCGGGATCGCGTCAGCAAAGGTTTTCTGATCGGGATAGAACTGCGCTTTCTGCACGGCGCTGAAGAGCGGCCCCAGGCGTACATCGGGCGGCTGCGGCTGCTGGCTCAGCATCCGGCTTCCGGTTTCGGCATGGGCCAGCGTGCTGGTTGCCAGCAGGGCAGTGGTAAGCAGCAGAGAGAGGCGCGCGGGCATCAATATGACATTTTTTCTCATCGGTTTTTCTCCTTGTCCGAAAACGTGGTGCGCTAACGTATTGACCACTCAACCAACTTTAGTCGCTATCGTGCTGGCTGGCGCTGCAGGGCGATGGAAATGTGAAGCGCTGCCGGGTAATTACGTGGGAAATTGTTGCCGCTGACGGTTTTTACTTGCTCCGTCGCGCGGTTTACCGGAGGCTGAAAGAAAATAAGGAGGCGTATGAAGATTATCTGGTATCACCCGTCAATGGACGCGCAGCGCTGGCTCACGGGCCTCGGCCGGCGGCTGCCGGACGCGGAAATCCGGTTGTGGCAGCCAGGCGATAATGGCCGTGCAGATTATGCCGTTGTACGTTCGCCGCCGGTGGAGATGCTGGCGCAGCGAAGCCTGAAGGGAGTGTTCGCGATGGGTGCGGGCGTCGATGAACTTCTGCAGCAGCAGCGTCAGCACCCTGACAGGCTCAGCGCCCAGGTGCCGCTGTATCGCCTCGAGGATACCGGCATGGCACAGCAGATGCAGGAGTACGCGAACTGGTGCGTGCTGGGCTGGTATCGCCGCTTTGCTGACTATCAGCGCCAGCAGCAGGCGCACTGCTGGCAGCCGCTGCCGCTGCCGGCGCGCGACGCCTTCATCATTGGCGTGCTTGGCGCGGGCGTACTGGGCCGCAGCGTGCTGGAGAGCCTGCAGCAGTGGGGATTCCCGCTGCGCTGCTGGAGTCGCACGCCGAAGAGCCTGCCTGGCGTGCACGCCTTCCACGGTGCCGCCGCGCTGCACGACTTCCTTGCCGGCTGCCAGGTCGTGATTGATCTGCTGCCCGCCACGCCGGAAACCACCGATCTTATCAACGCTGATTTCCTGCGCGCGCTGCCGCACGGCGCATACTTTCTTAACCTGGCGCGCGGCGCGCACGTGGTTGAAGCGGACCTGCTGGCAGCCCTTAACAGCGGGCAACTTGCCGCCGCCGCGCTGGATGTCTTTCAGCAGGAGCCGCTGCCGGCGGACGATGCGCTCTGGCAGCATCCGCACGTCACCATCACGCCCCACAGTGCCGCTATTACGCTGCCGGAGCAGGCGATGGACGCCATCGCCAGCGCCATTCAGCAGCTGGAAAAAGGGCAGCAGCCCCCGGGGCGCGTGGATCGCCAGCGCGGCTATTAACTTATCTCAGAGGAGCAAAATATGTATCCCGTTGATCTGCATATGCACACCGTTGCCAGCACGCACGCCTACAGCACGCTGCACGACTATGTCGCCCAGGCGAAACAGAACGGCCTGAAGCTATTTGCCATTACCGACCACGGCCCCGATATGGCGGATGCGCCGCATCACTGGCATTTCATCAATATGCGCATCTGGCCGCGGGTTATTGACGGCGTCGGCATCCTGCGCGGAATTGAAGCGAACATTAAGAATCAGCAGGGCGAGATCGACTGCAGCGGGCCGATGCTGGATGCCCTGGATCTGATCGTGGCGGGCTTTCACGAGCCGGTCTACACGCCGCGCGATAAAGCACACCATACCGAGGCGATGATCGCCGCGATGGCAGGCGGGCTGGTGCATATCATCAGCCATCCGGGCAACCCCAAATTCCCGGTGGATATTCGCGCCATTGCCGAAGCCGCAGCCCACTACAACGTGGCGCTGGAGATCAATAACTCCTCGTTTACCCATTCGCGTCCGGGCAGCGAACCCAACTGCCGTGCGATTGCGGAGGCGGTGCGTGACGCGGGCGGACAGCTGGCATTTGGCTCCGATTCCCATACCGCCTTTACGCTGGGGCATTTTGAGCACTGCCTGCGCATCACGCGCGAGGTGGATTTCCCTGAAGATCGGGTGTTAAATGTCACGCCGCGCCGCCTGCTCGATTTTCTGGAGCAGCGCAGCGGTAAACGGATCGCGGAATTACTGGATTTTTAATGTTGTAGTGAGGAATGCTGCCAGATGAATGAATTTTCTATGCTTTGCCGGGTGATCGGCTCCCTGTTTAACCGTCAGCCCCAGGATCCGCTGCTGATGCCGCTGTTTACGCTGCTGCGCGAAGGCAAAATGCAGGCACAGTGGCCGCTGGAGCAGGATGCGCTGCTGACGCGTCTGCAGCAGAGCAGCGATCCGCAGGCGCTGGCAGCGGATTACAACGCGCTGTTTGTCGGTCAGGAGTGCAGCGTGCCGCCTTACGCGTCACAGTGGCCGGAAGGCGCGCCGGAAGCGGAGATCCGGGCGTTTCTCAGCGCGCGCGGCATGCCGCTCAGTGACGCGCCTGCCGATCACTTTGGCGTACTGTTGCTGGCGGCGTCGTGGCTGGAAGATCAGTCTGCAGAAGATGAATCAGACGCGCAGCGCGCGCTGTTTGAATCTTATCTGCTGCCGTGGTGCGGTGCGTTCCTCGGCAAAGTTGAAGCGCACGCCACCACGGCGTTTTATCGTACGCTGGCTGAGCTGAGCCGCGAGGCGATCCAGACGATGTATGATGAGCTGAGCGAAGACGATACGCCGCAGGCGTAATCGCTCCCCGCAGGGGGAGCGGCTGCCGGAGACGTTCGCTGCAGCTGCACAACAAGCAGTGACGTGCGGCTAAAGATTGCAGACTCCGGCGGATGCAGGTTAAGCCAAGAGAGACTAACGCCGGCGCAGACGCGGAAAACGTGCGTGCATGCGCAGATTGCGCAGGTTAAGCACGGCAATGGCGGTGCCCAGCACCACCAGCGATGCGCCAAATACTTTGAAACTGTTCATGCTGTCGCCCAGCACCGTCACGCCCATGATGACAGCCAGCACCGGCGTCAGCAGCGAATAGGGCATGATCAGATTAACATTATATTTTTTCAGCAGGGCGTACCACAGCGTATAGGCAACAATCGAAGAGGCGATAGCGCTGTAAAGAATGCCGAACCAGCCGTGCCAGCCCGCCGCCTGCAGGGCGCTGAACTGATTCGACTCTGTCAGCCATGAGGCAGCGCCAACCAGCGGCACGGCGAGGAATGAGATCCAGCCGGTCAGCGTCAGCGGACTAATAGGCGGCGACTTTTTGACAATCATGTTGCTGACCGCCCAGCCAAACGCGCTGCACAGCAGGATACAGAGTACCCACCAGGCAGGGATAGTCGGGCTGCCCGAGAGCACGGCCACGCCGCTCAGAGAGATAGCGATGCCGCACAGCTGCACCAGCCGCAGCTTCTCTTTCAGGATCGCCATCGCCAGCAGCATCGCAATGGGTGTGCCCAGCTGTACAACGATAGCCGCCGTACCGGCATCGGTATAGCGCATGCCGACAAACAGCAGCGAGAAATGCATAAAGCCAAAGGTAAATGCGAGGGTAATGAGCCACGGCAGCTGCGCGCGCGTGACACGGCAAAAGGGCACCAGAATCAGAGCGACCACGACAAAGCGCATCCACGTCAGAAACAGCGGCGGCAGCTCCAGAAGGCCCCATTTAACCGCCACGTTGTTAAACGCCCAGATTGAAACCACAAACAGAATCAGAAAAAAATGCCGTACGGCCACGCTGTTATCCTTCACAGAAAAATGAACTTACGCTTAATAATGGCATGAAGCCTGCCGCACAGGACACATCAACCTGGCGGTTTAGCACTCAACAGCAAAATCGCCGCCTTATAATTACAACATACTATTATCTGAACGCTATCCTGACATTCGCTTCTGCATAAGCATGTTGCGGAATAACATAAGACACGGCTGGCAATTGCTGTCACAGTAGCGCTTAACAGCGGACGCAGCAGAGGAGCCTGCCGGCAATGACGGAGAGTTATACTTTACCCCTGGCATTAATACAGCTTGAAGTTCCGCCCCCGCAGGTGGTGGCGAAAATTGGCGAACAGCCTGCGTGGTTTATTGACGCGCTGCAGCTGCAGGCGGATGACTATATTATCGTGCGTCCGCACCGGGGTGACGCACTTCCCGGCTGGCAGGAGATTAGCGGGGCGATCCTCAGCGGCTCCTGGGCGATGGTAACCGACCACGCCGGATGGAGTGAGCGCACTGCGGCCTGGATACGCGGCGCAATGGAGGCGCAGATGCCGCTGCTTGGCGTCTGCTACGGCCATCAGCTGATGGCGTATGCGCTGGGGGGTGAGGTGGGCGATAATCCCCGCGGCTGGGAGCGCGGGCTGCAGACCGTCACGCGCACGGCTTCTGATCCCTGGCTGGACGGGTTACCGGCGCACTTTTGCGCCTGGCTGTCGCACCGGCAGTCGGTACTGGCCCCGCCGCCGCAGGCCACGGTTCTGGCGCGCTCAGCGCTGGATGCGTGTCAGGTATTACGCTACTCGCCGCAGGCATTTTCCGTTCAGTTTCATCCGGAGTTCAGTCGCGAGATCATGACGGCCTGTACACCGGCTGACGTACAGCCGGATAGCGCGGTAATGGGGGATACTGACTGGGCGCGTACGCTGCTGCAGCGCTTCTGGCAGCAGGTACGGCCCCGGGATCAGGAAGCGTCGCAGCGCTGACAGCGATAAACCCAGGCGGGCGGCATGTTTTTCAGCACCCGCTGCCGCTGCCAGACAAAATAGCGCGACAGATCGTGCCGGGTGAGCGAGGTGTACTGAAACTGGACAAATACGCCCTGGGGCGCCAGCGCATTATGCACCGCGCTCAGAATGGTGTGACGCGTGGCCGCAGGCAGCGACAGCAGCGGCAGGCCGGAAAAAATAGCGTCATATTCACCCTGCAGCAGCTCCGCTGAGTGTGCCTGGACCTGCATGCGCGGATCGTGCCACTGACGCAGTTCTGCTGCCAGCTGCGGATTAATTTCAAACACGTCAAGCTGCGCGGCCGGTACCATACGCGACAGCAGCTGGCGGGTCAGCACGCCATCGCCGGCGCCCAGTTCAGCCACCCGCAGGCTGCTATCCCACTCTACCGCATTGCACATACAGCGGCATAACGCCGCTGATGAAGGGGTGACGCTGCCGATTGTGCGCGGATCGCGAATAAACTGCTGTACAAAGTTCGCTTTGGCCCGCATTAGCATCATGGCTGAAGCCAGCATCTTTCTCTCCTGAATCTGTGGTCTGCAGGGTATTGACCACAGATAACGCTCAGGTTTCGCTTTAGCGCGGCAAAAAAGCCAAACTCAGAACATTCCGGCACAAATGATTCTGTCCCGCTTTAACACCGATTTCCCGCGTCGGCTCACAGTTTCCCGCCTGCAGACCTGACAGGCTAAAAACGATCGCGCAATGTTAATCAACAGTTTAAAAGTTGTTAACTTCCATTCGCTCTGTAAGGGGAAATACCATGCGTTACGCTGCTCCGGGAGAACAGGGTTCTCTGATCACTCTGCAATCGCAGTACGGCAACTTTATCAACGGCGAGTTTACTGCGCCGGTTAACGGTCACTATTTTACCAACACCTCACCGGTTAATGGCAGCGCAATCGGCGAATTCCCGCGTTCCGATCGGGCAGATGTTGATAATGCGGTCGCGGCGGCCCAGGCGGCGGCAGAGCAGTGGGGCAAGACCTCACCGCAGGCGCGCTCGCTGGTGTTACTGAAGATTGCTGACCGCCTGGAGCAGAATCTGGAATATATCGCCGTTAATGAAACCTGGGATAACGGCAAGCCGGTACGCGAAACGCTGGCCGCTGACCTGCCGCTGGCGGTGGACCATTTCCGCTATTTTGCCGGCTGTGTCCGGGCGCAGGAAGGCAGCGCCGCCGAAATCGATGAGTTCACGGCCGCCTATCACTTCCATGAACCGCTGGGCGTGGTGGGGCAGATCATTCCGTGGAACTTCCCGCTGCTAATGGCCGCCTGGAAGCTGGCACCGGCGCTGGGCGCAGGTAACTGCGTGGTGCTGAAACCGGCCGAGCAGACGCCGCTTTCCATCACGCTGTTTGTTGAGTTGATCAAAGATCTGGTCCCGCCCGGCGTCATTAACGTGGTGCACGGCTACGGTAAAGAGGCGGGCGAAGCGCTGGCATCGCATCCGGGCATTGCCAAGATCGCATTTACCGGCTCAACAGCGACCGGCGGCCATATTCTGGAGCTGGCGGCAAAAAGCCTGATCCCGTCCACGGTGGAGCTGGGCGGGAAATCACCAAATATCTTTTTCGAAGATATCATGCAGGCGGAGGAGAGCTTTATTGAGAAAGCGGCCGAGGGGGTTGTGCTCGGCTTCCTGAACCAGGGGGAAGTCTGTACCTGTCCGTCGCGCGCGCTGGTGCAGGAATCGATTTTTGAGCCCTTTATGGCGGCCGTGATGAAGCGCATCAAAACCATTAAACGTGGCGATCCGCTGGATACGGAAACCATGATTGGCGCTCAGGCGTCGCAGCAGCAGTTTGATAAGATCCTCTCTTATCTTGAGATTGCGCAGCAGGAAGGGGCGGAAGTGCTGCACGGTGGTAACGTTGAGCAGATTGGTGAAGCCTTCAGCGGCGGCTACTATATTCAGCCCACGCTGCTGAAAGGCAACAACAGCATGCGCGTATTTCAGGAAGAGATTTTCGGACCGGTGGTCGGCGTACTGACGTTTAAAGATGAAGCGGAGGCGCTGGCCATTGCTAATGATTCGATTTACGGGCTTGGCGCTGGCGTCTGGACGCGGGATATCAACCGCGCATACCGTATGGGGAGAGCAATCAAAGCCGGACGCGTCTGGACTAACTGCTACCATCTCTATCCGGCTCACGCTGCGTTTGGCGGCTATAAGAAATCGGGCATCGGGCGGGAGACGCATAAAATGATGCTGGATCACTATCAGCAAACTAAAAATCTGCTGGTGAGCTACAGCACACAGCCGCTCGGGTTCTTCTGATTTTCGTACCGGCGGTCGCTGCAGAGGCTATATTTTCATAAACCTGTCATCTTTGCAGGACAGGATATGAGAAACGCCTCTGCGCAAAGGAGAGATCATGAACGCAGGATATGATTATATGGAGCAGCACGATGAGGTGCTGGATGCGGTCGAACAGGACATTATCAGCGTCAATCTGCCCACTTATGATGCGTTGCAGCATGCGCGCCAGCAGAGTGCCGAGCGCGACGCCGCGCGGGAAATGTCGCTGCGCGCATAAGAAAGCGCTCTCAGATTAATAAAAAAATCCGCAGCCTGGTGCCGCGGATTTTTTACAGGGTCTGCTTCAGCGCTTTACTTTACGCAGGCAGAGCACTGATTGTGGATCTGCTGGAAGAAATCGTTACCTTTGTCATCGACCAGAATAAACGCCGGGAAATTTTCCACTTCAATTTTCCAGATCGCCTCCATGCCCAGTTCGGCATACTCAACGCACTCAAGGCTTTTAATACTCTGCTGCGCCAGTACCGCTGCCGGGCCGCCAATACTGCCCAGGTAGAATCCGCCATGCTTATGGCAGGCGTCAGTCACCTGTTTGCTGCGGTTACCTTTGGCCAGCATTACCATGCTGCCGCCGTGCGACTGCAGCAGATCGACATAAGAGTCCATCCGGCCTGCGGTGGTAGGGCCGAGGGAACCGGACGCGTGTCCTTCCGGCGTTTTGGCCGGACCGGCATAGTAGACCGGATGATCTTTAATGTACTGCGGCAGCCCTTCGCCATTATCGATACGCTCTTTGAGTTTGGCGTGAGCGATGTCGCGTGCCACAATAATGGTGCCGTTCAGCGACAGGCGGGTAGCCACCGGATAAGCGGAGAGCTGGGCCAGAATATCCTGCATCGGGCGATTAAGATCTACCTGCACCACTTCGCCTTCGCCCTGCTGGCGCAGCGCTTCCGGAATATAGCGTCCCGGATTATCTTCCAGCTTCTCAATCCAGATGCCATCGCGGTTGATTTTAGCTTTGATGTTACGGTCAGCAGAACAGGAGACGCCCATGCCTACCGGGCAGGAGGCACCGTGACGCGGCAGTCTGACCACGCGAATGTCGTGAGCGAAATATTTACCGCCAAACTGCGCGCCCAGTCCGAGCTGCTGCGACGCTTCCAGCAGTTCCTGCTCCAGTGCGGTATCGCGAAACGCCTGACCGTGCTCGTTGCCTTCCGTTGGCAGCGAGTCATAGTAATGCGTTGAGGCGAGCTTAACCGTTTTTAGCGTGCTCTCCGCAGAGGTGCCACCGATCACAAATGCAATATGGTAGGGCGGACAGGCAGCGGTGCCGAGCGACATCATTTTATCAATCAGGTAGTTTTTTAATTTTGCCGGCGTGATTAACGCTTTGGTTTCCTGATAGAGGTAGGTCTTGTTCGCTGAACCACCGCCTTTAGCGATGCAGAGGAACTTATACTCATCGCCATCCACGCTGTAGAGATCGATCTGGGCCGGCAGATTGGTGCCGGTATTGACCTCTTTGTACATATCCAGCGGGGCGTTCTGCGAGTAGCGCAGATTATCTTCGATATAGGTGTTATAGACGCCCTGCGACAGCGCCGCTTCATCGCCGCCGCCGGTCCAGACGCGCTGGCCTTTTTTACCCATGATAATCGCGGTGCCGGTATCCTGGCAGGTTGGCAGTACGCCTTTAGCAGCGATTTCTGAGTTACGCAGAAACTGCAGCGCGACATACTTGTCATTCTGACTCGCTTCATCATCCGCCAGAATAGCGGCAACCTGCTGCTGGTGTGAGGCGCGCAGCATAAAAGAGGCGTCATGAAACGCCTGCTGAGCCAGCAGCGTCAGCGCTTCTGGTGCGACTTTCAGCACCTCCTCGCCCTCAAAGCTGGCGACCGAAACGTGCTCGCGGCTCAGCAGGTAATATTCAGTATCATCTTTGGCGAGAGGAAAGGGGTTCTGGTAATAGAAGGGTTTGTTCGACATGTTGGCTCACTTAGCTTCGTGTTGCCCGCCTGCGCGGCGGGCGGCAAATTAGGCGATCTGTGGTGCTATTTTCTCTCGCCAGCCCGTATCAGGAGCTGACTGGCGAGCATAGTAACACTGAAACAGGCTGACGCGGCTGCGTTTTTTAACATCAAAGCAACATCATCAGAACATCATGACCATCCAGGGATAAGCGATAACCATCAGCGCCACCAGGAAGAGGGCGCCAAAGATGGTGCCAAGCCGCCAGTAATCTTTGGTCGGCAGATAGCCGCTGCCGTAATAGATAGGGCTTGGGCCGGTACCGTAAGGGGTGATAATGCCCATCACACCCAGCGAGGTACACATCATCAGGCAGAACACCGGCATATTAATGCCTGGAATTGAGGCGGCGATAGTCAGCATGGCGGGCAGCAGGGCGGTGGTATGCGCCGTGGTGCTGGCAAACAGATAGTGCAGCAGATAAAAGGCAATCAGCAGCACCACTGCGGAGACCTGAGGATCGTAACCCTGTAGCAGCACCGCCCCCTCTTTGCCCAGCCAGGCAATGAAACCGACGCGTGCCAGACCATCGGCCAGCGCCACCAGCGTGGCAAACCAGGCAAAGGTGTTCCAGGCGGCTTTATTGCTGGTGATATCACTCCAGTTAAGTACGCCGGTCCAGAGCATCAGCACAATCACCAGCAGCGCGGCCATAGCGGGCTCTATCCATGCCGTTGCGAAAATCCACATCATCAGCGCTGCGACGACAAACAGCAGCAGCAGGATCTCATTGCGCGACAGGCGGCCCAGCTTTTCCAGCTCGGCGGTCGCCCAGCGCGGTACCTCATCATTGACTTTGACTTCCGGCGGATAGAGCCAGTAAGCCAGCAGCGGCATAGTGAGAATCAGCAGGATCCCCAGCGGCAGGAAAGCGAGGAACCACATCCCCCAGCTGATATCGAAACCAATAACGCTCTTAACCAGGGCCAGTGCGAGCAGGTTAGGGGCCAGCGCAGAGAGAAACATCGAGCTGGTGATACAGGCTGCGGTAATCGCCACCCACATCAGATAAGAGCCGATTTTGCGGGCGCTGGGGTCATTAGGCTTAGAGCCATAGAGCGGCGGCAGGTTGGCAATAATCGGATAGATAGTCCCGCCGCTGCGGGCGGTGTTAGACGGCGTAAACGGCGCCAGCAGCAGGTCAGCGAAAGTAATCGCGTAGCCCAGCGTCAGACTGCGGCGACCGAGATATTTCACCAGAATCAGCGCCAGCCGGCGGCCAAACTGCGTTTTATCGTAGCCGGCTGCAAACATAAAGGCGCCAAAAATCAGCCAGACCGTAGAGTTGCCGAAGCCGCTGACTGCCCATTTGAACGACTGCGCTGCCGTTTTAAATGCCGGGTCGGCCAGCTCTGCCGGGCTAAACAGCACCCACTGGCTAAACAGCGCGATGACCACCACGCCGGTAAGCCCAATCACGGCGCCCGGCAGCGGCTCAAAAATCAGGCCGACAATAACACCGACAAAAATGGCGAAGAAGTGCCAGGCGTAGGGCTCCAGTCCGGCAGGTGCAGGCACCAGCAGCAACAGGAGTGCAACCAGTACCGGCAGGCAGAGCATCAGCAGGCGATTTTTTTTACCCGGCGCCGCAGGCGGCGCTTTGGTGGGTTCATGCGATTGCGTTGATAGGTTCATAGTTTTTGTCTGCACGTTGAGAAGAATGCGATATCAGTACCGGGTGCCTTTATACCTGGATGATCCATTTTGCGGCATCGATACAGGAAGTTCATGACGCTTGTGTTAAAGCAGAAAGCAATTTTGTTTCGCGAATTATCTAATTTATGTTGCTATGATGCGATTAATTAAAATACCTATTTTGATCCAGATCAATAAAATAGAGCGCTTATTTTTATCTGCGTTATTTTCAGTGTGTTATGACGCTTATTCAGGGCTTGCCTCACGATCTAATGCAGGATGTGAAGCGCTTTCTTTCCAATATCTGGCAGGCGCTTGATTTTTAAATCAATGAAATATATAGTTTATTTTCATGTTTTGATTTAACTTTGATTTTAATCAAGTTTTGAACGAAACTTAGCGGAACGCGTTACGCTCCCTCCTTGCTGAAAATAGGCTTTCCTTATCGGTATTTTATATAACTAATGATATAAGTTATGTAACTAAATTAAATGTTATATTTACAGCATGAAGTCGGACCACTTTAATTATTTAACCGGTCACACTGCCAGGAATTGAATTTCATTTTTGATTTTCGGAGTCGCTTATCATGAACACGCTTACCCCGCTGCTAAAACCCCTTACCTTGCCTAAAGGTGCCGTGCTGAAGAATCGTCTGGTGATGGCACCCATGACAACCTGTACCGGCTATTACGACGGTGGCGTCACCAGCGATCTGGTTGACTACTATCAGGTGCGTGCCGGCACAATCGGCACCGTCATCGTAGAGTGTGCGTTTATCGATAATCGTGGTCCGGCATTTCCTGGCGCCATCGCCATCGACAGCGACAATAAGATCCCGGGACTGGCCAGAATAGCGCATGCGATCAAATCTCAGGGTTCTAAAGCTATCCTGCAGATTTACCACGGTGGCCGCATGGTTGAGCCGGCGCTGATTGGCGGGAAAACGCCTGTCGCGCCCAGCGCCATCGCCGCGCCGCGCGAAGGGGCCACCACACCGCAGGCGCTGACCGCAGATGAAGTTGATGTCATGATCAAAAAGTTTGGTGATGCGGTGAACCGTGCCATCAAAGCGGGTTTTGATGGCGTGGAAATTCACGGTGCCAATACCTATCTTATTCAGCAGTTCTATTCGCCTAACTCCAACCAGCGCAGTGACAAATGGGGCGGCAGTCGCGATAACCGGGCGCGCTTTCCGCTGGAGGTCCTGGAAATCACGCATCAGATGGCCGATCGCTTTGCTGCCGCGGACTTTATTATCGGCTATCGCTTTTCACCGGAAGAGATTGAAGTGCCCGGTATTCGCTGGGATGACACCCTCTATCTGCTGGAGAAGCTCGCCGCGCGCGGCCTTGATTACGTGCACTTCTCCGTCGGTCAGCTGCTGCGTCCTTCCATTGTTGACACCAGCGACCCCACGCCTCTGATTACCAAATACATTGCGCAGCGTTCAGCACAGCTGGCCCGCATTCCGGTTATTGGCGTCGGCGGCGTGGTGAATAAAGAGGATGCCGAACTGGCGCTGGAATCGGGCTTCGATCTGGTTGCCGTCGGGAAAGCCTGTATCGCCTGGCCCAACTGGGCGGATCGCATTATTAACAATGAGCACCTTGAACTCTACATCGACAGTACCAAACGCGAGGAGCTGACAATTCCGGAGCCGCTCTGGCGCTTCTCGCTGGTGGACGCCATGATCCGCGACGTCAGCGACGGCCATCGCAAATATAAAGCCGGTGTGTATCAGGCGAAGGTAGAGGCGGAAGCGCTGAAGCTGAAAATCAACGTCACGCTGGATACCGATCGTATTACCGACATCGAACTGGTGCCGGATCCGGCGCTGGATGTTGACTTCACCAGTACGTTTGAAAGCCTGCGCGAGCGCATTCTGGTTGCAAACAGTCCGCACGTCGATGCGGTTACCGGGGCCACTACGCAAAGCGAGGCGCTGAAAAAAGCGGTATCGCGTGCGCTGGCAACCTCCAGCAAAGAGTATGTGATTGAGGAAGGGGGCAACCCGAACGCGCCGGTCAATTACGATGTTGTGGTCATCGGCACCGGCGGCGCAGGTCTCGCGGCGGCTATTCAGGCACATGACGACGGCGCCCGCGTGGTACTGATTGAAAAAATGCCCACCATTGGCGGAAATACCATTAAGGCGTCAGTGGGGATGAACGCCGCCGAGACGCGCTATCAGAGGCTGAAAGGCATTGAAGACAGCAAAGCGCTGTTTTATGAAGAGACGCTGAAAGGCGGTAAAGGTAAAAATAATCCGCAGCTGCTGCATGAGTTTGTCGAACGCGCGCCGGAAGCCATTGAGTGGCTGGCAGCGAAGCAGATTGAGCTCAGCGATATCACTATCACGGGCGGAATGAGCATTGACCGTACGCACCGGCCTGAAGATCGCTCAGCGGTAGGGGGCTTCCTGATCAGCGGGCTGGTGAAAAATGTTAACCAGCGCAACATTGAGGTGCTGCTTGAGACCTCAGTCGCTGAAATTCTGTGTGAAAACGGCGTGGTAACCGGGGTTAAGGTGGTGGATGAGTATAACGACAGCCGCATTCTCAACGCAAAAAGTGTGATTGTTGCCACCGGCGGCTTCAGCGCCAACCGGGAGATGGTAGTGAAATATCGCCCGGAACTGGATGGCTTTGTCACGACTAACCACGCCGGCGCCACCGGCAGCGGCATTGCGATGCTGCAGCATATTGGCGCCGGTACGGTTGATATGGGCGAGATTCAGATCCATCCCACGGTTGAACAGACCACCTCCTATCTGATTTCAGAAGCGATGCGCGGCGGCGGGGCAATTCTGGTAAGCCAGGCGGGCAAGCGTTTCTATAACGAAATGGAGACGCGCGATAAAGTCTCTGCGGAGATTATTGCGCTGCCGGAGAAAAGTGCCTGGATCATCTTCGATGAGCAGGTGCGCCGTAATAACAAAGCCGCTGATGAATATATCGCCAAAGGATTTGTCATCAGCGCACCCACGCCGCACGAGCTGGCGGTTAAGCTCAATATGGACCAGGAATCACTGCAGAGTACGCTGGGTCGCTACAATGAGTGTGTGATTAACCAGCATGACGAAGATTTTGGCCGCAAAACGGCGCTGCGCCATCCGCTGAATCAGGGGCCTTACTACGCTATTCGCGTGGCGCCTGGCGTTCATCACACCATGGGTGGCGTCACCATCAACACGGAAACCGCAGTGCTGAATGCGCAGAACCAGGCGATCACCGGCGCCTGGGCTGCCGGGGAAGTGGTCGGCGGTATTCACGGCGCCAACCGCATCGGCGGGAATGCCGTAGCGGATATTATCATCTTTGGTATCAAAGCGGGGCATAACGCCGCTAAACTCGCCTTAGGTAATTAACCTGCACCGGTGCCCGTCTGCGCGGGCACCGGTAGTAATGAGGCAACTATGGCTAACGAGGCAGGTGTCTACAGCTATTCAGCCGTTCAGATGGGATCGCCTGTGCTGCTGAAACTCTTTGAAAATAACGCCGCGCTGGCACAGCAGGTGTTTCGCCTGATTGCACAGCAGGAGAATCTGTTTACCGTCAACCGGGTGCAGTCAGAGGTCATGGCAATTAACCATGCCGCTGGCGAGCGACCGGTGGCGGTCAGTCCCGCAGTGTTTAATCTGATTCAGGTGGCCCATACGGTCAGCACGCTGCCGGACAGCGCGTTCAACTTCGCCATTGGTCCGATAGTTAAGCGCTGGAAAATTGGTTTTCAGGGTAACAGCGTGCCCGCTGCCGCTGACATCACCGCGCTGTTGCCCCTTACCAACCCGCATCAGGTCGTGCTGGACGCTGCGGCGCAGTCGGTTTATCTGCCGCAGCGCGGTATGGAGATCGATCTCGGTGCCATAGCCAAAGGCTATATTGCCGATCGGGTGCAGCAGTGGCTGCGTCAGCAGGGAGTGACGCAGGCGCTGATCAATCTTGGCGGCAATGTGCAGACGCTGGGTGCGCCCCCGCATGAACCGCAGGGGTGGCAAATTGGGCTGAAAAAGCCCTTTGCTGACGATAACGCGTTACTCGGCGTAATCGAGGTGCGGGAGAAATCAGTCGTCACGTCCGGGATCTATGAGCGTTACTTTGAACAGCAGGGGCGCTGCTGGCACCATATTTTTGACCCGCGTACCGGCTATCCGCTGGATAATGAACTGTTAAGCGTGACGGTGATAAGTGACCGCTCGCTGGATGGCGACATCTATACCACGCTACTGTATGGCATGGGCACAGAACAGGGACTGAACTGGCTCGCCAGCCAGTCCGACATCGATGCCATTTTTGTCACCCGCGATCGGCAGATCGTCTGCTCTTCACCGCGTCACTACCGATTCCGGCCAGCTGATACCACGTGGAAACTGCACTACTGACAATATTGCTGCAGCAGCGAGCGATATTCCGGCTGCAGACGATAGCGATAGACCGGACGTCCGGTGGCGCCATAGTGAATGCTGGTAAACAGAATATTGATCTGCGCCAGCCAGATGAGATATTTGCGGCAGGAGACGCGTGAAATATTCACCTCTGCAGCCAGCTCATCGGTCGAGAATTCCTGTGCGGGGTGCGCATCTATCCACTGACAGAGCGTGCGCAGCGTTTGTGGCGTCAGGCCTTTGGGCAGACGCTTATTGTCGTGATGCGTTGCCGGATTGCCGTGGATCAGCAGATCGACGTCAGATTGCTGATAGTGCTGGTGGTTATCCATCAGCGATTTTTTCTGCTGCCAGCTGGTCAGCGCCTCTTCAAAACGCGGAAACTGAAACGGCTTAATAAGATAATCCACCACCCCGTAGTGCAGCGATGTTTTGATATTTTCTGCATCAGCCGCAGAGGAGATAATAATCACTTCTGTCGGGCTTTGCGCTTTTCGCAGCTCAGGCAGCAGATCCAGGCCATTCTCCTGCTGCATATAGATATCCAGCAGCAGCAGATCGATCGGCGTGTCGCTATTGAATAAAAAATCGCGCGCCTGCTGCAGCGTTGCCGCCGTACCACAGCAGTTAAAACCGGGTACCTGACCGATAAAACTGCGGTTGAGTTCGGCAACCATGGCATCATCGTCAACCACTAAAACATTAATCATGCGGTTTAATTTCCTTTATCCCAGGGTAGCTGGACTAAAAATTGCGTGAATACGCCGGGCTCAGACTCTGCGCTGACGCTGCCGCCAAGGCTTTCCACCTGCTGCTTAAGCAGAAACAGTCCGACTCCGCGGTTCTCACCTTTGGTGGAGAAACCTTTATCAAAAATGGTCGCCAGATGCGCAGCATCAATGCCCGGTCCGTCGTCGCTCACTTCGCAGGTCAGCCAGCCGTTTTGATAATGGAGCATCAGGTGGATCTCTCCTTCGGTCTGCTCGCGCAGCGCATCAAGCGCGTTCTCGACCAGATTGCCGGTTACGGTAATCAGCGCCGCCATCTGCGCTTCGCTGCCGCTGTCTGGCAGGTAGCTGGCGTCGCTGATAGTGAGCCGGTGCCCGCAGTCTGAGGCGCGATTGATTTTACTTAACAGGATCCCCGCAATCACCGGGGATTTGATCTTATCCAGCAAAAAGCCGATCTCTGTCTGATAGTTATTGGCGGTTTTCAGGATATACGCTTCAACCTGCGCATAGTTTTTCATATGCAGCAGGCCGAGGATCACATGCAGCTTGTTCATAAACTCGTGCGAGCGTTCACGCAGGGCGTCGACATAGTTTACCATGCCGCTTAAGCGCTGCATCAGCTGGCTGATCTCAGTTTTATCCCTGAACGTACAGACCGCGCCAATAATCCGCTCCGCCGTGCGTACCGGAACGGTATTGGTCAGCAGCAGTCGGCCATTCACGTTAATCTCCTCATCGCGCCGCGCCCGTCCGCTCTGCAGCACGCTGCGCAGCTGCGGTTCGACGGCGGTGGTGTCAGCGCGCCAGCTTTCATCAGGCGCGCGCTGCGTCTGTGCTGCGTCGCTCAGCAGATGGCAAGCAGCCTGATTGATCAGCGTCACTTCATGCCGATCGTCCATCGCCACCACGCCCTCTTTGACGGAATTGAGAATGGCCTGACGCTGCTCAAACAGGGTAGAAATCTCATAAGGTTCCAGCCCGAACAGAATACGTTTCAGCACGCGCACCAGGATCAGCGTACCCAGCGCGCCCGCCAGCGCGCCGATCAGAATAGTCCAGAGGATAATCCAGCGGCTCTGGTTAATCTGATCGGTGACGGCATCCAGTGAGATACCGATAGCCACCACTCCAATCTGCTGATGCTGGGCATTGAACACCGGGGTAAAAACACGCAGTGCCCGAACCAGAGAGCCCTGATTAACAGAGACATTTTCCTGACCGCGCAGCGCAGGCTGAATATCGTTGCCGATGAAATGCTGACCAACCAGTTCCGGATTACGATGGGAGTAGCGTATGCCCGCCATATTAGTGATCGTGATAAAAAGCAGATTGTTGCTGGTCTCAACCGCTTTTGCGACCGGCTGCAGATGAGCTTCAGCGGGGGAGAGCAGCAGCGCTCGCTGAACATCTGGCGATGTGGCCAGCGTACGCGCGACGGCCATCGCTTTATCTTCCAGCTGTGACCGGGTAGAGGCACCAATCTGAAAGAAATAGAACATATGCACGGTACACAGCACCAGGACAATCACGGCGCTCAGCATCAGCGTGACCAGCGTATTAAGTTTCATTGTCCGCCGGCGCATCGGCGTAGCAGGGACTGAAGGCGTCATGGTGGCGTTCACTTAGCGGAAAAGGGGCCTATTATGACGGATAATGGCGGCGCGGTTGCGGAAAATATAACAGGCCACTCTGAATAATGGCCTGCAGATAAGACGGTATGCAGAACTTAAGCGGTTTTCACACGACTGGCGAAGCTTTTACGCAGCTTCTGCAGTTTAGGCGGGATGACTGCCATGCAGTAGCCGTTGCGCTGACCCGCACCTTCCCAGTAGTCCTGATGGTAGGCTTCCGCCGGATACCAGGTTTTGAGCGGTTCTACGGTTGTCACCACCGGCACATCATGATCTTCCTGCGCGCGCGCAATGGCTGCAATCGCTTCTGCTTCCTGTTCAGCATTAGCAGGGAAAATCGCTGAGCGGTACTGCGTTCCGATATCATTTCCCTGACGATTAAGCTGGGTAGGATCGTGCGTGGCAAAACTAATATCCAGCAGATCGCCGTAGCTTATCTGCGCCGGATCAAACCCGATACGGATAGCTTCAGCATGACCGGTTGCCCCGCTGCATACCTGCTCATAAGTCGGATCAGGGCGCTCCCCGCCGGTATAGCCGCTTTCAACCGATTCAACACCAATTACATCTTTAAAAACGGCTTCGGTACACCAGAAACAGCCGCCCGCAACGATCGCATATTCGGTTGCCATTACATTTACTCCTGTCAGGTCGAAAGCTTAAGAGTGCGGGTGAACGGAGCGGAATTCAACCCGATAATCGCAGACCGCACAGGCTGTTCAGGTAAAACGTACTCAGCTGTCCGGGGCGGACTGGCTGAGCAGAGCCTGGAGTCGTGCCGTCAGCTGCTCAAGACTATATTTTGTTGCCTGCCGGACGACCTCTTCGCTTTCGCCGGAAAAACGCTGACAACAGGTCTGAATAGTGCCATCAGGCAGGCCCCAGGCAAACCAGACGGTGCCGGCTGGTGTACCATCCTCGCCGCCATCTGGTCCGGCATAACCGCTCACTGCAATGCTGCTATCGTCGCCGGAAAGCGTTTTTGCGCCTGCGGCCATTTCACGCACGGCGGCTTCGCTGACGGCGCTGTCACGTGCCAGCGTCTCTTCACTGACGTTCAGCACCCGATGTTTCGCCTGATCGGTATAAGTAATAAAGCCGCTGCTGTAAAACTGGCTGCTCTGGCCGACGGCCGCGAGGGTAGAGCCGACCCAGCCTGAAGTACAGGATTCTGCGGTGGTGACAGTCAGTTTTCTTTCAAGCAGAAGATCGCCCAGAATAGTTGCCGTTTCGATTAATTCCTGATTCATATATGCATCCCGATTTATTATTTAAATGTCAGTCAGCCACGCTTCGATTAAATAAACGTTGCCGGATGATAATTATTATAGATGGTGAGTCCGTTTTATCTGGTTAATATGAACTCAGCAGAAGAATATATTAAGCGGGGCGGGTCAATCCGAAGGGGTTGCTTATTAATCAGGCAGGGGTTCTGTCGTATGGTAATTACAGATTCTGCATTGAAATATAAGCGTAGCGGGGCAAGGGCAGGGCGATAAATAACAGATCTGGCAAAGGGATAAATATCGTATGGCGCAATGCCGCCAGGCGTGTAGCTATAACGGACGACATTTGCCAGTAGTGGTCTATACTGAAACCTGAGAACCTGGCGCAAGCTCACATTCTCAGGAGGTAAAGTATGAAAAATGAGTATCCGGTTATTGGGGAAGCCGCCTGGGCGTTAATGATGCGCCGTGCAGATGTGACCCTGGCATCCCTCACGGCTGAACTGCATCAGATGGCTTGCCGCGAAACAGATGCGGTGCGCGACAGCCAGATCCATGAGGCGCAGCAGTGGCTGCTGGACTATCGCTCTACAGAGCAGGCCGACCGTCGTTCTGATTCGCCGTTAAAAGCGCTGTCAGAGCGATCGGATAGCGTTACCGTTGCCGGCACCGGTAACGGTGCACGCCGCCATTAAGCTCCCTGCTCATCGTCAGCCTGTGGCGGCGATGAGCGCACTTCCCGCTGATCTCCCGTCTGAAAATGTGCGTAAATTTGTCTCAATCCTCATCTGATAGCACTTTTTGCAAAAAAAACTTACCTCACCATTCATTATTCTCTGTACAAGTTTTTTGGAAATCCTGTACAACAGGTTAGATTTCCACTTTTTATTGTTAATTTTAACATTTTACGGGAGTCACTTATGCGCCAGAACGGATATGCTCCGAACTCAGTTGAGGCGATTGCCAACTACTTTAGTAAAGCATCGCTGCCGTCTCAGCAGGAAACGCTGGGACAGATTGTCGTGGAGATTCTGCGTGAAGGCCGCAACCTGAATCGCAAATCCATTTGCACTAAGCTGTTACGTCGCCTTGAACTGGCAACAGAAGCAGAAGAAGAGCAGCATTATCATCAGCTTATCGGCTTGCTGTTTGAGCGGGAAAGCTAATACCAGATTTACGACCGGGTTATATTCAGACTAAGTAAACAGGGAAGAGTGCACAACCTCATGTATAACCTGTGACCAGCTGTATCGCGCCACGCACTGCGTGGCGCTGTTTTACTGTCGTACTTCATCTTGAAGTGGCGGCAAACAGAGATTCACTATGAAGATGAGCAAACACCAGAAGAGTATAGACGAAATCATCGGTGAAGCTGCCCTGACGCTGCTTCAGCGCTCCGGGCCTGTTAATACCCACGCGCTGATGGCAGAGCTGCAGAATATGCAGATGCAGGCCACCGATGAAGAGTATCGCACCGCAATCAGCATGGCCCTGAAAGAGGTCCGGACCAGCATTTCTCTTGGTCAGCAACAACGAAACGAACCGGAAAAAGATAACGTTCATCCCCTGTTTGGCAATGACCAGTCATCCGGCAATAGCCGTAAACATTAATCCAGCCCGATAAGGTATACTGCGGCCTTATCTTTAACAGTTTGAGACGGAAAATGGCAGATTTTCAAAACTTATACAATGTGCTGCCTGATAATGAGCTGGCTGCGCATTTTCGCGATGCCGGCCATGCGTTAAGCGATGAGTCACAGGTGCTGGATGGGGTAATACGCAGCATCCTTGCTACTGAGGGACGAGTGACTAATAAGTCGATTATTCTTTACCTGATTATGGCGCTGGAATCGGCCAGTGGCAGCGCTGAAGCTGACGTTCTGCGTCGCACACTGGAAATTGTTGTTGGCTATACGCCAGACGATGCCTGACCACGCTTTCTGCTCTTCCATCCGTGAAGAGCTTCTTCCATTTTCCTTTCAATCCTGCTCATGCGTTTCTTTTTTTTCTGTACACTTTTAGCTGAGTTGTACAGTTAATTAAAAGCAGCGCGCTTAATTAACGTCATTCAGTTTAAAGTTGTACATCTGCCTGATTAACGCTGAAATAGCTATTCGGTTGCTTAACGGCTCAGGCTCACTCCAGGAACATTTACCGTGACCTGACGAACCGGGCGCGCATTCAGACGCTTACTTCTGCCGGACTTAATTTTTTGTAGCCAGCTTTGCAACTGTTTTATCTCTTCCTGCGCGGCAGATTCATTGCTGACATTGCAGATAAAGAGCTGGCTGAGCGTCTGATGCTCTGCTGCAGTAGCGTAGATTTCAAAGCGGCCATCGCGCTGCTGTAATTCTACGCTGGTAAAGTGCAAATGCTCCCATTGCTGTAACCGTGTTTTAAATCGAGCGAAATCCATAAAAGTTCCTTAACTTCTTATAGTGATTATTGGTACTAACGTGACTAAAGGAACATAGACCAGAATCAGAAAAACGCCAGAATAAAAAAATAAAAATTTTAACGTGCTGAGTTTGCTGCGTTAATTAACGCGATTTTACCGTCTCGCTTATTATTTTTGCGCCTGAGGCTGGCTTACGCCGTTAAAAAAATTGCTTTTAAGATGAAAAAACCGCCCGAAGGCGGTCAGAAGGAGGGGCGTCTATTCAGGCTGCTTATCACCCGATTCTGGCGCACTGCCCGCATCATCATCAGGCAGTTCAGGCTCATCTTTACCAGGCTGATAACCTGCGTGAGCACGCTGTAGAGGTTTATGATGCATTGATCTCTCCTTACGGGTTACGTCTGTGGCTTTTCACTACCCAGTTCAGCACCGGTTTCCGGATTAACATCAGGATTCGAGGCGGTTCTGGTGGCCATAGCCTTCAGCGCTGCCGCTTCATCCGCAGAGAGCACCACTGAGGCGTGACCATCGCCGCCATCTACGGCAGGCTGAGGATCGGCGACATAGTTGAAGTTCTCATCTGAATTCCAGCTGCCGCGTACATCATCCCCGTCAGACATACTGAAATAAGTATGCGCATACTCTTCGATTGGCGGCAGTTTACCCGGTGGAAAGTTATTGCGGATAGAGTAGAGCGCCTTTTCAAAAGAGAGCTGGTGGGCGGCTTCACGCGTCATCAGAAAGCCCAGTGCATCTTTTACGCCGACGTCATCAGTCACATTAATCAGGCGTTCATAAATAATCTTAGCGCGTGACTCCGCGGCGATATTGGAGCGCAAATCCGCCGTCACTTCGCCAATAGTATCGATATACGCTGCGGTCCATGGCACGCCACCTGAGTTTGTCAGTGGCGGGCCGCCACCATAGAGAATAGAGGTAAGATGACTGTCATTACCCGCACCGGTAATAGAGCGATAAAGTTCGCCCTCCGCTTCCGTGCCTTCAGCCAGCTTGCCTTTGGCTCCTTTATTAAGCATACCTACCAGCGAACCGATAATTTCAAGATGGCTCAGCTCTTCGGTCGCAATGTCCATCAGCATGTCACGGCGTCCGAGATCGTCATCTCCCAGACCCTGAGTAAAATAGCGCATGGCAGCTGCCAGTTCGCCCTGCGGGCCGCCAAACTGCTCCAGAAGCAGATTAGCCAGTCCGGGATTCGGTTCACTTACCCTGACGGTGTACTGCAATTTTTTAACGTGTCGAAACATGGCTCACCTCAGTGTTAACAGTCAGGCCGATAGGCTGGCCTTTGTAATAATGCGTTACTGCTGTTCCGCAATGGTTGTGAGTTTTTCATCGGTAGATTTTTCTTCAGCCAGCGTTTCTGCCAGCAGACTGGCGGCCTGATCGAGGCCCAGCTTTTTGGCCATGGCCACCAGCGTGCCGTAGGTGGCAATTTCGTAGTGTTCAACTTTCTGCGCCGCGCCTATCAGGCCAGCATCACGCACCGGGCCCGCTTCGGTCGCGTCAATCAGCTCCTGCGCTTCCTCTACCAGACCTTCCAGCGCATGGCACTTCATGCGTTTAATGCGTAATTCTTCGTGCGCTTCCACTGCCTGATCAAGACGATCAATTTGTCCCTGGGTCTCTTCCAGATGTTGTTTAAAAGCTGCTTTAAGCGTTTCATCAGAAGCTGCACGCGCCATTTTGGGCAGCGCGCGGGTAATCTGTTTTTCTGCACTATAAACATCTGAAAGATCGTGAATAAAAAGGTCGAGCAAAGATTCAACTTTCATAAGCGTTCTCCATGCAGTAATAAACAGCAAAGCAGACGTCGAATGACGTATGTAGTTTATTCATTAATATGAGATTTCAGACAGCAGAGGTTAGCGTTCTCTGATGCGGAATAGTCATTAAACGCGCAATCACTGCACCGCAGGGGTCATCCCTGAAATAAGCTGTCAGGCGCCGCGATTGCCGCTCTGACTCCCTTTCTTGCCAGCGTCAGACGCCTTTTCACGGTCGTTGCCGAAACTTCCGCCGCTATGCTGTCCGCCTTTTTTACCCGCTTCAGATGCCCGCTGTTTGTCGTCTGCGAAATTACCTGAACCGCCTCGATGTTGAGTCATAATATATTTCCTCTTCATGAGTTGATAATGACATGATCTGAATGACCAATCATGTGCGAGCTGCGTATTTAATAGTAATCGCGTTTCTTTAATCTGCAAGCGGGACGGTTTGATTATGTGCTCATAAGAATTATCTGCAGAGTCTGATTTTGTAGTCTTTATTATATTTAAGCGCAGCGACAATTAACGCATCGCTTAAATATATTTATGCGCTTCGGTTAACAATTAATTTATTGAAGCATCAGATGAATATTGTCGGCGGGCTGATTCGCAGCATGTTGTTTTCTCGATTAAGGTTAGTTATTACCCTGTAACGAGGAGAAGAGGTGATGACCGACTCTGTGACCACGGCTGAACTGGAACTGCTTGATCGCTACTGGCGAGCAGCGAACTATCTGTCTGTGGGCCAAATCTACCTGATGGCGAATCCGCTGCTGCGTGAAACGTTGCTGCCTGAGCACATTAAACCAAGATTGCTGGGACACTGGGGGACCACGCCCGGACTCAACTTTATCTATGCCCACCTCAACCGCGTTATTCGCCAGCGCAACGCTGACCTGCTTTACGTCTGCGGCCCCGGGCATGGCGGCCCCGGTATGGTGGCCAATAGCTGGCTGGAGGGAACCTACAGTGAAATCTACCCGCAGGTCAGTGAAGATGAGCAGGGTATGCAGCGTCTGTTCAAACAGTTCTCTTTTCCCGGCGGCATTCCGAGCCATGCGGCGCCTGAAACGCCAGGCTCAATCAATGAAGGGGGAGAGCTGGGCTATTCGCTCTCGCACGCTTTTGGCGCCGCATTCGATCATCCGGATTTAATTGTGCCCTGCGTTATTGGTGACGGTGAAGCAGAGACCGGTCCGCTGGCCGCCAGCTGGCACGGGATCCATTTTCTTAATCCGCAGCGTGACGGGGCCGTATTGCCTGTTCTTCACCTCAATGGCTACAAGATCGCTAATCCGACGCTGCTGGGGCGCACCAGCGACGAAGATTTGCAGCAGCTCTTCAGCGGGTATGGCTATGAGCCGCTCTTTGTCTGTGGCGATGATCCACAGCGCATGCATCAGGAGATGGCCACTACGCTGGATCGCGCTTTTGATACTATCGCATCCATCCAGCAGCGGGCGCGCAGTGGCACCCATAGTGAAGAGATACCGCGCTGGCCGATGATCGTGCTGCGCACGCCAAAAGGCTGGACAGGACCCAAAGAGGTTGATGGCAAAAGGGTCGAAGGATTCTGGCGCGCGCATCAGGTGCCGGTCGCCGGATGCCGCGAGGATGAGGCGCACAGGCAGATCCTCGAAGCGTGGCTGCGCAGTTATCAGCCTGAAACGCTGTTTGACGCCAGTGGACGTTTAAACGCTGAACTACGGGCGCTGGCTCCGGCGGGTGATAAACGGATGAGTGCGACCCCTTACGCCAACGGCGGGCGGCTGCGGCGGCCGCTTGCCACGCCTGATATCCGGCAGTTTGCGCTCGGGCTCAGCGCACCGGGCGCAGAGCAGGGCGAAGCGACGCATCAGTTTGGCCTCTATCTGCGCGAAATTTTTCGCCTCAATAGCGATAATTTCCGTCTTTTTGGTCCGGATGAGACCGCTTCAAACCGGTTGTCGCCGGTATTTGACGCCACCAGCCGCAGCTGGATGGCGCCGCTGGAGCCGTGGGATGAACAGCTGGGACGCGACGGACGCGTGATGGAGATTCTGAGCGAGCATCAATGTCAGGGCTGGCTGGAGGGCTATCTGCTTACCGGGCGTCACGGCCTGTTCAACTGCTATGAAGCGTTTATTCATATTGTCGACTCCATGTTTAACCAGCACGCTAAATGGCTGAAAGTGTCGCGCAAACTGCCGTGGCGGCAGCCAGTCTCTTCCCTGAATTATCTGCTTTCGTCTCACGTCTGGCGTCAGGATCATAACGGCTACAGCCATCAGGACCCTGGTTTTCTCGATCACGTTGTGAACAAAAAGGCAGACATAGTGCGCGTCTGGCTGCCGCCTGATGCCAACTGCCTGCTCTGGACGGGCGATCACTGTCTGCGTACCTGGGATCGCATCAATGTCATCGTGGCGGGTAAGCAGCCCTCACCACAGTGGCTCAATATCGATAGCGCGATTGCGCACTGTGAAGCGGGCATGGGCATCTGGCAGTGGGCCAGCTGCACAGATGAACCTGACGTGGTGATGGCGTGTGCAGGCGATGTACCGACTATGGAAACGCTGGCGGCGGTCGATCTGCTGCGGGAGTTACTGCCGTCGCTGCGCGTGCGCGTAGTAAACGTTGTTGATCTGATGGCGCTGCAGAGTGATGAGCAGCATCCGCATGGCAAAAGCGAGGCGGAGTTTGAGCACCTGTTTACCGCTGACAAGCCGGTAATCTTTGCCTTCCACGGCTATCCGGGGCTGATCCATCGTCTGACTTATCAGCGTAATAATCATCGTAATTTTCACGTGCATGGATTTAACGAAGAGGGCACTACCACCACGCCTTTTGATATGACCGTGCTGAACCGGCTCGATCGCTATCATCTGGCGCAGGCTGCGCTGCTGCATGTGCCCGGCGTGGCTGAAGATCATCCGGATCTGCTGGACGATCTGCAGGCGCGTCTTGCGGCGCATCACGCCTGGGTGCGGGAGTATGGTGAAGATGTGCCTGAGGTACGCAACTGGCGCTGGCGGGCCGCTGCGTCCTCAGCGTCATCTCTCAGGGGTGTTTAGGCGGCATACGGCGGCGCTGATAGCGTTTTTTTCCCAGAGCCAGCGCGGAGGCGCTGGCCGGGTCGAACAGGGAGAGGCTCTCAATCTGATCAACCATCAGCACCTTACGAAAATCGAGGGCGCTTTTCGGTGAGGAGAGGAAACTGATCTCATGCTCGTGATACCAGCGGCTATAGTTGTGCTCAATCGCAAGATTCAGCGTGCGCGCATCGCGATAGCCGCTCAGCATCGGGATCATCACGATATTTGCCGTGCCGGGAAATTCAAACGTGGCGGCGTGGATCATGCCAATGTAAATCCGGCGGGACTTCAGCGTAACCCATGCCAGTTCACCCTCTTCCATGCAGTGCAGCAGCAGCTGTTCAATACCGTTAGAACGCGAGAGGCGCTGATATAACTCTTTACGGCTGCCGGGTGTCAGGCGGGCGCTGCCGGCCCAGTTGGAGCGGTAAACACAAAATATCACCGCAAAGGTCAGCATAATGACCACCGGTGCCTGGATGCCCAGAAAGCTCCAGGTCATAAAATCGACGTGCCAGTTAGCATGATGTTCAGCACTCAGGCCGAACGTGTTATTCGCAAACGAGGCGCCCAGCAGCAGGAGCCAGACAATAGCCGTTGCCAGCACCCCTTGTACAACAAAAATGCAGCCGTAAAGGGCAATCAGAAAATAGACGTCCCAGCCGAATGAGCGCTTTATTTTTAGCCGGCTGGACATATCGCGGCTGGTATACCAGTAACCGCATACCATCAGAACCATGAAAATCGCCGTGCCCATTTAAATTTCCTTCAGAGTTGAAACGTGTTCAGCAAAATCTTTATGGACTTCAGGACTGAGCGGGTTGACCGAGGCGTTGCCATCTTCATCGATTATAATTCTGTCACCATCCTCCATCGACTCAGTGATATCCTGTTGTGTCATGACCTGCAGTAAGGATTCAGGGCTGCTGAACAGCGAGCATAAAAAACGTTTCATGACGGGCGTAAATCCTTTCAGTATTAAAAGTTAAGTCTGGAGCAAAACCGGGAAAGTAAAACGACTTTAAGAGTTGTCTGCGGCAGGAGAAACAGCAAGCGTAACGGCAGATTAAAGCGAGGAGAGTGAGAAGAGAGCGAAGAGGTGAACTGCAGCGCATCCCTGTGCTGCTGGCTAATCAGGAACCTTTACGGCTGCTCTGGCCACCTTTTTTGCCTGCTTCAGATGCTTTTTTAGGGTCATCTTTAAAGCTGCCGCCGCTTCCGCTGCCGCTTTTCTGTCCACCTTTTTTGCCCGCGTCAGATGCTTTCTGCTTATCGTCTGCGAAGTTACCTGAACCGCCTCTGTGCTGAGTCATGATATAGCCTCTTGAAGAGTGTTTAATAACATGATGAATCATTGCAGTTATGTGCGTGGTACGTTTTAAAGAATAATGGTGAATGCAGTCTGTGCAAGCGAAGCGGAAAATATAATTAAGTAATTGTTTTAAAGCACTTTTAAAGATTTTTTTATGGCGCACAAAATATAAAAGCTGCAGCCAGAATTAAAAAGCGTCATTAAATTAGCAGCATAGCGAATTAAACAGGCCAGTGATGTCGGAGCGGTTTAAGGCGATTATCCGGAATAATTGGCAAAATTAATCAGATATGTGAGCCAGAGAGGCTTTTCGCCCTGAGTCAGATACGCAGGGCAGGCGGATCAAATCAGCATCCCCAGAATCTGCAGCACGCTCTGCTGTGAGGCGGTGACAAAAGGAATATCTTTAATATGCTGCATGCCAAACGCCTCATAGAATTTTCTGGCTCTGACATTAGCGTCCATCACTTCCAGCCACAGGTAGCCTTCCTGCCGGCTGCGCGCGCTGGCAATGATGCTCTCAAACATCCGTCTTCCGACGTTTTTGCCTGTTTCCTGCGGATCGAGATAGAGCTTGCAAAGCTGAGCACCCCGCATCCCGGAATCGGGCACCGGCACACTCCACTTTACTTTGGCAAAACCGATAGGCTGTGCTGACTCAGCAATCAGCCAGCTTTCACTGGCATCGGTCAGGCTGCTGGCAAGCGCATCCATGCCGTACTCTTTGCTGATAAACGCATCCATTTCATCTGCAGAGACCCACAGGTGTTTAAAGTGCGCGCTGTAGGTCATACGCCCCAGCTGCTGCAGTAAGCCGGCGTCTTCCGGCCGGGCGTGGCGAATAGTCAATGCCATTATGCGGATTCTCCATGAAGTCTGCGCCACGTGCGACGCAGAGTGATACACACTCCTGACGGGCGATAATACGCGAATGGCGTGCGGGATGTGATAGCGATCTGCTGAAACCGCGCAATAAGGGTTTAAGCGGTATCACTTTTTGCACGACGGCAGGCTGAAAATAATGACTGGCAGGAGTAGCTGGTCAGCGCTGCGGTAGCGCAAAACAGGGAGTGACGTAAATATTGAAACCGCTTTTATTCGCCTGCGTTTTATCGCGGGTGAATAAGCTTCTGCAGGCAAATAAACTCATTAAATTGCGTCTCTCTTAACGCAGGCCGGAGGCGGCCTCAGAGGCCGTAACGTAAACTTTCCGCGCGTTTCGCCGTTTCATATACGTATTGCAGCATCGGCTCCAGATCGGCATCGGGTCCGGCGCTGATGATCTTGCTACGCAGCCACTCAATTTCGCTGGTAATATCCGGATGGAAAATCGTATTGTTCTGCGCATTACGCAGCCACTTCAGCAGGAAATTATTTTTCCCCCGCAGATGAGCGCTTTTTTTGGATTGAGCATGGATTTTAAGCGCAACCAGAATGCAGTAGTAAAAATGGACGCGCTGACTGTAGTTTTGCACCATTATATCGCTCTTTATCATCGATATCGTTGACCCGCGTCAGTGTGCATAAATGCATCATTCAGGTCAATTCCGCTGCAACTGAAGCGGTAAAAAAACGGGACGCGCAGCTCTTTTTAAGAATTTCTTTATGCGGGATGAAGCGGTTCTCATTCCGGGATTCATTCTTGTTTTAATTTTTACAGGACGCCGCTGCTGGCTACAGGAATAATCTGAATTAGTGCAGAGGAAAAAGTCATACATATTTACCGCTGCTGTACACATTTATTATTTTTTTATTATCGTTTCTTTGATTATTAAAATGCAGGGCAGAGCGGTAAACCGGATGCTATTTTCTCCGGCCAGCAACTTTTATGGCAAAAAGCGTAATAAGGTCTACACTTATTGCTGCCGATGTTCATTGTGCGTCAGGTTATGCAGTTATACATGGCGTTAACCCGGAAAGGTTGCGCATTTATTAGTGGTTTACCCTAAGCGTTTTATCTGCAGCACGCCTCTGAACATCCTGATTTTTACCCTTAAAAGGAGGAGACGTGACATCTGTGGTAAGCGAGATCAATACCCTGCCGTCGTTAAGCGGCGGCCTTTACGCCTTCTTTTTTGACGTTGACGGCACGCTGGCAGCCATTGAAGCACAGCCCGATCAGGTCACCATTCCCGCCCGCGTTCGTCAGCATCTGCAGCAGATCTCTAATCTCAGCCACGGTGCGCTGGCGCTGGTCTCCGGACGGCCAATATCCCAGCTGGATAAGCTGGCAGCGCCGCTTGAAGCGCCGGCGGCGGGCGTGCACGGCGCAGAGCGCCGCGATGCAACCGGTCAGATTCATCGTCATGCACTGCCGGATACGGTTGCCTCAGCGCTGCATGATGAGCTGGAACAGGCATTCAGCCAGTGGCCAGGGGCAGTGCTGGAGGCTAAAGGCATGGCGTTTGCGCTGCATTTCCGCAACGCCCCTGAGCATGAGCAGGCAATTATGCAGCTGGCGGAACAGATTGTTAGCCGCTTCTCTGAGCTCACGCTGCAGCCGGGCAAATGCGTGGTCGAAATCAAACCTCAGGGAATCGATAAAGGTGCGGCCATTAACACTTTTATGCAGGAAGCGCCTTTTGCAGGACGTATTCCGGTGTTTGTGGGTGACGATCTCACCGATGAAAAAGGCTTTCTTGCGGTCAATGCGCTACAGGGCATCTCTGTCAAAGTTGGCGAAGGCCCCAGTGAAGCGCGCTACCGGCTGCCGGACACCAACGCTGTCTGGCAGTGGCTGGAGCAACTATTATTACAATTAGAGCATGACAATATTGGTAAGGAGTTCAGGTTATGAGTCGTTTAGTCGTGGTATCTAACCGTATTGCTATCCCCGACGGAAGCAAAAGCAGCGCAGGCGGCCTGGCCGTAGGTATTCTTGATGCGCTTAAAAATACCGGTGGTTTATGGTTTGGCTGGAACGGAGAGATCAGCGAATATTCGGGTGAAGAGGAAGAGCCGCTGGCAAAACTGGAGCATGATGGGATCACCTATGCTTCTTTCCCGCTCAACCAGAACGATTATGATCAATACTACTGCCAGTTCTCTAACACAGTGATCTGGCCCGCTTTCCACTACCGGCTCGATCTGGTGCAATATCAGCGTGAAGCCTGGGAAGGGTACTGCCGGGTCAATACGGCGCTGGCTCATCGTCTCAAACCGCTGATTCAGTCTGATGATGTGCTGTGGATTCATGATTATCATCTGCTGCCGTTTGCAGCCGAGCTGCGTAAGCTGGGCGTGACGAACAGAATCGGTTTCTTTTTACATATTCCTTTCCCGACGCCGGAAATCTTCAATGCGCTGCCGCCGCATCAGGAGCTGCTGGAGATGCTGAGCGATTATGATCTGCTGGGCTTCCAGACCGAATCTGACCGGGTTGCGTTTCTTGACAGCCTGAGCCAGCAGACGCAGCTGCAAAACAAAGGCGAGAAAAAGCATCGGGCTTACGGCAATACGTTTATGACCGAAGTCTATCCAATTGGTATTGAACCTGACGCGATCAAAGAGATGGCGGAAGGGCCGCTGCCACCTAAGATGGCTGCAATGAAGCGTGAACTGGGCGATGCCAAAAACATCATCGCCTGTGAGCGCCTCGATTATTCCAAAGGTCTGCCCGAGCGTTTTCTGGCTTATGAAGCGCTGCTGGAAAATTTCCCGCAGCATCGCGGGAAAATACGTTACTCGCAGATTGCGCCGACCTCGCGGGGCGATGTGCAGGCCTATCAGGACATCCGCCACCAGCTGGAGACCGAAGCGGGCCGCATCAACGGTAAATATGGCACGCTGGGGTGGACGCCTCTTTACTATCTCAACCAGCATTTTGATCGCCGTCTGCTGATGAAAATTTTCCGTCTCACCGATGTCGGCCTGGTGACACCTCTGCGTGACGGGATGAACCTGGTTGCGAAAGAGTATGTGGCGGCACAGGATCCGGATGACCCGGGCGTGCTGGTTCTGTCACGCTTTGCCGGTGCAGCGAACGAGCTGACCTCGGCGCTTATTGTGAATCCTTACGATCGTGACGAAGTGGCTGCGGCGCTGGATAAGGCGCTCACCATGTCACGTACGGAACGCATTACCCGCTATAACGATATGATGGCGGTGCTGCGTAAACAGGATATTTCACACTGGCGCGAAACGTTCCTGCACGATCTCAATGCGCTGCCCGCGCGCGGCGACGATCACGGGACGGCAAATAAAGTTGCCACGTTTCAGAAGCTGGCATAACCGGTAGCTGAAAGCGATTATGGGGGAGTGCATTAATGCACTCCCTTTTTTATTGCCGTGCGCCCGCCAAAAAGCGTTATTAAAAAGAGAAACCCGGCTAAGCATATTTGTCATCCCGTTCACTGTTACCGATCGGCTTATCCGCATGCGCTCCGGTAAAAAGCGATGAAACCGAAGCGGCAATACAGAAGAAATCGATTTCATATGTCGTGCCGCTAACCGGTTGATGAGCGAGCAATATGCGGGATCTGACGCAAAAACAGCCGTGATTTTGTAAGTTTTGTTATCAGAGCTAAAGTTTTCTCTGGTCATGCCGATGATAGTTATACATCAGTGCGTTTTCTGTACCACCCATTCATTTTGCTAATGTAACAGCCAGTTACATCCATACCCGTTTTCTCACCTTTGCTGACGTTATCTTGACACTTCATTTGTCAGGCGCCATCACGTTTTACATGCTGTTTACGATGCGGGAGTGATGCCACCTGGCAATATTCCCTGTAAGTGATTAATTTAAAGCTTATAAAATAAGGGTGTTTCTGGTGTTTTGTGCTGCAACAGAGGTCCGGGGTAGTGGGTTGTGATGAGATAACCGCAACATGGCAACAAAAGGATCGGCATAACGTGACCTGTGTCGACTAAACGGAAATATGAGAAATTCCTTAGGAAATATTAGCGGAAAATTTGAAAATTGAGCAAAAAACAGACAAAACGCAAGCATCCCTGAAGCTTCGGTAAAAAAATTTGCCTTAAAAGTGTGACGCAGATCACACTTTATCTAAAATTCCGGTCCGGTCACGTTGTATGTCGGATGGAGACCATATAGATTTGCGTTGTTTTCAGATTAGTCTTAAAAAACGATAAAAAGACATCAGGGAAGAAGGTTAAGACTCAGGAAAAAACGGCCTGGAATTTTGACTGCTACTACTGAATGTCCCGGTAGGAAATGAAACAATTAAATATATGTTGGCTTATGCCTGATTTTATTTTTTGCCATCTTTAGATTTACCAACCAGCAACCCGAACCATAGAGATTAAATTCTGTGGCCGTATATATGCCGCGTCTATCAGGATGGAAAAAATGGGAACATCAGAATTACTAAAACATATATATGACATCAATCTGTCATATTTACTGCTCGCGCAGCGCTTAATTAACCAGGAAAAACCTTCAGCTATGTTTCGTCTGGGTATTGATGAAGCAATGGCAGATGCACTCGCTCAGTTAACCTTACCTGAAATGGTAAAGCTGGCTGAAACGAATCAGCTGGTATGTCAGTTCCGCTTTACCGATCACAATTTAATTAATCGTCTCACGCAGGAATCACGTGTCGACGATCTGCAGCAAATTCACACCGGGATCCTGTTATCCAGCCGTCTGCTGCGCAGCGTTTCAAAAACTGAAACCAGCACCAAAAAGAGGGCAGTATAATGAGCGATAAAAGTATCGTTCAGGAAGCGCGTGATATTCAGCTGGCTATGGAGCTGATCACGCTGGGTGCCCGTCTGCAGATGCTGGAGAGTGAAACGCAATTAAGTCGTGGTCGCTTAATTAAATTATATAAAGAGCTGCGCGGTGCGCCGCCGCCAAAAGGTATGCTGCCATTCTCTACCGACTGGTTCATGACGTGGGAACAGAATATTCACGCCTCGATGTTCTGTAACGCCTGGCAGTTTTTACTCAAAACCGGCTTAAGCAGCGGCGTGGAGGCTGTTATCCAGGCCTACCGTCTCTACCTTGAGCAGTGTCCGCAATCGGACGAGGGCCCGCTGTTGGCGCTGACGCGCGCCTGGACCCTGGTGCGATTCGTTGAAAGTGGGATGCTGGAACTCTCTGACTGCAAAAGCTGTCACGGCAGCTTTATTAATCATGCACATCAGCCCGCGGGCAGCTTTGTCTGCAGCCTGTGCCAGCCGCCTTCACGTGCCGTAAAAAGACGTAAACTTTCTGCAGATACTGCCGATACCTTTCCACAACTGCTGGATGAACAGGTTAAACGCGCCGTTTAAGTATGTTCGCATTGTGGAAGCCATCCAGCAGCGGGTTACCCCCGCTGCTTTTTTTTGCCTCCGATTTGTGAATATCGCCTGCGGCCCTCTGGCTTAACTTCCACCAACACGTTACGGACGTAAGGATGTTTTTGTGCTGATTATTCTGGGTTATATCGTGGTCCTTGGTTCCGTGCTGGGCGGTTATCTGATGGTCGGCGGCCATTTAGGGGCGCTTTATCAGCCATCTGAACTGCTGATCATTGGCGGGGCAGGTATCGGCGCATTTCTGGTCGGTAATAACGGTAAGTCTATTAAGAAGACGCTTAAGGCGCTGCCGCTGCTGATGCGCGGCTCTAAATATAATAAAGCGGTCTATATGGATTTGATGGCGCTGCTTTATCGGCTGATGGCGAAATCCCGTCAGCAGGGCATGCTGTCGCTGGAACGCGATATTGAAGATCCCTCGCAGAGCGAAATTTTTGCTAATTATCCGCGTATTTTAACCGATAAACAGTTAGTGGATTTTATTACCGACTATTTGCGTCTGATGGTCAGCGGAAACATGAATGCCTTTGAAATTGAAGCGCTGATGGATGAAGAGATCGAGACCTATGAGCATGAGTGCGAAGTACCAGCGCAAAGTTTATCTGCCATCGGCGATGGCTTGCCGGCATTCGGCATTGTTGCAGCGGTAATGGGGGTCGTGCATGCGCTGGCGTCAGCCGATCGTCCGGCGGCAGAGCTGGGCGCGCTAATTGCGCACGCCATGGTGGGCACCTTCCTCGGCATCCTGCTGGCCTACGGCTTTATTTCACCGCTCGCGTCGGTATTGCGTCAGAAGTGCGCCGAGACCACCAAGATGATGCAGTGCGTGAAGGTTACGCTGCTTTCCAGCCTGAACGGGTATGCCCCGCAGATCGCCGTCGAGTTTGGACGTAAAACGCTTTATTCCACAGAGCGTCCTTCGTTTACTGAACTGGAAGAGCACGTGCGCAACGCTAAAAACCCGGCTAAACAGACTTCGGACCAGAGTTCATGAAGCACGACAATCGCCCGATTGTGCTGGTTAAACGGCGCAAACATAAAAAGCATGAAGGCAGCCACGGCTCATGGAAAATTGCCTATGCCGACTTTATGACGGCGATGATGGCGTTCTTTATGGTGATGTGGCTGATCTCAATTGCCAATCCGCAGGAGCTGGTTCAGATCGCCGAGTATTTCAAAACCCCGCTTAAAGTTGCGGTTACGGGCGGACCACGCAGCAGCGACAGCGAGAGCCCGATCCCGGGGGGCGGAGACGATCCGACCCAGCAGAAAGGCGAAGTCAGAAAGCAGGTGGATATGGATGCACAAAAGCGCCAGCTGGATGAGATCCGTCTTAACCGGCTGCGCGAAAAGCTCGATCAGCTGATTGAAGCCGATCCTCGCCTGAAAGCGCTGCGGCCGCATCTGATTATTAACATGGTGGAGGAGGGGCTGCGTATTCAGATTATCGACAGCCAGAACCGCCCGATGTTTAAAACCGGCAGCGCCGAGGTTGAACCCTATATGCGCGATATTCTGCGCGCGGTTGCGCCGCTGCTAAACGATATTCCGAACAAAATCAGCCTCTCTGGTCACACCGATGACTTTCAGTATGCCAGCGGTGAACGCGGCTACAGTAACTGGGAGCTCTCCGCCGATCGGGCAAATGCGTCCCGCCGGGAGCTGGTTATCGGGGGGCTGGACAGCAACAAAATGCTGCGCGTCGTGGGGATGGCCGCCACGATGAAGCTTAAAAACCGTGGCGCTGATGATGCGGTCAACCGCCGTATCAGCCTGCTGGTATTAAATCATGATACTGAAGCCGCCATAGAAAAAGAGAATGCCGAAAGCGATGCCGTTCAGGTCAGCGATCCGGCACATATGATTCCCACTATCACTGCACCAGCCGGACCGGCTGCGTCGGCAGCGACCGCACCGACCGCTTCGGCGGCTCCGGCAGCGCCCGCCGTCACCGCAGCGCCCGCTGCGGGTGCGGTAACACCAGACCAACCCTCACAGCCGAGGTGATCCCGTGAGCATGGACATCAGCGATTTTTACCAGACGTTTTTTGACGAGGCCGATGAGCTGTTAGCGGACATGGAGCAACACCTGTTGGGACTGGATCCCCAGGAGCCCGATGCCGAACAGTTAAATGCCATTTTTCGTGCCGCTCACTCTATCAAGGGCGGGGCGGGCACGTTTGGCTTTACGGTTTTACAGGAGACAACCCATATCCTGGAGAACATTCTGGATGGTGCGCGCCGCGGCGAAATGCAGCTCAGCACCGACATCATCAACCTGTTTTTGGAAACCAAAGATATTATGCAGGAACAGCTCGATGCGTATAAAACTGCGCAGGAGCCTAATGCGGAGAGCTTTAACTACATCTGCGAGGCGCTGCGTCAACTGGCACTGGAAGCGAAAGGTATTCTGCCTGAAGCGCCTGCTGCTGCGGTAGTCGATATCCCTGCAGCGGCGAAGGCTGCCAGCCGCGGCCTGCGCCTGCAGCTGGTCGATCTTAAAGAGAAAGAGCCAGAGCTGATGCTGGAGGAGCTGAGCAACCTCGGCAGCGTCACCGACGTCGTTAAAGGCACGCATTCGCTGGAAGCCACGATTGAAGGTGTGGATAAAGATGACATCGTTGCGGTGCTCTGCTTTGTCATCGATGAAGCGCAGATCCGCTTCCCGCAGGCAGAGGCCGCCGCCCCGCTTGCAGAAGCAGCAGCTGAAACGGCAACCGCGCCGCCGCAGAGCGCGACGGTAACGGATATCACACCGGCAGTAAAACGCGAAAGCAAGCGCGCCGCGGCGCCGGCCAAAGCGAGCGAATCCAGCAGTATTCGCGTGGCGGTGGAGAAAGTGGATCAGCTGATTAACCTGGTCGGCGAGCTGGTCATTACCCAGTCGATGCTGGCGCAGCGTTCCGGTGCGCTGGATCCGGTCGCCCATGGCGATCTTCTCAACAGCATGGGCCAGCTGGAGCGCAACGCGCGCGACCTGCAGGAGTCGGTGATGTCGATTCGTATGATGCCGATGGAGTATGTGTTCAGCCGCTTCCCGCGTCTGGTACGCGACCTCGCGAGCAAGCTCGGTAAAGAAGTTGAGCTGACGCTGCTGGGCAGCTCAACCGAGCTGGATAAGAGCCTGATTGAGCGCATTATCGATCCGTTAACTCACCTGGTGCGCAACAGTCTGGATCACGGTATCGAAACACCGGAAAAACGCCTGGCAACCAATAAAACCGCCACGGGTAATCTGACGCTCTCTGCTGAGCACCAGGGCGGCAATATCTGTATTGAGGTGATCGACGACGGAGCTGGCCTGAATCGCGAGCGCATTCTGGCTAAAGCGCTCTCTTCAGGGCTGCCGGTCAGCGACAGCATGAGTGATGAAGAGGTCGGCATGCTGATCTTCGCTCCCGGCTTCTCTACCGCTGAGCAGGTTACCGATGTCTCCGGACGCGGCGTGGGTATGGACGTGGTGAAACGTAATATCCAGGAGATGGGTGGCCATGTCGAGATTGCGTCAAAACAGGGCAAAGGCACAACCATTCGTATTCTGCTGCCGCTGACGCTGGCAATCCTGGATGGCATGTCGGTACGCGTAGCGGATGAAGTCTTTATCCTGCCGCTGAACGCCGTCATGGAGTCGCTGCAGCCAACGGCAGAAGAGCTGAAGCCGCTGGCTGGCGGAGAGCGCGTGCTGGAAGTGCGCGGCGAATATCTGCCGCTGGTTGAGCTGTGGAACGTCTTTGATGTGCAGAATGCCAAAACCGATGCGACGCAGGGGATCGTGGTTATTCTGCAGAGTGCGGGCCGCCGCTATGCGCTGCTGGTCGATCAGTTAATCGGTCAGCATCAGGTGGTGGTGAAAAACCTGGAGAGTAACTACCGCAAAGTGCCGGGTATCTCTGCTGCCACCATTCTGGGGGATGGCAGCGTAGCGCTGATTGTGGACGTCTCCGCACTGCAGTCGCTGAACCGTGAAAAGCGTGTGGCCGGTGCCGCAGCATAACTGATAAATAAAGGGCAAAAAAATGACTGACATGGCAACCGTGACCAAAATCGCTGGCGAAACCGTCGGCCAGGAGTTTCTGGTATTCACCCTGGGTGATGAAGAGTACGGCATCGATATTCTTAAAGTACAGGAGATCCGCGGCTACGATCAGGTCACGCGCATCGCCAATACGCCGGAATTTATCAAAGGGGTGACCAATCTGCGCGGCGTCATCGTGCCAATTATCGACCTGCGCGTGAAGTTTTCGCAGCCGGACGTCGAGTACAACGATAACACCGTGGTGATTGTGCTCAATCTGGAGCATCGCGTGGTCGGCATTGTGGTGGATGGCGTTTCCGATGTGCTGTCGCTGACGCATGAGCAGATCCGGCCGGCACCGGAGTTCGCCGTGACGATGTCTACCGAGTATCTGACCGGACTCGGCGCGCTGGGCGAGCGCATGCTGATTCTGGTCGACATTGAAAAGCTGCTCAGCAGCGAAGAGATGGCGCTGATGGATACGCTGCGCAGCGTATAAACCTTACCGCCGGGCCGCCTCAGAGCGGCCCTTTTTCTTTACCACTATCCTGTTTCGATGGACCCCATTATGTTTACCCGAATTCGTGTTGTCACCAGCCTGCTGGTGGTACTGGTACTTTTTGCTGCCCTGCAGCTGACGTCCGGATCGCTGTTTATCCGCGCACTGCATCATGACAAAACCAGTTTTTCGGCCTCACAGCTCTCTGCGCAGAATCTTGCGGCGATCACCGATGCTTATATGAGCCTTAACCAGAGCCGGGTGGTGTTGACGCGTATGCTGCTGCGCATCACTACCGGTAAACTGGAGGGGAAAGAGGCTGATGTCAGCGAACTTTACTTACAGAGTCGGGATTTCCAGCAGCGAGCTGCGGACAACTTTACTCTGTTCCGTAATCTGCCTGATACGCCGGGGCTGGATAAACAGCTTAATCAGCAGCTGGAGCAGAGCTACAGCGCTTACAGTCAGGCGCTGGCTGCAATGCAGGCCGCGCTGCAAAATAAAGATATGGTACAGGCCTATAAAGCGCCGGTAGCGCCCAGCCAGAGCGCCTTTTACGCTGATTACACGCGCTGGCGGGCCGACCAGAACCGTCTTACGCAGGCTGGCGCAGAAGAAAACAGCGCGGCTTATGCCCGTATGCTCTGGCTGATTGGTACCGTTATGACCGTCGTGATTGCCGTTGGTGTTCTGTGCTGGTTCGGGCTGCGCCGGATACTCATCCAGCCGCTTAATCAGAGCATCCAGCATATCCGGCATATTGCGCAGGGCGATCTTACCCAGCCGATTACCATCACCGGGCGCAATGAGATGAGTCAGCTGGCCACCAGCCTGCATGAGATGCAGCAGGCGCTGACGCGCACGGTCAGCGACGTGCGCGACGGCGCAGATGCGATCTTTACCGGGGCGAGTGAGATCTCCGCCGGTAATAACGATCTTTCGGCGCGCACCGAGCAGCAGGCTGCATCACTGGAGCAGACGGCGGCCAGCATGGAGCAGCTGACGGCAACGGTGAAGCAGAATGCTGAAAATGCCCGTCAGGCGTCGCAGCTGGCGCTGACCGCTTCAGGCACGGCGCAGAAAGGCGGCACGGTTGTCGAGGGCGTAGTCTCGACAATGAAAGATATTGCCGGCAGTTCAAAGAAAATCGCTGACATTATCAGCGTCATTGACGGCATTGCATTTCAGACCAATATTCTGGCGCTTAACGCTGCGGTGGAAGCCGCCCGCGCTGGCGAGCAGGGCCGCGGCTTTGCCGTTGTGGCCGGTGAGGTACGCAGTCTGGCGCAGCGCAGCGCTCAGGCGGCCAAAGAGATCAAAGGGCTGATTGAAGACTCAGTCCGGCGCGTTAACAGTGGTTCCGTGCTGGTAGAGAGCGCCGGTGAGACCATGGGTGAGATAGTCAGTGCGGTGACGCGCGTCACCGATATCATGGGCGAAATTGCTTCAGCGTCTGACGAGCAGAGCCGGGGTATCGATCAGGTGGGTCACGCGGTCACTGAAATGGATCGGGTCACTCAGCAAAACGCGGCGCTGGTTGAAGAGTCGGCCTCAGCTGCTGCTTCACTGGAGGCGCAGGCCAGCCGCCTCAGCCAGTCGGTGGCGCTGTTCCGCATTACGCGAGGCGCTGCGCAGGTGACTGGCGTGCGTCATCCGCAGATTGCCCCGCCTGCAGTTGCAGTTGCTGCCGCACCGCGTCGTGCGGCCACGACCACAGGCGCAGAGAGCCACTGGGAAACCTTCTGAGTGTCGTTATGCCCTCTGTCATGCGTGACGGAGGGCAGTTTTTTTAGTTATTAATCAGGCTCAAAAGCTTCAATAGGACCAGACTGGCGCAAAGAAGCGTAAACCGCCTCAATTAATTGCGGCTGGCGTCGATAACAGGGTGTCAAAATTCTTCCTGGAGACACCATGTTAAAACGTATCAACGTCGTTACCAGTCTGATCGCCGTGCTGCTGATTTTTGGCGCGCTGCAGCTGCTCTCGGGCGGCCTGTTCTGGTCAGCGCTGAACAAAGATAAAGAGGCGTTTGCCGTCGCACAGACCTCTACCAATAATGTTGCCGCTATGTCGGATGCGTGGATTGAGCTTAATCAGACCCGCACCGTGCTCAACCGCGCCATGCTGCGTATGCAGGGCAGTATGGCAGCGCAAACCAACGGCGGACAGCTCAATGCGCTGATTGCCCAGACGGAAAAGCAGCTGAGCGTGGCCGCAGAGCACTACCAGCGTTACTACAACCTTCCTTCCACACCGGGCCTGCCGGAAGCCTTAACCGAACGGCTGGAGTCTGACTACAACGCGTTTAACGACGGCCTGAAAGCGATGCTCGATCGCCTGAAAGCCAACGATCTGCAGGGTATGTTTGCGCAGAATATTGAGGCGCGCCAGGTCAAAATGAAAGCGACCTATGAAGAGTGGCGTACTGCCCAGGCGGAACTCGCGGCGAAAGGCGTCGTCCAGAACCAGCGCGCCTTTACCACTATGATGTGGCTGCTGGCCGCGGTGATGGTCGTGGTGATCGCGGTGATCGCGGGCTGCTGGTTTGGCCTGCGGGTGGTGCTGATCCGTCCGCTGCACGCGCTGCTGGGGCATATCCGACATATCGCATCCGGCGACCTGACCCAGCCGATTCAGGTGGAAGGACGCAATGAGATGAGCCAGCTGGCGGCCAGCCTGCATGAGATGCAGCAGTCGCTGGTGCGTACCGTCAGCGATGTGCGCGACGGCTCCGATGCGATTTTCACCGGTGCCAGCGAAATCTCTGCCGGCAACAATGACCTTTCCGCCCGCACCGAAGAGCAGGCGGCCTCACTGGAACAGACGGCTGCCAGCATGGAACAGCTGACCGCTACGGTAAAACAGAACGCTGAAAATGCCCGTCAGGCGTCGCAGCTGGCGCTGAGCGCTTCTGATACTGCCCGTAAAGGCGGTGACGTGGTGGAAGGTGTTGTGCGCACCATGAGTGATATTGCCGGCAGTTCAAAGAAGATTGCCGACATTATCAGCGTTATCGACGGCATTGCGTTCCAGACGAATATTCTGGCGCTCAACGCTGCCGTTGAAGCGGCACGCGCCGGTGAGCAGGGCCGCGGCTTTGCTGTCGTGGCGGGTGAGGTGCGCAGTCTGGCACAGCGCAGCGCTCAGGCGGCGAAAGAGATCAAAGGGCTGATCGAAGAGTCGGTCACGCGGGTTAACGCCGGTTCGCAGCTGGTCGGTACCGCCGGTGACACCATGAGCGATATTGTCGGTGCCGTCACGCGCGTCACCGATATCATGGGCGAGATCGCCTCGGCGTCAGATGAACAGAGTCGCGGTATTGATCAGGTGGGTCACGCGGTCACTGAGATGGATCGCGTGACGCAGCAGAACGCCGCTCTGGTCGAGGAGTCCGCCGCCGCCGCCGCATCACTGGAAGCGCAGGCGAGCAGGCTGAGTCAGTCGGTTGCCGTGTTTCATATTCCGCGTACTGCAGCGCCGGCCGCTCAGCGTCTGACAGAGAGCAGAAAACCGCAGCCGCTGCGCAGCCCGGCGCGCAAAGCCGCTACCGCCGCCCCGGCCAGCGATACGAACTGGGAAACGTTTTGAGGGATTTTACCAGGTCGGCATAAATGCCGACCCTGCATGCTTATACACTGCGCATTCACGGCTAATCAGACACCGGCATGAATGCCAGCCCGTTAATCCCGCAGGGAGCGCATTAATGCGCTCCTGGCCCGGTCTGCCTTACTGCCACCTCTGCACCCAACGCATAAACTGCGTGCCGCGTGCATAAAGATCCCCTCATCCACGCCGATAACTACAGCGATCCGCCAACCAATGAGGTGTTTATGTTTAGTCGTATTCGTGTTGTTTCCGGCCTGCTCTGCGTGCTGGCGCTGTTTGCGCTGCTGCAGCTCTTTTCCGGTGGGATGTTCTTCTCAACGGTAAAAGCTGATAAAGATAATTTTGCCTATAACCAGCGCCTCAGTACCCTGCAGCGCGCCATGGGCACCTCCTGGGTATCGCTGGTGCAGGCGCGTAATACGCTAAACCGCGCCGGTATTCGCTATTTACAGGATAGCCAGATGGCAGGATCGGGGGCCACGGTGAAAGAGCTGGTTGCGCTCGCCAATGAGGAGCTGCAAACCGCCGATGCGGGCTTTGCCGATTTTAATGCCAGCCTTTCGGAGCAGGGCAAAAGCGCTGCGAACGTGCTGGCGCTGCAGGCCAACTATAAAGCCTACCGCGATGCGCTGGCTGAGCTGGTGGTTTTCCTCGGCTCAGGCAACTTCAAAGGGTTTGTCGATCAGCCTACGCAGAGTCTGCAGGACAAATTTGAAAAGGATTACAACGCCTGGCTCACTACTAATCTGGGCCTGGCGCAGCAGGGCGTTGACGCCAATGAGAGCGCATATCGTCACGCCATTATGCTGGTGCTGGGCACCCTGCTGGTGACGCTGCTGGTGATTATGCTGGTCTGGAGCGGAATGCGCTCAGCGCTGATCCGGCCGCTGAAGCAGAGCATTGAACATATCCGCCACATTGCACGGGGCGATCTGACCCAGAGTATTGACGTCAGCGTACGTAACGAAGTGGGCGATCTGCTCAGTTCGCTGGCAGAGATGCAGCAGGAGCTGGCGCGCACGGTGCGTACCGTACGCGATGGATCTGACGCTATCTATACCGGCGCGAGTGAAATCGCGATGGGCAATAACGACCTCTCTTCCCGTACCGAACAGCAGGCAGCTTCGCTGGAGCAGACGGCTGCCAGCATGGAGCAGCTTACCGCCACGGTGAAACTGAATGCAGAAAATGCACGTCAGGCCTCGCAGCTGGCGCTTAACGCCTCAGAGACCGCGCAGCAGGGCGGCAAAGTGGTCGATGGCGTGGTGAGCACCATGAAAGATATCGCCGGCAGCTCGAAGAAAATTGCGGACATCACCAGCGTTATTGACGGTATCGCATTCCAGACCAATATCCTGGCGCTGAACGCTGCCGTAGAAGCGGCACGCGCCGGTGAACAGGGACGCGGGTTTGCGGTGGTTGCAGGTGAAGTGCGCAGTCTGGCACAGCGCAGCGCTCAGGCGGCGAAAGAGATCAAAGCGCTGATTGAAGACTCTGTCAGCCGCGTTAACACCGGCTCGGTGCTGGTCGAAAGCGCAGGTGAAACCATGAGTGAGATCGTCAGCGCCGTAACGCGAGTGACCGATATCATGGGTGAAATCGCCTCCGCCTCCGATGAGCAGAGCAAAGGTATCGACCAGGTGGGCGTGGCCGTGACGGAAATGGACCGGGTAACACAGCAAAACGCCGCGCTGGTTGAAGAGTCTGCGACGGCCGCTGCCGCTCTGGAAGAGCAGGCCAGCCGCCTGAAACAATCCGTTGCCGTGTTCAATATTGGTAAAGAATTTGTCGCGCAGGCCGTTAACGTATCTACAGCGTTAAAAAAGGTATCGCCGGTTGCGCAAAAAGCGCTGGCACCCGCTACTGGCGCACGCGGCGCTGATGATAACTGGGAAACCTTTTAATGCAGCCGGGCCGCTTTGGGCGGCCCGCTTACCCGGTAAGTACCGGCAGCAGCGTAGCAATCAGAGAACTATCACTTAACAGTTTGTTGCCGGATGGCCCGAGATGAAGAAATCGACGTTCCTCGATCAAAATGAGCCGACCACGCTGCTTGCGCAGATGGTACAGCGTCTGCCGCTTTCCGATACGCACTTTCGTCGTATCAGCCAGCTGATCTATCAGCGCGCGGGTATTGTCCTGGCCGATCATAAGCGTGAGATGGTCTACAACCGCCTGGTTCGCCGGCTGCGGACGCTGAATATCGACGATTTCGGCCGCTATCTGGCGCTGCTTGAACAGGATCCAAACAGCGCGGAGTGGCAGGCGTTTATCAATGCGCTGACCACTAACCTGACCTCGTTTTTTCGCGAAGCGCATCATTTCCCGATCCTGGCAGAACACGCCCGGAAACGCAGCGGCAGCTACAGCGTCTGGAGTACGGCCGCGTCAACCGGCGAAGAGCCCTATTCCATTGCGATGACGCTGGCTGAAACGCTGGGCACCGGACCTGGCAAATTTCAGGTTCACGCCAGCGACATCGACACGCAGGTGCTGGAGAAAGCGGTAGCGGGCGTCTATCGCCAGGAGGAGCTGCGCACGCTGTCGCAATCGCAGCTGCAGCGTTTCTTTCTGCGCGGCACCGGCCCGCATGAAGGCATGGTGCGCGTCCGCCCTGAGCTGGCAGGTATGGTGCACTACTCGCAGCTTAATCTGCTGGCTAATGAGTGGGCGCTGCCTGGCCCGTTTGACGCTATTTTTTGCCGCAACGTAATGATCTACTTCGATAAAGAGACTCAGGAAAAAATCCTGCGCCGTTTTGTTCCGCTGCTGAAGCCGGGCGGAGTACTGTTTGCCGGGCATTCAGAAAACTTCAGCCAGATCAGCAAAGAGTTCTGGCTGCGCGGGCAGACCGTGTATGGGCTGACTAAGGAAAGACGATGAGCAAAATCACCGTGATGTGCGTGGATGACTCGGCGCTGATGCGCCAGCTGATGACGGAGATCATCAACAGCCATCCCGATATGGAGATGGTTGCGACGGCACCGGACCCGCTGGTAGCGCGGGATTTAATCAAACAGTACAACCCGCAGGTGCTGACGCTGGATGTTGAGATGCCGCGTATGGATGGTCTCGACTTTCTGGAAAAACTGATGCGTCTGCGGCCGATGCCGGTGGTGATGGTCTCCTCTCTCACCGGTAAGGGTTCGGAAGTCACGCTGCGCGCGCTGGAGCTGGGCGCGGTGGATTTTGTCACGAAACCGCAGCTGGGGATCCGCGAGGGCATGCTGGCTTACAGCCAGATGATCGCCGACAAAATTCGCGGCGCGGCGCGGGCGAAGCTGCATACGCGCACCGTGTCGCCGGCGCCGGTCACGCTGAAAGCGGGTCCGCTGCTCAGCAGTGAAAAGCTGATTGCGATCGGCTCGTCCACCGGCGGTACGGAAGCGATCCGCCATGTACTGCAGCCGCTGCCGGCGACCAGTCCGGCGCTGCTGATCACGCAGCATATGCCGCCGGGATTTACCCGCTCGTTTGCCGAGCGGCTGAACAAGCTCTGCCAGATCACCGTGAAAGAGGCGGAGGATGGCGAACGTATTCTGCCGGGTCACGCCTATATCGCGCCAGGCGCAATGCATATGGAGCTGGGGCGTAGCGGAGCGAACTACGTTGTAAAACTTAATGATGGCCCGCCGGTTAACCGGCACAAACCCTCTGTGGATGTGCTGTTTCGCTCGGTGGCCGTCAATGCAGGACGAAATGCAGTGGGCGTCATTCTGACCGGGATGGGAAATGACGGCGCGGCCGGGATGCTGGAAATGCATCGCGCAGGCGCCTGGACCATCGCGCAGGATGAAGCCAGCTGTGTGGTATTTGGCATGCCGCGCGAAGCAATAGCGATGGGCGGCACCAGTGAAGTGGTCGATCTGGGCCACATCAGCCAGCATATGCTGGCAAAAATTAGCGCCGGACAGGCATTGCGAATTTAACGAGCCCGTCCTGCCGGACGAGACAACACAGGAGTAGATATGGCTGATAAAAATATGCGCTTTTTGGTAGTGGACGACTTTAACACCATGCGTCGCATCGTCCGCAACCTGCTGAAAGAGCTGGGTTTCAATAACGTTGAAGAAGCCGAGGATGGCGTTGATGCGCTGAATAAACTGCGCGCAGGCGGCTTCGACTTCGTGGTCTCTGACTGGAACATGCCAAACATGGATGGCCTGCAGCTGCTGCAGACCATTCGCGCCGACGCCACGCTGAGCAAGCTGCCGGTGCTGATGGTAACGGCAGAAGCGAAGAAAGAGAACATTATTGCTGCCGCTCAGGCTGGCGCCAGCGGCTACGTAGTGAAACCTTTCACCGCCGCCACGCTGGAAGAGAAGCTGGGTAAAATATTCGAAAAACTGGGCATGTAAGGAGATGTGATGAGCGACCTTCCGAAATCAACTGAAGAAGCCTCGGCACACGACATTATTGTCCGAATTGGCTCGCTGACGCGTATGCTGCGCGACAGCCTGCGTGAACTCGGGCTGGATCAGGCGATTGCCGAAGCCGCAGAAGCGATCCCGGATGCCCGCGATCGTCTGGATTATGTAGTACAGATGACGGCGCAGGCAGCAGAACGCGCGCTGAACAGCGTGGAAGCGTCACAGCCGCATCAGGATAAGATGGAAGCGGGCGCCACGCAGTTAAAAGGGCGCTGGGATGCGTGGTTTGAAAACCCGATTGAGCTTGCTGATGCGCGCGAGTTGGTTTCGGATACGCGTGAGTTTCTCGCTGAGGTGCCGCAGCACACGTCATTCACCAACAAGCAGCTGCTGGATATTATGATGGCGCAGGATTTTCAGGACCTCACGGGTCAGGTGATCAAGCGCATGATGGATGTCATCCAGGAAATTGAACGGCAGCTGCTGATGGTGCTGCTGGAGAACATGCCAGAGGCAAACGCGGCGGCGCGCAAAGAGGCCACCAGCCTGCTGAACGGCCCGCAGATCCACGCTAATGCCCCTGGCGTGGTTTCCAGTCAGGATCAGGTTGATGATCTGCTGGACAGCTTAGGTTTTTAACCGCAGCGCAGAGACAGGCACCCGGTCTGTCTCTGCACTGCTCTGCCATACGCCCGCACCGCTTTCCGTAAATCCTCCTAAATTGCCTGCAGAATCAGCAGAGTGTGATAAGGTTAGATCTGCCGTTTTGTGATCGCCGTCTACTTTATTACCGAAACGATAGCTGATTTTATGTTGCCACTGCTTATCCGCACACTTCTGCCATTCTGCCTGACTGGCGTAGCGCTGCCTGCGCTGGCGCTGACGACCGCTACCCGCGTGGCTGACGCGCCCTTTACCGATCCCGCTCACTTCCGGCAAATGGCTGATGACCTGCCGGCGCTGGGCTATAACGCTGATAGCGACGTCTTAAGTAAAAAACTGGCGACCATCGCAAAGAGCATCGGCGAAGCGAGCCAGAACGGTGACAGTGAGACGTCGCTCGGGCAGCAGGCCGGGATCTGGGCGTTTAATCACTTTCGCGATGAGGTGGCCACCCGGGTGGCGGATGAAGGGCAGCTGCTGCTGTCGCCTTACGGTCAGGCGCAAATCGATCTTAATGTCGACATGGAAGGTAACTTCAGCGGCAGCGGGGCGTCGCTGCTGACGCCGTGGGCCGATCGCTATAACTATCTGACCTTCAGCGAGCTGGGCGTGCATCAGACGGATAACGGGCTGATTGGTAATGCTGGCCTGGGTCAGCGCTGGGTGGCGGGCAACTGGCTGCTTGGTTATAACGGATTTGTCGATCGTATGTTCGACAGCGGGCTGCAGCGGGCATCAGTGGGTACGGAGGCCTGGTCTGACTTTTTGCGCTTTTCAGCCAACTACTACACGCCGCTCTCAGGCTGGCGCAACCGCAATCCGTTTCAGCAGCAGCGGCTGGCGCGCGGTTATGACGTTACCACGCGCGGCTATCTGCCGTTTTATCGTCAGCTGGGCGTCTCCGTTAGCTGGCAGCAGTATCTGGGCAACAATGTCGATCTGTTCAACTCCGGCAACACGTATCACAACCCCTCTGCGCTGACGCTGGGCCTCTCCTATACGCCAGTGCCGCTGGTCACCGTTTCCGCCAGCCACAAAACCAGCAGCGAAGGGGAGAGTCAGGATCAGCTCGGGCTGCACCTTAACTACCGGTTCGGCGTGGCGCTCAGCCAGCAGCTCAGCCCGGATAACGTTGCAGCCACCCGTTCGCTGCGCGGCAGCCGCTACGATACGGTGACGCGCAGCTCGACGCCGGTTCTGGCTTTTCGCCAGCGAAAAACCTTCTCTGTTTTTCTCGCCACGCCGCCGTGGCAGTTGAATCCTGGTGAGAGTCTGTCGCTGAAAGTGCAGATCCGCAGCGCGAATCCGGTACGTAAAGTAAGCTGGCAGGGCGACACGCAGGCGCTGAGCCTGACGCCGGGGACCCGGCCTGACGATCCGCAGGGCTGGAGTATTATTATGCCCGCCTGGGACACGTCGCCAGGCGCAACGAATCACTATCGTCTGTCGGTAACGGTTGAAGACAGCAAACAGCAGCGGGTGACGTCAAACTGGATCGATCTTCAGCTGCAGCCGCCGGTGGCACTGGCGCCACAAAACCAGGACAGCTTCGATATCATGGCGCCCTGATCGCCCCCGTGCGCGAAGGCGCTTTTTCGCACCACGATAGCGCGTGCTGCGCTGCCAGCGCGCGCCATCTGCCCTGTTATGGCGAAATATTTGTTGTGCGATCACAAAAGCAACATTTCCTTCCATAAATGCATAAATCCGCTAAATAATTTGCTGCCTTAGCGGCGGCGCAACCGTAATATTCACTTTTTATGCAAAATAAGTGAATAGCAGCCTGCCGTAACCCATTGAAATTTCGTCGCTGACTCCCTTTTATGCATTATTCCCTCTGGCTGGCACGCTTGCTGCACCTTATAGTCGGGCTGCTGATTACGCACTCTTAACAATTTTAAAACAATAGCTTCACCCGGGGTGAGGCAGGAGATCCGGCTATGTCACTGCAGGTTACACGTCACGATTTTGATCAATGGATGATGCCGGTCTATGCACCCGCAACCTTTATACCGGTACGGGCTGAAGGATCGCGGTTGTGGGATCAACAGGGCAAAGAGTATATCGATTTTGCTGGCGGGATCGCAGTGAATGCGCTGGGTCATGCACACCCGGCGCTGCAGCAGGCGCTGACAGAGCAGGCGGCAAAGCTGTGGCATACCGGCAATGGCTATACCAACGAGCCGGTATTGCGGCTGGCAAAACAGCTGATTGATGCCACCTTTGCCGACCGCGTTTTCTTCTGCAACTCCGGCGCTGAGGCGAACGAAGCTGCGCTTAAGCTGGCGCGCAAAGTGGCACACGACCGTTTCGGCGATCAAAAAAGCGGCATTGTGGCGTTCACTAACGCTTTTCATGGCCGCACCCTGTTTACGGTGTCGGCTGGCGGCCAGCCCGCCTATTCGCGCGACTTTGCGCCGCTGCCGCCGGCCATTCAGCATGCGCAGTTTAATCACCTGGAATCGGCCGCCGCGCTGATTAACGACAACACCTGCGCCGTGATTGTTGAACCGATTCAGGGCGAGGGCGGCGTCTTACCTGCCGATGCAGCCTTCCTGCGCGGCCTGCGGGAGCTGTGCGACCGCCATCAGGCGCTGCTGATTTTTGATGAAGTGCAGAGCGGTGTGGGACGCACCGGATCGCTTTACGCCTATATGCACTATGGCGTTACGCCGGATGTGCTGAGTACCGCAAAAGCGCTGGGCGGCGGCTTTCCGATTGGTGCCATGCTGACGCGTGAGGATCTGGCGCAGGTAATGGGGGTGGGCACCCACGGTACCACTTATGGCGGTAACCCGCTGGCAGGCGCGGTAGCGGGTAAAGTGCTGGAGCTGGTCAACCAGCCCGCTTTTCTCGCTGGCGTGACCGAGCGGCATCAGTGGTTTGTTGATCGGCTCCAGGCGATTAACCAGCGGCTGCCGGTGTTTAAAACTATTCGCGGCCTCGGGCTGCTGATTGGCGCCGTACTCAACGACGATTTCGCCGGAAAAGCCAAACAGTTCAATCTCACGGCCGCCGAAGAGGGCGTCATGGTCCTGATTGCCGGTGCCAGCGTCGTGCGCTTTGCGCCCGCGCTAAACATCAGCCAGGAGGAGGTGCAGCAGGGGCTGGCGCGTTTTGAGCGCGCCTGTGAACGTATTCTCAGAGGAGCCACATCATGATGGTGATCCGCCCGGTTGAACATGATGACCTGGCGCAGCTGCTTCTGCTGGCGGGTAAAACCGGCGGCGGCCTTACCTCGCTGCCGGAAGACAGCGCCACGCTGCAGGCGCGTATTGAGCGTTCACTGCTGACCTGGCAGGGGGCGCTGCCGCGCGCTGAACAGGGTTACGTCTTTGTGCTGGCCGACAGTGACGATAACCGGGCCGTGGGGATCTGCGCGATTGAAGTGGCGGTCGGGTTGCAGGAGCCGTGGTACAACTTTCGGGTTGGCACGCAGGTACACGCCTCCAGAGAGCTGAACGTGTATGCCAGCCTGCCAGTGCTGTCGCTCAGCAACGATCACACCGGCAGCAGCGAACTCTGTACGCTATTTCTCGATCCCGACTACCGCGACGGCAGAAACGGCTATTTACTCTCTAAATCACGCTTTCTTTTTATGGCGAACTTCCGCGATCGCTTTATGCGCAACGTGGTGGCAGAGATGCGCGGCGTCAGCGATGACAGCGGTCATTCCCCTTTCTGGGAGAGCGTGGGCAGCCATTTCTTCTCTATGCCGTTTCGCCAGGCTGATTTTCTTAGCGGTACCGGTCAGAAAGCGTTTATCGCAGAGCTGATGCCGAAACATCCGCTCTATATTCACTATCTCAGCGAGGCAGCGCAGCGCGTCATTGGTGAAGTACACCCGAAAACGGCGCCGGCGCGCGCGGTGCTGGAAGCGGAAGGTTTTCGCTATCAGAACTATGTCGACATCTTTGATGGCGGACCGACGCTGGAGTGTGAAATTGATCGTATCCGGGCCATTCGCAAAAGTACGCTGCTGCCGGCAGGCGCCGGTGACGCGCAGGCGCACTGGCCGCTCTGCCTGGTCGCTAACAGCAACTATCAGCAGTTTCGCGCCACGCTACTGCCGGTGGATATCGCCGCCGGTCACGTCTGCCTCAGTGAGAGCCAGCGTCAGGCGCTGCGCTGTGAATATGGTGATGCGCTACGGGTTGTAACACTCTGCCGTGAGGAGAAACAGGCATGACGCACTTTATTAATAATCAGTGGCTGCGCGGCGACGGTGACCTCTTCACAAAAGCCGATCCGGTCTCAGGCGAACAGCTGTGGCAGGGCAACGCCGCCTCTGCGGCTCAGGTCAGCGCCGCCTGTGCGGCAGCCCGCGCAGCGTTCCCGCACTGGGCGCGCCTGCCGTTCACGGCACGTCAGGCAGGAATTGAAACCTTTGCCGCGCTGCTGGAGCAGCATAAGGTGGAGCTGGCGGAGATCATCTCACAGGAAACCGGCAAGCCGCGCTGGGAGACGCTGACGGAAGTGCAGGCGATGATCAATAAAATTGCCATTTCAGTGAAAGCGTATCACGCCCGTACCGGCGAACAGCAGTCGGGTGAAAGCGCACTGCGCCATCGTCCGCACGGTGTACTGGCGGTATTCGGGCCCTATAATTTTCCGGGGCATCTGCCAAATGGCCACATTGTGCCCGCGCTACTGGCAGGAAACTGCGTGGTGTTTAAGCCGAGCGAGCTGACGCCGCTGACGGCGGAACGCACCGTGCAGCTGTGGAAGCAGGCAGCGCTCCCGGCGGGGGTCATCAATATGGTGCAGGGCGGACGGGAAAGCGGCCAGGCGCTGGCACAGGCAGAGCAGATTGATGGCGTACTGTTTACCGGCAGCGCGGCTACCGGGTATCACCTGCACCGGCAGTTTGCCGGCCAGCCGGAGAAGATGCTCGCGCTGGAGATGGGTGGCAATAATGCGCTGATTGTGGAAGATCCGGCCGATATTGATGGCGCCGTACATATCGCCATCCAGTCAGCTTTTATTTCTGCCGGGCAGCGCTGCACCTGCGCACGTCGCCTGCTGGTAAAACGTGGCGCGGCGGGCGACGCGTTTCTGCAGCGGCTGGTGGCTGTCAGCGCCCGGCTGCAGCCCGCAGCGTGGAATGCTGAGCCACAGCCATTTATGGGCAGCGTCATTTCGCCTGCGGCGGCCGGACAGATCTATCAGGCGTGGCAGCAGCGCGTGGCGCTGGGCGGTGAAGTGCTGCTGAATATGCAGTGGCCGGATCGCCAGCGCGCACTTATTACGCCAGGCATTATCGATATGACCCATGTAAGTGCGCTGCCGGATGAGGAGGTGTTCGGACCGCTGCTGCAAATCATCCGTTATGACGACTACAGTGAGGCGATTACGCTGGCTAACGCCACGCGCTATGGCCTCTCATGCGGTCTGATCTCACCGCAGCGGGCGCAGTTTGATCAGCTGCTGCTGGAGGCGCGCGCCGGTATCGTCAACTGGAACAAGCCGCTGACCGGTGCGGCCAGCACCGCGCCGTTTGGCGGCATAGGCGCCTCCGGCAACCACCGCGCCAGCGCCTGGTACGCTGCAGATTACTGCGCCTGGCCGATGGCAACCCTGGAGAGCAGCAGTCTGGCCCTGCCCGATACGCTCTCGCCGGGTCTCGATTTCTCTGCTCAGGGAGCGCGCCATGAACGCAGCTGAAGTCAATTTTGATGGACTGGTTGGCCTGACGCACCACTACGCGGGCCTCTCATTTGGTAATGAGGCGTCAACCCGCAATCAGCTGCAGCCCTCTAATCCCAGGCTGGCGGTGCTGCAGGGACTGCGCAAAATGAAAGCGCTGGCCGATCTCGGCTATCTGCAGGGCGTGATCCCGCCGCACGAGCGGCCTAATCTGCCGCTGCTGCGCCAGCTCGGTTTTTACGGCAGTGACGCGCAGGTGCTGGCGCGCGCTGCGCAGCAGGCGCCGCAGCTGCTCTCAGCCGCCAGTTCAGCCTCGGCGATGTGGGTTGCCAACGCGGCCACCGTATCGCCCTCGGCAGACAGCGGTGACGGACGCGTTCATTTTACCGTTGCCAATCTGAATAATAAGTTTCACCGGTCCATTGAAGCACCGGAAACGGCTGATCTGCTGCGGGCGATCTTCCGCGACCCGCAGCGTTTCTGCGTGCATGACGCACTGCCTCAGGTGGCGCTGTTTGGTGACGAAGGAGCCGCGAATCACAATCGCTTCGGGGCGCGCTACGGCGACGCCGGCCTGCAGCTGTTCGTCTATGGACGCGAAGGGCAGCACGCCGGCATCACGCCGGAACGCTATCCGGCGCGCCAGACGCTGGAAGCGAGCAGAGCGGTCGCGCGTCTGCATCAGCTTGACGAGGCGCGCACGCTCTTCGTGCAGCAGAACCCGGCGGTGATCGATCAGGGCGTTTTCCATAACGACGTGATTGCCGTCAGTAATCAGCAGGTGCTGTTCTGTCACGAAGAGGCTTTCGTCAATCAGCCTGCGTTGCTGGAGCAGCTGGCAGAGCGGGTGCCGGGGTTTACCGCCATCGTGGTGCCGCGCGCGCGCGTATCCGTCAGCGACGCGGTGGCGACCTATCTCTTCAACAGTCAGCTGCTGCAGCACCCCGATGGCGGTATGCGGCTGATACTGCCTGAAGAGGCACGGCAGCATCCGGGCGTCTGGGCTTATCTGACGGAGCTGGCAGAGAGCGGCGGACCGATTCGGGAGCTCACGGTATTCGATCTGCGTGAAAGCATGTGCAACGGCGGCGGGCCAGCCTGCCTGCGCCTGCGGGTTGTGTTGACGGCAGAAGAGCAGCGGGCGGTCAACCCGGCGGTAATGATGAACGAGCAGCTGTTTACGCAGCTCAGCCAGTGGGCAGAACGCCACTATCGCGACTATCTCACGCAGGCGGATTTAGCCGATCCGGCGCTGCTGCAGGAGGGGCGTGACGCTCTGGATGCGCTGACGCAGCTGCTGAAGCTGGGCAGCGTCTACGCCTTTCAGCGCTGAGGCTGAGGCAGGATTAAGGAGAAAATATGCGCAGTTTTTTACAGCAGACGCTGGCGGGCACGCCGCCTGCCGTCACGCAGGGCGAGACAGCTTATCTGCGCTGGCAGTGGCAGGCGGAAGGGATCCTCTCGCTGACGCCGCTGACGCACTGCGACCGGGCGCTGGTGCTGTCAGCCGGGATCCACGGCAATGAAACCGCGCCGGTGGAGATAGTGGAGCAGCTGCTGGCGCCGCTGCTTAGCGGAGAAAAACCGCTGGCGGTGCGGCTGCTGGTGATACTGGGTAATCCGGCGGCGCTGCGCAGCGGCCGTCGCTATCAGCAGTACGATCTCAACCGGCTGTTTGGTGGCCGCTGGCAGCGGGTCAGTGAAACCAGTGAGGCACAGCGCGCCCTGCAGCTGGAACAGGTGATGGAGCGCTTCTGGCGCAGCTGCCACAGGCAGACGTCGCGCTGGCATCTTGATCTGCATACCGCTATTCGCGGCTCTTATTATCCACGCTTTGCCGTTATGCCCGCGAACGCGCGACCGTGGCCGGATACGTTTATGCAGTGGCTGGCCGCAGCTGAGCTGGAGGCGCTGGTTTTTCATCGTGCGCCGGGCGGCACCTTCACCCACTATAGTTGTGAGCATCATCATGCGGCGAGTTCGACGCTGGAACTGGGTAAGGCGCTGCCGTTTGGTGAAAATGATCTCGCGCAGTTCAGGGCAGTGCAGCGGGCACTCGCTGCGCTGCTGGAGGGCGAAACGTGGCCGCAGCCGCATACGCAGCCGCGGCGCTATCACGTTTCACAACAAATCACCCGTCAGGGAGAGGGATTTACGCTGCATATGAGCGCGGACACGCTGAATTTCACCGCGTTTCCCCAGGGCACGCTGCTGGCAGAAGAGGGCGACACGCGCTATTACGTACAGCAGGCGCGGGAATATGTACTGTTTCCCAATCCGCAGGTGGCGCCGGGATTACGCGCCGGGCTGATGCTGACGGAAGAGAACGCACAGATGCCGGCGCAATAAACGGCTGCAGCATGGCTGACGCCTGATGGCGTCAGCCATGCTGATAGCGATCGCTTAACATTTTGCTTTCCCGGCGCGGGCAAACTCATTACACTCCTCCTTAATTCCTGCCATTTTCCCGCTATTGTCATACTTTTTTGCATTTTCTCACGTAATTCTTCGCAATCTCTCCACGATTGCACGATATCTATCTTCTATGCTTTCAGGGCTTTACTCAGGTTCTGAGTAGTTGACGTTCAGCGTCGTATGCTTGTTTCCGAAGACGCGACACAGGCTGTCGTCATATAACTGACAAGAAAGGACAATATTATGCGTAAACTGACTTCTGTTTTTCTGGCTACCGCAATGGCACTGGGTGCCGCCAATATCGTCCACGCTGCGGCCGATAACCTGACGCCACCGCCGGCCGGCACTGAAAAGCCGATGCATAAGCCGATGCGTCATCACGGTATGGAGATGTTCAAAGGCATTACTCTGACCGATGCGCAGAAAACACAGATCCGCACCATCATGCAGGATGGTCATAAAGAGATTCAGCGCCCGTCGCCGGAGGCGCGCCGCGCGAACCATGCCATTATTGCCGCCGACAGCTTTGATCGCAGCAAAGCGGAAGCACAGGCTGAGAAGATGACCGCAAACGCCAAAGAGAATGCGGTACGCATGATGGAAACCCAGAACAAAATCTACAACGTACTGACGCCGGAACAGAAAAAGCAGTACAACGCCAATTTCGAAACGCGCCTGACGGAAAAAGCGCCACACGATGGTAAAATGCCACCACCGCCTGCTGACGGTGAGTAAACACACACCGTGATCGATCCGGATTAAGACCGCCGGCGCTGTTCAGGGCAGAGTACCGCCCTGAACAGCGTCGGCGGTTTTTTTTATAGTTCTATCAGCGGGAACTCGCCGGAAAGCAGCGGACGGCAGAGAATTTTATAGCCGTCGTGATCAAACCCCTGGCGCGCGCGCTGCAGCTGGCGCGCTTCCGCTTCAGTGGCAACAGAACCCAGCCAGAACCAGTGATCGATCACATGGATTTGTGTCATCTCAGCGCCGCGCTCCACCATGCCAACCGGGCCTTCCCACGGCCAGCACACCACGCGAAAGCGTTCCAGCCCCTCGCGGAGCCGCTGCTGGTGCGCTTCAACACTCTCTTTTCCGCAGCAGGCGCCGGCACAGCGCTTCAGTGCTGCGCGAAAGCAGCCGCGCCCTGGCCGCAGGCTCTCCAGCCCAAGCAGGCCGTGACAGAGCTGCAGCTCATCGGCCATGCTTTTAAGCTTCTCCAGCGCGGCAAAACGGCTGCGAAACAGCCCGTAGAGATCGGGTGAACGAGAGAAATCGACATCTTTTGCATAGACCACTTCCGGCGCGCCTTCTCCCAGCTGAAGTGAGCAGAGCTGACGATTTTTGCGCAGGCGCTTATTAAATAACGGCTGCTGCGTTTTAATCATCTGCGCTTCCAGCAGCTGCGCGCCAATATCGCCGGCGGTGGGGATCCAGCTTACGCGCCGCGCCTGACGCAGCATGCTCGCTTCATCCGTGGTGCGAAAATGCGCCATAACCCGGCTGCGCAAATTAATGCTCTTGCCGATATAAAGAGGCAGATTTTCACTCTCGCCGTGAAAGGTATAGACGCCAGGCACTTTAGGCAGCCCTTCAAGCCACTGGCGCAGGTGTTCGGGATATTGATAGATTGCCGCCGCGTCAAAGTCGAGGCGATGGCTGGTTGCTCGTCTGACCAAAGAATGCTCCGCTTACTGGTTTTGTATACAGTGTATCAGCGTGCTGCTTTTATCGCCAGTGGCAAGCGAGGCGCGACTCTCTCTCCGCAGAGGGGGAGTCGCAGGGAGGGGCTACTTTTTCCAGTAGTCGTCAAACACAGTCACCGGCATACGGCGCTTATGTTCGGTTTTGGTGTACCAGCCCTCGATAATTTTCGCCGATTCGGCATTGATGGTTTTGCCTTCCAGATAATCATCGATCTGCTGATAGGTTACGCCAAGCGCCACCTCATCCTGCAGGCCGGGACGATCGTCTTCAAGATCGGCCGTGGGATGTTTCATCCAGAGGTGCTCCGGGCAGCCCAGCGCCTTCAGCAGCTGTTTACCCTGGCCTTTGTTAAGGCGAAAGATCGGGTTCACGTCGCTGCCGCCATCGCCATATTTGGTATAAAAACCGGTCACCGCTTCCGCCGCGTGATCGGTGCCCAGCACGATACCTTTGGTCATGCCGGCGATGCTGTACTGCGCCTTCATGCGTTCACGCGCCTTTTCGTTACCGCGGACAAAATCTGACAGCGCAATACCCGCTTCCTGCAGTGCGCGCTCGCTCGCCAGCACCGCCTCTTTGATATTCACCACCAGGGTACGATCGGGCTGAATAAACGCCAGCGCATCCTGACAATCCTGCTCGTCGGCCTGTTTACCATACGGCAGGCGCACGGCAATAAAGGTGTACTCTTTATCGCCGGTCTCATGACGCAGCTCGCTGACCGCCATCTGCGCCAGCTTACCGGTCAGCGTTGAGTCCTGCCCGCCGCTGATGCCCAGCACCAGCGTTTTCAGAAAAGGATGCGCTTTCAGGTACGCTTTCAGGAAATCGACGCTGACGCGGATCTCCTGCTGCGGATCGATAGCGGGTTTAACACCAAGGGCCTGAATAATTTCCTGCTGCAGTGACATGAACCTCTCCTCAAGTCAGAAGCCTGACGGCATGATGCGTAACATCAGCTAAAGCTAACGCCTTGGCCGCAAAACAACAAGCCAAACGGCGACTGGCGCAGACGGTTTGCTGCTGAATCAGGCGCTTTCAGGCCGCTGCGCCAGCAGGGTAAACATCAGGATTGCCAGCATAAAGCAGCCGAAAATGGTGGCGCTCATGCTGATAACCGAGGTCCCGCCCACGCCGCTAACCGGCACGCTGATGGCGCCCAGCGTAAACATGGTGACGCCGATAACCGCAGAAGCACTGCCGGCGCGGTGCCCCTGACTCTGCATCGCCAGCGATGCGGCGGTGGTTGCGATTACACCGTTACTGGCAATAGAGAAAAATAGCGCCACCAGAATCACCGGCAGGGCGGCGTCGCTCAGCGCGGCGGTCAGCAGGGTGGCGGAGGCGACAAATGCCAGCGCCAGCCCGCCCTTAAGCACCCGGTATTCGCCCCAGAGCGGACAGAGCCGTGCGCTGGTTTGTGAGGCGATAATCAGGCCGCACCCGTTGGCAGCAAAGCAGAGGCTGAACGCCTGAGGCGAGAGGCCGTAGATCTGCTGCAGCACAAACGGTGAGGCGCCGATATAGGCAAACATGCCTGACATCATAAAGCCCTGCGTCAGGCAAAAACCCATAAAGGGCCGATGCGTAACGACCTGGCCCAGCGCCGCCCAGGCGGAAAACAGAGAGCCCTGGCTACGGCGTGCAGGCGGCAGCGTCTCATGCAGCTGCCAGCGCGCCAGCAGAATCAGCAGAATGGCGATCGCCGCCAGTACGAGAAAAATGCCGCGCCAGCTCATGATTGTCATCAGCGCGCCGCCCAGTACCGGCGCTCCCACCGGTGCAAGGCCGTTGACCAGCATCAGCAGCGCAAAAAAGCGCGTCAGCTCGTGTCCGCTATACATATCCCGGGCGATAGCGCGCGACAGCACGGCACCGCCAGCGCCAGCCAGCCCCTCAAACAGGCGGGCAATCAGTAGCGAATGGATATCTTTTGCCAGCGCGCAGCCGACAGAGGCAATAAACAGCAGCAGCAGCGACAGCAGCAGGGGCCGGATGCGGCCAAATTTATCGCTCATGGGACCAAATAGCAGCTGTCCCGCCCCGAGGCCCAGCAGGCCGGCAGTCAGACTGAGCTGAGCGGTGGAGGTCTGCGTGTGCAGATCGCGCGCCAGTTCAGGCAGCGCGGGGAGATAGAGGTCGATACAGAGCGGTCCGAGCGCCGCCAGAAGTCCGAGCGTGATGGCGTAAACCAGCCGGTTAGGGTGTACAGATGTCATGGGGCCTCTGAGCCGGGTAAAAAGTTAACCGCGCGATTATACGGAGCAGGGCGCAGCAGCACAGCTTTTTTACTCCGGATATATTGCGATGAACGCATCTAAAAGCGTCGCCACCAGGTTGATAAATCTGAATTTGTGTTCCAGGCTTATTCCGACATGGACAAAGTATGAGGAACAAAAAATGAATAAAGTGCTGGGATGTATCGCTGCCGCTATGACGCTGGCTGCTCTGTCTGGTTGTACCACTTACGATCGCGCGGAAAGTTATGTCACCAAACCGGTGGTAAAAGATGTTAAAAAAGGCATGACGCGTGAACAGGTGCGTCAGATTGCGGGTCCGGCTTCGACCGAAGTGACCATGGCGCACGCGCGTGGCACCTGCCAGACTTACGTTATCGGCGAGCGCGATGGCAAAATGCAGACCTATTTTGTCAGCTACAACGATACCGGTCGCGTGATGAACTACGGCTTCCAGAGCTGCAAAGAGTACGACACCGATCCGCAGGTTGCGCAGTAACTCTTTTTTGCTGAATAAAAAAGGGCCCGTCTGAGACGGGCCCTTTTTCATGCTGAAGTCAGCGCTTAGCGATGCGCCAGTTCGGCGTGCTCATCGCTCTCCAGAATTTTTTTGTCGGTCTGACCCAGCCAGCGGCTGGTCAGCGAACCGGCCGTCATTGAACCGTTCACGTTGAGCGCGGTACGGCCCATATCAATCAGCGGCTCAATGGAAATCAGCAGCGCGACCAGCGTCACCGGCAGCCCCATTGCCGGCAGCACAATCAGCGCAGCAAAGGTAGCACCGCCGCCCACACCGGCTACGCCAGCGGAACTCAGGGTGACGATCCCGACCAGCGTGGCGATCCAGACCGGATCAAACGGGTTAATACCGACAGTAGGAGCAACCATCACGGCCAGCATTGTCGGATAGAGTCCGGCACAGCCGTTCTGACCAATTGTGGCACCGAAGGAGGCGGAAAAGCTGGCAATCGCTTCCGGCACGCCGAGACGGCGCGTCTGCGTTTCCACATTCAGCGGAATGCTGGCCGCGCTGGAGCGGCTGGTGAAAGCGAAAGTGATCACCGGCCATACTTTGCGGAAGAAGCGCAGCGGATTGATGCCGTTGATCGACAGCAGCAGCGCATGCACGCCAAACATAATCGCAAGGCCAAGATAGGAGGCGAGAACAAAGCTGCCCAGCTTAACGATATCGTGCAGGTTAGAGCCGGCGACCACTTTGGTCATCAGAGCCAGTACGCCATATGGCGTCAGCTTCATGATCAGGCGCACCAGTTTCATCACCCAGGACTGCAGCGTATCAATCGCGGCCAGTACGCGTTCACCTTTCACTTTATCATCGCGCAGCAGATGCAGTGCAGCGACGCCGAGGAAAGCAGCAAAGATAACGACACTGATAATGGAGGTCGGGTTCGCGCCTGCCAGATCGGCAAACGGGTTTTTAGGGATGAAAGAGAGCAGCAGCTGCGGCGTGCTGAGATCGGCGACTTTACCCGCATAGTTGCTCTGAATAGCATTCAGACGCGCGGTCTCCTGCGCACCCTGCACCAGCCCTTCAGCGCTGAGGTGGAAGAGGCCGGTCACCATCACGCCGACCAGCGCGGAGATAGCCGTGGTAAACAGCAGTACACCGATGGTCAGCACGCTGATTTTGCCCAGCGAGGAGGCGTTATGCAGACGCGCCACCGCGCTCAGTATTGAGGCGAATACCAGCGGCATAACAATCATCTGCAGCAGCTGTACATAGCCATTACCGACCAGATTAAACCAGCCGATCGAATCCTTAACCACTGCGCTGTTTTCGCCATAAACCGCCTGAAGCGCCAGGCCAAACAGCACGCCCAGCACCAGGCCGGTCAGTACGCGCTTTGACAGGCTCCAGCTCTGGTTGCCAATGCGGTTAAGCAGCACCAGCAGAGCGGCAAAGACCACTATGTTGATAATAAGAGGGAAATCCATACTTAACTCCAGAAAGATGCCGTCCTGCAAAGTGCAGGCGGCATAGCGTAACGTAAATTTCTATCAGAGAATGTCAGGGATGTTAGCAGCACAATTAAGTGCAGGCTTATACCCAAAAAGTATGGGTTATAACTTTTTGTTTAATATGGCGTAATTATTATCCGTTTAGCGGATTAATTAACCGGTTCACGCTGGATTGCAGTGTATCAAACAGCTGCTGCGGCCAGCCGTTTGCACCAAAATCAGGCATGCCAGCCGGAAACCAGAGCGCCGCAACCACCAGTCCCAGACAAAGTATCCGCTCCAGCTGATTACCGCTCTGGCTTCTGAGAATAGGCAGACGAAAGCGCCAGCGGCAGGGCCACAGCAGCGGAACGCCAGCTGGCGTCAGCATGTCAGCCACGATATGGCTCAGGTAGCCCAGCGTCAGTCCCTGCAGCACATCCGCCGGCAGAAACCAGTCTGCCGGCACGTTCACTTTAAACAGCCACAGGCTGATAGCCACTGCCAGCAAACTGTGGGTAAAACCGCGATGTCCAAACGCCCGCGCGATGGGCTGAGAGAGCCAGCGAAAACGCTGGCCCAGCGTGGATCGGGGGTGGTCGATATCCGGCAGCAGGCAGGTCAGCAGCGTAGCGGGAACCAGATGCCACCAGTCCGCCGCAGCCAGAACCGGTGTCAGCTCAGCACGCTTGGCAAAAATAGCGCTGGCGATAGCAAAAATTACATGGCCTTCGGCCGTCATGATTAAATCCGGATACAAAACTGTCAATGCATCCAGTATAGGGATTTATCCAGTAAATGAGAACGGTGACGCTGTAACGAAGAGTGAATTATTTTCGCGCTGGCTGACCGCTGTATCAGACTGCGCCATACACCCTGCGGTCAGTTAAACAGATGCTCTGCGCGCAGTTCCGTCAGGCTCGGCAGCCGCACTTCTGCCAGCGCCCAGCGGGCATCCGCGTAGTGTGCAGCCGCAGGCACCACAATAGAACGCATGCGCGCCGCTTTACAGGCGATCATGCCGTTGAAGGAGTCTTCCAGCGCCACACAGTTAAGCGGATCGATATCAAGCGCCGCTGCCGCATTCAGATAGACCTGCGGATGAGGTTTGCTCAGCGGCAGCGCTTCAGCGGAGGCGAGGGCGGAAAAGCAGGGCCGCAGCCGGAACATCTCCAGCACCCGCTCCAGCATGGCCAGCGGCGAAGCGGAAGCGAGCGCAATCCGCAGCCCCTGCTGCTGACAGAGCTGCAGCGCCTGATCGACACCGGGCAGCAGCGGCTGCTGCGCTTCGATCAGCGATAGCGTACGATCGATAATACGCGCCGTGACGTCGGCCTGAGTCGCACCCTGCCACGGCTGTGCCTCATACCACATGCGTACGGTCTGATCGATGCGCAGGCCAAGCGTGTCAGGCAGCTCCGCGCGACGACTGACGTCAACGCCAAGGCTTGCCAGTACCTCCATCTCAGCCTGATCCCACAGCGGTTCAGAATCAATCAGTAAACCATCCATATCAAAAATAGCGGCGTACACCGGACGACGATAGCGCATGACAATATCCTTCTTAGCGGTTTGCGCCACCTTATCACGCCAGAGTGCGAAAACAAGGACGCGACAGGTAACGCATTTTTCAGGAAAAAATCGCCGACTGCAGGTAGACTTAGGGCAAAATAATTATCTGTATAGGGAAGTCTGCATGACATACCAACAGGCTGGCCAGGTCGCCATCCTTAAGCGCGTGGCTGGCTGGATCATTTTCATTCCGGCACTGCTGTCGACAATTGTTTCCATGCTCGGTTATTTATATCAGCACAGCGTAAAGCAGCCCGGACTGGATGCCGTATTGCTGGATTTTATCCATGTCATGGTGGACATGCTTAAGTTCAATACGTCGTTTCTCAATCCGTTCTGGCACAACTCGCCGGTGCCCGATTTTCACGGCGGGGCAAATATCGGTTTCTGGATCGTTTATGCGCTGATTTTCATCGGCATGGCTTTACAGGCATCGGGTGCGCGCATGTGGCGCCAGTCGCGGCATGTTAAAGAGGGCATTGAAGATCAGCTGATTCTGGAGCAGGCAAAGGGCAGCGAAGGCCGCACGCGCGCGCAGCTTGAGGAAAAAATCCGCGTCCCGCACCACACTATTCTGCTGCAGATTTTTCCGCTCTATATCCTGCCAGTAATTATTGCTGTTGCCGGCTACTTTTTACTGACGCTGCTGGGCATGCTTTAAATCATCAGGCCGGTCTGGCCCGATCCTGCGCCAGTTTGTCGTCGCTAAGCAGCTGACTGACGGCAAACTGCGCCTCCTCCTGCCACTGGCCGGAAAAAACGTTCGCGCGGTTCAGCAGGTAATAGAGCTGATATACAGGCTGGCGTTGCGAAAATCCCTCTGCCAGCGGCCACTCTGCGTGATAGCCCTGCATGATCTCACGCGGCAGTTCATGGTAATAACTCAGCATCGCCAGGTCGCATTCGCGGTCACCCCAGTAGCAGGCAGGATCGAAAATCCATGGCCCGCTGCTGCTATCTGCACAGTTGGCAGGCCAGAGATCGCCATGCAGTAGCGAAGGCTGCGGATGATGATGAGCCAGCGCCTGCTGAACGCTGTCAATAATCTGATTCATGTCACCATAGGTTACACCGCGTTCCGCTGCCAGCTGCAGCTGCCAGCCGATACGCTGCTCCGCAAAAAACAGCGACCAGCGCCGCAGCCAGCTATTGGGCTGCAGGGTAGTGGTAATATTATTATCGAAATCGAGTCCGAACTGGCGCTGCTCACTCCATTGATGCAGGCGCGCCAGCTGCTGCCCGAGCTGATAACCCGCTTCCGCGCTGAGCGGCTGCGGCGGAATATACTCCAGCAGAAGAAAACTGGCGTCGCGCGTGCTGCCGACGCCGTAGACGGTCGGCACCCGGACTGTCTGCGTGCGCGCCAGCAGACTGAGCTGATCGGCCTCCCAGCGGAACAGGTCCAGCCGGTCATGGGTGTTGCACTTGACGAAGACATCCAGATCGCCGTAGCGGATACGCCAGGCGGGATGGATATCCCCGCCGGGCAGGGGCTCGCGCTGCGTAATCTCTGCTGGCTGAGTCTGTTCGCTTAACAGGCGGCTGATGGCTGACCACATGGCGGGCTCCTCGTTAATCGCGATATCGCTGCAATTGTAGCGCGCAAAAAATAGGCAAGGCCAGTTTTACCGGCGGCCTCAGACAGGGTTCTGCAAAAATTGCTGCAGCGTTGTAACCTTTGTCTGCGGAGACTGATGCAATGCCACCTCTGCAATACGCGCAGCCTGCTCCGAAACCGCTTCAGGCGTCAGCGTGCTGACAATGCCGAAGCTGTTGGTTCCCAGTTCATGCGGATGTCCTTCAGCATCGTGCAGGGTGGTGCTATATCCGCTATTGACCATAGCGCTGGTCAGCGATTGAAGATCGCTTAGCCCCGACTCCTGATAGTGGAAAGTGACAACGTAACTCATAACGTCCAGCGTGCTCATTTTCTCACCTCACTGTAACCAAACAGATTTCAGCGTAGTCCACCCCACAGCTGAGAGCGAATTTTGTTCAGTTGCAGCGTAAGGCTGTGTCAGCAGCGGCAAAATTCCTGATAATTGCGGGCTGTTATTTCTCTGAACGGCACCTATAATGCGCGCCGTTAGTGAACGCGTCTGCAACGTATCATGCTGGTTGATGCAGGGAACGGCCTGATGCCGCCTCATAATTTTTTACAAAACTTACAGTAAATTGCATTGATTGCCGGTAAAAACGCTGCAGACTCACCTGTTTTTAAATTGCCGCACGGATCACCCTTTAATGAAAGTTCTTAATAAGCTGTCCGCTATTTTTCTGCTCTCTGCCGGAGCATTTTGTCACCAGGCTTTTGCTGATAACGCTGTCTTCACCTCAATGGATGATCCTTCAACGGCCAAACAGCCGTTTGAAGGCAGCGCATCAGCCGGTTACCTGGCGCAAACCGGTAATACCACCAGCTCTTCGCTGACGGCTTCAACCAGCATGACCTGGTATCAGACCTCAACGGCTTACAGCCTGTGGGGCAACGCGGCGAACACCTCATCCAACGATGAGCGTTCATCTGAAACCTACAATATCGGTGGCCGCAGCCGCTACAACATGAACAGCGCTGATTATCTGTTTGGTCAGGCCAGCTGGCTGAGCGATCGTCTGAATGGTTACGATTCCCGCGACGTGCTGACGGCCGGTTATGGTCGCCAGATCCTCAACGGTCCGGTGCACTCTCTGCGCGCGGAATTTGGTCCGGGCGTACGTTACGACGACTTTCACGACGGCGGGCATGAGACCAAAGCGCTGGGCTATGGCGCAGTCAGCTATCAGTGGCAGCTGACGGATACCACGAAATTCATTCAGGGTGTATCCGTGCTGAGCAGCTTCGGCGAAGATACTACGGTGAACTCAGAAACGGCCCTGCAGGTCGCCATCAATGAGCACTTTGCGCTGAAGATGGGCTACAACGTGACCTGGAACAACAATCCGCCAGAGTCCGCGCCCGATCGTACCGATACCAAAACCACGATTCAGCTCTCCTACGCAATGTAACTGCCATACCAGAAAACCGCCGTCCGGCTCAGGCTGCACGGCGGTTTTTTTTCGTGTTTGCTTAGACTTAGCCCGCAAGGCGGGTTTTGCTGCAGGGTGAAAGCTGTTATCATATTTGCCGCTTTATGCGCCTGGCGTCATTCCGACAATGTGGGTCTGACATCACGCCGGGTACACACACCAAACACAGTGTTGCATGTAGGCTTTCGTGTGGCTTACCACTGCAATTTAAGGATATAAAATGCCAGTAATTACTCTTCCTGACGGCAGCCAGCGCGTTTTTGACCACCCGGTCAGCGTAATGGATATTGCGCTGGATATTGGTCCCGGCCTGGCGAAAGCCTGTATCGCCGGTCGCGTAAACGGTGAGCTGGTAGATGCGGTTGATCCCATCACCGACGATGCTCAGGTAGCAATCATCACCGCAAAAGATGAAGCGGGTCTGGAGATTATCCGGCACTCCTGCGCGCACCTGCTGGGCCATGCTATTAAACAGCTGTGGCCTGATACCAAAATGGCGATTGGCCCGGTCATCGATAACGGCTTCTATTATGACGTCGATCTCGACCACACGCTGACGCAGGAAGATCTGGAACAGCTGGAACAGCGTATGCACCAGCTGGCTGAAACCAATTACAACGTGGTAAAGAAAAAAGTCAGCTGGCAGGAAGCGCGCGACGTCTTTGCTGCGCGTGGCGAAAGCTATAAAACCACAATCCTTGATGAGAATATCAGTCACGACGATCGTCCTGGCCTCTATCATCATGAAGAGTATGTGGATATGTGCCGCGGTCCGCACGTGCCGAACATGCGCTTCTGCCACCATTTTAAGCTGCAGAAAATTGCGGGCGCTTACTGGCGCGGCAACAGCGATAACAAAATGCTGCAGCGTATTTACGGCACGGCCTGGGCAGATAAGAAGCAGCTGTCAGCCTATCTGCAGCGCCTGGAAGAGGCAGCAAAACGCGATCATCGCAAAATTGGTAAACAGCTCGATCTCTACCATATGCAGGAAGAGGCGCCGGGCATGGTGTTCTGGCACAATGACGGCTGGACGATTTTCCGCGAGCTGGAAGTTTTTGTCCGTACCAAACTGAAAGAGTATGATTACCAGGAAGTAAAAGGTCCGTTTATGATGGACCGCGTGCTGTGGGAAAAAACCGGCCACTGGGAAAACTACAAAGAGGCGATGTTTACCACCTCTTCAGAAAACCGCGAATATTGCATTAAACCGATGAACTGCCCGGGTCACGTGCAGATCTTCAATCAGGGTCTGAAGTCCTATCGCGATCTGCCGCTGCGTATGGCAGAGTTCGGTAGCTGCCACCGTAACGAGCCATCGGGTGCGCTCCATGGTCTGATGCGCGTACGCGGCTTTACGCAGGATGATGCTCACGTATTCTGTACTGAAGATCAGGTGCGCGACGAAGTAAACAGCTGTATTCGTATGGTGTACGACATGTACAGCACGTTCGGTTTTGAAAAAATCGTCGTGAAGTTGTCTACCCGTCCGGAAAAACGCATCGGTACCGATGAGATGTGGGATCGCGCAGAGGTTGACCTGGCCGAAGCATTGAAAGAGAATGATATCCCCTTTGAGTATCAGCCGGGTGAAGGGGCATTCTACGGCCCGAAAATCGAGTTCACCCTGTATGATTGTCTCGATCGTGCCTGGCAGTGTGGCACGGTTCAGCTAGACTTTTCTCTGCCAAAACGTCTTGATGCCACCTATGTGGGTGAAAACAACGACCGTCAGACACCGGTGATGATTCACCGTGCGATTCTGGGCTCTATGGAGCGCTTTATCGGTATTCTGACTGAAGAGTTCGCTGGTTTCTTCCCGAGCTGGCTGGCACCGGTACAGGCTGTAGTGATGAATATCACTGACAATCAGGCAGAATATGTCAGTGAACTGACAAAGAAACTGCAAAATGCTGGCATTCGTGTCAAAGCAGACTTGAGAAACGAGAAGATAGGCTTTAAAATCCGCGAGCACACATTGCGTCGCGTCCCTTATATGCTGGTTTGCGGTGAGAAAGAGGTGGAAGCAGGCAAAGTTGCCGTGCGCACCCGCCGTGGTAAAGACCTCGGGAGCATGGACGTAGATGTGTTTGTTGAGAAGCTGCAACAAGAGATTCGCAGCCGACATCTTCACCAATTAGAGGAATAAGGTTATTAAAGGCGGAAAACGAGTACAACCGACGCGTCCAAACCGTATTAACGGCGAAATCCGAGCCACCGAAGTGCGCCTCACTGGCGTTGACGGCGAGCAACTTGGCATTGTCTCTCTACGCGAAGCGATTGAGAAAGCTGAAGAAGCTGGCGTAGATTTAGTTGAAATCAGCCCGAACGCCGAACCGCCGGTATGCCGTATTATGGATTACGGCAAGTTCCTTTATGAAAAGAGTAAGTCTTCTAAGGAACAGAAGAAGAAGCAGAAAGTTATCCAGGTTAAGGAAATTAAATTCCGTCCTGGTACCGATGATGGCGACTATCAGGTAAAACTCCGCAGCCTGATGCGCTTTCTGGAAGAGGGCGATAAAGCCAAAATTACGCTGCGTTTCCGCGGTCGTGAGATGGCGCACCAGCAGATCGGTATGGAAGTGCTTAACCGCGTCCGTAAAGATCTGTGTGAAGATATCGATCTGGCAGTGGTCGAGTCCTTCCCTTCGAAGATCGAAGGCCGCCAGATGATTATGGTGCTCGCACCCAAGAAGAAACAGTAGGCTTTCAAGTAACGATGCCGCGCAGCGTTCGCGCTGTGCGGAATTATTCGCCTGTCTGGTTCATTTTTTTAACAATGCGAAGTGGATATTTGTAAAAATGCCAAAGATTAAAACTGTACGTGGCGCGGCTAAGCGCTTCAAGAAGACCGCCTCTGGCGGCTTCAAGCGTAAGCACGCAAACCTGCGTCATATTCTGACCAAAAAGTCTACCAAGCGTAAACGTCACCTGCGTCCAAAAGGCCTGGTGTCTAAAGGCGATCTGGGTCTGGTTATTGCCTGCCTGCCGTACGCATAAGTAAATTTTTTTAATTCGCCCGTCGCGCTGTAAGGCTTATCGCCAGCAGGGCACCGGCAAAACAGAATATGATTAAGGAGAGCTCATGGCTCGCGTAAAACGTGGTGTAATTGCTCGCGCACGTCACAAAAAAATCTTAAAACAAGCTAAAGGCTACTACGGTGCACGTTCACGTGTTTACCGCGTTGCTTTCCAGGCTGTTATCAAAGCTGGTCAGTATGCTTACCGCGACCGTCGTCAGCGTAAGCGTCAGTTCCGTCAGCTGTGGATCGCGCGTATCAACGCAGCGGCGCGTCAGAACGGTATGTCTTACAGCCGTTTCATCAATGGCCTGAAAAAAGCGTCCATTGAGATTGACCGTAAAATCCTGGCTGACATCGCTGTATTCGACAAAGCAGCCTTCGCTGCTCTGGTAGAAAAAGCGAAATCAGCTCTGGCGTAAGTCAGGTAAAAAAGGGAGCTTGCTCCCTTTTTTATTACCTGCAACTCACGCAAAAGATTGACATTTTCGCCGCCGGGCATTTCAATAGGGCGGTTTTTAATTTTCTCAAGGTAATGCAAGCATGCACGCTGCTCTTTTCCGTTTCTTTTTTTACTTTAGCGCCTGAACATCAGGGGCTTGTGCGCATAAGAAAAGAAACGAAAAATCGCGCTGAAAGCCTCCCTCGTGGAGGCTTTTTTGTTTCTGGCGAGACTTAATCGGATCCCGGATCCCAACAAGAACTGACCAGCCCGGCTGGAAGAAGAGGAAATCATGTCCCAACTCGCAGACCTGGTGGCCCGTGCCACGGCCGCCATCGACGAGGCGTCGGATATCGCCGCTCTGGACGCTGTACGCGTCGAATTTCTGGGTAAAAAAGGGCACCTTACCCTGCAGATGACCACCCTGCGTGAACTGCCGGCTGAAGAGCGCCCGGCGGCAGGTGCGGTGATTAACGAAGCAAAACAGCAGGTACAGGATCATCTTAACGCCCGTAAAAATACGCTGGAGAGTGCGGCGCTGAATGCGCGCCTGGCGGCAGAAACGATTGATGTCTCACTGCCCGGACGCCGCAGCGAAAACGGCGGTCTGCATCCGGTAACGCGCACCATTGACCGCATCGAAAACTTTTTCGGCGAGCTGGGTTTTGCCGTGGTGACCGGACCGGAAATTGAAGATGACTATCATAACTTCGACGCGCTGAATATTCCGGGTCACCATCCGGCCCGCGCCGATCATGACACCTTCTGGTTTGATGCCACGCGCCTGCTGCGTACGCAGACCTCAGGCGTGCAGATCCGCACCATGAAAAATCAGCAGCCGCCGATCCGCATTATCGCGCCGGGCCGCGTTTACCGTAATGATTACGATCAGACCCACACGCCGATGTTCCACCAGATGGAAGGCCTGATTGTCGATAAAGACATCAGCTTTACCAACCTGAAAGGAACGCTGCACGATTTCCTGAATAACTTCTTTGAAGAGAATCTGCAGATCCGCTTCCGCCCGAGCTACTTCCCCTTTACTGAACCTTCAGCGGAAGTGGATGTAATGGGCAAAAATGGCAAATGGCTGGAAGTACTGGGCTGCGGCATGGTGCATCCGAATGTACTGCGTAACGTCGGCATCGATCCGGAAATTTACTCCGGCTTCGCCTTTGGTATGGGCATGGAACGTCTGACCATGCTGCGCTATGGCGTCACCGATCTGCGTGCTTTCTTCGAAAATGATTTACGTTTCCTCAAACAATTTAAATAAGGGCAGGTTATCCAATGAAATTCAGTGAACTCTGGTTACGCGAATGGGTAAATCCAGCCCTGGACAGCGCTGCGCTGTCTGAACAGATCACCATGGCAGGCCTTGAGGTTGATGGTGTTGATCCCGTTGCCGGCGCGTTTCATGGCGTAGTCGTGGGTGAAGTGGTGGAGTGCGGCCAGCACCCGAACGCGGATAAACTGCGCGTAACCAAAATTAATGTCGGTGGCGATCGCCTGCTGGATATCGTCTGCGGCGCGCCTAATTGCCGCCAGGGACTGAAAGTGGCAGTGGCTACCGTCGGTGCCGTACTGCCAGGTGATTTCAAAATCAAAGCGGCCAAACTGCGCGGCGAGCCTTCTGAAGGCATGCTCTGCTCCTTCTCAGAGCTGGGTATTTCCGACGATCACAACGGTATTATCGAACTGCCAGCCGATGCGCCAGTAGGATGCGACATTCGCGACTACCTGAAGCTGGATGACAATACTATCGAGATCAGCGTGACGCCAAACCGTGCGGACTGCCTGAGCATCGCCGGCGTGGCGCGTGATGTGGCCGTGGTTAACGGACTGCCGCTGACGGCGCCTGCAGCAGAACCGGTTGCGGCGACCATTACCGATACATTCCCGATCCGCATCGACGCTACCGACGCCTGTCCGCGCTACCTGGGACGCGTAATTAAAGGTATCAATGTCAAAGCTGAAACGCCGCTCTGGATGCGTGAGAAACTGCGCCGCTGCGGCATTCGCTCAATTGACCCGGTGGTCGATGTCACTAACTATGTGCTGCTTGAGCTGGGTCAGCCGATGCACGCCTTCGATCTCGACCGCATCAGCGGCGGCATTGTGGTGCGTATGGCGCAGGAGAATGAGACGCTGACCCTGCTGGATGGCACCGAAGCAAAATTGCAGAATGACACGCTGGTTATTGCCGATCACCAGCAGGCGCTGGCGATGGGCGGTATTTTTGGCGGTGAGCACTCAGGCGTAAATGAAGCGACACGTAACGTGCTGTTTGAGTGCGCCTACTTTGATCCGCTGGCCATTACCGGCCGCGCACGCCGCCACGGACTGCATACTGATGCGTCACATCGCTATGAGCGTGGTGTCGATCCGGCGCTGCAGCATACAGCGATTGAACGTGCGACCCGCCTGCTGCTGGATATCTGCGGTGGTGAAGCCGGTCCGGTTATCGATCAGACTGATGCCTGTAAACTGCCGCCGCGCGCCACGATTACGCTGCGCCGTACAAAACTCGATCGCCTGATTGGCCACGTTATCGCCGACGAACAGGTGACAGATATCCTGACCCGGCTCGGCTGCGAGGTCACGCAGGGCGAAGGCGAGTGGAAAGCGGTGGCACCGAGCTGGCGTTTTGATATGGCGATTGAGGAAGATCTGGTTGAAGAGGTTGCCCGCGTTTACGGCTACAACAACATCCCTGATGTGCCGGTAAAAGCCAGCCTGATTATGACGCAGCATCGTGAAGCCAGCCTGTCGCTGAAGCGGGCGAAAACGCTGCTGACAGACAAAGGCTATCAGGAAGCGATCACCTACAGCTTTGTCGATCCTAAAGTGCAGCAGCTGCTGCATCCGGGGGAAGAGGCGCTTATCCTGCCAAGCCCTATCTCCAGCGATATGTCAGCAATGCGCCTGTCACTCTGGACCGGTCTGCTCAGCTCAGTGGTTTACAACCAGAATCGCCAGCAGGGGCGTGTGCGCCTGTTCGAGAGCGGTCTGCGCTTTGTGCCTGATACGCAGGCCGATCTCGGCATTCGCCAGGATCTTATGCTGGCGGGCGTAATGAGCGGTCATCGTGACGAAGAGCACTGGGATCTGGCGCGTCAGCCGGTTGACTTCTATGATTTGAAAGGCGATTTAGAGTCGCTGCTGGAATTAACCGGCAAATCTGAAGCGATTTCATTCCGCGCGGCTGCCAATCCGGCGCTGCATCCCGGACAAACAGCGGCTATCTGGCTGGACAATGAACAAATCGGATTTATCGGGGTGGTTCACCCGGAGCTGGAACGCAAGCTGGATCTCAACGGTCGTACCTTAGTGTTTGAACTGCTTTGGAATAAGGTTGCAGACCGCGTCCTGCCTGACGCGCGTGAGATTTCACGCTTCCCGGCTAACCGCCGTGATATCGCTGTTGTGGTGGCAGAAAGCGTCCCTGCAGCAGATATCATCGCAGAGTGTAAGAAAGTTGGCGTAAATCAGGTAGTTGGCGTAAACTTGTTTGACGTGTACCGTGGTAAAGGCGTGAACGAAGGCGAAAAGAGCCTTGCGATTAGCCTGATTTTGCAGGATACCAGCCGGACACTCGAAGAAGAGGAGATTGCTGCGACCGTTGCCAGATGTGTAGCAGCATTAAAAGAGCGATTCCAGGCAACCTTGAGGGATTGAACCTATGGCGCTTACAAAAGCTGAAATGTCAGAATATCTGTTTGAAAAACTCGGGTTGAGCAAACGCGACGCCAAAGAGTTGGTCGAGCTTTTTTTCGAAGAAGTTCGCCGCGCGCTGGAAAATGGAGAACAGGTTAAGCTGTCCGGATTTGGTAACTTTGATCTGCGCGACAAAAACCAGCGTCCGGGCCGTAACCCGAAAACGGGAGAGGATATTCCTATCACGGCGCGCCGTGTGGTGACCTTCCGTCCGGGGCAAAAGCTGAAAAGTCGCGTTGAAAACGCGTCACCGAAGGATGCTGACTGATTTCAGTATGATAAAAAGGCCGCTCAGCGGCCTTTTTTATTGCTGCGCCAGCCTGCAGGGGATGGCTTTCTTTTTGCCATAATCCCTCTACAATCGTGACATTCTCCTGCTTAACTGCCTCGCTTATGACTCTGCTCGATCAGCTTGCCCGTCAGACCGGTCGCCGTAGCCGGCGTACACTGCTGCTGCTCGCCGCGCTGCTGTTGCTGCTCAGCCTGCTCAGCCTGTGTGCCGGCGAGCGCTGGCTGCTGCCTGCCGAATGGTTTACCCCGCAGGGCGAGCTGTTTGTCTGGCAGATCCGTCTGCCGCGTACGCTGGCCGTTATTGCGACAGGCGCCGCGCTGGCGCTCTGCGGTACCGTTATGCAGGCGCTGTTTACAAATCCGCTGGCTGAGCCGGGACTGCTCGGCGTCTCTAACGGTGCCGGCGTGGGAGTAGTACTGGGCGTGCTGCTCGGCAGCGGCTCCCTGTGGAGCCTGGCGCTGGCGGCGATGGCTGGCGCCCTGGCAATTACGCTGATCCTGCTGCATTTTGCCCATCGTCAGCTCGCCAGCAGTCGCTTACTGCTTACCGGTGTGGCGCTGGGTATTATCTGCAGCGCTGTGATGACGTGGGCAGTCTACTTCAGTACCACGCTCGACCTGCGTCAGCTGATGTACTGGATGATGGGAGGCTTTGGCGGCGTTGACTGGCGCTATGGCTGGCTGATACTCAGCCTGATGCCGGTAATCGCCGCGCTGCTGTGCAGTGCGCGCACGCTGAATCTGCTGGCGCTGGGCGAGACGTCTGCGCGGCAGCTCGGCTTACCGCTGCAGCTGTGGCGTAACCTGCTGGTGCTGGCCATGGGCTGGCTGACAGGCGTCAGCGTGGCGCTGGCGGGGGCGATCGGCTTTGTCGGGCTGGTTGTCCCGCATCTTCTGCGGCTGAGCGGCATCAGCGATCATCGCTATCTGCTGCCTGCAGCAGCACTGGCGGGTGCGGCAGTGCTGCTGGCGGCGGATATTCTTGCGCGGCTGCTGCTGACCTCTGCTGAGCTGCCGATAGGCGTGGTGACCGCGACGCTGGGCGCACCGCTGTTTATTCTGCTTTTAGTAAAATCTTCACGCTAGCTGCGGCTGGCGTTATCTGACGGACACAGGAGAACACCATGACGTTGTATCAGATCCCGCTGAAAACCCTTGATGGTACCGCCACTACGCTGGAGGCCTGGCGTGACCGCGTACTGCTGGTAGTGAACGTCGCCTCCCGCTGCGGACTGACGCCGCAGTATGAGCAGCTTGAGTCACTCCATAAAGCGTTTCAGGCGCGGGGCTTTAGCGTGCTGGGCTTTCCCTGCAACCAGTTCCTGGAGCAGGAGCCGGGCACTAACGAAGAGATCCGGACGTTTTGCAGCACCACGTATGGCGTGACGTTTCCTCTGTTTGATAAGACGGACGTTAACGGCGCGCAGCGCCATCCGCTCTATCGCACGCTGGTCAGCGCCCAGCCGGAAGCTGAACGTCCGGAGGAGAGCGGTTTTCTTGAGCGTATGATAGCGAAAGGCCGGGCGCCGGCAGAACCCGGCGATATCCTGTGGAACTTCGAGAAGTTCCTGGTCGATAAACAGGGTAACGTTATCGCCCGTTTTTCACCCGATATGGCTCCGGATGCGCCGCAGGTGCTTAAGCGTATTGAGCAGGCGCTGACCGCCTGACATGCTGCTGGCGTGTCACGGTCTGAGCTGCCCCGGCCGGCTGGCGCCGCTGGATCTCGCTCTCGCGCGCGGGGAGTGGGTACATCTGGTGGGCGCTAACGGCGCCGGAAAGAGCACCCTGCTGGAGGCGCTCAGCGGTCTTGCGACTCCGCGCGGAGAGCTGCTGCTTAACGGCACCGCTGTTGCTGCGCTGTCAGGAGAGGCGCTGGCTCAGCAGCGTGGCTGGCTGCCTCAGCAGCAGCCTGCGCCCGGCGCGATGCCGGTCTGGCACTACCTGCAGATGCATCTGCCGCGTGGTGCTGGCACAGAGCTGAATAACGTGCTGGCGCGTTTGCTGTCGCAGCTGAGTCTGCATCACAAGCTGGAGAGCGCTCTGACGCAGCTCTCCGGAGGGGAGTGGCAGCGGGTGCGCCTGCTGGCGGTGATACTGCAAATTCATCCTGACATCAATCCGCAGGGCAGCCTGCTGCTGCTCGATGAGCCGATGAGCGCGCTGGATGTGGCGCAGCAGCAGGGCGTCACCCGGCTTCTGCAGCAGCTTTGCGCCGCCGGCATCGGCGTGATCACCAGCAGTCACGACCTGAATCATACGCTGCGCTACGCGGATCGCGTCTGGTTGCTGCATCAGGGAGAGCTGAAATATCAGGGCAGGGCGCATGAGGTGCTGACGGCCGCCCGGCTTGCGCCGCTGTTTCAGACAGAGGTGACAGAGGTGGATACACCGCAGGGGCGTCTGCTGCTGCTCTCCTGACTTGCACACCGCGCGCGTTTACGGCTACAGTGTCTGCCGGATCGGGCTGACAGGGAACAGGCTATGCGGTTACTTATTCTGCTATTCGTGCTGATGGTCACAGGGTGCAGTCATCATGCGCCTCCGCCTGATTCCCGTCTCTCAGATCCTGCCGCAGTGCAGACCCGGCTCAACTATCAGCTCAGCCGCTGGCAGGGCACGCCGTACCGCTATGGTGGCCTCAGTCCGCGTGGGGTTGACTGCTCCGGCTTTGTCCTGCTGACGTTCCGCGATCGCTTTGACATCGCGCTGCCACGCTCCACACGCGCTCAGACAAAAATCGGCAACCGTATCGATCCACGTGATTTGCTGCCTGGCGATCTGCTGTTTTTCAAAACCGGCAGCGGCGAAAACGGGCTGCATGTCGGTATCTATGCCAGCAACAACACCTTTATACACGCCTCTACCAGCAAAGGCGTTATTCGCTCTTCGCTCAATAATGTTTACTGGCAGCGGGTCTTCTGGCAGGCGCGCAGAATATGACAAGTTGCATTCTGGATGAATGAAATAGCGCGGCGAAAAGAGAGCTTAATTCGCACAATGGGTTCTTTTTTTGCTGAAATAAAGCTCTCATTAAAATTGGTACTTTACCACCTGACAAATTACTACTAAAAATAGAGCTAAAGATTTTATCATTGTGGATATTAACACGGCGTATTTGGCTTAAGTATAATTTAATGATTAATAGCTTGCATTAGGCGCTAAAACACCTTCTCTTCCGGCGTTTGGTGCTATTGCCTGACTCTTTTCATTGATATACGATGCCTTCATTGCCACTGCCTCTGGCTGTAAAAAATGAAAGTCCATATTTCGGCCGACTATCAGTCGGAAACCTGGTTTTATCCGGCTTATACGCTGGAGGGCCAGCTCACTGCGGTTGAGCTGGTTACACAATTTGTTCATGACAGTGCGCCAATTACGTTGCCACAGGATTTACTGTTGCCGCAGCTCGATGCCAGTCAGCAGTTAAGGCTGCTGCAGGCTCAGCTTTTAATCCTGGAAAAGCACCGCGCTTTCTTTGAGCGTAATCATGTTGATGCGCTAATGAGAATTGACGAATCGCTGGCTGAAACGCTGTTAGAGAGTGAAATTCTGTTAAGGAAATTTAAACAGCTGCCATTTATCGTAATGGATATCAGCGAAACGTTTCCGCAATTATCTGCCGGCAAAGCGCATCCGGTTTTATCCCGACTTAATCATCAATTCCGTTTATCGCTTTCACAATTCGGAGCTGGCAAAGCCCCGGCAACGGCAGTCTATGATTCGCTGTTTAGCGTCCTGAAGCTGGATAAATTATTTATCCAGAATCTGGCGAAGCGCGCCTCCTTTATCCCTTTTATGCAGACGGTTATCGATAATTTCAGCGGCTATACGCAGCAAATTATTATTTCTGGTATCGATGATGCGCGCCTGCTGAGCAAAGTCAGCGATCTGAGCGGCGTGCACATTCAGGGTAACGTGTTCCCGGTGGTTAAAGCGGAACGGTTAGAAGATCTCATCACTCCTTTTCTGACGCAGACCACACCCTCGCAGCAGTAATTCAGGCGCTGTTTTTCCCGGGCGCCCCGTGCCAGACTATCCTTTACTCTCTACACGCTATCCTGGTGCTGCATTATTAAGCACCTCTGGAGTATATATGCAATTTATCAATAGCTGGCAGCAGGAGCTGACCGGATATTACACATCGCTGCAGCCTACACCGCTGGCGGGAGGGCGTCTCCTCTATCATAATGCGCCGCTGGCGGCGGAAATGGCGCTGGATGCGGAGCTGTTTGCCGGCGACGGCCACGGCGTATGGAGCGGTCAGGCGCTGCTGCCAGGCATGGCTCCGCTCGCTCAGGTGTATAGCGGCCATCAGTTTGGCGTCTGGGCCGGGCAGCTGGGTGACGGACGCGGCCTGCTGCTGGGTGAGCAGCAGCTGGAAGATGGGCGCAAGCTGGACTGGCATCTGAAAGGCGCAGGCTTAACCCCTTATTCCCGCATGGGAGATGGACGGGCGGTGATCCGCTCAAGCGTGCGGGAGTTTCTCGCTTCAGAAGCGTTACACCATTTGGGTATCCCCGGGACGCGCGCCCTGGCGCTGGCCATCGGTGACGAACCGGTGCTGCGCGAAACGCAGGAGCGCGGCGCGATGCTGATGCGTATTGCGGAGAGCCATCTGCGTTTTGGTCACTTTGAACACTTCTATTACGCAGGGGAGACGGATAAAGTACGCCAGCTGGCAGACTATGCGATTCGTCATCACTGGCCGCACCTTGAGGCGGAACCGGATCGCTATCTGCTGTGGTTCACGGATGTGGCAAAACGTACCGCCCGCCTGATCGCACTGTGGCAGAGCGCAGGCTTTGCTCACGGAGTGATGAACACGGATAACATGTCGATTCTCGGCCTGACGCTGGATTACGGTCCTTACGGCTTTCTCGATGAGTACGATCCCGCCTTTATCTGCAACCACAGTGACTATCAGGGGCGCTATGCGTTTAATAATCAGCCGACGGTTGGCCTGTGGAACCTCAACCGGCTGGCGCACGCGCTGTCGGGATTGCTGACCACGGAGCAGCTGAAGCAGGCGCTGAGCCACTATGAGCCTGAACTGATGCGCGTCTGGGGAGAGCGCATGCGGGCGAAACTTGGCCTGCTGACGCCGCAGGCAGAGGATAATACGATTCTGAGCAACCTGCTGGCGCTGATGAGCAATGAGCACAGCGATTACACCTTTACGTTTCGTCAGCTCAGCTATACCGAACAGCAGGAAAGGCGTTCGCCGCTGCGCGATGAGTTTATCGATCGCGACGCGTTTGATCGCTGGTATAGCAGTTATCAGCAGCGGCTGCTGCAGGATGAGGTCAGCGACAGCGAACGGCAGGCGGTGATGCAGGCGGCCAACCCCGCCATCGTGCTGCGCAACTATCTTGCCCAGCAGGTGATTGAAGAGGTGGAGCGGGGCGAGACTGCGGCCCTTAAAGAGCTGCATCTGGCGCTGCAGCACCCCTTTGATGAAGCGGCCAGCAGCGCGACGTTGCGCCAGCGGCCGCCGGAGTGGAGTAAAACGCTGGAGGTCAGCTGCTCCAGCTGATATCAGAAACGGCTGTCGACGGCGGCAGCCAGCTCTGCCAGTACCGCCGCGCTATCGTCCCAGCCGAGGCAGGGATCGGTAATCGACTGGCCGTACACCAGCGGCTGACCAGCCACCACTTTCTGGTTTCCTTCCTGCAGAAAACTCTCAATCATAACGCCTGCTACCGCTCGCGAACCGGCGCGGATCTGCGCGGCGATATCGCGCGCCACATCACGCTGGCGGCGATGCTGCTTAAGGCAGTTGCCGTGACTGAAATCGATCACCATCTGCTCAGACAGGCTGAACTCACGCAGGCTGGCCGCCGCCGCCGCCACATCTTCCGCATGATAGTTTGGCTGACGCCCGCCGCGCAGGATCACATGACCGTGCGGATTGCCGCTGGTCTGATAAATGGTCATCTGGCCCGCTTTATCCGGCGAGAGGAACATATGGCTGGCGCGGGCAGCACGAATGGCGTCAACGGCGATCTGTACGTTACCGTCCGTGCCGTTTTTAAACCCTACCGGGCAGGAGAGCGCAGAGGCCATTTCGCGATGGATCTGGCTTTCAGTGGTGCGGGCGCCAATGGCACCCCAGCTGATGAGATCGGCTATAAACTGGCCGATTACCATATCGAGGAATTCAGTCGCCGTTGGCAGACCCAGCGCGTTGATATCCAGCAGCAGCTTGCGGGCGATAGCAATACCGCGATTGACATCAAAGCTGCCGTCAAGGTCGGGATCGGAAATCAGCCCTTTCCAGCCCACCACGGTACGCGGTTTCTCAAAATAGGCGCGCATGACGATTTCCAGCCGGTCCTGATACTGCTCGCGCAGCTGCTGCAGGCGTGCCGCATAATCCAGCGCAGCGCGCGGGTCATGCAGCGAACAGGGCCCGATTATGACCAGCAGGCGCGGATCCTCGCCGGTCAGAATGCGCGCAATACGCTGGCGCGCGGCCGTAACGCTCTCTGCGATGTCAGACGATAGCGGGTGCTGGCTGGCCAGCGCGGCGGGCGTAATCAGGCTGCCAATTCGCGCCGTACGCAGTTCATCAGTCTTATTCATAGTGGCTCTCAAACAGGTTCTTCGCAGCGGTGATATACCGGGAAGTGATGAGGTTCACAATAAACCAATGCGTCCTGAATTCAACCAGCAAAATCACAGAGATAATAAATACGCGGGCCGCTTAGCGCATCAGTCAGTACATATGTCGCTCCAGCCCCATAATGTCGAGGATTTTGGTGGCAATCTCCTCGACCGAGTAGTTGGTACTGTTGAGGTAGCGAATCTGATGTGTACGGAACAGCGCTTCCACTTCACCCACTTCCAGCCGGCACTGGCGTAGCGAGGCGTAGCGGGTATTCTCCGCCCGTTCCTGGCGAATGGCCGCCAGCCGTTCCGGATCGATGGTCAGCCCGAACAGCTTGTGCTGATGCGCGCGCAGCGCAGGAGGAAGCTTGAGGTTATCCATATCATCGGCAATAAAGGGGTAGTTGGCTGCGCGAATACCAAACTGCATGGCAAGATAGAGGCTGGTCGGAGTTTTGCCACAGCGCGAAACGCCCAGCAGGATCACCTGAGCATCTTCGAGTCCGCGCAGTGAGATCCCGTCATCATGCGCCAGGGTGTAGTCAATCGCGGCGATACGCGCATCATATTTACCCAGGTTATTCGCGGTCAGTCCGTGAGTGCGGTGTGCCACCGGCATAGAGGAGACGCCCAGTTCACTCTGCAGGGGAGCCACCAGCGCCTGCACAATATCCTGACAAAACCCCTCACTCTCCAGAATGATGTCGCGAACCTCAGGCGTAACGATGGAAAAAAAGACCAGCGGCCGCACGCCGCTGCGCTGCCAGAGCGCGTTGATCTGCGCTTTGACCGCCTGGGCGCGCTGCACGTTTTCTACAAACGGCAGGGTAACGCTGTGCGTATCAACCGGAAACTGCGAGAGCACTGCGTGGCCCAGCACTTCTGCTGTAATGGCGGTGCCGTCTGAAATATAAAACACGCTGCGTTCAGTGCTCATTGAAAAGTGCTCTCTGAATGAATAGTGAATTAACCGATTTCATTTCAAATTAAATCGAAATGAAATATCCATATGCCGCCGTGCTCAGACCGGAATAGTGTCATACCTGACGTTAATAGCATCATAAAGAAAAAGCGATAAATAAACGTCCGCGCCCGCCACAGTTTCATAAATGACGCGCAGACTCTGTCTGATGTCGTTTGCGCAACAGCAATCCGCTGATAATGCTATAAAAATGGAAAATTCGTTATTGCAGCAAGCTGTTAGTAATAATAGCGCCGTTTGCGCAACGTCAGCCCCGGCAGGTAATAGTCTGATTTTGTCTCTCTTTTTTTGCTTTAACGATTCAACACTTAGTCTTTATAAACCAGTTATGCCAGGCTGCTGTGGCGAATAGCAAAATGTTCCATGTGCCCTAATCATTTAAAAGGATCATCTCAATGTCCAATCAAGACCAACAATCGCTAGTGCTCTGGTATAACCAGCTTGGCATGCATGATGTTGATCGGGTGGGAGGCAAAAATGCCTCTCTTGGAGAAATGATTACCAATTTGTCGTCGCTGGGCGTATCCGTCCCGAACGGCTTTGCCACGACGTCTGACGCGTTTAATCAGTTTCTCGACCAAAGCGGACTGAACCAGCGCATTTATGCACTACTGGATATCACGGATATTGATGACGTGGCGGCGCTGGCCCAGGCGGGCAAGCAGATCCGCCAGTGGGTCGTGGACACGCCGTTTCAGCCGGCGCTGGAAGCGGCTATTCGTACTGCTTATGAGCAGCTTTCTGCTGATGATGCCGACGCCTCTTTTGCCGTCCGCTCATCCGCGACTGCCGAGGATATGCCTGACGCCTCATTCGCCGGGCAGCAGGAGACCTTCCTCAACGTACAGGGGTTTGATGCCGTGCTGGTGGCGGTTAAGCACGTATACGCCTCGCTGTTTAACGATCGGGCTATCTCATACCGCGTGCATCAGGGCTACGATCATCGCGGCGTGGCGCTCTCGGCCGGGGTGCAGCGTATGGTTCGCTCCGATCTTGCCGCCTCTGGCGTGATGTTTACCATTGATACTGAGTCAGGTTTTGATCAGGTCGTCTTTATCACTTCAGCCTGGGGGCTGGGTGAGATGGTGGTACAGGGTGCGGTCAACCCGGATGAGTTTTACGTGCATAAACCGACGCTGGCGGCAAACCGCCCGGCTATTGTCAGGCGGACGATGGGGTCTAAAAAAATCCGCATGGTGTATGCCGATTCTCAGACGCATGGCGAGCAGGTGCGCATTGAGGATGTAGAGCAGGCAACGCGCGATCGTTTCAGCCTGACCGACGACGAAGTACAGGCGCTGGCACGCCAGGCGGTGCTGATTGAACAGCACTACAAGCGCCCGATGGACATCGAGTGGGCAAAAGACGGGCATACCGGCAAGCTCTATATCGTACAGGCGCGACCGGAAACCGTACGCTCGAATGGTCAGGTGATGGAGCGCTACAGCCTGCAGGGCACGGGCCAGGTGCTGGTTGAAGGACGCGCCATCGGTCACCGTATCGGTGCGGGTGAAGTCAAGGTGATCCACGATATCAGCGAAATGCACCGCATTGAGAAGGGCGACGTGCTGGTCACCGATATGACGGACCCGGACTGGGAACCTATCATGAAAAAAGCGTCGGCTATCGTGACCAACCGCGGCGGACGCACCTGCCATGCGGCGATCATTGCACGTGAGCTGGGGATCCCGGCGGTGGTGGGATGTGGTGATGCCACCGATCACCTGCGTGACGGGCATAAAGTGACGGTTTCCTGCGCCGAAGGCGATACCGGCTACGTCTACAATGACCTGCTCGATTTTGAGATCGCCAGCTCTCAGGTCGACTCGATGCCCGATCTGCCGCTTAAGATCATGATGAACGTCGGTAATCCCGATCGCGCGTTTGACTTCGCCTGTCTGCCCAATGAGGGTGTCGGCCTGGCGCGGCTGGAGTTTATTATCAACCGCATGATCGGCGTGCATCCTAAAGCGCTGCTGGAGTTTGATCAGCAGACGCCGGAGCTACAGCAGCAGATCCGCCAGATGATGAAAGGCTTTGACGATCCGGTTGAGTTCTATATCGCGCGCCTGACGGAGGGGATTGCTACCCTGGGCGCCGCCTTTGCGCCGAAGCGCGTGATTGTGCGCCTGTCCGATTTTAAATCGAACGAGTACGCCAATCTGGTCGGCGGAGAGCGCTACGAGCCGGAAGAGGAGAACCCGATGCTTGGTTTCCGGGGGGCCGGGCGCTACGTTGCTGACAGCTTCCGCGACTGTTTTGCGCTGGAGTGCGAAGCCGTGAAGCGGGTGCGCAATGAGATGGGGCTGAGTAACGTTGAAATCATGGTGCCTTTTGTGCGCACCGTTGACCAGGCGGAAGCGGTCGTGGCTGAACTGGCGAAGCACGGGCTGAAGCGCGGTGAAGCGGGTCTGAAGGTGATTATGATGTGTGAAATCCCGTCAAACGCGCTGCTGGCAGAACAGTTTTTGCAGCACTTCGACGGTTTCTCCATCGGTTCCAACGATATGACGCAGCTGGCACTGGGGCTGGATCGCGATTCTGGCGTGGTGTCTGCTCTGTTTGATGAGCGCAATGAAGCGGTGAAAGCGCTGCTTTCGATGGCGATTCAGGCCGCAAAAAAACAGGGCAAATATGTCGGTATCTGCGGACAGGGTCCTTCAGATCATCAGGATTTTGCCGCGTGGCTGATGGAGCAGGGCATTGACAGCCTGTCGCTTAATCCGGATACGGTGGTGGAAACCTGGCTGAGCCTGGCTGAGATTGACTCTGCTCAGCGCGCTTAACCTCTGAACATGACGCGTAAGGTTATACCGTACGCGTCATGATTCATGCAGGCTTAAGCTGCGGATGAGCCACTGTTTCAGCATAATAACCCTGAGTTTTAGCTGCTAAGCATCCCGCCTGTTCAGATAGCACGCAGTGCTACAGCGGGCGCTGAATGCAGGCCAAAAAAAAGCCCATCACAGGGGATGGGCAAAGACTACACACAGCAATTCTTTTACGTTACTCAGGGGAAAAAGGTTGTTTAAAAATCAGTAGGTTGATTTCCAACATGAGAAACATATTATTTATTGCGCCTGCTATAGTCTTTAAGAATCCTCTTATTAGTTTAAAGCTGATAATCTTTTATCGCCTTTTTTGCCCGCTGCATCGGGCGATTCAGTATGAAAAATAATCATTCCAGCCAGCGAAACGTCGTTAAGCGCTAAAAATCGCGTTTTTTCTTAAAAACCGTTTATGAAAAACAGCGTGCCTGAAAAATGCCCGGGCATGAATGTTCAGGCCGCTGCGACCATCAGAGGTATCAGGGCAGCTCTTCATGCTCTGTCAGCGCTTCAATTGCCGTTTCCACATCATCATGCGGCGCCGGAGCCTCGTGCATCCAGACTGAAACCAGGCGATAAGAGACCGCCAGCACGACCGGGCCGATAAACAGGCCAATCATGCCAAAGGCGATCAGGCCGCCGATAACACCTGAGAGGATCAGAATCATGGGTAAATCGGCACCCATGCGAATCAGCACCGGACGTAACACGTTGTCGAGCGTGCCGACAATACAGCTCCAGACCAGCAGCACCGTGCCCCACGTCGTATCACCGCTCCAGTAGAGCCAGATAATCGCGGGTACCAGAACAATCAGCGGACCCAGCTGGACCAGGCAGGTCAGGATCATCAGCACCGTCAGCAGCGTGGCATAAGGTATGCCCGAGATCGCCAGTCCGATCCCGCCTAATACCCCCTGCACCAGCGCCGTGACGACAACACCCAGCGCAACGGCCCGTATTGCCTGTCCGGCCAGCAGCACCGCAGCATCGCCACGGGGCCCCCCCATACGGTAGGCGAAGTGGCGGATACCCTGTCCCACCTGCTCACCGCGCCAGTAAAGCAGCACGCTGAATAACAGCATCAGCGCCAGATGCAGCATAAAGCGGCCAAAATGTCCCGCCTGTGCGACAAAGAAGCCCGTGGTGCGACCAATATAGGGCTGCACCTGACGCATGATCGCTGAACCGCCGCCATCCACCAGCTTATGGTAACTGACATAGAGCTTGTTGCCGGCATACGGGATCTCCCGCAGCCAGGCGAATTCCGGCATCAGCAGATGGCGCTGAGTAGCCCAGGCGATAACCGGGGCGCTGTTGTCAATCAGGCTGCTGACCAGCAGCGCAATCGGAATGATAAACAGCAGCAGCAGCAGAATCGTCATGGCGATAACGGCCAGGGAGCGGCGTCCCCACAGCAGATGCTGCAGGCGAATCATGAGTGGCCAGGTTGCGATAACAACCATGCTTGCCCAGGCAAAGCCCAGAATAAAAGGCTGTACCACCCAGAGACAGGCGATAATCATCAGCAAAATAAACATCAGTGAGAACAGCAGTTGCGGCAGATCCACACCGCGTTGCAGGCTTTTCATAACAGCGATTTAACCTCAGTTAATCCTTCAGGAAGGGCCCCTGGCCCGGGATCATCATGCGCTATTTCCTGAAAATTAAACAGGAAAAGCAGGGCCACAGAAGCGGGGAAGGGAAATGCCAGCAGACAGGAAAAAAATGTGATACAACCAGACGTTAAAAAATTACTACGCAAACGTTTACAACATCCCGGTCACGACACCATGATCCCACAAATTCCGCAGGCTCCTGGCCTGGTTCAGCAAGTTCTCGCCTTTTTGCAGGCGCTCAAAGAGCAGGGTTTTACCGGCGATACCGCTACCAGCTATGCCGACCGTCTCTCACTCTCTACGGATAACAGCATCTATCAGCTTCTGCCGGATGCGGCACTGTTTCCGCGTTCGACCGCAGATATCGCTCTGATTGCGCGGCTCGCCGGTGAGGACGCTTTTGCCAGCCTGACGTTTACGCCACGCGGCGGCGGCACCGGCACTAACGGACAGTCGCTGAATCAGGGCATTGTGGTTGATATGTCGCGCTACATGAACCGCATTCTGGAGATCAACACCGAACAGGGCTGGGTGCGGGTTGAGGCGGGAGTAGTGAAAGATCAGCTCAACGCCTGGCTCCGGCCATACGGTTTCTTCTTTTCCCCGGAGCTCTCCACCAGTAACCGCGCCACGCTGGGCGGCATGATCAACACCGATGCCTCAGGTCAGGGATCGCTGGTATATGGTAAAACTTCCGATCATGTCGAGGGGTTACGCGCGGTGCTGCTGGGCGGCGATATCCTTGATACGCGCGCCATACCGGTGGCGCTGGCGGAGCAGCTCGCCGCAACGCCGACGCCTGAGGGCCGCATCTACCAGACGGTGCTGCAAAGCTGTCGTGAGCAGCGCGCGCTGATCCTTGAAAATTTTCCAAAGCTTAACCGCTTCCTGACCGGTTACGATTTACGCCACGTCTTCAGTGATGACATGCAGCAGGTCGATCTCACGCGGCTGTTGTGCGGTGCCGAGGGCACGCTGGCGTTTATTACGGAAGCGCGTCTTGATATCACGCCAATCCCCAAAGTCCGTCGTCTGGTTAACGTTAAATATGAGTCTTTCGACTCCGCGCTGCGCAACGCTTCATTTATGGTAAAAGCGCAGGCGCTGTCAGTGGAGACGGTGGATTCAAAAGTACTGAATCTGGCGCGGGAAGATATTGTCTGGCACTCCGTTAAAGAACTGATCACCGATATCCCGGATAAAACGATGCTGGGACTGAATATCGTGGAGTTTGCCGGCGATGATGGCGCACTTATCGAACAGCAAATCGCCCGTCTCTGCGACCGGCTGGATACGCTGATGACTGAGCGGCAGGGTGGCGTCATAGGTTATCAGATCTGTAATGAACTGGCTGAGGTCGAGCGTATTTACGCGATGCGTAAGAAGGCGGTTGGCCTGCTGGGCAATGCACAGGGGCGCGCCAAGCCGATTCCGTTTGTGGAAGATACGGCGGTGCCGCCGGAGCAGCTGGCCGATTATATTGGTGAGTTTCGCGCGCTGCTGGATAGCCACGGCCTGAGCTACGGTATGTTTGGCCATGTTGATGCGGGCGTGCTGCACGTGCGTCCGGCACTGGATATGTGCGATCCGCAGCAGGTGCTGCTGATGAAGCAGATTTCAGATGAAGTGGTCGCGCTGACGGCCCGTTACGGCGGGTTACTGTGGGGGGAGCATGGCAAAGGTTTCCGCGCGCAGTATAGTCCGGCCTTTTTCGGTGAAACGCTGTTTACCGAGCTGCGTCGTATCAAACGCGCGTTCGATCCCGATAACCGGCTGAATCCGGGTAAAATCTGCACGCCGCTGGAGAGCGATGCGCCGATGATGCAGGTGAATGGCGCGATGCGCGGCGATCTGGATCGTCAGATCCCGCTGACGGTACGCACCAGCTGGCGCGGCGCGATGGAGTGCAACGGCAACGGCCTCTGCTTCAATTTTGATGTGCGCAGCCCGATGTGCCCGTCGATGAAAATCACCCGCAATCGTATTCACTCGCCGAAAGGACGCGCGACGCTGACGCGTGAATGGCTGCGCCTGCTGTCGGAGCAGGGCGTTGATCCTGACCAGCTTGAGCAGGCGCTGCCGCAGCAGGGAGCCAGCCTGCGTATGCTGATCCAGCGTACACGTAACAGCTGGCACGCTAACCGCGGAGAGTACGATTTTTCCCATGAGGTAAAAGAGGCGATGTCGGGCTGTCTGGCCTGTAAAGCCTGTTCGACCCAGTGCCCGATTAAAATCGATGTGCCCGATTTCCGCGCGCGCTTTTTACAACTTTACCATACGCGCTATCTGCGACCGGTCAGCGATCACCTGGTGGCCAGCGTAGAGAGCTATGCGCCGCTGATGGCGAAAGCGCCAAAGGTGTTCAATTTCTTCCTGCAGCAGCCGTGGATGCGCGAATTCAGCAAAACGCATATCGGTATGGTGGATTTGCCTCAGCTCTCCGCACCTAACCTTAAACAGCGTCTGAGCGGGCATCCGGCAATGAACCTGACGCTGGAGCAGCTGGAAGCGATGGATAGCGCAGCGCGGCAGCAGTGCGTGCTGGTGGTGCAGGACCCGTTTACCAGCTACTACGAAGCGCAGCTGGTGACCGACTTTATTTCACTGATTGAAAAGCTGGGTTACCGTCCGGTGCTGCTGCCTTTCTCTCCCAACGGCAAAGCGCAGCATGTTAAGGGGTTTCTGCAGCGTTTCGCCCGTACCGCAGCGAAAACTGCTGAACTGCTCAATCGGGTGGCAAAACTGGGGATCCCGATGGTCGGGGTCGACCCGGCCACTGTGCTCTGCTATCGCGATGAGTATCAGCAGGTACTGAAAAGCAAGCGCGGTGATTTCAGCGTGCTGCTGGTGCATGAGTGGCTGCAGCAGGCGCTGGCTGATGGCGTAAATCAGCCGGTCAGCGGCGAGCCCTGGTATCTGTTTGCGCACTGTACGGAAGTGACCGCGCTGCCCGCTACGCCGGATCAATGGCAGAAGATATTTGCCCGCTTCGGTGCCCGGCTGGAAAATATCAATACCGGCTGCTGCGGCATGGCGGGGACGTATGGCCACGAGGCGCAGCATCTGGAGAACTCGCTCGGCATCTATGCGCTCTCCTGGCATCCGCAGCTGCAGCGGCTGCCGCGCCAGCGCTGTCTGGCGACCGGCTTTTCCTGTCGCAGCCAGGTAAAACGTGCCGAAGGCAACAGCATGCGTCATCCTTTACAGGCGCTGCTGGAATTGATGTAAACAAAATGTAGGAGCCGTCACAAAGCTGGATTAGAATATCCAGCCAGCGTGGCGGACAAAATCACGCTGCAGGCCCGTTATCTGGTCCCAGTCGCCGCTTTGTGCAAGCTTTTGGCATAAATGCGTCAGCGACTGGCGGGCGAACTGATACGCCTGCAGGCGAAACAGCCGGTCACGGTCATCGTTGCCCATCTCCTGAATCAGGCGATGGTGCAGCTTGCCTAAGGCGTGCAGATAGCTGCGATCGTCGCCGTTGATATCGCAGATTTCCGCCATATCCAGGCAGGTATCGTTAAACCGGCGCAGCTGCTCCAGTGAGCACTCTGGCCGGTTGAGTCTGGCTTCGGCCAGATAAAAATCTACGGTGATGTCGCGCACGGCAAATCGGTAGTCGCTGATTTTGTGTTGTAACCAGGCTGAAACGGTACGTGTCATAGCGCCGCCTAAATAGTTAATGATAATCATTATCATATTAAACTGCGTCAGGAATGCAATTCCCGCTAAAGAAATATATTGATGTCTGTAACCTGTTACTAAAATCGGCAATAACAATCTCTTTACATTCGGTAAAGGCGTAACCTGTATACAGGTTAATTGCTTTAGGGCCGGTTTTTATAAAATGTTACGATATCAATAGGTTGTAATATTTGTCCCGAATAAAAACTGTCTGTTACAGGCCGTACTAAAGGGACTATGCTTAATAATTAAGCAGAAAAAACAGCACGAGATGATTATCCCTGCAAAACAAGAGGTTGAAGTGATAGGCGATATCACTACCATAGGGGGATAGCCTGAGAAGGTCCAGACTTGCGAGGTACAACGATGTCATCAGTAAACGCCGCGTCCTTTTCGCCTGACGATTTTGTCTGGAAAGGACTTACGCTGACCGAGTCGGCAGCGAAACAGATCCTGACTCTGGTTGAACAGGACCCGGAAGTAAAGGGTCTGAAACTGAGCGTGAAACAATCTGGCTGTGCCGGTTTTGGTTATGTCATGGATCTGGTAAAAAAGCCAGCCGATGACGATCTGCAGTTTGAGCAGTTTGGCGCAAAACTCTTTGTGCCGCTTCAGGCAATGCCGTTTGTCGACGGCACCGAGCTGGACTACGTCCGTGAAGGCCTGAACCAGATCTTTAAATTCAATAACCCTAAAGCTCAGCACGCCTGCGGGTGCGGTGAAAGCTTTGGCGTCGAGTAAGTGAAATATGTCACGACATAGCGAAGCATCTGATGATGTACAGACCTGGGAAGGCAAGCTCAACTACAAAGAGGGCTTCTTTACCCGGTTACAAACCGACGAACTGGCACACGGCATTAATGAAGATGTCGTGCGTGCGATCTCGGCTAAACGTAACGAACCCGAATGGATGCTTGAGTTCCGGCTCAAGGCTTTCCGTGCCTGGCTTGAAATGGAAGAGCCGCACTGGTTAAAAGCGCACTATGACAAGCTCGACTATCAGGATTACAGCTACTTTTCTGCGCCATCATGCGGGAACTGTGACGACAGCTGCGCATCTGAGCCGGGTGCAACCCAGGCGTCGGGCAGCGTGGCCTCCAGTGACTACCTGACTCAGGAAGTGGAAGACGCGTTTAATCAGCTGGGTGTTCCGGTACGTGAAGGTAAAGAGGTCGCTGTCGATGCGATTTTCGATTCCGTGTCGGTCTCAACCACCTACCGTGACAAGCTGGCCAAACAGGGCATTATCTTCTGCTCATTTGGTGAAGCGATCCATGACCATCCGGAACTGGTACAGAAGTATCTGGGTACCGTCGTGCCACACAACGATAACTTCTTTGCTGCGCTTAACTCAGCGGTAGCCTCCGATGGCACCTTTGTTTATATCCCGAAAGGGGTACGCTGCCCGATGGAGCTGTCGACCTATTTCCGCATCAACGCGGCGAAAACAGGTCAGTTTGAGCGCACCATTCTGATTGCAGATGAAGACAGCTATGTCAGCTATATCGAGGGCTGCTCGGCGCCGGTACGTGACACTTATCAGCTGCACGCAGCGGTCGTTGAAGTCATCATCCATAAAAATGCTGAAGTGAAATATTCCACGGTACAGAACTGGTTCCCTGGCGGTGAAGGTGAGGGCGGTATCCTCAACTTCGTTACCAAGCGCGCCCTGTGCGAAGGCGATCACAGCAAGATGTCCTGGACGCAGTCTGAGACCGGCTCTGCGATTACCTGGAAATATCCAAGCTGTATCCTGCGCGGTGACTACTCCGTAGGTGAGTTCTACTCGGTTGCCCTGACCAGCGGTCGCCAGCAGGCGGATACCGGTACTAAGATGATCCATATCGGTAAAAACACCAAATCGACCATTATCTCTAAAGGGATATCGGCGGGTAAAAGCCAGAATACCTACCGCGGTCTGGTGAAAATCATGCCGACGGCAACCAATGCGCGTAACTTTACGCAGTGTGACTCGATGCTGATTGGTCCCGATTGCGGTGCGCATACTTTCCCGTATGTAGAAACGCGCAACAACACAGCGCAGCTTGAGCATGAAGCCACTACGTCACGTATTGGCGAAGATCAGATGTTCTACTGCCTGCAGCGCGGCATCAGCGAAGAAGATGCGATCTCTATGATCGTCAACGGCTTCTGTAAAGATGTTTTCTCCGAGCTGCCACTGGAATTTGCCGTGGAAGCACAAAAACTGTTAGCGATCAGCCTTGAGCACAGTGTCGGCTGATGCCACACGCGTTGCCGGAAGCAATGTGAAGGAATAAGTATGTTAAGTATTAAAGATTTACAGGTTAGCGTTGAAGATAAAGAGATTTTGCGCGGTCTGAACCTGGAAGTTAAACCAGGTGAAGTCCACGCCATTATGGGCCCGAATGGCTCAGGTAAAAGTACGCTTTCAGCAACGCTGGCGGGTCGCGAAGATTACGAGATCACCGGTGGCTCCGTCACCTTTAAAGAGAAAGATCTGCTGGCGCTGGAACCTGAAGAGCGTGCCGGAGAAGGCATCTTTATGGCGTTCCAGTACCCGGTAGAGATCCCGGGTGTCAGCAACCAGTTTTTCCTGCAGACCTCCGTTAATGCAGTACGCAAATATCGTGAGCAGGAAGAGCTGGATCGCTTCGACTTCCAGGATTTTATCGAAGATAAGATCAAGCTGCTGAAAATGCCGGAAGATTTGCTGACGCGTTCAGTTAACGTCGGCTTCTCCGGTGGTGAGAAGAAGCGCAATGATATTCTGCAGATGGCGGCGCTGGAGCCGGAACTCTGCATTCTCGATGAGACCGATTCGGGTCTGGATATTGATGCCCTGAAAATCGTGTCTGAGGGCGTTAACAGCCTGCGCGACGGTAAGCGCTCTTTCATCATCGTAACGCACTATCAGCGTATCCTGGATTACATTAAGCCGGATCACGTGCACGTTCTTTATCAGGGTAAAATCGTTAAGTCTGGCGACTTTTCACTGGTGAAACAGCTGGAGGAGCAAGGCTATGGCTGGCTTACCGACGAAGAGTGATAATGCCCTGCAGCAGTGGCACCATCTGTTTGAGTCTCGCGGCGAGCAGCGCTCGCTGCAGGCGCAGCAGCACTGGCAGCAGCTGATGCGTGAAGGCTTGCCCACCCGCAAGCATGAAAACTGGAAATATACGTCGCTGGAGAGCCTGCTGGGACAGCACTTTGTGCTGCCTTCCGCGCAGAGTCTCAGCCGTGAGCAGGCGGATGCGCTGGCGCTGCCGCTGGACGCGGTACGACTGGTATTTGTTGATGGCCGCTTCCAGCCTGCGCTGAGCAGCACGGAAACCGATTTGTTTGAGATCCAGCACGTTCAGGCAGCTGAGCGTCGCGATTTACCGGCGCCGGTACAGCCGGAGATCTTCCTGCATCTGACAGAGAGCCTGGCAGAAGAGGTGACGACGATTCGTCTGGCGCGCGGCAAAGCGGCTACCCGCCCACTCTACCTGCTGCATATCACCAGCGGTCAGGCAGATGCGCTCAATACCGTGCACCATCGTCATCATGTAGAGCTGGAGCAGAGTGCGGTAGCGGAAATCGTTGAGCACTATGTCACGCTGAATGACGCGGCGCACTTTACCGGCGCGCGGATCACCTTTGCCGTAGCAGATAATGCGCAGCTGAAACATACCAAGCTCGCCTTTGAAACCAGCAGCAGCTATCACTTTGCGCATAATGACATTGTGATGGGTCAGGATGCGCGCGTCAGCAGCACCAGCTTCCTGCTGGGCGCCGGCCTGTCACGTCATAACACCAGCACGCAGCTGAATGGCGAAAACAGCGAGCTGGCAATGAACAGCTTGGTCCTGCCGGTGGGCAGCGAAATCGCAGATACCCGCAGCTATCTGGAGCACAACAAAGGCCACTGCCTGAGTCGTCAGCTGCATAAAACCATTTCGCGCGAAAAAGGCCGTGCCGTCTTCAATGGTCACATCAAAGTGGCACAGCACGCGCTGAAAACCGATGGCCAGATGACCAACAATAATCTGCTGCTGGGCCGGCTGGCGGAAGTCGATACCAAGCCACAGCTGGAGATCTACGCCGATGACGTAAAATGCAGCCATGGTGCCACCATCGGCCGCATTGATGATGAGCAGATGTTTTATCTGCGCTCGCGCGGTATCGCTGAAGAAGCGGCGCAGCAGATGATCATCCACGCTTTTGCCGCCGAACTGACCGAAACGCTGGATGATGACATTCTGCGTCAGGCGGTGCTGGCACGCATCTCACAGCGTTTCCCTGGAGTACATTCATGAGTTTCGATTCCGAACGAGTCAGAGCGGAGTTTCCGATCCTGAGTCGTGAGGTCAACGGACACCCGCTGGCCTACCTTGACAGCGCGGCCAGCGCGCAGCGTCCGCTCGCGGTAATCAACGCGGAAAGTCATTTTTACCAGCACGGCTACGCCGCCGTGCATCGCGGCATCCATTCGCTTAGCGCGCAGGCCACCAGCGATATGGAAGCGGTACGCGCGCAGGCTGCGGCCTTTCTGAATGCGGCTTCGCATGAAGAGATTATCTTTGTTAAAGGCACAACCGAAGGCATTAATCTGGTAGCCAATAGCTGGGGCGGCAGTCAGCTGCAGCCCGGTGACAATCTCATCATTACCGAGATGGAGCATCACGCTAACATTGTGCCGTGGCAGATGGTGGCACAGCGCACCGGTGCTGAGATCCGCGTCCTGCCGCTCAGCGATAGCGGTGAACTGGCTACAGAGCAGCTTGCTTCGCTTATCGACAGCCGTACCCGGCTGCTGGCGGTCACGCACGTCTCTAACGTGCTGGGCACCGTTAACCCGGTTAAGGCGCTGGTCGCTCAGGCGAAAGCAGCCGGCCTGGTCACACTGATTGATGGCGCGCAGGCGGTGATGCATCACGCCGTTGACGTGCAGGATATCGACTGTGATTTCTACGTTTTCTCCGGACATAAGATTTACGGTCCGACCGGTATCGGCGTACTCTATGCGCGTAAAGCGCTGCAGGAGCAGATGCCGCCGTGGGAAGGCGGGGGGGCCATGATTGACCAGGTCATGCTGCCGGTGGGAACCACCTGGAACAGCGCGCCGTGGCGCTTTGAAGCGGGTACGCCTAATACCGGCGGTATCATCGGTCTGGGTGCTGCACTGAATTGGGTAAGTGAACTGGGTCTTGACGCTATTCATGCACGCGAAAGCGCGCTGATGCGTTACGCGCTGGACAAACTCGCTTCAGTACCGGACATCGTGCTTTATGGTCCAGCGCAGCGCAGCGGGGTAATCGCCTTTAACCTGGGTAAACATCACGCCTTTGACGTTGGCAGCTTCCTCGATCAGTATGGTATTGCCATTCGCACCGGTCACCACTGTGCGATGCCGCTGATGCGCCACTATGCCGTACCGGCGATGTGTCGCGCCTCCTTCGCGCTCTATAATACCGAAGATGAGGCAGATCGGCTGGCCGCTGGCCTGACGCGTATCCATCGCCTGCTGGGCTAAGCAGATTTCAGGAGTAACAGATGGCGAACCTGCCGGAAAAAGAGAAGCTGGTGCGCAACTTTAATCGTTGCGCTAACTGGGAAGAGAAGTACCTTTACATCATTGAGCTGGGTGCAAAATTACCAGAATCCTCTGAAAGCCTGCATCAGCCTGAGTATGTCATTTCAGGCTGTCAGAGCCAGGTCTGGATCCGCATGACGCCGCAGGCGGACGGATCGATGGCGTTTGAAGGGGATAGCGACGCAGCTATTGTTAAGGGATTGATTGCAGTAGTATTTAGCCTCTATCAGGGGCTGAAGCCGCAGGAGATCCTCGAGCTGGATGTGCGCCACTGGTTTGCGGAACTGGCGCTGACTCAGCACCTGACGCCAACGCGTTCTCAGGGGCTGGAAGCGATGATCCGCGCTATCCGGCATAACGCTCAGCAGCTCTGCTAAGGTACACTCTTCAGACCCCGGTTTAGCCGGGGTCTTTTCCATCCAGAAAGAGAAACCTGCATGAAACCTGCGTTACGTTTAGCTGGTGCACTGCTGCTGTCCTGCTTTGGACTCTCTGCACCTTCAATGGCTACTGAATATCCTCTCCCTGCCGACGACAGCCGCCTGATCGGCGAAAACGTTCTGACCACTATCTCTGATAAGAAACAGCCGCTGGAGAGCGTGGCAGCGCGCTACAGCACAGGACTGCTCGGCCTGCTGGAAGCAAACCCCGGCGTTGATCCCTGGCTGCCGGCGGCAGGTACGCAGATCACCGTGCCGCTGCAGATGCTGTTGCCGGATGCGCCGCGCAAAGGGATTGTGGTTAATCTGGCTGAGCTGCGCCTCTACTACTATCCGCCGGGAGAAAACCGCGTGGTGGTCTATCCGATCGGCATTGGCCAGTTAGGCGCTGCAACGCCCGACATGGTAACGCGTATCAGCCAGAAAATTCCCAACCCGACCTGGACACCGACGCCAAATATTCGCAAGCGCTATGCGAAAGAGGGCGTGACGCTGCCGGTGACGGTTCCGGCCGGCCCTGACAATCCGATGGGGCTATTCGCCCTGCGTCTGGCGTATGGCAAGGGACACTACCTGATTCACGGCACTAACGCTGACTTTGGCATCGGCATGCGCGTCAGCTCCGGCTGTATTCGCCTGCGTCCCGCTGATATTGAAGCGCTGTTCAACAGCGTCCCGGCAGGCACGCGCGTTCAGATTGTTAATCAGCCGGTGAAGTACGCCATCGAACCAGACGGTAAACGCTATATTGAGGTTCATCAGCCGCTGTCGCGCAGTGAAAAAGATGATCCGCAGACGCAGCCGCTGGTGCGCAGCACCGCTCTGAAAGCCTTTAGCCGCAGTGCGAAAAGCGACAGTGCGCTGATTGAGGAGGCGATGACGCGCCGTTCAGGTATGCCGGTGCTGGTCAGCAGCGGCGAGCCGGTTGCCGCAGAGACGGCAGAGCAGGTTGCAGCAGAGCCGCAGGGCTGAAGTCAGCCGGTCAGACAGCGCCACCGGGCGCTGGAATCAGCATAAAAAAAATGGTGCCACCAGGGCACCATTTTTCAAACCAGAACTCTTACTTACGGTAAGAGTGAGCCTGGTTGTCCAGACGCTGGTTAGCGCGAGCTGCGTCATCTTTAGCAGCCTGAACGTCAGAACGCACTGCGTTCACGTCGTTGCTCAGCTGGTCAACTTTAGCGTTCAGAGTCTGAACGTCTGAAGACAGCTGGTCGATTTTAGCGTTGCTTGAGCAACCAGCCAGCAGAGTTGAACCCAGGATTACCGCGCCCAGTACCAGTTTAGTACGTTTCATTTTATACCCTCTAGATTAAGTTAATCTCCATGTAGCGTTACAAGTATTGCACAAAGCTTTTTAAGTTGAGAATAAATTTTTGATGAGAACATGCTTAAATTTGATCGTTCGCTCAAAGAAGCAGCATCTGGCAGAATATGATGAAAATATTTAGCGAAAACAGAGGGATTTAATCGGATTAACCTTAATTCCACAACATATTGAATAGTTATTTTCGATTTGAATTTTTCTGATTATAGATTAGCGACGGAATAAAAAAAGCGCCGGTTAAGGCGCTTGTTTAAATAAAGTGTGACGTTAAATCAAATCACGTGCACGGAAGCGGTGTTAGTAGTTCCGCTTGGCACCAGGGCACCTGAAACCATCACGACCACATCACCTTTCTGCGCGTAGCCGCTTTCCAGCGCCAGCTCTTTACCAATGCGATAGAAATCATCGGTTGATTCAATGCGGGCAACCAGGCGAGTCTCGATACCTTTGCTCAGGATCAGCTGACGGGCAGTGGTCTGGTTGGTCGTCAGGGCGAGAATGGTTGCATCCGGGAAGTACTTACGTACTGATTTTGCTGATTTACCGCCCTCGGTGGCTACAACAATCAGTGGTGCTTCCAGTTTCTCTGCGGTCTCAACGGCACCACGGCAGACAGCTTCCGTAATACGCAGCTTGCGGGAATCTTTCAGCTCGTCGATGCGTGACTTCATCACGCGATCGGTACGCTCACAGATGGTGGCCATGATCGTGACCGACTCCAGCGGATAGCGGCCTTTGGCGCTCTCACCAGACAGCATCACGGCGTCAGTACCGTCAAGAATGGCGTTAGCCACGTCGCCCGCTTCAGCACGGGTAGGGCGCGGGTTTTTGATCATGGAGTCGAGCATCTGCGTAGCAGTGATGACCACTTTGCGGGCTTTGTTGCACTTTTTGATCATCATCTTCTGCGCGAAGATAACCTCTTCAACCGGGATCTCTACGCCCAGATCGCCACGCGCAACCATGATGCCGTCAGACGCTTCGAGAATTTCATCGAAGTTGTTAAGGCCTTCCTGGTTTTCGATCTTAGAGATGATCTGGATGTTTTCGCCGCCATGCGCTTTCAGATGCTCGCGGATCTCCAGCACGTCAGAGCGTTTACGAATAAACGACGCGGCGACAAAGTCCACTCCCTGCTCGCAGCCAAAAATCAGATCGCGCTTATCTTTTTCTGCCAGTGCAGGCAGCTGGATAGAGACGCCAGGCAGGTTAACGCCTTTGTTTTCGCCGAGGTCGCCGTTATTCAGCACTTCACACACTACGCTGTTTTCCGTGACTTCAGTAACGGTCATGCCAATCAGGCCATCGTCGACCAGAACCGTGTTGCCAATTTTCAGATCTTCAGTAAAACCGGCATAGGTAACAGCGACGCGTTCATGATTACCAATCACAGACTGATCGGTGGTAAAGGTAAAGGTCTGGCCCGCCTTGAGTGAAACGTCGTTGCCACCCTCCAGCTTCATGGTGCGGATTTCCGGTCCTTTGGTGTCCAGCAGAATCGCGGCCTGATGCCCCGTTTTTTCCATGACGGCACGCATATTTGCGATGCGCTGACCATGTTCGGCGTAATCACCGTGCGAGAAGTTGAGACGCATAACGTTCATGCCTGCTTCCAGCAACTGGGTCAGCATCTCTTCTGATTCGGTTTTCGGCCCGATAGTACAAACAATCTTGGTCTTTTTCATGTCAGATATCTGTATGTTGTGATGGATGATAAAGGTCGGTATCCGATGCGCGGAGCACCGAAGTGAAAATGTGACGATTGTGGCTACGGATAATACAGAAGTAAGAATAGGTGACAGGAACTGAGCGTGCAGGGAAGTTATGCGTTGCAGAAGCAGGCCGGCAGGGCGGCGTTGCGCAAATCAGAGACATTGATGGCATAGGCACGTCAGCGCTGAAACCTTTCAGGTGAAACAACGAGCCATAGTATAATCGCTAAGTATGCGAAAACCAATATAAAAGCAGCAGGGGATATCGACCTGAATTAAGGAAAGCGACGTTGCGCAAGAAGAGGATACAGCGAAGTGGTGCGCTCTAATGGACTCGAACCATCGACCCCCACCATGTCAAGGTGGTGCTCTAACCAACTGAGCTAAGAGCGCGCAATACAGCAAACTGGTGCGTCCGAGTGGACTCGAACCACCGACCCCCACCATGTCAAGGTGGTGCTCTAACCAACTGAGCTACGGACGCACTTGGTGCGCTCTAATGGACTCGAACCATCGACCCCCACCATGTCAAGGTGGTGCTCTAACCAACTGAGCTAAGAGCGCAACACGCTGTCAGGGCGACAGCGGGGACGAATATTAACGGTACGCCGGAAACCTGGCAAGGGAAAAAAACAGAAAATCGGGACGACTGACCAGCATCTGTGCGAAGCGTCGCTTTTTTCAGCATTGCGGGCCAGATAAACGCCCGCTCAGCCACTTAGCGCGCCGCCCGCGCCAGGATAACCTCTGCAGGCAGACGCTGCATACGGCGAATACGCCAGATCATCATCGCGGCGGCAGAGGTCAGGCCCACAATAAACCCGCACCAGAATCCGGCCGGACCCAGCGCCGGAACAATCCAGTCAGTCAGCGCCAGGATATAGCCTGCCGGCAGTCCCAATACCCAGTAAGCGATCAGCGTAATGAAAAAGATCGAGCGGGTATCTTTATAACCGCGCAGGATCCCGCTGCCGATAACCTGAATCGAATCGGAGAACTGATAGATCGCAGCCAGCAGCATCAGCTGGGCAGCCAGCGTAATGACCGCAGGGTTCGCCGTATAGAGCGCGGCGATATCGTGACGGAACGTGACGGTAAACAGGGCAGTGCAGGCCGCCATGGCGATGCCCACGCCCTGACCGGTCCAGGCGGCGGTGCGTGCACCTTCCGCCGAGCCTTCACCCAGCCGGTAACCCACGCGAATCGTGGTGGCTACCCCCAGCGACAGTGGCAGGACAAACATCAGTGAGCTGAAGTTGAGCGCGATCTGGTGTCCTGCGACATTCACAATGCCCAGTGGTGAAACCAGCAGCGCCACTACGGCAAACAGCGTAACTTCAAAGAACAGCGCCAGCGCTACCGGTAACCCCAGCGAAAAGAGCCGCGTGAGAATAGCGCGCGAGGGCGCTGACCAGCGTGAGGCCATGCGAATATCGCGCATCGCCGGCATACGCCGGAGCCAGAAGCGCATAACCAGAAACATCACCCAGTAGACGGAGGCGGTTGCCACGCCGCACCCCACGCCGCCGAGACGCGGCATACCAAAGTGGCCATAAATGAAGATGTAGTTCAGCGGAATGTTGGTCAGCAGTCCGAGAAAGCCCAGCAGCATGGCGGGTTTGGTTTTAGACAGACCGTCGCACTGGTTACGCGCCACCTGGAAAAAAAGATAGCCCGGTGCGCCCCAGAGCAGCGCATGCAGGTAACCTTCCGCTTTAATGGCCAGATCGGCGTCAATGTCATGCATTGCGCGGATAAGATAGCCCGCGTTCCATAACACAACCATAATGACAAGCGAAACGGCCAGTGCCAGCCAGTACCCCTGGCGCACCTGCTCGGCAATGCGTTCACGTCGTCCGGACCCGTTGAGTTGCGCAACGGCTGGCGTCAGTGCCAGTAGCAGACCGTGACCAAAAAGAATGGCGGGAAGCCAGATAGAGGTGCCAACAGCAACGGCGGCCATATCCGTGGCGCTTACCGCACCGGCCATAACGGTATCTACAAATCCCATCGCAGTCTGGGCTACCTGAGCGAGGATCACCGGGATTGCGAGGGCCAGCAGCTGACGCGCTTCTGTTAAATACTTCTGCACGTATCACCTGTTTGATTAAGAGAAAGAGAGACTATTCCCGGCGAATGCGCGCTCAATGCAGCCAGAGCCCGCACGCGGAACAAATAATGATAACAAATTTATTTGCCTTTTATGCAACCATTGCGCATGCGCAAATTAAGTTGTGCTGGCAGGCTGTGATAAGCTAAGACAAACGCGTTGAGAGGATAGTTATGTTTACGGGTATTGTGCAGGGCGTGGCGGAAATTGTCGCCATTGAAGAGAAAGAGCTGTTTCGCACTCATACTGTACGTCTTGATGCAGCCCTGCTGCCAGGGCTGGAGCTGGGGGCGTCTGTAGCGCACAACGGCTGCTGCCTGACCGTAACGGCCATCGAAGAAGATCGGGTCAGCTTTGACCTGATTAAAGAGACGCTGCGCATTACCAATCTGGGTGCGCTGCAGGTGGGTGACAGAGTCAATATTGAGCGTGCGGCTAAATTCAGCGATGAAATTGGCGGACACCTGATGTCGGGTCATATTATGACCACCGCTGAAATCTGCAAAATTATTCAGTCGGAAAATAACCGCGAAGTCTGGTTCAGACTGCAGGATGCAGAACAGATAAAATATATTCTGCGCAAAGGCTATATCGGTATTGATGGCATCAGCCTGACGGTCGGCGATGTGACCAAAACCAAATTCTGCGTCCACCTGATCCCGGAAACGCTGGAGCGCACCACGCTGGGAAGCAAAAAGCTGGGGCATAAGGTCAATATCGAAATCGATCCGCAAACGCAGGCGATTGTGGATACCGTTGAGCGCGTTATGGCGCAGCGTGAAGCCGCCCTGATTGCCGCAGCAACAGCGCCGGCCGGACCGGCAGAATAAACTTCAGTAAAGGCGCGCAGCGCGCCTTTTTAACCTAGCGCGCAACGCGCCTTTTTAACCTAGCGCGCAACGCGCAGCCCGCCTTCATAGCCGCGACTGAACATCACCTGCCACAGCTGAATATCCCGGGCGCGAAAGGCACCTGCACACGCATTGAGATAGTAGCTGAACATACGCTTAAAACGCTCATCATAGCGGGCAGAGAGCTGCGGCCACGCCGCCAGGAAACGCGTATGCCACGCCATAAGCGTGGTGTCATAATCGGTCCCGAAGTTGTGCCAGTCTTCCATAATAAAATAAGGCTCGCTGGCGTCCGCTATCTGTCGCACAGAGGGCAGGCAGCCGTTCGGGAAAATATATTTATCGATCCACGGATCTACCCGCATATCGGTTCTTACCGCCCCGATGGTGTGCAGCAGAAAGAGGCCGCCGGGTTTCAGGTTGCGGTTAACCACCCTGAAGTAGGTCGCATAATTTTTCGGGCCAACGTGCTCAAACATCCCGACGGAAACGATGCGGTCAAACTGCTGCTTAAGGTCGCGATAATCCTGCAGCAGTATCGTGACGTCCAGTCCGGCGCAGCGCTGCTGTGCCATCTTTTGCTGCTCCTGGGAGATAGTGACGCCATATACGCTGACACCGTAGCGGCGGGCAGCAAACTCCGCCAGCCCGCCCCAGCCGCAGCCGATATCCAGCAGAGACATGCCGGGTTCAAGCTGCAGTTTGCGGCAGATCAGATCCAGCTTGGCTTCCTGCGCCGCTTCCAGCGTTTGCGCATGAGGCCAGTAGCCGCAGGAGTACTGCATAAACGGGTCCAGCATCAGGCTGAACAGGTCATTACCCAAATCGTAGTGCGCTCTGCCGACCTGCCAGGCGCGCTTTTTTGATTGCAGATTGGTCAGCCGGGCAGCGGCGATACGCAGCGTATCCTTAAAGTGGTGCGGCAGCTGATGATCGAGATGATGTCTGAGCGCGCGATGAAAAAACATATCCAGTCGTTCACACGTCCACCACCCATCCATGTAACTTTCGCCCAGACCCAGTGAGCCTTCCTGCATCACGCGCTTAAAAAAGTCAGCATGATGAACCTGAATATCCCACGGTCGTGAACCATTAACGCGAATATCTGCCTGTTCAAGTAACTCCCGGGCAATACGAAACCACGGATTCTCTTCGGGAGTGACTGCTTCTGCACATGATGAACTCATAGCTTCTCCATCACCTTGTAAATATGACCTGGGAAACAGAAGGATCTGCATCAGGTCTGTGAAAGAACGCAGGGTGGTGCCGTGCGCAGCTAAACCACATTAACAGAGGTATGAATAGTCCGGACTCACGCAATGCGCAGCGGCCTGGCCGCACGCAGATGCTGTCCCGGAAAGACCGGGAGCGCTGTTATTGTTATGAATGTCAGAAGAGATAGCGACCCGCGGCGCGAATGCGGGCGGATCGCTCTCTGGCAAAATAGCACCAGACCGGCTTATGCGTTGTCTTCGCAGGGATGGGCGATATCGGCTGATTTAGCCGTTGCGCGCTGCCAGACGAAGCCCATCCAGGCGAGCACCACCGTACTTACCATTACCAGCGTAGTGTGATAAAGCGCCTGCTGCAAACCAGCCGAGACAATCAGGCTGGCAAGGAAGCATAAGCCAAGCTGCAGCAGATTCTGTAAACCTGCAGCTTTACCGCTGGCGTGCGGGAACGGCGCCAGCGCGCTGGCAACCACAATCGGATAGATAGCGCCGTTTGCCAGCGCCATACCGCAGAAAGGCAGCAGCAGGCCAAAAAGCGACGGCGCGGGAAGCAGCGCAACGGCAAAGAGGCTCATAATGCTCAGACTGTAAATCAGCAGCAGCCAGGGCAGCAGCTGCGCGCCCTGAAAGCGATTAAGCAGCGCACGACAGCCAAAACCGCCAATAAGGAAGGCAATCGTCTGCGGCACATAGCTGAGCCCGATATCGGCCGGGGTTAAGCCCGCGGCCGCCAGAATAAAGGGTGAACCCGTCAGCCAGGCAAAGAAGCTGGCAGAGCAGGCGGAGTAAATCAGCACGTTGCCGCTGTAGGCGCGGGTAGCGAGCAGCGTCAGCCAGCCAGGCTGATCGCCGCGCGCCGCCTGAGAGATACGCGGCGAGCGAAGTCTGAGGGTACCTGCCAGCAGCACCAGGGTAATCAGCGTCAGCACCAGGAAAATAGTGCGCCAGTGAAAATGACTCATCAGCCAGGCACCCAGCAGCGGAGCCAGAGCAGGAGAGAGCGCCACCAGCGGCATGATAGTGGCAAACACTTTATTGGCCTGCGCTTTAGGGTAGCGATCGATAACCAGCGCCTGCCAGCTCACGGCGGCGGCACAGACGCCCACAGCCTGAATAAAGCGCAGCGCCAGCATCAGCCAGACGTTGTCGGCCCATAGCATGGCCAGACAGCTCAGGGCAAAGATTGAGAGGCCCGCCAGTAAAACCGGTTTGCGGCCAATGCGGTCAGAGAGAAGTCCCCAGCCCACCTGCGCACAGGCAAAGCCTGCCAGAAACAGGCTCAGGCTGGCGCTGATAACACCCGGAGCGGTGGCAAAATCACGCTGCATGTCGCTGAATGCGGGCAGATACATATCCGTGGCGAGAAAGCCGAGCATGCTCAGCAGCGCCAGATAGGGCAGAAATCCTTTAGATGACATCACTATTTTTCTCATTCGGCAGGGAAACGCGAAGGAGTGTAAAAGGGTGCAGTCAGCTTTGTGAAACGCTAATATTTGCAGAGTGCTGTTAAATTTTTTGAAGGCAAAAATATGTGGTCTGAATATGCACTTGAGGTGGCGGATGCCGTCGCCCGCACCGGCAGTTTCAGCGCGGCAGCGCAGGAGCTGCACCGCGTGCCTTCTGCTATCAGCTATACCATCAGGCAGCTGGAGAGCTGGCTTGCCGTGGAGCTGTTTGAACGCCAGCATCGGGAGGTGGTCCTGACGCCGGCCGGCGAGCATTTTGTGCGAGAAGGCCGCTCTGTTATCAAAAAAATGCTGGCAACGCGACGCCAGTGTCAGCAGTTGGCCAACGGCTGGCGCGGCCAGCTCACTATTGCCGTTGATTGTATCGTCAAGCCGCAGCGCACGCGCCAGCTGGTGAAAGATTTCTATCGCCACTTTCCCGATATGGAGCTGATCATCAGCTATGAAGTGTTTAACGGCGTATGGGATGCGCTGGCCGATGGCCGGGTTGACGTAGCCATCGGCGCCACGCAGGCGATCCCGGTTGGCGGACGCTTTGCTTTTCAGGATATGGGCGCCCTTAACTGGCGCTGCGTGGTCAGTCCGGATCATCCACTGGCGCAGAGCGCGCATCCTGACGAAGAGGCGCTGCGCGCCTGGCCGTCGCTGGTGCTGGAAGATACGTCGCGCGCGCTGCCGCGCCGTATGACCTGGACGCTGGATAATCAGCGCCGGCTGGTGGTACCGGAGTGGGAAACCGGAATCGACTGCCTGCAGGCTGGCCTGTGCGTGGGGATGATCCCGGGACATCTGGCGCGGCCGCTACTGGATAGCGGCGCGCTGGTGGAGCTGATATTACCGCAGCCCTTTCCGGAGAGTCCCTGCTGCGTCAGCTGGGCCGAGCAGCGGGCGTCGCCAGCGCTGACCTGGCTGCTGGAATACCTGGGGGATGCTGAGACGCTAAACCATGAGTGGCTCAGCGAGCGCCGCGCTTAGCGGCGATAGTCGCGAAACGGACCATCCCCGACGGAGCGACGCTCAATCAGACTGGGCTGAACTTCAATTGTTTGCGGCTCTTCACGTTTACTGGTAATGCGGTCCAGCAGCATCTCCAGCGCTTTCTCACCCAGCTGAGCTTTGGGCTGATGCACCGTCGTCAGCGCCGGCGTAAAGTAGCGGGCGTTGCGCACATTATCATAGCCGATCACCGAAATATCCTGCGGTACGCGCAGGCCCATCTCATCAGCAGCGCAGATGGCGCCCATTGCCATAATATCGCCGCCGCAGAACACAGCGGTAGGCCGCTGCTTCTGGCTCAGGATCTGCTGCATCGCCTGATAACCCGACTCCGGCTCAAAATCGCCCTGTACGATCCACTCCGCACGCACCGCGATCCCCGCTTCCTGCATCGCCTGCAGGAAGCCGGCGTGCCGTCCGCCGCCGGTATTGCGCTCCAGCTGGCCCGGAATAGCGCCAATATCGCGATGACCCCGCTCGATCAGGTAACGGCCGGCCAGATAGCCGCCCTGAAAGGCGTTATCCTGCACGGTATCGGTAAAATCACCGCGGGAAGCGCCCCAGTCCATGACCACCATCGGAATATTGCGATTCTCTTCCAGCATCTGAAGCAGATCGTCCGGATACTCAGAGCACATCACCAGCAGGCCATCTACCCGCTTTTGCGCCATCATCGACAGATAGGCGCGCTGTTTTTGCAGGTCATTGTGCGCATTGCCCAGAATCAGCGTATAGCCCTGAGCGAAGCAGTGGTTTTCAATCGCTTCAATGATTTCAGCAAAGTAGGGGGCTTCGCTGGATGTCGCCAGCAGACCCAATGTTTTCGTGTGATTAACTTTCAGGCTGCGCGCCACGGCGCTGGGAGAGTAGTGCAGCGCTTTAATCGCCTCCCACACGGCATTACGCGTCTCTTCAGCGACAAAGCGCGTTTTATTGATGACGTGCGAAACCGTGGTCGTTGATACGCCAGCGCGTTTTGCCACATCTTTAATTGTTGCCATGAAAATGGACCTCTTAAACCTATCGCAACTTTATGATAAGTATAGTGTTAAACGTTTGCGTCTGCGCAGGGTTTTCTGCCCGGTTTCAGCATAAAAATGGCTGATTTAAGGCGAGTAATTAACCGTAACAGATAATGACAGCAGCGTGCGCAAAAGGTGTTGCGCAACGAAAGGCGGCGATTCTAGCAAGGTGAGGGGCATAAAACGAGATTTTTACCTGAGGTCAGGCGAAAATATTTAGATTACGGCAGCCGGTATGTGTTCAGGCCAAAACGCGCGCGGCGTGTTGCGCAACTGCTAACGAATGGTTTTAGGTGTCATCATGCGGCGTGCGCCAACATAGTGCTTCTGCCAGTAATCTTCACCCAGCGCGCTGATCTGAATATCCTTGCCGGTACGTGGTGACTGAATAAATTTGCCGTTACCCAGATAAACGCCAACATGATCGGCTGTACCGCGATTATTGATGCGGAAAAACACCAGATCCCCTTTCTCCAGCATTTCGCGCTTGATAGGAGCGGCATCGCGCAGATGATACATTTCGTTGGCCGTGCGCGGCAGTTTGAAACGGACCAGATCTTTGTAGGCGTACCAGACCAGGCCACTGCAATCGAATCCGGTAAGCGGAGAGGTGCCGCCCCACTGATAAGGTTTGCCCAGCTGGCCCATAAGTTTAGTCATGGCGGTTTCACGCGCCTTCTGGTAGCGCAGACGGTGGGATTTGCTGAGCCTGATACCGGTCAGCGCATCGGTACTCTCTTCCGCGGCCGCTATTTTCCGGCTGGTACGCTGATGACCATATTTTTTGCTGGCGGAGAGGGCGGGCGCTTTTTTACGGGCGGTACGGGAAGTCGCAGGCGGTTCTGCGTGCAGGCTTTTTTTCGATTTAACTTTTTGTACGGGCGTGACGCGTGTTTTTTTAGCCGAGGTTTTAACCGGACGTCGTTTGCGGCGCTCATCGTCGCGCGCACTCTTTTTCTCCGCTTTCTGCAGGCTGGCGTTAACCGGCTTGTGCGGTGAAGCAGCGGCCACGTTAAAAAACAGCTGAGCAAAAGCCAGTATGAAAAGCGTAATCAGTAAACGCATAGTCCGGTTACAGGTTCGGCAGGCTGCAGAAGCAGACCGCGGCAATATTAGAAAATTCTGATCAGCGATCAGCGCCGGATTGATTCTAATCCACTTTTTTTACAAAAGGTAAGGTCTTTTTTATTAAATCCATCAACACAAGGGCTGTGCAGCAAAAATGAGCGGTTTCAGGCGGTTAACGCAGCATATTTATTGCTAATCGTGTATTAATACACACTTCGTCATACGCCCGTGGCGGCAAACTTAACAAACATGGCGATTCATGCCGCAGCGAGGCAAATTCCCGATTTCAGTCGCGGGATGAAGTCGCTACAATAAACAAACACGAAGTGAAGAATTAAGGAAGGCAAAAATGAGTACTGTTGAAAAAATTCAGCGCCAGATCGCAGAAAACCCGATCCTGCTGTATATGAAAGGATCGCCAAAACTGCCAAGCTGCGGCTTCTCAGCTCAGGCTGTTCAGGCGCTCTCTGCCTGTGGCGAACGCTTCGCGTATGTTGATATCCTGCAGAATCCTGATATCCGTGCTGAACTGCCAAAATACGCTAACTGGCCAACCTTCCCGCAGCTGTGGGTGGATGGGGAGCTGGTCGGCGGCTGCGACATCATCGTTGAGATGTTCCAGCGCGGTGAACTTCAGCCGCTGATCAAAGAAACCGCTGAGAAACACAAAGAAGCGGAATAAATTAAAAGGCCGGCGCTGTGCCGGCCTTTTTCATTCTTTTACTCTGCCGCGCTTTCGCCTGACGCTTCGCTCTCTGCCTCAGCGTCATTTAGCGCCAGCGGCCAGCCACCTAAACGTTTCCAGCGGTTTACCAGCTCGCAAAACAGCATTGCCGTCTGCTCTGTATCATAAAGCGCCGAGTGCGCCTGCGTGCTGTCAAAATCGATACCTGCCGCCTTGCACGCTTTTGCCAGCACCGTCTGTCCCAGCACCAGCCCGCTCAGCGCCGCCGTATCAAAGGTGGCAAACGGATGAAAGGGGTTGCGTTTCAGGCTGGCGCGCTCAGCCGCCGCCGTAACGAAGCTGTGATCAAAGTTGGCATTATGCGCCACAATAATCGCCCGGTTGCAGCCGCTCTCTTTAAGCCCTTTGCGCACCTGTTTAAAGATGGCGTGCAGCGCTTCATATTCGCTCACTGCGCCGCGCAGCGGGTTCGCAGGATCGATACCGGTAAACGCCAGCGCTTCAGGATGAAGAAGGGCACCTGCAAAGGGTTCAATGTGAAAATGCTGGGTTTCGTCACGCTGCAGCCAGCCATCCTCATCCATTTTCAGGGTCGTGGCGGCAATCTCCAGCAGCGCATCAGTCTGCGCATTAAAACCGGCGGTTTCGACATCGATAACTACCGGATAAAAGCCGCGAAAGCGTTGGTTAAGGGCGTTCTGGGCGTTCGATTCAGACATCAGGATCTCATAGCAGTGAAAAGGGCAGCGCGCATTATGGCAAAAAAGGCGGGAGGGTGCAGCAGATGAGAAAAACCAGCCCGCAAATTTGCGGGCTGGCGTCAGGCATCAGTTACCAAGGCCATTACCGGCATGCTTGTTTTCAATCAGCTCAATTTTATAGCCATCGGGATCTTCAACAAACGCAATAATCGTGCTGCCACCTTTAACCGGGCCCGCCTCACGGGTTACGTTGCCGCCCGCGCTACGGATGCGCTCGCAGGTTGCGGCGACATCGTCTACGCCCAGCGCGATGTGACCATAGGCGTTCCCAAGGTCATATTTTTCCGTACCCCAGTTATAGGTCAGCTCAATGACCGCACCTTCGCTCTCTTCGGTGTAGCCAACAAATGCCAGAGTATATTTATATTCTGCATTTTCACTCTGACGCAGCACGCGCATACCCAGCACGCGGGTATAGAAGTCAATTGAGCGTTGCAGATCGCCAACGCGTAACATGGTGTGAAGTAAACGCATAACATCCTCTTTTTTAACATGGTCAGATTTTGACGCAGAAACAGTACAAGTATAGCGGGTGACGGGGCTGCCGCATCGTTATGCGGCAGCTGCCGGTTACAGCGTCGGGTAGTCGATGTAACCTTCCGCACCGCCGCCGTAGAAACTCTCCGGGCGCTGCGGGTTAAGCGGAGCATCCTGCTGCAGGCGGGCAACCAGGTCCGGGTTGGCAATAAAGTCGCGGCCAAACGCCACGGCATCAATCAGGCCGCGCGCGATCAAATCATCCGCTTTTTCCACGCTGTAGGCGCCGGCACCGATGATCACACCGGGGAAAGCCGCGCGGACTTTTTCGCGGAACGCATCAGTGTAAGGTTTGCCACCCGCCCAGTCTGGCTCAGAAAGGTGCAGATAGGCCAGGCCGCGTTTGCCCAGTTCACTGATATACCAGAGCGCAGCTTCCTCTTCGTCCGGGCCATTTTCCAGGTTCTGGAACGCCCCGACAGGTGAAACGCGGATCCCGACGCGATCGGCAGACCAGTTGGCGATCGCTGCATCCACAACTTCCAGCGCAAAGCGGCCGCGCTTTTCAATCGAGCCGCCATACTCGTCGTCGCGCTTGTTTGAGTCAGGCGACAGGAACTGGTGCATCAGATAGCCGTGCGCTGAGTGCAGCTCAAGCAGGTCAAAGCCAGCCTCGCGGGCATTGGCTGCAGCCTGGCCGAAATCCTGCACAATCTGCTTAATTTCATCGACGGTCAGTTCGCGCGGCACGGAGGTCTCTTCGCGATACACGCTGCCGTCAGCGGCGCGCAGCGAGGTACGGGTACCGGCTGGCAGGGCAGAAGGCGCAACCGGTGCATTGCCTTCTGGCTGCACGCTATAATGTGAAATGCGGCCGGTATGCCACAGCTGGACCGCAACGTGGCCCTGAGCAGCGTGAATGCCTTCGTTGATCATCTTCCATGCATCAATCTGCTGCTGCGTATGCAGGCCTGGTGCGCCCGCATAGCCTTTAGCCTGAAAAGAGACCTGCGTCGCTTCAGTAATAATCAGGCCCGCTCCGGCACGCTGCTGGTAGTACTCAGCCATCATCGGCGTGGGAACATCACCCGGCTCAATACTGCGCAGCCGCGTCAGCGGTGCCATGAATACGCGGTTAGGAACGGTAACTGCACCCACTTTCAGCGGGGAAAATAGCTGTTTGCTCGCCATAGTAATTCCTCTATTAGACCGGTCGTCTATAAACATCTGTTTTAAAAATGCGGGCCGTTAAGCCACTGTTCGATAGTGCTGAGTGCCAGATTAATCGGATCTGGTTCGCGGGAAATTTTGCTCTGCAGACTGGCGCCCAGCCAGAGCAGATAGCAACGCTGCGCAAGCTGCACCGGAGTCTGATTAAATAGCAGCGGCTGTTCAGCCGCAGCCTCGGTCAGGCAGTGTGCGTAAGCGGCAATAATGGCGCTGGCGCCGCGCTGCAGCGCATCGCGCATCGGCTCTGAGAGATCGCATACCTCAGCCGACAGCTTGACGCCCAGGCAGCCCATAATAAGCCCCTGCTCAGCAAACAGCTGCCGGCCTGAACGAAAATGCGCCAGCAGCCGCTGACGCGCAGGCAGGGATGGCAGCGTCAGCTGCTGATTGATCTGCTGCAGATAATTGACGAAATAGCGCTCCAGCAGCGCAACGCCAAACGCCTCTTTAGAGCGGAAATAGTAATAGAAGGACCCTTTCGGCACGGCCGCCAGCGTGAGTACTTCGTTGAGTCCCATTCCGGTAAAGCCGCGCTGCAGACAAACCTGCTCGCCGGTAGCGAGCAGGTGTTCACGGGTTTCATTACGTTGCACACTTTTGTTCATGAGCAAAAGCCTAGTAGACCAGTCGGTCTAATGCAAGCGTCAGCTTTTCTGCTGGCACGATTTGATCATATCCAGCTGCGGCTGATAAACCTGCGTCCGGATGTCAAACAGGCCCAGCAGCGTATGAAACAGGTTATCCTGGGAGACCGGCTGCGTTGCGGCCTGCCGCCGCAGACAGCTTTCATCCAGATGAAACGCGCTGGCATAGCCGGGTGAGAACCACATCAGCAGCGGAATGTGCGTCTGCTGTGACGGGGCAAGCATCCAGGGCGCGCCGTGCAGGTACATACCGTGTTCGCCCAGCGACTCACCATGATCCGAAAGATAAACCAGCGCCACGTTAAAGCGGTCGCTCAGCGCTTTTAGCTTGTCGATAGTCTGGCTAAGCATGCTGTCGGTATAAAGCAGGGTATTGTCATAGGTGTTGACCAGCGCCTGCGGATCGCAATCCTGAATCTGATTACTGTCGCAGGTGGGTGTAAAACGACGAAATGCAGCCGGATAGCGCAGATAGTAGGCCGGGCCGTGGCTTCCCATCTGATGCAGCACGATCACGCTGTCGTTATGTAAACTGTCAACGTAGTTATCGAAGCGGTGCAGCAGCACGTCATCGAGGCAGAATCCGCTATGGCAGTATTGCGGTAACGACCACTGCGTCATGTCAGTGTGCGGCACGCGGTCGCAGGCGCCTTTACAGCCACCATCATTCTCGCGCCACAATACGCTGACTCCGGCGTGCGCCAGCACATCCAGTACGCCCTCCTGGTGATGTGCCAGGTCAGCATCGTAATGCTCGCGCGGCATCACTGAGAACATGCAGGGTACAGAAACCGCCGTCTCGGTGCCGCAGGAGGTCGCATGCGGATAGTAAATCACCTGCTGCTTCTGCAGCTCCGGATTGGTCTGGCGCGCATAGCCGCCCAGCGAAAAGTTCTCCGCGCGTGCCGTTTCTCCCACAACCAGCACCACCAGGGTTTTTTTAGCTGCCTGCGCGATCAGCGGGCCTTTGCGGGCATCCTGCCCGATTTTAATCAGCGTCTGGCTGCCCTGCAGATAGCGCTTATCGACATAATGGCCAGCACCGCTAATCACATTGGCTGGCGTGATCATTTTTACCAGCCCTTTGTTGTTACGGATCAGCGACGCATAATCTTTGTAGAACAGGGCAGCCATCAGCAGGATCACCAGCAGCGCCCCCAGCGCTCCCGCCAGCCGCTGCAGGATGCTCCACCACCAGCGCTGACTGCGCCTGACGCGCACGAAGGCGATAAGCAGCACCGGCAGCAACCCCATCAGCAGCATCCAGACCAGCCAGCGCGGGCTTACCAGCGCACCCGCCTCTTGCACGCTGGATTCAAAGACGTTGGCCACCATATTGGTGTCGATTACCGTCCCAAAGCTGAACATAAAGTAGCTGGCTGCTGCACTGATCAGTACCAGTACGATCAGCAGTGGCTTGCGAACCCATGGCCAGGCAAACAGGCAAAACAGAAGATAAAATGCGGCCGTCAGCACGACCGGCATGCTGGCAGCAAAAAGGTAGTCGTGCAGACGGGTATAGGTGATGATTTTCCACGCCTGTTGCAGAAACAGCGCGTTCAGAATCAGCGCGAACAGCAGGGCAGCCAGCAGATTAAACCGGTTTTCGTGACACTGTAACTTAATGGCAGGTTTCATTGAGGTTCATTATCAAGTCAGAATGGACGCACAGTAGAGAAGAAATCTGAGGATAACCTTAAACGCACTTCAGATGACGTTATTGTTAAAGTTAAATAACACTTATTGATTAGATCAGAGAGCCGGGCAGGTACGCTTTCTTTTAGCACCGCAGCTTGCAGTTCACGCGGAAACTGTTATCACTATGTTATCCAGTAGCGAATCAGAGGCAGATGTGGCTGAACAACTCGAGTTTTTCCCGGTACCCAGCCCCTGTCGCGGCATCTGTCAGACCGATGCGCGCGGCTATTGTCGCGGCTGCCTGCGAAGTCGTGAAGAGCGTTTTAACTGGATGCGCTTCAGCGATGCGCAGAAGCGTGAAGTGCTAAGGCTGTGCCGGCAGCGCTATCTGCGCCTGCAGCGTCAGCAAAAACCGGATGCGGATCAGGATCCGCAGCAGCCCTCGCTGTTTTAAACGCCGCTTCTGTCCTCATTTCGTTATACTCCCTTTTTTAACATTCAATGCAGGGAGTTTTGTTATGTTACAACCACAGGCTATCTCCCCTCAGGGGCCGGCTTTCTCTCCTCTGGTGGTCGGCTACTGGCGGTTAATGGAGTGGGGGATGACACCACAGCAGCTGGTCTCATTTATTGAGTATCATCTCTCCCTCGGGCTGACCACGGTCGATCATGCGGATATCTACGGTGACTATCAGTGCGAGGCGGCGTTTGGCGCTGCGCTGCGCCTGGCGCCACAGCTGCGCGAACAGCTGCAGATTGTGACTAAGTGCGGCATCGCAACGCGGGCCAAACCTGAGCATCAGATCGGACACTACATCACCGATGCCAGCCACATTCTTCGCAGTGCGGAAAACTCGCTCACGCATTTTGCGACTGACTACCTCGACCTGCTGCTGATCCATCGTCCCGATCCGCTAATGGATGCCGATGAAGTGGCCGAAGCGTTTATGCAGCTGCACCAGAGCGGTAAAGTGCGTCATTTTGGCGTCTCAAATTTTACCCCGGCGCAGTTTTCGCTGCTGCAGTCGCGCCTGCCGTTTACGCTGGTGACCAACCAGCTGGAGATCTCGCCGCTGGAGCAGACCGCGCTGCTGGATGGCACGCTCGATCAGTGTCAGCAGGCGCGGATGCGTCCTATGGCGTGGTCCTGCCTCGGCGGCGGCCGTCTGTTCAGCGATCCACACTACCAGCCGCTGCGCGACGAGCTGAGCCAGGTTCAGCAGGAGATCGGTGCGGCCACGATTGAGCAGGTGGTCTATGCCTGGATTATGATGCTGCCATCCCGGCCACTGCCGATCATCGGCTCCGGTAAAACCGGCCGCATCGGTCAGGCGGCAGAGGCGGCTGCGCTGACGCTTAATCGCCAGCAGTGGTTCCGTATCCGTAAAGCCGCGCTCGGCTACGATGTGCCCTGAAGCGTAAAGCTTCGTCAAACTGCAGCAGCGCGGGCAAAAAGCGTCCAGACTTATCGGGTCTATCAACCGTAAGGAGACGTTATGAAAAGAACGCTTATTGCTCTTATTACGCTGGCCTGTTCGGCCGGTGCCAGCGCTGCTTCTCAGGAGGTCACGCTGCATCAGGTTTCCGCCCAGGGCGTCGGCGAGGCCGTGGGTAAAGTGACCATTACGGAAACGGACTACGGTTTGCAATTTACCCCGGCGTTATCCGGTATGAAACCGGGCATCCATGGTTTCCATGTGCATGCTAAAGGCAGCTGTGAACCTGGCGAGTCGCAGGGGAAAACCGTGGCAGCCGGCGCTGCGGGTGGCCATCTTGATCCGCAGAACAGCGGCAAACATCTCGGTCCTTATGCCGACGGGCACCTCGGCGATCTGCCGGCCCTCTATGTTACAGATGACGGCAAAGCCAGCTATCCGGTGGTTGCGCCGCGTCTGAAATCGCTCAGTGATATTAAAGGTAAGGCGCTGATGGTTCACGTGGGCGGTGATAACCATGCCGATCATCCTGAACCGCTGGGAGGCGGGGGAGCGCGTCTTGCCTGTGGCGTAATCTGATCAACCGCGGGTAGTGCAGCAAGGGCTGCCCGCTGCAATAAAATTCTGACACCGTTTAATGCTACTCAGGACGATTATTCCGCTCTATCATAGCGATACAGTCAGGGAACCACTCAGGGGCAGGAATGAAAAGCTTAGGGATAGTGCTGCTGGCACTGTTACTTGCAGGGTGCGATCGGCCCAGGGATACGCAGCTGCGTCTCGACGCCAGCCGTCAGCTGCAGCGCAATATAGATACCAGTCCGCTGCGCGCCAGCTGCGAGCATATCGCCCGCGGCCGGGAGTGGCTGACGCCGCACAGCGTGCAGCAGCTGGAAAAGCACCATTGCCAGAACGTGCTGCGTAGCGCCAGCGAAACCAATTTCCTCAATACGGCGATCTATACGCAGACTATCCCGGTGGTCTGCGGCTCAATTCAGGGGCGCAGCTTTACCGGAACCACGCTGACCCGCCGCTTTATCTACTCTTATGATGAAAAAGCGCTGGTGATCAGGCCGGAGAGCGAACAGGATAAAAGCCGGTTTGAAGATCGTAAAACGCTGGCGCAGCTGCAAACCGATTTTCAGAATCAGTGGGCAAAATATTGCCGGTAATTACTCCGGCAGCGCCTGCTGCAGCTGAGCCAGCGCACAGCGAAGCTGCCATAACATGCCTGCCAGCGTATTCGCTTCACCGCTGACCTCTGAACCGGGCCGGAATATCTGTTTATCAAGCGCCTGCAGCGTCTGCTCCAGGGCGCGATGCTGCACGCCGCGCCGGCTCATGATCGGGTGCAGATCCTGAATACTCTGGTCGCGCAGCTGCGCCAGCGCGCTATCCGCAGGCTGCCACTGGCGCAGCTGCCAGACAATATGCGAGCAGTTCAGCAGAACAACGCCCCAGCGCAGCAGCCAGAGACGGGCCTGCGCATCGCGGCTCTGCGTCAGCTGGCCGATATGGTGATAGATATGTGATTCAAAACGATATTCGCTCAGGCGTGGTCGTCTGCGCAGCTGGTCGAGAAAAGCGTAACGAATAGCGTGGATATAACGGCGGCTGCGGCGCATATCAGAACCCGGCCGCAGCAGCTGAAAGGCCATCCACGCCAGCAACACGCCGCACACCTTTGCCAGGTTGTCATTAATGAAACGCTGAAAATCCCACTCAGGCGGATTGGTGACGGCGATAAACGATCCCATGAACACAATGAACTGCCCCCACAGCGCCGCCCGTTTTTTCTGCTGTAACCTGAAGAGCTGCAGCGTCAGCAGTAGCGGAAAAAGCACGGCTAAAAACCCGCCCAGCGCATTGATCTGCACCATCAATCCATACTGAAACAGAAAACTGAACAGCGACAGCCAGAGCAGAGTACGCAGCAGCAGCAGAACGCTGCCGCCGGGCGAAGGGGCTGAGGCGTAAAGTACGCTGGCGATAGCCGTCAGCGTCAGCGCTGCGGCACCCGATTCCCAGCGGGTAACAATCCAGAAAGCACAGCCCAGCATAATAACGGTAAACGTGCGCAGGGCGCTCCAGGCCGCCTCAACGCTGTCAGCTTCACGCGACAGTGCCGGAACGCGCGGTGGCTGAAAACGGACGCCGGTTTCGGGGTGCTGCAGCAGACGGATCCAGCGCTGCACGTCCAGCCAGAGGCGGCAGAAGGTATGCAGACGCGTGACAAAAGCGCGCTGACGAAAATCACCGCTGTCAGGCGGCGTCACGCGGCTCAGGATGCGCGCGATGCAATATTTATCGCACTGCGGCCGGGTAAGCTGCTCCAGCACCTGCGCTAACGCCTCCTGCACGTCGTCCGGTGCATCGGGCCAGTTGAGCAGCATACGGCGCAGGCCTGAGAGCATGCTGGTCAGCCGCAGCTGCTGGTGGAGCACATAGTTCAGCACGCTATTCTGCCGGCGGTAGCGGTAATGGCTCCAGAATGCCTGAATGCGCAGCAGATTCATGGTCAGAATTTCACTGATAACCTGCTCATGAGCAAGATGGGCTGTTTCGCCGCGCTCCTGCAGCAGCAAACGTGCGTGCTGCAGCAGACGCTGATGCATCTGCTGCAGCGAGCGCATCAGATGGCTGCCATCTGAGGTAGCGGGCAGCAGCATCAGCATTATGCCCGCACAGAGAATACCGGTGATGACTTCACAGACGCGCGCCTGGGTAATCGTCCAGAGCTCAGCCGTGTCGCTGACGTTAACGCTGCTGAACGCGATGATAGCGGCGGTGTAGCCAGCGAGGGAAAAAGCGTAAGCGACATTGTTTTGATAATGGCTGGCGATCCAGGTGCAGAGCGCCAGCCAGCTGGCCATAAAAAAAGCAAACAGCCATGGCTCATTTAGCGTGTGACCGGCAATCAGCAGCGCGGCGAGCGCGCCGGTAAGGCTGCCGGCAATCCGCCCCAGGCTTTTACTGATTGCACCCCCCAGTCCGGGAAAGCTCACGACCGCCGCCGACGTCATCGCCCAGTAGGGCTCATCCAGCTGCAGCAGATACGCCATAGTCAGGGCCAGGCACATCGCCAGGCTAATGCGCAGGGCGCTCCACCACTCACCGCGTGTGGCTCTGATCCAGGGCAGGTTATGCCACGCCAGCCAGTGCAGTTTCATGCTCGCCTCAGTGCGCAACAGAGATGGTACAGGTGGTGCCCGCAACCAGCCGGACATTAGCGGGCAGCTGCGTCAGCCGGATACGTACCGGTACCCGCTGCGCCAGCCGCACCCAGGGAACATTGGGTTTGATATCCGGCACCAGGCCGCTGTCGGTCGCTACGCTCTGGTCGTAGATAGCGCTGCCGATGCTTTCTACTTCTCCCTGCAGCCGGGTGCCATCGCTATAGAGCGCAATTCGCGCTGCGGCACCAGGCTGGATATGGCGCAGTTTAGTCTCTTCAAAATAGCCCACGACATACCATGAATGACTGTCAACCAGTGCAAACAGCGGTGTTCCCGCCGTCGCATAGTTGCCAGGACGCAGCGTCAGATTGGTTATCCAGCCATCGGTGGGAGCCGTCAGTGTGGTCTGCTGCAGATTCCAGCGCGCCTGATCCAGCGTCGCCTGCGCCGCTTTCTCCGTAGCGGCAGCCGCTTCAGCGGTTAGCTGAGCGATATCCCGATCTTCTGCTGAAATAACATTACGCGGCAGTTCTGCCCGCCGCCGCGCTTCATGCTGCGCTTTTGCCAGATCGCTCTGTGCTTTCGCCAGCTGTGCTTCAGCGCTCGCTACCGCGATTTGCCACGGTTTTGCATCAAGCTCAAGCAGCACGTCGCCTTTGTGTACGCGCTGATTGTCCCGCACCCGCAGCTGAGTAATGCGGCCGGAGATCTCAGGCGTCACATCAACCAGTTCAGCGCGCACTTTGCCGTCGCGTGTCCAGGGCGCCTGCATGTAGGTATTCCACATCCACCAGGCGGCCAGCAGCGCCAGCGCAAAAACAATCAGGGTCGAGAAATATTTCAGGGGATTAAAGGTCATGGTCGGTTATCCATATTGCACCAGCCACAGCGCGGCTGACACGCAAAGCACAAACAGTGAGAGATCCAGCAGAGTGGGGTGCCAGATATCACCGGCATAGAGCCGGTCGCGCAGCAGAGGATGGATCAGCAGCCAGAAAAAAAAGCCGAGCAGCACGGCCTTAAACAGCGGCGGAAACAGCAGTGAGGCACCAAAGACCAGATCGGTCAGGGGCGCTGCTGCAGGAAAATCAGGGGTGGGCATGTGTCATCATCCTTTGTTGACTCAGGCAATGTCATGATAAGCGTAGCGATATCCACTACGTCTGGCCTGCTATTTGTATTTTGTCCTGTAAACTCGCAAAATAGTGTAAAATCTGGCTTGATAGCTAGCAAGCTAATTATAAGGAGATGAAATGGATACGCCACTTGGAACCGACCTGTCGCGCCTGGTGCGCATCTGGCGCGCGTTAATCGATCAGCGCCTGAAGCCGCTGGAGCTGACACAAACGCACTGGGTGACTTTGCATAATATTCATCAACTTCCGCCAGAACAGTCGCAGATCCAGCTGGCTAAAGCGATCGGTATTGAGCAGCCTTCGCTGGTGCGCACGCTGGATCAGCTGGAAGAGAAGGGACTGATCACCCGCTCCACCTGCGCAAACGATCGGCGGGCGAAACGCATCAGGCTGACCAAAGAAGCCGCACCGATTATCGGGCAGGTAGAGCACGTTATTGATGCAACCCGCGACGATATCCTGGCTGGCATCAGCGCCGAAGAGATCAATCAGATGGTCACGCTGATTGCGCGGCTTGAGAAAAATATTCTCGAATTACAGCATCGCGAAAAATAAAAAACCGACGCCAGGCGTCGGTTTTTTTGCGCGTCAGAGTTAGCGCGGAGAGACTGTGACCTGGCTGCCGTTAGAGGCCAGTACCACGCGCTGGCCTGGTGAGTAGCGGCTCGCATCCTGCTTCTGCACGACCATGATGGTATTACCATCATCTTTGCGGATTTCCAGCTCAACGCCGTTAGATTTGTTAACGGCACCCTGTACGCCCTGGCCCGCAACGCCGCCCAGTACCGCACCGCCCGCCGTCGCCAGGCTGCGACCTGCACCACCACCGATGGTGTTACCCAGGAAACCACCCAGCACCGCACCGCCAATTGCACCAATGACATTGCTGTCATCGCCACCCTGAATCTTAACCGGGCGCACTGACACCAGCGTGCCGTATGACACATTTTGGACCTGCTTGGCTTCACTGGCGCTGTAAACATCGCCTGAGAGGGTGTCATTGCTGACACAGCCTGCCAGCGTTACACCAGCGAGGGCCACGGCTATGAAACGCTTAATCATCAGAAAGCTCCTTTATAAAAAACGCCATGTTCTCATCCTGCTCTGCACAGAGTATAAGACAGAAAGCGACGCATGGATGCCATGCCGCACAATCAGTACCAGAGTCGCAGCATAGAGTATGCCTCATCAACAAAAATTCAATCCGCCGGTAAAAATATTTCTGCTCTGCTGCACTGCGCATGGCAGAGTGAAAAGCAGAAAGTTATCATCATATTAGAAAGGCGGCATCAGCAGAGTGCCGGCGCCGGCGCCCGCCGGATAACGAGGAGCTATCGTGATAAAGTCAGGACGCTATATAGGAGTGATGTCAGGCACCAGTCTGGATGGCGTGGACGTGGTGCTGGCGGCGATCGACCGTCACATGGTGGCGCAGCAGGCGAGCTACTGTCACCCGTTTCCGCCCGCACTGCGGCAGCGGGTACTGGCTATATGCCAGGGACAGCCGCTGACGCTGTCGCAGCTCGGGCAGCTGGACACCGAGCTGGGTAAGCTGTTTGCTGAAGCGGTGGTCACCCTGATGCGTCAGCAGGCGCTGGAAGCCGATGACATTGTGGCCATCGGCTGCCACGGTCAGACCGTCTGGCATGAACCCGGCAGCTTCGCCCCTAATACGCTGCAGATTGGCGATAATAACCAGATTGCCGCCGCCACCGGCGTGACCGTAGTCGGCGATTTTCGCCGGCGCGATATGGCGCTGGGCGGGCAGGGTGCGCCGCTGGTGCCTGCGTTTCATCAGGCGCTGCTCATGGACAGCAGTGAACGCCGCATGGTGCTGAATATTGGCGGCATCGCTAACCTGTCGCTGCTGATCCCGGGGCAGCCGGTGCGGGGCTTTGATACCGGACCCGGCAATATGCTGATTGATGCCTGGATCTGGCGTCATCAGGGGGTAAGCTACGATCATAACGGGACCTGGGCCGCCAGCGGGCAGGTGGTACCCGCGCTGCTGGAGCAGATGCTGAACGATCCCTGGTTTGCGCTGCCGCCGCCGAAAAGCACCGGGCGTGAGTACTTTAATCCTGACTGGATAGGGCGTCAGCTACAGGCTTTTCCTGCGCTGGCACCGGAGGATGTGCAGGCTACGCTAAGCGAACTGACGGCGCTGACAATTGCACAGCAGATCCAGCTCAGTAACGGCTGTGACCGTCTGCTGGTGTGCGGCGGAGGTGGCCGCAATCCGCTGCTCATGGCGCGGCTCGCGGCGCATCTTCCCGGCACCGAGGTGACCACTACCGATGCCGCGGGCGTCAGCGGCGATGATATGGAAGCGCTGGCCTTTGCCTGGCTGGCGTTCCGGACCCTCTCTGGCCTGCCAGGCAATCTGCCTGCGGTCACCGGGGCGCGTGAAATGAGCGTGCTGGGTGCTATCTATCCGGCAAATAGCCGGCCGACACGATAAGGAGAAGTAATGAAGAGATATATGCTGGCAGCGGGCTGCCTGGCACTGAGCGGCTGCGGTATGCTGCAGAAGCCGGCCCCGCAGCCCGAAACGCTGCACTACCAGTGCGGCACGCTGCCGCTGACGGTTACGCTGGATAACAGCAAAGAAGAGGTCAGCTTTATTCTTGATGGCAAGCCGCTGACGCTGAAACAGACCGTCTCCGCGTCGGGCGCGCGCTACAGTGACGACCACTACGTTTTCTGGTCGAAAGGCAACAGCGCTTTTGTTGAGCGCAATGACAGAATCATTATCAACGACTGCGAACTGCAGGACGCGGCGAACACCAACCGGTCTTAATACGATTAAGAGAGACGCTATGAGCGACAGCGACAGCCTGCAACAGATTGCCCATCTGCGCCGGGAATATACCCGCGGCGGCTTGCGGCGCAAAGATTTGCCGGACGATCCTCTGGTCCTGTTTGAACAGTGGCTGCAGCAGGCGTGTGCCGCGCAGCTGCCCGATCCCACCGCCATGACGGTGGCGACGGTAGACAGCAGCGGTCAGCCTTATCAGCGCATTGTGCTGCTCAAGCACTACGATGCTGCAGGCTTTGTCTTTTATACCAACCTTGGCAGCCGTAAAGCGCTGCAGCTGGCAGAAAACCCGCGCATCTCGCTGCATCTCCCGTGGCACTTTCTGGAGCGTCAGGTGATGGTGCTGGGCGAGGCGGAGAAGCTCTCGCCGCTGGAGGTCATAAAATATTTCCATAGCCGCCCCCGCGACAGCCAGATTGGTGCCTGGGTTTCTAAACAGTCGAGCCGTATCTCTGCGCGCAGCGTACTGGAGAGCAAGTTTCTGGAACTTACGCAGAAATTTCAGCAGGGCGACGTCCCGCTGCCCTCGTTCTGGGGCGGATACCGCGTGCGGTTTTCTGCCATTGAGTTCTGGCAGGGCGGCGAACACCGGCTGCACGATCGTTTTCTCTATCAGCGCAGTGAGAATGGCTGGACGATTGACCGGTTAGCACCGTAAAACCCGCTTTTCCCCGTTTCAGCGCTGGCGCCGTGAGCGTCAGCGCTTTATGCTATAGCCCTCTTTTTTTTCGTCTCCGCATCGTAGCGGAAAGCTGTGTACCAGCCCAGGTGCAGCCCGATCAATTTGGAGTCAGTGATGACCAGCAGTAACCTGATACAACAATTGCAGGAACGTGGCCTTGTGGCCCAGGTAACGGATGAAGAAGCGTTAGCAGAGCGACTGGCGCAAGGGCCAATTGCCCTCTATTGCGGCTTTGACCCTACCGCTGACAGCTTGCATTTGGGCCATCTGGTGCCGCTGCTCTGCCTGAAGCGTTTTCAGGATGCCGGCCACAAGCCGGTTGCGCTGGTGGGTGGAGCCACCGGTCTGATTGGCGATCCCAGCTTTAAAGCCGCGGAACGTAAACTCAATACCAGTGAAACCGTAGGCGAGTGGGTAGAGAAGATCCGCAACCAGGTTGCCCCGTTCCTTAGCTTTGACTGCGGCGATAACAGCGCTATCGCAGCTAACAACTACGACTGGTTTGGTGGCATGAACGTGCTGACTTTCCTGCGCGATATCGGCAAGCACTTCTCTGTTAATCAGATGATCAACCGGGAAGCGGTTAAACAGCGTCTGAATCGTGAGGATCAGGGGATCTCCTACACGGAGTTCTCTTACAACCTGCTGCAGGGCTACGATTTTGCCGAGCTTTACAAGCGTTATGGCGTGGTGCTGCAGATTGGCGGCTCCGATCAGTGGGGAAATATCACCTCCGGTATCGACCTGACCCGTCGTCTGCATCAGCAGCAGGCCTTTGGCCTGACCGTGCCGCTTATTACAAAATCAGATGGCACCAAGTTCGGTAAAACAGAAGGCGGCGCGGTCTGGCTGGATGCGAAAAAAACCAGTCCTTACAAGTTTTACCAGTTCTGGATCAACACCGCTGACGCAGATGTCTACCGCTTCCTGAAGTTCTTTACCTTTATGAGCCTGGATGAGATTAACGCGCTCGAAGAAGAGGACAAAAACAGCGGCAAAGCGCCACGCGCCCAGTACGTGCTGGCCGAGCAGGTTACGCGCCTGGTGCACGGTGATGCAGGACTGGCTGCGGCCAGAAGGATCACCGAGAGCCTGTTCTCAGGCAGCCTGAGCGACATGACCGAAGCAGACTTTGAGCAGCTGGCACAGGACGGCATGCCGGTTATCACGCTCAGCGCGGAAGACGATCTGCAGCAGGCGCTGGTTGCCGCAGAGCTGGTGCCGTCGCGCGGCCAGGCCCGGACGATGATCGGCTCTAATGCGGTCTCTGTGAACGGAGAAAAACAGGCGGATGCCGAGTATCGTTTCAGCGACAGCGACAAGCTGTTTGGCCGCTTTACGCTGCTGCGTCGCGGCAAAAAACACTACTGCCTGATAAACTGGCAGTAAGGTGTCAGGGCCGGTTTCCGGCCCTTTTTCATGGCAAGGCAGTACAGGGTTATAATGAAAAATATTCTCGCAATTCAGTCTCACGTGGTGTTTGGCCACGCCGGTAATAGCGCGGCAGAGTTCCCGATGCGCCGCATGGGCGCAAACGTTTGGCCGCTCAATACTGTTCAGTTTTCTAATCACACGCAGTATGGTCACTGGACCGGTACGGTGATGCCGGCCAGCCATCTGACCGATATCGTCAAAGGTATCGCCGCCATCGATCGCCTTAAAACCTGTGATGCCGTACTCAGCGGTTACCTGGGTTCAGCCGAACAGGGCGAGCAGATTCTGGCGATTGTGCGTGAAGTCAAAGCCGCCAACCCGGACGCCTGGTTTTTCTGCGATCCGGTGATGGGGCATCCTGAGAAAGGCTGTATTGTGGCACCGGGCGTAGCGGAGTTTCACTGCAAACAGGCGCTGCCCGCCAGCGATCTGATTGCACCTAACCTGCTTGAACTGGAGATGCTGAGCGGACAGACGGTGGCTGACGTTGAGCAGGCGGTTGATGCGGCGCGTCTGCTGATTGCGCAGGGACCGAAAGTGGTGCTGGTTAAACATCTGGCCCGTGCCGGCCGGCGCAGCGACCGCTTTGAGATGCTGCTGGTTACCGCTGATGAGTGCTGGCATATCAGCCGTCCGCTGGTGGACTTTGGCGTGCGTCAGCCGGTAGGCGTAGGCGATCTGACCAGCGGTCTGCTGCTGGTGGATCTGCTGCACGGCAAATCGCTGCAGCAGGCGCTGGAGCATGTTACTGCAGCGGTATATGAAGTGATGCTGAAAACCCATGAAATGGGAGAGTATGAGCTGCAGCTGGTCGCGGCACAGGACGCTATCGCGCAGCCGCAGCAGCATTTCGCGGCAGAAAAACTCTGACTGCACGGCAGGCCGGTTTCAGCGCCGGCCTGTCGCACTGTTTACGCCAGCCCCTCTGCCTGCAGCGCCGCCTGAACCGCCGGACGCTCACCCACGCGGGCAAACCACGCGTCCAGCGCCGGCATCTCATCCAGCTGCAGCTTCACCGCTTTCGCCCAGCGCGTCACCACATACAGATAGATATCGGCGACGGTATAGCGCGTGCCCAGCAGCCACTGCTTGTCTTCCAGCGCCGCATTGACCAGCTGAAACTTCTTCTCCAGCTGGGCACGCAGCTGCGGTTTGTACGCGTCTGGCGTATCGGGGCGGAACAGCGGCGAAAACCCTTTATGCAGCTCGCTGCTGATAAAGCTCAGCCACTCCAGCGTATGGTAGCGCGTCAGGCTGCCGGTCGGAGCCAGCAGATGGTAATCAGGTTTGAGATCCGCCAGATACTGCACAATCGCCACGCCTTCAGTCAGTATCGTCCCGTCATCAAACTGCAGCGCCGGAACCTGACCTTTAGGGTTAATCTGCCAGTAATCCTCACCCTGTTCCGTCAGTTTCTTCTGCAGATCAACATTAACCTGCGTAAAGTCGAGGCCGCATTCGCGGGCGACGATATGGGGGGAGAGGGAACAGGCGCCGGGCTTGCAATAGAGTTTCATTGTTGCATCTCCTCAACAAATGATATGAGTGACGTGACAAACATGGCACGCCGGATAGCGGACTCTGAGTAAACTACAAGGGAAAAAGAGAGATGGGAAGGGACTTATCAGCTGAAAAACGGCTCCGGTGCGCAGTAACAGGCGTGCGCAGCGCGGAGCCGGATGCGGTTATTCGCTGGCGCCGGCGCGCTTCAGCGCACCCTCAGCGGTATCCTGCGTCATGCGGTTGAGCAGCGGGGCGGTAACCAGCATCAGCAGGGCAATCACACCGGTGGCAATACCAATCTGCTGGAATACCTGGCTGTAGACCGCCAGGGAAGTGTGCGGATCGGTGACATCCTGCGGCACCGCCATCAGGTTGGCCACCTTACCGGCGATCATCGCTGCGCCTGCGGTAGTCAGGAACCATGAGCCCATGATAAAGCCCATCAGACGCTGTGGCACCAGCTGCGCGACCATGGCCAGACCCAGGCCGGAGATCATCAGCTCACCGATACTCTGCAGGGCATAGCTCAGGATCAGCCAGTTAACGGAGACAATACCTGCCTGATTTGCAAAGCCGGCGCCGAGCGGCAGCACCAGAAACGCGCCGGAGCAGAGCACCATGCCAATGGCAAATTTGTGCGGCATCGGCAGCTTATCGCCCAGCTTGTTATAGACTGCGGCCAGCAGCGGGCTGGCGACCATGATCCAGAACGGATTCAGCGCCTGGAACTGCTCCGGCTCAAACGCGATGCCGAAAATGGCGTGTTCAACGTTGCGGATCGCAAAGAAGTTGAGCGAAGTCGGCATCTGCATATAGAGCACAAAGAAGACAATCGCTTCCACCATCAGCAGAAACGCCACAATCATTTTACGGCGCGCGGCACCCTGCAGCGTGAACGCTTCTTTGGCAAAGATCAGAACAATGCCCAGTGCGACAACGCCGAGCGTTATGCGCGCAATGCTTTGATGATGCAGCAGCCAGGTGGCGAGTGCGATCAGCACCGCAACGCCCACGATGGTCAGCAGCAGTTTACCCACCTGCAGCGGAGCAAAATCGGGCTTTGACCCATACTCTTTCACCAGCCGCTTGAAGAACAGGAAGTTAAGCAGCGTGATCACCAGCCCCACGACGGAGAGAGAGAAAGCGGCACCCCAGCCATATTTTGCTGCCAGCCACGGCGTCAGCATCATTGAGAACAGCGAGCCAATGTTGATCGACATATAGAACATGGTAAATGCGCCGTCGATGCGCGGATCGTCTTTGGCGTAGCAGGTGGAGAGCAGCGAAGAGGGGTTCGCTTTGAACAGGCCGCTGCCCACAGCAATGGTCGCCATGCCGACATAAACCAGCGTGGTGTCATGCCCGGAAAATGCGATCAGCGCATAGCCGAGTGCCAGCACCATGACGCCCAGCACAATGACGCGCTTGGTGCCGAGTACTTTGTCACCCAGCCAGCCGCCGATAGCCACCAGACCGTAAACCAGGGCGCTAAAGGAGGTAAACAGCGTAATGGAGTCCGCTTCAGACATCCCCAGCTGTTTGACCAGATAGACGGCCATAATGGCCTGTAAGCCGTAGTAGCCGAAACGCTCCCACAGCTCGATAGAGAAGATCAGATAAAATGCTTTAGGTTGCCGGAAGGCGTTGAGGCTTACTGCCTCGTTAGTGTGTTTGTTTGCAGTTGACACGTATACCTCAGTTTATACATCGCCTGTTTTGTAACAGGAATTAAGTCTGCGTCGGTCTGGGTCATCCCGCGCAACATTGTTATTAGAAAGGAAAAACGGCGCCTAATTTGGCTGAATCGGGGCCACAGGGCAAGCATTTTTTACACGCTGGCGTAGCGAATGCCGGCAGGGCAATCTCTGCGGCTAAGCGCGATGGTTTAGTGTTTAATAGGGTGTAAAACGATTGTAACAGAATAAACACGCAGCGCATAAGTTTGGTAAACCCCTTTACTGAAACAAACCGCCTGAGAGGCATAAAGCGGAATAACAGACTGTTGCTGAATATTTATACGATATATGCTGCTGTTTTCGCGTGAATTATGAGCATAATAGGTTGATTATTGAGCTAAAAGAGCAGGGCGGGGTTTCCGGAAAGCTAATTAGTTGATCCAGCGCACAAATTCTCCAATTAATTAGCCGCATGAAAAAAGAAATGGCGCGCTGTTCGTGCAGCAAATCTCTTTTTATTGAGGAAACGAACGAAAACGCTGAGGCCAGCCAGCGCTGAACGCTGTTCACGGCTTAACTGAAACATCAACTCATCCTTTCAGACGAATAAACAGCCGTGGGCAGACGCGGTTTATCATAAATTTCATATACTCATGTCAGTACAATTCCGGGGGCCGGCGTGAAACCGGCCAGATGTTCAGCGTACTGGCGGTGCAGTGCCGTCAGTAAACCATGAGGGAAGATGATGCCGTTGATACTGGGTGAGTTATCTGGTGCTCCGCAATGGGTGCCTGCTGTATTACTCGTCACACTGTCGCTCGCAATGGGCTTTCTGGCGCGATATATCCTTCTCAGCCTGATTCGTTACTGGCAGGGACGGGATAAAAAACTGTTTAAATCTCTCGAAAAACATCTGCGCGGCTCGATGTTTCTTATTTTACCGCTGTTATTCATCAGCGCCGGCGTAGATTATGTGAATATTCAGCCGGAGTCGCTGGGCTTTATTAATGCCGCTCTGCACATCTTTATTATATTATCCTTCTGCTCGCTGATGATCAGGATGATCAATGTCGCGCAGGACATGCTCTTTATCCGTTATGACATTAATATCTCAAATAACCTGCGCGCGCGAAAAATCCGCACGCAGATCATGTATGTAAAAAAAGTTGTGATTGTTGTGCTGGTAACGCTCTGTTTGTCGTTGATTTTGCTTAGCTTTCCGGGTGTGCGTAAGTTTGGCACGACGATTCTCGCCGGGGCAGGCGTTGCCGGTATTATTATTGGCTTTGCATTACAGAAATCGCTGGTCAATCTGTTTGCCGGTATTCAGATTGCATTTACGCAGCCGATAAAAATTGATGATGCGGTGGTGGTAGAAAAAGAGTGGGGCTGGATTGAAGAAATTAATCTGACCTATGTTGTGGTGCGTCTCTGGGATCTGCGCCGGCTGGTATTGCCGATAACCTACTTTACAGAAAATCCGTTCCAGAACTGGACGCGTAATAACGCACAGATTTTAGGTTCCGTCTTTCTTTATCTTGATTACTCTATGCCGCTGGAACCGCTGCGCGAGCATTTTGAGAAGGTGCTCAATGAAACCCGGCTCTGGGATCGGGAAACGCAGGTGCTGCAGGTAACGGAAACAACCGAAAAAACCATGACGATCAGGCTGCTGATGACGGCACATAACTCGCCTACCGCGTTTGACTTACGCTGCTACGTGCGGGAAAAGATGATTGAGTTTATTCAGCAGCACTATCCGCAGTGTTTGCCGCATGTACGGGCTACGCTGAGCCATCCGGAAGCGTAACCAGACAGGAGAATGCGGTGCCGCTGACCCCGGCACCGCGCTCAGATGTCCGTCTTATCACGGTATTCGCACAGGTCTTCGATCAGGCAGGCGCCGCAGCGCGGCTTGCGTGCTATGCAGGTATAACGCCCGTGCAGAATCAGCCAGTGATGGCAGTCGACCTTAAACGCGGCAGGCACCACTTTAAGCAGTTTCTCTTCAACCTCTTCCACATTTTTACCCGGCGCAAAACGCGTGCGGTTACTGACGCGAAAAATATGCGTGTCGACGGCGATGGTGGGCCAGCCAAAGGCGGTGTTCAGCACCACGTTAGCGGTTTTACGCCCGACACCCGGCAGCGCCTCAAGTGCGGCCCGATCTTCCGGCACCGCGCCGCCATGCTGTTCCAGCAATATGCGGCAGGTTTTAATCACGTTTTCCGCTTTGCTGTTAAACAGCCCGATTGTCTTGATGTACTCTTTGACGCCGTCGACGCCAAGCGCCAGCATGGCCGCCGGGGTGTTCGCGACCGGATAGAGCCGGGCCGTGGCTTTGTTCACGCTGACATCGGTCGCCTGAGCCGAAAGCAGTACCGCAATCAGCAGTTCAAATGGCGAGCTGAACTGCAGCTCAGTGGTCGGATGCGGGTTGTTATCGCGCAGACGGGTCAGGATCTGCAGGCGCTTCTCTTTATTCACACCGCTTTCCCGATTTCGCCTGGCGCAGCCACTGTTTTAGCTTCCGCTTCAGCGCGCAGCGCGGCGCGCTGTTTCATTTTCTGATCGATAAGATACTTTCCTGCCAGCAGCATACCCAGACCGATGAAGGCGCCGGGTGGCAGCATAGCCAGCAGCATCGGTGAATCAAAGTGCACGACTTCGATGCGCAGTGAGGTTGCCCACGGGCCGAGCAGCTGATCGGCACCGTTGAACAGCGTACCGCTGCCAATCAGTTCGCGAATGGATCCCAGCGTGACCATGGCGCAGGTCGCTCCCATACCGATAGCGAACCCATCCAGCGCGGATAGCGGGATACTGCTTTTTGACGCTACCGCTTCAGCACGGCCCACGACAATACAGTTAGTGACGATCAGCGGAATAAAGATCCCCAGCGACTGATAAAGACCGTAGGCGTAAGCGTTGATCAGCATCTGAACGCAGCTGACAACCGAGGCGATAATCATCACATAAATCGGGATACGGATATCTGCCGGTACCCAGCGGCGTGAGGCGGAGATTGCACTGTTGGTAATGGTCAGCACCAGCGTCGTGGCCAGCCCCAGCCCCAGCGCATTGGTTGCGGTGGAGGTCACCGCCAGCAGCGGACAGAGTCCCAGCAGCTGTACCAGCGCAGAGTTATTTTTCCATAAACCGCCAATCAGCAGATTTTTCGCTTCACTCATGGTGTTTCTCCACATTCCGGCAGCGAACGCAGCGTCGCTGGCAGCGTTTCAATATAGAGCGCCGTGCGTTTAGTGGCGTTAACCACCGCGCGCGGCGTAATGGTCGCACCGGTAAACTGATCGAAATCGCCGCCATCTTTCTTCACGGCAAAATGCGGGTCATCGGCCCCTTTAATCTGTTTTCCATTAAAGCTGTTGATCCAGTCAGAGATGCGCAGCTCAATTTTATCACCCAGCCCGGGCGTTTCATGGTGTTCAATGACGCGCACGCCCAGCACGGTACCGCTGAAGTCAGCGCCTACCAGGAGCTGAATGGCGCCGGAGTAGCCATCGGGGGCGGTACTTTCCAGCGCTGCGGCCACCGGCTTGTCGCCTTTACGGGCAATATAGAGGTGATGCGGCTGCTCATTACCCAGCGCCGCATTGTGCACCAGATAACACTCCTGCTGAATAGCATTATCGTACAGCGCGGTCGGTACCACCTGATCCAGCAGGTTTTTCTGCTGCAGCGCAGTCTGATGCTCAACGGTGGGTTTGGTCACATAGTTCACCACGGCGGTTACGCCGGTCGTCACCACTGCAAACATCCCCAGCGTTACCGCGTTTTTGCGAATAGCGTCGATCATACCTTAATCCTTCCGGTGACCATAAACGCGCGGCTGAGTGTAGTAGTCAATCAGCGGCACGCAGATGTTTGCCAGCAGCACGGCGAACGCCACGCCATCCGGATAGCCGCCAAAGCTGCGGATCAGCCAGACCAGCAGACCGATCAGCGCACCGTAGATCAGACGCCCCCGGTTAGTGGTGGAGGCGGTAACCGGATCGGTAGCGATAAAGAATGCGCCCAGCATGGTCGCACCCGAAAAGAGGTGGGTGAGCGGTGTATTAAGCGTCTCAGGCGAGAAGATCCAGCCGAGCGTGGCGCATACCGCCAGCGAGGCGAGCATGCTGGCCGGGATATGCCAGCGAATCGCATTTTTTGCCAGCAGCAGCATGCCGCCCAGCAGGTAACCCAGGTTGACCCACTGCCAGCCCAGTCCCGCCAGTACCCCGGCGTAGATTGGCTGAGCGTGAAGCTCTTCGGCGCTGTGGCCGGCGCGCAGTCCGGTTTTAAACGTATCGAGCGGCGTGGCCTGACTGATGCCATCCACCCCGAGCTGCAGCTGCTGCATGGTATCGCCGGCCAGCGTATGGCCGCGAAACACCATACTGAGTGAATCCATCAGATCCGGTTTTACCGCCTGCAGCGCATCGGGCGGCAGCCAGCTGGTCATCTGCACCGGAAAAGAGATCAGCAGCACAACGTAGCCGACCATTGCCGGGTTGAACGGATTCTGGCCCAGGCCGCCATAGAGCTGTTTGGCAATCAGAATCGCAAACAGGGTGCCCAGAACAATCAGCCACCAGGGGGCAAGCGGCGGCAGGCTGATCCCGAGCAGCAGCGCCGTCAGCAGGGCTGAGTTATCTGCCAGCACCGGCTTTACGGCGCTGTGGCGCAACCGCAGTATCGCCGCTTCGGTCAGCAGCGCCGTCGCAATAGCCAGCACAACCTGGATAAGAAAACCGCTGCCAAAGAAATACCACTGCGCCGCCATGCCGGGCAGGGCCGCCAGTACCACCAGTAGCATAATGTTACCGGTGCTGCGCCGGTTATGAGTATAGGGAGAGCTTGCGATACGAAAGGCCATTTATTCCTCAGTGGTCGAAGGCTGCTGCTGCGCTTTACGCGCTTTAGCACGGGCGACCGCCGCAGCGATGGCCGCTTTGCGTGGGTCTTCAGGTTCAGGTTCAGCGGATACCGCCGGCGGCAGCGAGCTTTCCGACTGCGCGGCCGCTTTTTTCGCTTTGGCACGGGCAATGGCGGCGGCGACGGCGGCTTTGCGCGGATCGTCTTCCGTTACCGGCTCAGGCGTTGCGGCGATCGGCTCGTCTGCGGTTGTGGCCTGCGCGGCCGCTTTTTTCGCTTTGGCGCGGGCAATAGCGGCGGCGACGGCGGCCTTGCGCGGATCGTCTTCCGTTATCGGCTCAGGCGTTGCGGCGACCGGCTCGTCCGCGGTTGTGGCCTGCGCGGCCGCTTTTTTCGCTTTGGCGCGGGCAATGGCGGCGGCGACGGCGGCTTTGCGCGGATCGTCTTCCGTTACCGGCTCAGGTGCCTCTGCTGCGGGCATCGCAGCAGGAGTGGCCTCAGGACGCTCGGTTGCCGCCTTTTTCGCTTTTGCCCGCGCAATCGCGGCTTCCACTGCCGCTTTACGCGGGTCGCTCTCTGCCGCAGCCTCGCTCTCTGGCTGAGCCGCTTTTTTCGCTTTTGCCCGGGCAATCGCGGCTTCCACCGCCGCTTTACGCGGGTCGCCTGTCTGACGGGTAACCGGCTGCGTCTCTGCCTGGGTTGCTGCCTGCTGCGCCAGCGCCTGTGCGTGACGCGCTTCGCGTTCGGCCAGTTCCTGCTCTGGCGTTTTCGCCTGACGCGCCTTAATACGTGCAGCAGCGGCGTCGCGTTCACCGTTATCGCTGCGTGCAACGCGCTGCTTCGCCTCTTCATGACGCGCCTCGCGCGCCAGTTTCTCACGTTCTAACCGCGCCTGACGCGCCTCAAAGCGTGCCTTAGCCTCCGCCGTGCGCTTCGCTTCAAGATCGATGGCGCGCAGCTCAGCTTTTTCCTGCCGGTAATACTGAACCAGCGGAATATTACTCGGGCAAACGTAAGCGCAGGCCCCGCATTCAATACAGTCATCGATATTATGCGCGCGCGCTTTTTCATGATCGCCGCCCTGGCTATACCAGTAGAGCTGCTGCGGCAGCAGCTTCGCCGGACAGGCGTCGGCGCAGGCGCTGCAGCGAATGCAGGATTGCTCTTCCTGCGGCGCAGCCATTTCGCTGGCGGCAGGCGCCAGAATACAGTTGGTGATTTTCACAACCGGCACGTCGAGGGAAGGCAGGGTAAAGCCCATCAGCGGCCCGCCCATGATCACCATCTGACGCGGCCCCGGCTGAAAACCGACCTGACGCAGCAGATGACTCACCGGGGTGCCAAGACGCCCCCAGACGTTGCGCGGTTGCGCAATCGCGTCGCCGGTCAGCGTGACCACGCGCTCGGTGATGGGTTCACCATCAACGATCGCACGCTTAACCGCCCAGGCGGTGCCGACGTTCTGCATCAGCACACCAATATCGGTTGAGCGTCCGCCGTGCGGCACTTCCCGCCCGGTCAGGATTTTGGTCAGCTGTTTGGCCCCGCCAGAGGGATATTTTGTCGGGATAACCCGGATCTCAATATCGCGCTCGCCGCGCAGCGCCTGTTTCAGGGCAGCTATCGCTTCAGGTTTGTTATCTTCAATACCCACCAGAACGCGTTCCGCCTGCAGTACCCAGGCAAGGATCCGGCAGCCTTCCAGCACTTCGGCGGCGTAATCCTGCATCAGCCGGTCATCAGCGGTGATGTAAGGCTCGCACTCTGCGGCATTGATGATTAATGTTTTGACACCCTGCAGGCCGCCACGCAGTTTAGTGGCGGTAGGGAACCCGGCGCCACCCAGGCCCGCTACGCCGGCGCTGTGAATGCGTCGGATAACCTCTTCCCGGCTCAGCGCACGGTAGTCGGGCTGCGCATCACGTTCAATCCAGCGATCTTCACCGTCAGCGCGCAGGAAAATGCACAGCTCTGAGAGCCCGGACGGGTGCGCCGTCATATGTGGCGCGATAGCCTCTATAGTGCCTGAGGTTGGCGCGTGTACCGGCAGCATGCGTCCGCTGCCAAAGGTGAGCGGCTGGCCGCGCAGCACGCGATCGCCTGGCGAGACGCAGATCTCACCTTCATGGCCAATATGCTGTTTCAGGGGAATAACAAACTGTTCAGGCAGCGGCAGCGTGCTCAGCGGCGTACCGTTAGACTGTGTTTTCATTTCCGGCGGATGAATACCGCCCTGAAAATCCCACAGCTTCTCTTTGCGAAACAGATTTAACAGATTAAGCATGATGTTCTGCCGGGATCACTTTTACAGGAATGGTGTTGAGATCCCACTTCCAGCTTGCTGGAGTGGCGGCGACCGGGCGCATTTCAATGCAGTCAGTCGGGCAGGGAGCCACACACAGGTCGCAGCCCGTGCAGACGTCGCTGAGCACGGTATGCATGGCGCGCGTGGCGCCGACGATCGCATCCACCGGACACGCCTGAATGCACTTGGTGCAGCCGATACAGTTCTCTTCGTCGATCCACGCCACGGTGCGTACCGGCGTAAGGATTTCGGCACCGCCATCGAGCGGCTGCGGCTCAACGTTCAGCAGCTCCGCCAGCCTGAGCATGGTCTGCTCGCCACCCGGAGCGCACTTGTTAATCGCTTCCCCGTTGTTGCCGACGGCATCCGCATAGGGACGACATCCGGGGTAGCCGCACTGACCGCACTGGCTTTGTGGCAGTACGGCATCAATCTGTTCGACAATAGGGTCTTCTTCAACTTCAAAACGGCGCGAAGCGTAGCCGAGCAGGCCGCCAAAAATCAGCCCCAGCGCGCTGAGTACAGCGATTGCTATCCAGATAGCGGTCATATCAGAATTTCACCAGACCGGTAAAGCCCATAAATGCCAGCGCCATCAGGCCGGCGGTGATCAGGGCGATAGAGTTACCTTTAAACGGTGCCGGCACGTTAGCCAGCACCAGACGTTCACGCATGCCGGCAAACAGCACCATCACCAGTGAAAAGCCCAGCGAGGCGCTAAAGCCATAGAGCGCAGCCTGCAGAAACGTATGGTTGAGATTAACGCTCAGTAATGGCACACCCAGTACCGCACAGTTGGTGGTGATCAGCGGCAGGAAGATCCCCAGCAGCCGGTAGAGTGACGGACTGGTTTTCCGCACCACCATTTCTGTGAACTGCACCACTACGGCAATTACCAGGATGTAGGACATCGTACGCAGATAAACCAGATCCAGCGGGATCAGAATCAGATGGTTAACCAGCCACGCACACACCGAAGCGAGCGTGATAACAAACGTAGTGGCAAGCCCCATGCCAATGGCCGTTTCCAGTTTTTTTGACACGCCCATGAACGGGCAAAGGCCGAGGAATTTGACCAACACGAAGTTGTTCACCAGCACTGTGCCAACAAAGAGAAGCAAGTAATCGGTCATGGTTTAACCCGGGAAGCCTAAAGGCGTTTATTATCCGGAAATGAGAGCTACATCTCAACCTTTACCCCGGCGAGAGCAGCTCTGAGAGCACGCAGAATTAAATTCCTGACGAATAACGCATCATTACAGAGCGGTGAAGGTCTGTTTAACCCGTCGGGAGCGCTTAAAGTAGGGCACAAACAGGGCCGCGGCCAGCAGCGTCAGAAGCAGGGTCTGCAGCGCTTTGCCGTCTGCAACCGGCGTGAACGCAAAGGTTTTCAGCGCCAGCACGACGGTCATCAGCAGCCAGATGGTGTAGTGCCGTGGCAGGCGTCGCGAACGTCTGCAGAATATCCAGCATACCCAGATGCTGTAGAGCCAGACCGCAGCGGCCGTCAGCAGGGAGACCAGCCACTGTGATAACAGCAGATTAGCGTGTGAAAACAGCGTGGTACGCAGCTCGCTGTCAAACAGGGGGCGCAGATAAAGCGCGACAACCAGCGCGCTGGTTAGCATGGTCATAATCAGCCAGGCCAGCGGCAGTAACAGCCAGCCCCCGATGCGCGGTGAGTGAACAGATTCAGACATAATTAAACCACATAGCGCCACACTGATTTAGGCACGCAGCCCAGATCGTATAATCGGCCACCAGAGACCAGTTCAGCGCGGCGATGATCGGCAGCACGATACATATTGATGATGTCATTATCATCAGTCAGCGAATAGTTGAGATGATCGTAGAGTTTTTCCAGACTCTCAAGATTATTCACTTTGCGAAATTTTAGCAGGTAATCCAGCGCAGTCATGATTGCCATTGAACAGAAAGAACGAAAGAAGGCTCAAGTATAGGGAGCGCGCTGCTGCTGTCTATATATCGGTGTTAAAAAAATTTAAAATTCAGAACAGGTGGAGTAATTACTTCATCAGCAGCGATTTTTTGAGGGATGTTTCGGGGTATAACAGCCAAACATCTATTTCACAGACACCTTATTTCCGATGCTGTGAGAAAATCTAACAGGTGATAACGGCAACATTCATTGCGTTTATTTTTCGCCGGTAATTAAGTCTTAACTGCGATATAAGATAATTAAGCCAGCGTAGCCGCTGGTGGAGTGTGCGGGTTATCACAAAATTGCTTATTGCTTTATGAACAACAGCATAACCATTCTTTACGCAGCGGTTGTAATCGCTTCCAGCCCGTTCAAATCTAACCAGTTCTGTTTATTACAGTTATTTGCCCCTTCGGATATTAAAACTCAGCTGTTTTATCCATAAACCTGTCGCGAGCTGATGATGCTATTTAGGCGTAACCCCTTTAAATCATTCTGTTTTGTGAGTTATGTCGCGCTAGTTTTACCTGAATTACGTCAGGCTTAATCTGCGTTTGTACCCCGACTACACACTCCCTTCAGAGGAATGAAAACTATGTGGAAACGTTTACTCCTGACCGCCATGGTGAGCGCCGCGCTCAGCACGCCGGTGCTGGCCGCTGATATGACAGTGGGATTCTCGCAGGTTGGTTCAGAATCGGGCTGGCGTGCTGCTGAAACCAGCGTCGCAAAAAGCGAGGCTAAAAAGCGCGGCATTACGCTGAAAATTGCTGATGGTCAGCAGAAGCAGGAAAACCAGATTAAAGCAGTACGTTCGTTTATTGCTCAGGGGGTGGACGCCATCTTCATCGCGCCGGTGGTGCAGACCGGCTGGGAACCGGTACTTGAAGAAGCAAAAGATGCCAAAATTCCGGTTTTCCTGCTGGATCGCGCCATTGTTGTTAAGGATAAATCTCTCTATATGGCTGTGGTGACGGCGGACAACGTGCTGGAAGGCAAGCTGATTGGCGACTGGCTGGTGAAAACCGTGGGCGACAAGCAGTGTAACGTCGTAGAGCTGCAGGGAACGGTCGGCGCCAGTGTGGCCATCGATCGTAAAAAAGGGTTTGCCGAAGCGATAGCCGGACATAACAACATTAAGGTGATCCGTTCCCAGTCCGGTGACTTTACCCGCAGTAAAGGTAAAGAGGTGATGGAGAGCTTTATTAAAGCTGAAAATAACGGCAAAAACATCTGCATGGTCTATGCCCACAATGATGATATGGCAATCGGTGCCATTCAGGCGATAAAAGAAGCGGGCCTGAAGCCGGGCAAAGATATTCTGACTGGTTCAATCGATGGCGTACCGGATATCTATAAAGCGATGCTGGCCGGTGAGGCAAATGCCAACGTCGAGCTGACGCCGGATATGGCTGGCCCGGCGTTTGATGCGCTGGAGAAGTTTAAGAAAGATGGCACCATGCCGCCTAAAATCATTAAAACGGAGTCGAAGCTCTTCCTGCCGGCGGATGCCCAGACAGAACTCGATAAAAAGAAAAACATGGGTTACTGATCCCCGCAGCCGCCCTGCGGGGCGGCTCTGCTGACATCAGCGAGGTAGAGCCTGATGAGCACCATTGATGATACACCGCTGCTCACGCTGAGCGGCATCAGTAAAGGATTTCCCGGCGTAAAAGCGCTGGATAATGTGTCATTCACTATCCGCAAAGGCGAGATTATGGCGCTGCTGGGTGAAAACGGCGCCGGCAAATCAACGCTGATTAAAGTGCTGACCGGCGTCTATTCACGGGATGCCGGTAGCATCACCCTTAACGGAGAAGCAATCACGCCCCACAGTACGGCGGATGCGCAGCGCGCCGGGATCGGTACGGTCTATCAGGAAGTTAACCTTCTGCCAAATATGTCGGTAGCAGATAACCTCTATATCGGCCGTGAGCCAAAGCGCTTTGGCATGGTCGATCGCCGGAAAATGAACCGTGATGCGGATACGCTGATGCGCAATTACGGCTTTGCGCTGGATGTGACGCGCCCGCTCGGACATTACTCTGTCGCCATGCAGCAGATTATCGCTATCTGCCGCGCGGTCGATTTGTCGGCACAGATACTGATTCTGGATGAGCCTACGGCCAGTCTGGACGCCAGTGAAGTAGAGATGCTGTTTACGCTCATGGCGCAGCTGCGTGCCAGAGGCATGAGTCTGATCTTTGTAACCCACTTTCTTGACCAGGTGTACCGTATTACCGACCGCATTACCGTATTACGCAACGGCCAGTTTATCGCCACGCGTGATACCGCTTCGCTACCACAGATAGAGCTGATTAAACTGATGTTGGGGCGCGAGCTGCTGGAGACCGCGCTGCAGCGACAGGGCAGCACCCTGCGCAGCGATCAGCCGGTAGTAGCGTTTGAGGATTATGGCAGGAAAGGCACCATTGAGCCTTTCAGCCTGCAGGTCAGGCCAGGCGAGGTGGTGGGTCTGGCGGGTCTGCTGGGTTCAGGCCGTACTGAAACCGCAGAGGTGCTGTTTGGCATCCGGCGTGCCGATCGCGGCACCGCGCGTATTAAAGGCAAGCTGCAGACTATTCGCACGCCGGCGCAGGCATCCCGCCTGGGTATGGGATTCTGTCCTGAAGATCGCAAAACGGATGGCATTATTGGTGCGGCTTCCGTGCGTGAGAATATTATTCTGGCGCTGCAGGCGCAGCGCGGCTGGCTGCGTCCGATTAAGCGTCGCGAGCAGCAGGCGATTGCCGAACGTTTCATTAAAAGCCTCGGCATCCGTACGCCGCATGCCGACCAGCCGATCGAGTTGCTGTCAGGCGGCAATCAGCAGAAGGTGCTGCTGTCGCGCTGGCTGGTGACCAAACCGCAGTTTCTGATCCTGGATGAGCCAACGCGCGGCATCGATGTCGGTGCGCACGCTGAGATTATTCGTTTGATCGAGTCGCTCTGCGCGGATGGTCTGGCGCTGCTGGTCATCTCTTCTGAACTGGAAGAGCTGGTTGGTTACGCCGATCGCGTCCTGATTATGCGCGATCTGAAGCAGGTGGCTGAAATCCCACTCGAGCAGCTCTCCGTGGCGTCCATTGTGAACGCGATCGCCGAGGGAGGTGCACAACATGCCTGAATCGTCTATGACACAGTCAAAACCTGAAAGACGTAAGCTGAAGCTGCCTCCGGGTATGCCACAGCTTGTTGCACTGATTCTGGTGCTGCTGATTGACAGCCTGGTAGCGAATAACTTTTTTGCCATTCATATTCAGGATGGTCGTCTGTTTGGCAGCCCGATCGATATTCTGAACCGCGCCGCGCCGGTAGCGCTGCTCGCCGTGGGCATGACGCTGGTCATCGCTACCGGCGGGATCGATCTCTCTGTGGGCGCGGTAATGGCTATTGCGGGCGCAACCGCAGCCACGCTGACCGTTGCCGGACATAGCCTGGGCGTGATTGTGCTGGCAACGCTCGGCACCGGTCTGCTATGTGGTCTGTGGAATGGGGTGCTGGTGGCGCTGCTGAAAATCCAGCCGTTTGTGGCCACGCTTATTCTGATGGTAGCGGGGCGGGGCGTAGCGCAGCTGATTACGCAGGGGCAGATCGTGACGTTTAACAGCGAAAGCCTGGCGTGGTTTGGCAGCGGTTCGCTGCTCTGGTTGCCGGTGCCGGTGTGGATCACGCTGCTGGTGGCGCTGGCTGTCTGGCTGCTGACGCGCAAAACAGCGCTGGGCCTGTTTATCGAAGCGGTAGGTATCAACCTGCGCGCGGCGCGTAACGCAGGCGTTAACGGCTGGCTGGTGGTGATGTCGACCTATGTGATTAGCGGCTTATGTGCAGCGGTGGCCGGGCTGATTGTCGCGGCTGATATCCGGGGTGCTGACGCCAATAACGCCGGCCTGTGGCTGGAGCTGGATGCCATTCTGGCCGTGGTGATTGGCGGAGCCTCGCTGATGGGCGGTCGCTTTAATCTGGTGCTGTCGCTGATTGGCGCACTGATTATCCAGTCGATGAATACCGGGATCCTGTTGTCAGGGTTCCCGCCGGAACTGAACCAGGTGGTGAAAGCGGTGGTTGTGATGTGCGTGCTGCTGCTGCAGTCGCCGCGGTTTATCGCCATGCTGAAGGGGAGGCGTTCAAAATGATAAAGCGTCATTTGCCATTGATGATTACGCTGCTGGTGTTTGTGGCGGGGTATCTGTTCTGTCTGAGCCAGTTTCCGGGCTTCGCATCAACACGGGTTATCTGCAATATTCTGACGGATAACGCTTTTCTTGGCATTATCGCCGTAGGCATGACCTTTGTGATTCTGTCCGGCGGGATCGACCTCTCCGTTGGCGCGGTAATCGCCTTTACCGGCGTGTTTCTGGCCCGCATTATCGGTGATTTCCACCTTGATCCGCTGCTGGCGTTTGCCTTGATTCTTGCGCTGGGGGCGCTGTTTGGCGCCATGATGGGCTGGCTGATTGATGCGCTGAAGATCCCGGCGTTTATTATTACGCTGGCAGGGATGTTTTTTCTGCGCGGCTGCAGTTACCTGGTGTCAGAGAATTCTATTCCGATTGATCATCCTCTTTACGCCACGCTGTCAGGCCTGGCCTGGAAAATCCCCGGCGGCGGGCGGCTGAGCCTGCTGGCGGTAATTATGCTGGTGGTGGTCGCAGGAGGGATTATTCTGGCGCACCGTACCCGGTTCGGAAATCAGGTATACGCCATTGGCGGCAATCTTACCTCGGCGCAGCTGATGGGCGTTTCGACCCGCGCGACGACCATTAAGGTGTATATGCTCTCTACGACGCTGGCGACCCTGGCCGGTATTGTGTTCTCTATCTATACCTCCGCCGGATACGCGCTGGCCGGGCTGGGCGTAGAGCTGGATGCGATTGCTTCGGTAGTGATTGGCGGTACGCTGCTGTCCGGCGGCGTTGGCACCGTGCTCGGCACGCTGTTTGGGGTACTGATTCAGGGACTGATCCAGACGTGGATTAATTTCGACGGCACGCTAAGTTCGTGGTGGACCAAGATTGCTATCGGCATCCTGCTGTTTGCTTTTATTGCGCTGCAGCGCATGTTAACCGTAATGTGGGATCGCCAGCAAAACGCCCCGGTAAAACGCCTCACCCCGTAGGGGAAGCATTTAGCACCATTCTTCCTCGTAGGGGGCGCATTCAGTACCATTCTGCCTCGTAGGGGGCGCATTCAGTACCATTCTGCCTCGTAGGGGGCGCATTCATGCGCCCCTGGCCGAGATCGGCTCCCGGGCTATACGCCCCCTGGCCGACTACCACGGTCGGTAAAGCCCGGGGCGATCGCAAAGGAACCCGGCGTCCTGCCGATCGTCCGCGCCATCCCTGGCGCGGACGCTTTGCTCTTCGCCCCGGGCTTCACCGGCCTGCCAGCATTCTCGCTCGTTGCCAGAGCCCAATCTTCACACATCAGGTATCCGCTGCAACCAGGGCGGCATAAATGCCGCCCCTACAGCACAGCATCACCATTCTCCCCGTAGGGGGCGCATTCATGCG
>NZ_DKTK01000003.1:0-122279 GCF_002473195.1 Pantoea sp. UBA7232
GAGTTCTCGCCGGGTGACAAGTGCTAATTTCAACTTTTTTGCTCGGGCGCTTACTTTCCAGGCAATGCGTCGTAAAAACCAGCTCATCTGTATATTAAAGAAACAAAAAACGGGCCCGCAGGCCCGTTTTTATGCACAACACTTACTGGTGAGCGACAATTTCGCCTTCGCTTACATCCATCTCGATGGTTTTTCCTGGCACAAACGCCCCGGAGAGTATCTTCTGCGCCAGCGGGTTCTCAATATGCTGCTGGATAGCCCGTTTGAGCGGACGCGCACCGTAAACCGGATCGTAGCCATTCTCACCAAGCAGTTTCAGTGCTGCTTCGGAGATGTGCAGCTGATAGCCGCGATCTTCCAGACGCTGATAAAGCCGCTGCAGCTGTATCTGCGCAATAGAGGCAATGTGCTGCTCTCCCAGCGGATGAAATACCACCACTTCATCGATACGGTTGATAAACTCAGGACGGAAGTGGTGTCCGACTACCGTCATTACCGTTTCTTTCATCGCTGGGTAATCAAGCGCACCGAAGCGCTCCTGAATTAAATCCGATCCCAGGTTCGACGTCATGATCACCACTGAGTTGCGGAAATCTACGGTACGCCCCTGACCATCCGTCAGTCGTCCATCATCCAGAACCTGCAGCAGGATGTTAAATACATCCGGATGCGCTTTCTCAACTTCATCCAGTAGGATTACGGAGTAAGGCCGGCGGCGTACCGCTTCAGTAAGATAACCGCCCTCCTCATATCCGACATACCCCGGAGGTGCACCCACCAGCCGCGAAACCGAATGTTTTTCCATAAACTCAGACATGTCGATTCGCACCATCGCATCGTCGCTGTCAAACAGGAAATTTGCCAGCGCTTTACACAGTTCGGTTTTACCTACCCCGGTTGGGCCGAGGAACAGGAATGAACCAATCGGGCGATTGGGATCGGATAAGCCCGCCCGGCTGCGACGGATGGCATTTGAAACCGCCTCTACCGCTTCGTTCTGGCCGATAACCCGCGCATGTAATTCCTGCTCCATACGCAGCAGTTTGTCGCGCTCACCTTCCATCATGCGTGCTACCGGAATACCGGTCCAGCGCGCCAGTACGTCGGCAATCTCAATATCCGTTACGCGGTTGCGTAGCAGCTTCATGATTTTGCCTTCAGCCTGAGTGGCACTCGCCAGCTGCTTTTCCAGCGCCGGAATTTTGCCATACTGCAGCTCTGACATTTGCGCCAGATCGCCTGTGCGCCGCGCCTGTTCCAGCGTCAGTCTTGCCTGCTCCAGCTCCGCTTTAATATTTTGCGTACCGGTGAGTGACGCCTTTTCAGCTTTCCACTCCTCTTCCAGTTCTGCATATTCGCGCTCTTTCTGATTCAGCTCCGTCTCCAGCATCTCAAGACGCTTGACACTGGCATCGTCAGACTCTTTCTTCAGCGCCTGCTGCTCCAGTTTCAGCTGGATGATACGGCGCTCCAGACGATCGAGCGGCTCAGGTTTCGAATCGATCTGCAGACGAATACTGGATGCAGCTTCATCAATCAGGTCGATCGCTTTATCTGGCAGCTGCCGGTCGGCGATATAGCGATGTGACAACGTTGCTGCTGCCACAATAGCCGGGTCGGTGATCTGCACATGGTGATGCAGCTCATAGCGCTCTTTCAGACCGCGCAGAATAGCGATGGTATCTTCGACGCTGGGCTCTGCCACAAATACTTTCTGGAAGCGACGCTCCAGGGCAGCATCCTTTTCTATATACTGCCGATACTCATCCAGCGTGGTTGCGCCAACGCAGTGCAGTTCACCACGCGCCAGAGCTGGCTTCAGCATGTTTCCTGCGTCCATCGCGCCATCAGCTTTGCCTGCGCCTACCATCGTGTGCAGCTCATCGATAAACAGAATGACATTGCCTTCCTGCTTCGCGAGATCGTTCAGCACCCCTTTCAGGCGCTCCTCAAATTCACCACGGTATTTGGCTCCCGCCACCAGCGCCCCCATATCCAGCGCCAGTACGCGACGACCTTTCAGGCCTTCAGGCACTTCACCATTGATAATGCGCTGAGCCAGCCCTTCAACAATGGCGGTTTTACCCACGCCGGGTTCACCAATCAATACCGGGTTATTCTTGGTACGGCGCTGCAACACCTGGATGGTACGGCGGATCTCTTCATCGCGTCCGATTACCGGGTCCAGCTTGCCACGTTCGGCGCGCTCGGTGAGATCGATGGTATATTTTTTCAGTGCCTGGCGCTGATCTTCAGCTCCCTGGTCATTCACGTTTTCGCCTCCGCGCAATTGTTCGATAGCGTTCGCGAGTTTGTCAGACGTCACGCCGGCAGCTTTAAGCAGATCCGCCAGTGAACCGCGTGAATCCAGAGCCGCCAGAACAAATAATTCAGATGAGATAAAGTTATCGCCGCGCTTTTGCGCCAGTTTGTCACACAGGTTCAGCACCCGCACCAGATCGGCTGAGGGCTGTACATCCCCCTCGGTGCCTTCGACCTGGGGCAGACGATTGATTGCCTGTTCAATACTGCTACGCAGAGTGGCGACATCAGCTCCTGCTGCGCTAAGCAGCGGACGCACCGATCCCCCTTCCTGGTTGAGCAGAGCGCTCATCACATGAAGCGGTTCAATAAACTGGTTATCCTGTCCCAGAGCCAGGGACTGGGCATCAGCAAGGGCTAGCTGGAATTTGTTGGTAAGACGATCCAGACGCATAATTCCTCCCGTTACAGGTCAAAATGCTACTGGAGATTAAGATGAGGTCAGGCCTCCAATTTTCAAGGTTTCTGACCTGATATTGTGAGCAAAAAACAGGCTGACCGGATCGTCTCAGAGCGTAAGGTTATTGCAGCCAGATTAATGTAGCCATACGCCCGGTAACACCGTCGCGGCGAAAAGAGAAAAAATCCTGCTTTTCTGTGAACGTGCAGCGTCGTGAACCGCTGACAGAGGTTACGCCTGCGCTAAGCAGACGCTGTTCGGCCAGCAGCCAGATATCCGCAAAATATTTTGCGCCTGCCGGACGAAAGGCCACTTCTGCGCGCGCATCGTGGGCCATAAATGCCTGACGTACTTCCGCTCCTACTTCAAACGCACCGGGTCCGATAGCCGGGCCCAGCCAGGCATATACCTCGCTGGCCGGACAGTGAAACTGCGCCAGCGTCTGTTCCAGCACGCCGTTACAGAGACCGCGCCAGCCCGCATGGGCTGCTGCGACTTCACTGCCATCTTTACTGCAAAACAGCACCGGCAGGCAGTCAGCCGTCATAATGGCGCACACCACGCCCGGCTCCCGGGTAATGGCCGCGTCAGCCTGGGGCAGCGCACAGGCTGCAGGCAGACGCACTACCGCATTGCCATGTACCTGATCCAGCCACTGCGGCATCGCAGAAAGCGCTAATGTTTCTGCGATGTGCTGGCGATTACGCATCACGTGAGCGGGCGCATCCCCGACGTGAGCCGCCGGGTTGAGCGAATCCCAGGGCGCCCGGCTATAACCGCCCCGCCGGGTCGTGGAGCAGGCCCGAACGCGCTGCGGAGCAGGCCAGTCCGGGATGATCCATTCACTCATAGCCAGTCCATGCGATCGCGGAACTCTTCCGTATCGGCTTTTAAGGCGTCAATCAGATCAACCATGTCCTGCGGCAGCGGAGCATGCCACTCCATTTCAATACCGGTTATTGGATGATAGAGACGCAGCATCGTCGCGTGCAGCGCCTGACGATCAAATCCGCGCAGCATATTAATGAACGCCTCTGACGCCCCTTTTGGCGGACGCGGCCGGCCACCGTAAAGCGGATCGCCCACCAGCGGATGGTTGATATGCGCCATATGAACACGGATCTGATGCGTACGGCCCGTCTCCAGGCGCAGGCGCAGGCGCGTATGGGCCCGGAAATGCTCCATGATGCGGTAGTGCGTGGTTGCCGGTTTTCCCATCGGATGGACGGCCATGTGAGTACGCTTGGTGGAGTGTCGCGCCATGGGTTCATCAACGGTGCCGCCAGCCGTCATCGTACCGATGGCAACCGCTTCATATTCACGCGTGATTTCACGCAGCTGTAGCGTTTCCACCAGATGCGTCTGTGCCGGAACCGTTTTTGCCACGACCATCAGGCCAGTGGTGTCTTTATCCAGGCGATGTACGATACCGGCGCGCGGTACATCAGCGATCGGCGGAAAGTGGTAGAGCAGTGCATTCAGAATAGTGCCGTCAGGATTACCTGCACCGGGGTGTACCACCAGGTCGCGGGGTTTATTGATAACCAGAATGTGGTCATCTTCATAAACGATATTAAGAGGAATGTTCTGCGCTTCCCAGCGCTGTTCCTCTTCAATCTCAGCATCAATAGCCACCTGCTCACCGCCCAGAACTTTCTCTTTCGGTTTATCGATGATAGTGCCGTTGACGCTGACGCGGCGATCGAGGATCCACTCTTTTATGCGGGAGCGTGAATAATCAGGGAACAATTCTGCCAAAGTCTGATCTAAACGTTGTCCAAGCTGTGCTTCGGACACCGTTGCGGTGAGTTGAACTTGTTGTGCCATATACAGCTTCTTCGTTAACGTTGGGTTTTACGGCGATGCCGTTTAATATAATGTGCTATCGTACTGGTCATTACCGGGAGCTATACGGACAGCTTCCGCCATAACATTTTGAGGATAATCATTTCGTCATGACGCGTATGAAACATCTGGTGGCTGCCGCCACATTGAGCCTGGCCCTGGTAGGCTGCTCCGGCTCATCTGATCCGGTTCCGGACAGCCCGCCGTCTGAAATTTATGCCACAGCTCAGCAAAAGCTGCAGGACGGTAACTTCAAAGCGGCAATTAAGCAACTGGAAGCGCTGGATAATCGTTATCCATTTGGTCCTTACTCGCAGCAGGTGCAGCTGGATTTAATCTACGCGTATTACAAAAATGCCGATCTTCCGCTGGCGCAGGCTGCTATCTCGCGCTTTATGCGTCTGAACCCGACTCATCCGAATATCGATTACGTCATCTATATGAAAGGCCTGACGGATATGGCCCTGGATGACTCCGCTCTGCAGGGCTTCTTTGGTATCGATCGCTCCGATCGCGATCCTACCCACGCGCGCGATGCCTTCCGTGACTTCTCCCAGCTGCTGCGGAGCTATCCAAATAGCCAGTACGCTGCGGATGCCCAGAAACGCCTGACCTATCTGAAAGATCGTCTGGCGAAATATGAACTCTCGGTGGCGCAATTCTATACCAAGCGCGGGGCCTATGTCGCTGTTGTTAATCGTGTGGAAGGCATGATGCGTGATTATCAGGATACGCAGGCAACACGCGATGCGCTGCCGCTGATGGAGAATGCTTATCGCCAGCTGCAGTTAACGGCAGAAGCTGACAAAGTTGCGAAAATTATCGCAGCCAACAACAGCCAGAAATGAGTAAATCGTTCTTCTAAAAGCAGCCCCCGGGCTGCTTTTTTTTATGTCCGCAAAGGGTCTCTGCGTTGCGGTTAACCTGTCAATCCTGCCCTTCTGTAGTGCTGGCTTCAAGCATTTTTTGGATAATCTCCGGTCTTTCTCGCAAATCTCCTGCGTTGACAAAATGTGACGTTCGTATGTGATCCAGATCACATAAATTCCTGTGTAGCGCGGTATGCTGACTCTACCCAGACGGAAATGACAGAGAGGTTTAACTATGATTCTGAACATTACCAGTAAACAAATGGAAATCACTGCAGCAATTCGCAGCCATGTCGAAGACCGTCTCGCTAAACTGGAAAAGTGGCAAGCCCACCTCATCAATCCTCACATCGTGTTATCTAAAGAGCCCAAAGAGTTCGTAGCGGATGCCACCATTAACACGCCCAACGGTACTCTGGTTGCCAGTGCTAAACATGATGATATGTATACCGCCATCAACGATTTGATCGCGAAGCTGGAGCGCCAGCTAAATAAAGCTCAGCACAAGCCTGAAGCACGCCGCGCTGCCAGCAGTGTTAAAGATTTCATTCCGGCAGGATAAACTCTGCAGTTACAAAAAACGCGCCAGCTGGCGCGTTTTTTATTGACAGCTTTTAAGCAGTACGATTACTCTCAGAACACTTACCTGCCGGAATAAACCATGAAACATCAGCCATTTTTCTTCGCATTCTTTTTTACCTTCCCCTGAACGGGAGGCGCGTCGTCATGCGAAAATGAATGCGAAGACGAATGACAAAGCCTCCCCCACCGGGAGGCTTTTTTTTTAACTGTATTTACAGGTGAGCTTAATGAGTATCGATAATCCACTGCTGGCGCTGCGCGATAAAATCAGCGCGGTAGACAGCAAACTACTTACGCTGCTGGCCGAGCGACGGGCGCTGGCAATCGAAGTTGCCCAGGCGAAACTGACCACGCTGCGGCCCATACGTGATATTGAGCGGGAGCGTGCCCTGCTGGAAAATCTGATTTCCCTCGGTAAGCAGCAGCAGCTCGATGCCCACTACATTACCCGTCTGTTTCAGCTGATTATTGAAGATTCGGTGCTGACGCAGCAGGCGCTGCTGCAGAAGAACCTGAACCATCCGCATGCGCTGGCGCCCCGCATCGCCTTTCTGGGTCCTAAGGGTTCCTATTCGCATCTGGCTGCCCGTAAATATGCGTCACGCCATTTTGCTTCATATGTCGAAAACGGCTGTCTGAAATTTCAGGATATTATCCAGCAGGTTGAGGCTGGCCAGGCTGACTATGCGGTGATGCCAATTGAAAACACCAGCTCCGGCTCTATCAATGATGTTTACGATCTGCTGCAGCAGACGTCGCTCTCAATCATTGGCGAACTGACCATCCCTATCGAGCACTGTGTACTGGTAAAAGAGACCACCACGCTTAAACAGATCAAAACCGTCTACAGTCATCCCCAGCCTTTTCAGCAGTGCAGTCAGTTTATTAACCGTTTCCCGCAGTGGAAAATTGAGTACACCGAAAGCACTGCCGCAGCCATGGAGAAAGTCGCCGCGCTTAATTCCCCAGAGGTTGCCGCCCTGGGCAGCGAAGCAGGCGGTGAACTCTATGGGCTGCAGGTGCTGGAGCGTAACCTGGCAAATCAGCAGCAGAACCACACGCGTTTTATCGTACTGGCGCGCAAGCCGGTTGACGTTTCGGTGCAGGTCCCGGCCAAAACCACGCTGATCATGGCTACCGGTCAGCAGGCGGGTGCGCTGGTAGAGGCTCTGCTGGTACTGCGCAACCATAATCTGATTATGAGCCGGCTGGAGAATCGCCCGATTAACGGTAACCCGTGGGAAGAGATGTTCTACATTGATGTGCAGGGCAATCTGCAGTCGGAAAATATGCAGCTGGCGCTGGCAGAATTACGCCAGCTGACGCGCTCACTGAAAGTGCTGGGCTGCTATCCCGGTGAAAATGTGGTTCCGGTTGAACCCCGCATATAAGCAGAAAAGGCACCGCTGAGGGTGCCTTTTTTTATTGCCGGCTATCGTTAGCCGAGCGTAACAGACTGCGGCTTTCAACCAGAAAACGCTGGGCGTGATCGCCAAACCACTGTTCCACGCGCTCAAAACTGCTGATAAACGCCTGCTTATTGCTCTGTTCCAGTAGCGATATAGCTTCACCAAAGCGCTGATGGTAACGTTTTATCAGCGCCAGGTTGCTTTCTGAAGCCATAATGATATCGGCATAGAGCTGTGGATCCTGCGCAAATAGCCGCCCTACCATGGCCAGCTCCAGCCGGTAAATAGGTGAAGAGAGCGCCAGCAGCTGATCCAGGTTCACATTCTCTTCAGCCAGGTGAAGGCCGTAAGCAAAAGTCGTAAAGTGACGCAGCGCCTGAATAAAGGCCATGTTCTGATCGTGCTCTGCGGCGCTGATGCAGTGCAGCCGTGCTCCCCAAACCTGAATCTGCTCCAGGAACCACTGATACGCTTCCGGCTGACGACCGTCGCACCAGACCACAACCTGTTTTGCCAGACTGCCGCTGTCGGGCCCAAACATCGGGTGCAGCCCCAGTACCGGTCCGGCGTGCGCGGCAAGCATGGCCTGCAGCGGCCTGTTTTTTACCGATGCAAGATCGACCAGGATGCAGTCATCCGGCAGCGCAGGCAGATCGGCGATGATCTTCTCGGTAAGATGGATTGGGACACTGATGATCACCATGCCCGCATCCTGCAGCAGCCGATCGGCGCGATCCCAGTCCTCTTTGTCCAGAATGCGCACCTGATAACCGGACAGTGTCAGCATTTTTTCAAACAGACGCCCCATCTTGCCGCTGCCGCCGACGATCACTACCGGACGCAGTGAAGGACAAAGGGTTTTGAAACCTTTGTCATTCTCATGGGTATAGGATTCCCGCATCAGACGACGCAATACATCTTCAATCAGATCGGGAGATACGCCGAGCGCTTCTGCTTCCTGCCGGCGTGACGCCAGCATGCTTGCTTCACGCTCGGGTACATAAATCGGCAGGCCGTAACGGCTTTTTACTTCGCCAACCTGTGCCACCAGCTCCAGTCGTTTTGCCAGCAGCCCAAGCAGCGCCTGATCGACTTCATCAATTTGATCGCGCAATGCGGTCAGTTCAGCCACCATTACTCTTTATACCTCGTGTGACAGACGCGCCGACAGCACTCCCTGCAGATCCTGATGGATCGTGCGCAGCAGCGTTTCGGTAGTATTCCAGTCAATGCAGGCATCGGTCACCGAGACACCATACTTCATTTCGCTGCGCGGCTGCTCTGAAGGCTGATTGCCTTCGTGAATATTGCTCTCAAGCATCAGGCCAATAATAGAGCGGTTTCCATCTTTGATCTGCGCAATAGCCGATTCGGCTACGCCAGGCTGACGACGATAGTCTTTGTTAGAATTGCCATGGCTGCAATCTATCATTAAGGCCGGGCGCAGTCCTACTTTCAGCATCTCTTTTTCACACTGTGCAACATCGTCCGGGCCGTAGTTAGGCGCTTTGCCACCGCGCAGAATCACGTGTCCGTCCGGGTTGCCCTGCGTCTGCAGCAGGCAGACCTGCCCTGCCTGGTTAATGCCGACAAAACGGTGAGGCATCGCTGCCGCACGCATAGCGTTGATCGCCGTGCCGAGACTGCCATCGGTGCCGTTTTTAAAACCTACCGGCATTGAAAGACCAGACGCCATTTCACGGTGCGTTTGTGATTCCGTGGTGCGCGCACCAATGGCTGACCAGCTAAACAGATCGCCGAGATATTGCGGGCTATTAGGATCCAGCGCTTCTGTCGCCAGTGGCAAACCCATTTCAACCAGGTTTACCAGCAGCTGACGCGCAATGTGCAGCCCGGCTTCCATATCAAATGAGTTGTTCATGTAAGGATCGTTGATCAGCCCTTTCCAGCCTACGGTGGTGCGGGGTTTTTCAAAATAGACGCGCATGACGATATAGAGCTGATCCTTCAGCTGCACAGAGAGATCTTTTAACTGACGGGCGTACGCTAACGCCGCTTCCGGATCGTGAATTGAGCAGGGACCGCAGACCACCAGCAGACGCGGATCGCGCCCGGCAATAATGTCCGCAATAGTTTTACGCGAAGCAGTAATCTGAGCTTCCTGCTCTGCCGTCAGCGGAAAGCGTGCTTTCAGCTCCTGCGGCGTAATTAAAATCTGTTCGTCAGCGATATGTACGTTATTCAGCGCGTCTTTCTGCATGGTGGCGATCCTTTTTACTCATCTGTGCGGTTTGGATCCTCAGTGAGGATGACGCTTACTCTATCACAGGCTGTATTGTATGCAATCCATGCGTGTACACTATTTTTACCACCTGCATTGCATCACGGTATAAATTTGCATTTAAATTTATATTTATCAGATATATATAAATAAATGACACTGCATACCTTGCCGGATAGATGTAAATATAAAGTTACACCATCGTAGAGCTGCGACTCGTTTTTCACTGCGCGCTAAGTTAATACTCTGTAATTCCTCACAATTTATGAAGGCTGACTGATTATGACTGAGGTAATCCTGCGTCCCTTTGCGCTGTCAGATGCAACTGCTTTTGCTGAGGCCGTCAATCAGTCTCTTGATACCCTGCTGCCCTGGATGACGTGGGCGCATGAAAATTACCGGCCGGAAGAGGCAGTAAGCTGGTTTAATTTCGCTCACGCAGAGCGTGTCAGAGGTGAGGCCGAAAGGTTTGCGATCGCAGACAGCCATCATCGTCTGCTGGGAGGGGCCGGGGTCCGTTTTGCCCGTCAGCCCGGAGAGGTTGCAGCGCTGGGCTACTGGGTACGCAGCGATGCGCAGCGTCAGGGCGTGGCTACACGCGCGGTAGCGCAACTGATAACCCTGGGTTTTAGCCGGCCAGATATCACGGAGCTGGAAATCCTGGCCGCCACAGATAATGTCGCCAGCCGCGCCGTGGCATTACGCAGCGGGTTTACGCTTACAGGCTGCCAGCACGGGCTGATTGTGCTGCCGGACGGGCCGGTTGAGGCCGCGGTTTATCGCTTAAAGCATCCATAAAAAAAGGGGCTGGCATTATGCCAACCCCTTGTTTGCTATTAACTTTGAGATGTCGCTTACGCGCCAAGACGCTCTTTGATACGAGCTGACTTACCGGTGCGCTCACGCAGGTAGTACAGTTTGGCTTTACGCACAGCACCACGACGTTTGACAGTAATGCTGTCAATTACCGGAGAGTGAGTCTGGAAGACACGCTCAACGCCTTCGCCGTTGGAAATCTTACGAACAGTGAATGCAGAGTGCAGACCGCGGTTACGAATAGCGATAACCACGCCCTCGAATGCCTGCAGACGTTTTTTAGAACCTTCAACGACCCATACTTTCACTTCCACGGAATCACCCGGACGGAATGAAGGTACATCCTGTTTCAGCTGTTCTTGTTCAATTTGCTTGATAATGTTGCTCATAATTAAATCTCATATCCTGGGTAAACTGATAGTCAGGGAAGATTACTCTTCCGCTTCATCGTTTTGTTGCTGCTGCTGTTCCCGCTGGAACTCATTCAGCAACCTTGCTTGCTCTTCAGTCAGAGCCAGGTTTTCCAGAAGTTCAGGTCTTCTTAGCCAGGTACGGCCTAGCGACTGTTTCAGGCGCCAGCGGCGAATATCGGCATGGTTGCCCGACAGCAGAACTGACGGTACTTCCATCCCTTCTAACACTTCAGGCCGGGTATAGTGCGGGCAATCCAGCAAACCATCCGAGAATGAGTCTTCATCGGCGGACGCCTGCTTGCCCAGTACGCCGGGAATAAACCGGGCGACGGAGTCAATCAGCGTCATGGCTGGCAGCTCACCACCACTGAGAACGTAATCACCGATTGACCACTCTTCGTCAATCTCTGTATGGATCACGCGCTCATCAATACCTTCGTAGCGACCACAGACCAGAATCAGTTTCTGGTTAGTCGCCAGTTCGCAAACGCCCTGCTGGTCAAGTTTGCGCCCCTGAGGTGACAGATAAATCACCTTAGCACCTTCTCCCGCCGCTGCTTTCGCTGCGTGGATCGCATCCCGTAAGGGTTGCACCATCATCAACATTCCCGGTCCGCCGCCGTAAGGACGATCGTCCACGGTACGGTGCCGGTCGTGCGTGAAGTCACGAGGACTCCAGCTCTCAATGTTGAGCAGGCCATTTTTAACTGCCCGGCCAGTTACCCCGTACTCGGTAATAGCGCGAAACATCTCTGGAAACAGGCTGATAACACCAATCCACATCGCGTTCGCCGTTACGTTACCGGATTGTCCGGAGATCAAAAACCAGGATCCCAGTCTACTTCAATAGTGCCAGTAGCGAGATCGACTTTCTTGATAACCTGTTCATCGAGAAACGGTATTAACCGCTCCTGTACACCGAATGCATCTTTCAGGTTCGCCTTAACGACGAGTACGTCGTTTGAGCCGGTTTCCATCAAATCAATGACTTTGCCCATCTCATAGCCGTCGAGGTTAACTACTTTACAACCCATAAGGTCTTTCCAGTAGTAATCACCCTCTCCCAGCGCAGGCAGCTGCGTGGAGTCAACCGTGATTTCACAATTGGTTAACTGCGCCGCCGCGTCCCGATCGTCAATGCCGTTGACTTTGATAATCAGGTCCTGATTGTGGTGCTTCCAACCTTCCAGTTCTACCTGCTGCCATTTACCGGCGCGCTGGATAAACCAGGGTTGGTAGTCGAAGATGCTTTCAGCGTCTTCAGTGGAGGAAAACACTTTGAGCCAGCCCCGAATTCCGTAAGCGGCACCCATTTTGCCCAAAACGATGGGGTTAACAGGAGGCTGTGCGGCAGGTTTACTGGTCATGCTCACCACCGTGACAGATTAAGCTGCTTTTTTTGCTTCTTTGATCAGCGCGTTAACGCGATCGGAAAGCGTTGCGCCCTGGCCAACCCAGTGCTCAATACGGTCCAGGTCCAGACGCAGACCTTCAGCCTGACCAGATGCGATCGGGTTGAAGAAACCAACGCGCTCAATGAAGCGGCCGTTGCGTGCATTGCGGCTGTCAGTGACGACGACCTGGTAGAACGGACGCTTTTTTGCGCCGTGACGTGCCAAACGAATTGTTACCATAACATCCTCTTTAGTTAATAAAACAACCGGGCCCCATCGAGGAACGGGGCCCGGGTGCAATATAAAAAGCCCGAAAATTTTACTCATTTTGGCGCAAAAAGCAACCGCAGTAGCACACTTTTCTGGCTGTGTAGCGATATCTTAACGGCCCGGGAAACCTGGCGGCATCATACCCTTCATGCCGCGCATCATTTTTGCCATGCCGCCTTTCTTCATCTTTTTCATCATGCGCTGCATATCATCGAACTGCTTCAGCAGCCGATTGACATCCTGCACCTGCATGCCGGCGCCGGTCGCGATGCGACGCTTGCGTGAACCCTTGATGATTTCAGGCTTCTCACGCTCTTTACGCGTCATGGAGTTAATGATGGCCTCCATGCGCACCAGCACCTTGTCATCCATCTGCGATTTAACGTTGTCCGGCAGCTGCCCCATACCCGGCAGTTTGCCCATCAGGCTGGCCATACCGCCCATATTGCGCATCTGCTTAAGCTGCTCAAGGAAGTCATTGAGATCGAAACCGTCACCGGTTTTCAGCTTTTTCGCCAGCTTTTCCGCCTGATCGCGGTCAACCTTGCTTTCAATATCTTCAATCAGCGACAGGACATCGCCCATGCCCAGAATGCGCGAGGCGATACGGTCGGGATAAAACGCTTCCAGCGCCTCGGTTTTCTCACCCATCCCCATAAACTTGATCGGTTTACCGGTGATGTGACGAATCGAAAGCGCGGCACCGCCGCGTGCGTCACCATCAACCTTGGTCAGGATCACCCCGGTCAGCGGCAGCGCTTCATTAAATGCTTTAGCCGTGTTCGCGGCATCCTGACCGGTCATGGCATCGACAACAAACAGCGTTTCCACCGGATTAATGGCGGCGTGGACCTGTTTGATTTCGTCCATCATCGCTTCGTCTACGTGCAAACGACCGGCGGTATCCACCAGCAGCACGTCGTAGAACTTCAGCTTCGCCTCTTTCAGCGCATGCTTAACGATGTCAACCGGCTTCTGGCTGAGATCGGAGGGACAGAAATCCACCCCCACCTGCTGCGCCAGCGTCTCCAGCTGTTTAATCGCCGCCGGGCGATAAACGTCAGCTGAGACCACCAGCACTTTTTTCTTGTGCTTTTCACGCAGAAACCTACCGAGCTTACCCACACTGGTGGTTTTACCGGCACCCTGCAGGCCCGCCATCAGCACTACGGCCGGCGGCTGCGCATTCAGGTTCAGGGTATTATTTTCAGCCCCCATTGCCGCAATCAGCTCGTTGCGGACAATCTTGATAAACTCCTGACCCGGCGTCAGGCTTTTATTGACGTCGTGTCCGACCGCGGCTTCTTTTACGCGGTTAATAAATTCACGTACTACCGGCAGCGCAACGTCCGCCTCCAGCAGCGCCATGCGCACTTCGCGCAGGGTATCTTTGATGTTCTCTTCGGTCAGCCGTCCGCGGCCGCTGATGTTGCGCAGGGTTTGCGACAAACGATCGGTTAAATTATCAAACATGCTCTCTCACTTAATACCGTAGCGAGGCCGCCTGAGCGACACAATGCGCCGGATTATAACACGAAGCCTGAGCGATCTCTGCAATTGACCGTGAGATCGTTTGGAGCATACTGCCGCTGACGCTATACTGCTTTTTTCCTTATCTCATCACTCTCAGAAAGGATCTATGTTCGTTTTCGCGATCGTGGCGCTCTTCGCCTACTCCCTCAGTCTTGCACTTATCATCCCCAGCTTACTGAAACATAACAGCGGCTGGCGGCGATTTGCTGTCCTGTCCGCCTGCGTTGCGCTGATTGCGCATGCTGTCGCGCTGCAGCAGCGGATATTTGCTATCGACAGCGGGCAAAATCTCAGCTTACTTAATATCGGATCGCTGGTGAGCCTGCTGATTTGCGCCATTATGACTATTGTGGCTTCACGTAACCGTGGCTGGCTGCTGCTGCCGGTGGTTTATAGCTTTGCGTTAATTAATCTGGCGTTTGCCACCTTTGTCCCGAATGCCTTTATTACGCACCTCGAGACCACGCCGGGCATGATGGTGCATATCGGTCTGTCGCTGTTTGCTTATGCCACGCTGATTATTGCCGCGCTCTATGCGCTGCAGCTGGCGTGGATCGACTATCAGCTGAAAAACAAAAAGCTCGCCTTTACGCAGGATATGCCGCCGCTGCTAAGCATTGAGCGCAAAATGTTTCATATCACGCAGATTGGCGTGGTGCTGCTGACGCTGGTGCTTTGCACCGGGCTTTTCTTCATGGACAACCTGTTCAGCGCAGAGAATATCGATAAAGCGGTGCTCTCTATTCTTGCGTGGTTCGTCTATATCGTGCTGCTCTGGGGGCACTACCGTGAAGGGTGGCGCGGACGGCGCGTGGTCTGGTTTAACTGCGGCGGTGCGCTGCTGCTGACCATGGCTTACTTCGGCAGTCGCGTACTGCAGCATCTTCTCACTTCCCACTAAGGAATTTTTCGTTGGAACATGTTTCAACCACCACGATGATTATCATTCTTGTCATCATGGTGCTGGTCTCAGCGTACTTCTCCGGCTCTGAGACCGGCATGATGACGCTCAACCGCTATAAGCTGCGGCACAAAGCGAAAAGCGGTAATCGTGCAGCGCGGCGCGTTGAGAAACTGCTGCGCCGGCCCGATCGCCTGATTAGTCTGGTCTTAATCGGCAACAACCTGGTCAATATCCTCGCCTCCGCGCTGGGGACTATCGTAGGGATGCGTCTGTATGGTGATGCCGGGGTCGCTATCGCCACCGGCGTGCTGACCTTTGTTGTTCTGGTTTTTGCTGAAGTCCTGCCCAAAACCATCGCAGCGCTCTATCCTGAAAAAGTTGCCTACCCCAGCAGCGTTTTACTGGCGCCGCTGCAGTATGTGATGCTGCCACTGGTCTGGCTGCTTAATACCATTACGCGCATGCTGATGCGTATGGTGGGGATCAAAGCAGAGGGCTCCGTAAACTCCGCGCTGAGCAAAGAGGAGCTGCGCACCATTGTCTACGAGTCGCGCTCGCTGATGTCTCGCCGTAATCAGGATATGCTGCTCTCCGTGCTCGATCTGGAAAAAGTCAGCGTGGATGACATCATGGTGCCGCGCAATGAAATTGTTGGTATCAATATCAATGACGACTGGAAATCGATTGAGCGTCAGCTGAGTAACTCTCCGCACGGGCGTATTGTGCTGTTTCGCGATTCGCTGGACGATACCGTGGGCATGCTGCGCGTGCGCGAAGCCTGGCGCATGATGACGGAAAAAAAGGAGTTCAATAAGGAGCGTCTGCTGCGCGCGGCTGATGAGATCTACTATGTGCCGGAAGGCACGCCGCTGAATGTGCAGCTGGTTAAGTTCCAGCGCAATAAGAAAAAAGCGGGTCTGGTAGTGGATGAGTATGGCGATATTAAGGGGCTCATCACCATCGAAGATATTCTGGAAGAGATCGTTGGCGACTTTACTACCTCCATGTCCCCTTCTCTCGCAGAAGAGGTGATGCCGCAGAATGATGGCTCGGTGCTGATTGAAGGCAGCGCTAACGTGCGCGAAATCAATAAGGCGTTCAACTGGACGCTGCCGGAAGAGGAAGCGCGCACCATTAACGGCATGCTGCTTGAGGCGCTGGAAGAGATCCCGCAGACCGAAACGCGGGTACAGGTTGGCAGCTATGACATCGATATTCTCGACGTGCAGGACAACATGGTGAAGCAGGTGCGGGTTACACCGCAGCAGCCGCTGAAAAGCTCAGTGGGATCGTGATACAAAAAAACGCCGCAGAATATGCGGCGTTTTTACAGAAAGGGCTAATCAGATATGCAACTCTTTCAGCTTCTCTGCTGGCAGCTTCAGATCTTCGTTGCGATTAATACCGATCTCGTGTGACAGAACATTACGCGCAATCTGCTGCGCTTCGTCCAGGGAGTGCAGCTTGTAGCTGCCACACTGATACTCATTAAGCTCCGGGATCTGATTCTGATCTTTGACTTTCAGAACATCTTCCATCGCCCCTTTCCACGCCTGCGCCACGCGCTGCTCGTCTGGCGTGCCGATCAGGCTCATGTAGAAACCGGTACGGCACCCCATTGGAGAGATGTCTACGATCTCCACGCCGTCACCGTTGAGGTGATCGCGCATAAAGCCGGCAAACAGATGCTCCAGCGTATGGATCCCGCGCTCGGTCAGAATGTCGATGTTTGGCCGGCAGAAACGCAGATCGAAAACGGTGATGGTATCGCCATGCGGAGTTGTCATGGTCTTTGCCACGCGTACTGCCGGCGCGGCCATGATGGTGTGATCAACGGTAAAACTGTCCAGTAGTGGCATACGTCACCTCCTGTTTGAAAAATTTTTTCTGAACGATGAAACTTTTCTCGTCGTTCTGCGTCTGAATATATGAAAGACGCGCATTTGTTATCATCATCCCTGACAACAGAGATGTTAATTTTGGCCACAGTGATGTGGCCATTTTCTTTTTCAGCCTTCCCGACCTGCCAGATAATCCTCAAAGCTTATGCTATCACTCGCTTCCAGCGCCTGCTGTGCAGCAACAGACTCCTGCGCCTGCTGAGTGAAATCCGCTTCGGTAAGAATTTCCAGTGGCTCCGCGCAGAGCATCTGCCGGTACTGCTCCGCCAGTGCAACACCTGCTCCGGTCAGGCCTTTTTCTTTAATAGCGTGAAGAATGCGCGCCGAGTAGGTTAGCTCAGGATCGTCAAAAGAAGCTACCAGTTGATCGCATACCTGCTGATATTGCGTGCTGCCCTCATTGCTATCCAGCACTTCCGCGACGCGACGCAGATCGGCAAAGAGCGCTTTGCCTACTTCAACCAGCGAATGTTCAGTGTCGCTGCAGCCAACGCCAATAACCAGCCCTGGCTTACGTCCTTCCATCACCACGCGGTTCCAGTTTTTGCGACTGCAGAGCAGCTCGCTGGCGCTCAGTTCAGGGGCATCGGCCAGCGTACACCAAATCAGGAACAGATCGAGGAAGCGCGCCTGATCGGCATCCACACCTACCGGTGAGAACGGATTGATATCAAGCGAGCGCACTTCAATATACTCAATGCCGCCACGCAGCAGCGCATCAGAAGGGGCTTCTCCCGAACGGGTAACGCGCTTCGGACGGATAGGCGCATACAGCTCGTTCTCAATCTGCAGTACATTAGTATTAAGCTGCAGCCAGTTGCCTTCAGCATCTTTGACGCCCATGGCTGCGTACTCTTCAGAAGGGGTTTTGATTGCGGCCTTCAGCGCGCTCACATACCCTTCCAGCGAGTTGAAGGTAATACCGAGATTACTTTGTGACTTATTGGTATAACCCAGGTCACTCAGGCGCAGAGAGGTCGCATACGGCAGCCACAGCGTATCTTTACCATCCGTTTCAAACGGCAGCTGGCTCTCACGCCCCTGAAGAAATGAGGAGCTGATCGCCGGCGAGGCACCAAACAGATAAGGGATCACCCAGCCGAAACGATAATAGTTGCGGATCAGGCGCAGATAGCCCGCAGAGATGGTCTCTTTACCGCTCTCAGCATCTTTTACATCCGCCCACTCCTGCCAGAAAGAGAGCGGCAGCGAGAAGTTGTAATGCACGCCAGAGATAATCTGCATCAGCGCGCTGTAGCGGTTTTTCAGCCCCTGCCGGTAGAGGGTCTTCATCTGGCCCACGTTTGAACTGCCATACTGCGCCAGCTCAATTTTATCGGTATCGTCAACGTGACCGGGCATACTGAAGGGCCACATGCGCTCTTCACCCAGCTGTTTTGCCACATGGCGATGGATGTCGCGCAGGAAGGTCAGCGAGCGATCGATATTTTTATCGACCGGCGTAATGAACTCCAGCAGCGTTTCCGCAAAATCCGTGGTGATCCAGTCATGCTTCAGCGCCGAGCCAAGCGATGCCGGATGGCCGGTAGTAGCCAGATGACCATCGGGCCCGACGCGTAACGTTTCGCGTTCGATGCCACGGCCGATACCCTTTAACGCGTCGGGATGCGCTTCCAGCCAGGAGAGCGCTTTTGATACGTCCGGGATCACATTAACCTCCCGCTGTGAGAATAATTTATTTTTGTTCAGCATAATGTTAACCGTAGCCTCGAATCTGTGCGAATCAATGCCACCACTCCATACCCTGTATTGTGGCGATCGCGATAAAGATATAACGCAGCGTTTTGCCGAGAGCGAGAAACAGCATGCAAGGCAGCCAGCTGAAGCGCAACCAGCCTGCGAGAACGCAAAGCAGATCGCCAGCAACCGGCAGCCAGCTAAAGATCAATGCCGCAGGGCCCCATCGGTGTAACCACGTCAATGCTGTGTCATGCCATCGCCCCTGCCCGTTCTGCGGCATAAGGCGACCAAGAAAAATGTTGGTCAGGCCACCCAGCGTGTTTCCCACTGATGCAGCCAGCAACAGGCCATATACCGATCCTTTCTGAGCAACCAGCAGCGCTATCAGTACAGCTTCTGAACTGCCCGGAAGCAGCGTGGCGCTCAGAAAGCTGCTGCCCAGCAGCGAGCCATAAATCAGGAAATCATTCACGGTAATGGCATATCGCACGTACGACAAAATGAGCCATTACTTTAGCTTAATGCGCTCAGGTTGTCGCCAGGCAGGCTTAACCGCAAATGCTTTGAAAGCATTAGGAATTTTCGTTTTCAGAAAAAGGTCAGGGAACAAAACCGGGCATAAATGGCGGTAAATGCAGCATTTTTCAAAACAGAGTGCAAAAGAGAGTCAGCATTCCTATTAACGCCAGTGAACTCTGGCGGCGCTAAAATCGCTGAACAGAGACGGGTTAATTGCGAAAGCGGCTGGTACTGCCGGGGAGATTTGGAGAGCACAGCCCGGGTGCTGAAGCTGTCGGTAACGGGTTTAACTGAAGCATATAGGGAAAAAGCAGAGAATGGTGCATCCAGGAGGATTCGAACCTCCGACCGCTCGGTTCGTAGCCGAGTACTCTATCCAGCTGAGCTATGGATGCACTGAAGCGTAGCCTGCAAAGAAGCGACGTTGATAACACTGAAAGGGGGTGAAGAATGGTGCATCCAGGAGGATTCGAACCTCCGACCGCTCGGTTCGTAGCCGAGTACTCTATCCAGCTGAGCTATGGATGCATTGAGGTATTTCTTACGATGGACTAACTGCAACAAGCCTGAAATGATACAAAGAATGGTGCATCCAGGAGGATTCGAACCTCCGACCGCTCGGTTCGTAGCCGAGTACTCTATCCAGCTGAGCTATGGATGCATTGAGGTAATTCTTGTATTACGCAGGGTGCTAACAACTCACCATGAAAGGAACTGCTCGTTCACTCTTTAACTTTATCCGCTACCATCTAAAAGATGGTGCATCCAGGAGGATTCGAACCTCCGACCGCTCGGTTCGTAGCCGAGTACTCTATCCAGCTGAGCTATGGATGCATCGGAAATGGCGGTGAGGCGGGGATTCGAACCCCGGATGCAGCTTTTGACCGCATACTCCCTTAGCAGGGGAGCGCCTTCAGCCTCTCGGCCACCTCACCTTACGCGTTCTTCCGAACCGTGCTTCTGAACTTGTTTCTGCTCATCGGCACTGCGTGGCGCACATATTACTTTCCCGGACTTATAAGTCAAACAATTTCTCCCGACTTTTTTCACTCACGCGTTCGATTGCACAAATGACGCACAATTCGGCTGATTTAACGGCGAAAAGGGTGATTTATCAACAGCAAAAGCCAGAGCAGTAATGAAAAAAGCGAGGAAGCTAAAACAGAAATAAACGGATGGAGGGAGCAGAAAGGTAGCGTCTCGCCCATGAGCGAGACGCTGAAAACGTTAGTAACCCGTGGTTTGTGTTTTTTCAGCCTGAATACGCTGATAAATCTCTTCACGATGTACCGATACTTCTTTTGGCGCATTAACGCCAATGCGGACCTGGTTACCTTTAACGCCCAGCACCGTTACAGTCACCTCATCGCCAATCATGAGGGTTTCACCAACTCGACGAGTTAGAATAAGCATTCTTTGCTCCTTGAAAGATTAAAAGAGTCGGGCCTGTTCGGGCTCCCGGCCATATCCATCATATACCGCTGAACAATACCTATGACAAATACACCATTGTGATTTGTCACACCAATACATTCTGCTGATAATCAGTTTAGCCGAAATACACTACATCGACCGGACTTTGTCATTACCTGGTGTCCATTGCACTAAAAAGCGCCGGAACAGACGTTCCTGGCGCTATACAACGCTTAATTTTAATTGTTACAGCCGGCTGCTTACCCACTCCTGTACGCCTGCCAGCGCGCCTGCCAGCGCCTGCGGATTGGTACCGCCCGCCTGCGCCATGTCAGGACGTCCACCGCCTTTTCCGCCCACCTGAGCGGCCAGCGCGCTAATCAGCTCACCTGCTTTCACGCGGTCGGTCAGATCTTTAGTTACGCCTGCAATCAGCGAAACCTTACCTTCTGCTACCGTGGCCAGTACGATCACGGCAGACCCAAGCTGGTTTTTAAGGTCATCCATAATCGTACGCAGCATTTTCGGTTCAGTGTTACTCAGCTCACTTACCAGCAGTTTAGCGCCCCTGATTTCAATGGCGCTGCTGCTCAGCGATGCGCTCTCCTGGGCTGCCTGCTGATCGCGTAGCTGCTGCAGCTCTTTCTCCAGCGCGCGTACGTTATCCACCAGACCGCGCACCTTCTCACTGAGGTTGCTGCTGTTGGCCTTCACCACCTGAGCAATGTCAGCCAGCTGATCGCTCTGTGCATGCAGCTGAGCAATTGCCGCTTCACCGGTCAGCGCTTCGATACGACGAATACCGGCAGCCGTGCCCGACTCAGACTGAATGCGGAACAAGCCGATATCACCCGTGCGCGCAGCGTGCGTACCGCCACACAGCTCCACTGAATATTCGCCCATGCTGACCACGCGCACCCGCTGATCGTACTTCTCGCCAAACAGCGCCATCGCCCCACGCGCTTTAGCCTCTTCCAGATCCATGATATCGGTCTGAATCAGCAGGTTGCGGCGGATCTGTGCATTGACGATATCTTCAACTTCACGGATCTGCTGCGGCTTCATCGCTTCAGAATGCGAGAAGTCAAAGCGCAGATATTTATCGTTATTCAGCGAGCCTTTCTGCCCGACGTGATCGCCCAGCACTTCGCGCAGTGCTTCATGCATCAGGTGCGTTGCTGAGTGATTCAGGCGAATACGTGCCCGACGCGCTTCGTTTACCTGCGCCTGCAGCGCATCACCGATACGCAGCTGACCATGAGTGAGCTTACCGATATGTCCCAGTGCTTTGCCATACTTTTGCGTATCCTGCACGCTAAATTCAGCATTCTGCCCTGTGAGTACGCCAGTATCCCCCACCTGCCCGCCTGATTCACCGTAGAACGGCGTAGCGTTCAGGATCACGACGGCATCCTGTCCAGCGGTGATCTGTTCCACGGACTGACCATCAACAAACAGTGCTTCAATCGTGGCGTTCAGCGCCAGCTCTTCATAACCTTTAAATTCGGTTACGGCATCAACGCGAATAACGCTATTGTAGTCCGCGCCAAAGCCGCTGGCTTCGCGCGCACGCTGGCGCTGCTGCTCCATAGCGGCTTCAAATCCCGCCTCATCAATCTTCAGATTGCGCTCGCGACAAACGTCAGCGGTTAAATCCGCCGGGAAGCCAAAGGTGTCATAAAGACGGAAGACGGTTTCACCATCCAGCGTGTCGCCGCTCACTTTTGCCAGCTCATCATCCAGCAGCGCCAGACCACGCTCCAGCGTTTTAGCAAACTGCTCCTCTTCCGCTTTCAGCGCATTTTCTACCAGTTTCTGCTGACGCTTCAGATCTTCACCCGCAGCGCCCATGACCTCAATCAGCGGTGCCACCAGCTTATAGAAGAATGCTTCTTTCGCGCCCAGCATGTTGCCGTGGCGGACCGCACGACGAATGATGCGACGCAGCACATAGCCACGGTTCTCATTCGATGGCATGACGCCATCGGCAATCAGGAAGGCGCAGGAGCGGATATGATCTGCGATAACGCGCAGCGATTTGTTATTGAGGTCGCTTGCGCCAGTGACCTGAGCAACAGATTTGATCAGCTGCGCAAAAAGATCGATCTCATAGTTGGAGTTCACATGCTGCAGGACTGCCGCGATACGCTCCAGCCCCATGCCGGTATCCACCGACGGCTTAGGCAGCGGTTGCATGGTGCCGTCAGCCTGACGGTTGAACTGCATAAACACGATATTCCAGATCTCAATATAGCGATCGCCATCCTCTTCCGGGCTGCCCGGCGGGCCTCCCCAGATATGGTCGCCATGATCGTAGAAAATTTCAGTACAGGGACCGCACGGACCGGTGTCGCCCATCTGCCAGAAGTTATCAGATGCGTATGCGCTGCCCTTGTTGTCGCCAATACGAATAATGCGTTCGCGCGGCACACCGATCTGGTCAGCCCAGATATCAAAGGCTTCATCATCGGTTTCGTAAACGGTTACCCATAAACGCTCTTTTGGCAGGCTGAACCACTGCTCACCCGTCAGCAGTTCCCAGGCATAAGCAATCGCCTCCTGCTTGAAATAGTCGCCGAAACTGAAGTTGCCCAGCATTTCAAAGAAGGTGTGATGGCGTGCGGTATAACCCACATTTTCCAGATCGTTATGCTTGCCGCCTGCGCGCACGCAGCGCTGCGAGGTAGTCGCACGCGTGTAATCACGCTTGTCCTGGCCAAGGAAAACGTCTTTGAACTGCACCATGCCGGCGTTGGTAAACAGCAGCGTTGGATCGTTATTCGGTACGAGGGAGCTGCTGGCTACAACCTGATGTCCCTTGCTATGAAAAAAGTCGAGAAACGCTTGACGGATCTCAGCAGTGCTCTTGCTCATAAAATTCCTGGAATCACGCTAACGAACGTTCCCTTTCGCTGACAAACCCTGTCTATCCGGCCCGTCGCTGACTGAGGAACAAAAAGTGGGAATAAGATAAAATTTCTGCAATAGGAAGTAAAATCACATTGCCTTTCAGTCGTCACTATTTCTGAAAACCGCCTGAATATCTTCCATCATAAAGCCTTTTGTCATCAGAAAACGCTGTACTTTGCTTTTTTCTGCCCAGGTTTGCGGCAGCGGCTCGCCAAACTTGCGTCTGGCAAGCTCTGCAGCACACGCTGTCCAGTCTACGTCACTTTCTGCCAGCGCCTGATTGATCTCGTCGCGTCCGATGCCTTTTTGCTGCAGCTCCATCCTGACGCGCTGCGGACCATATCCTTTGCGCGCCCGGCTCTGGATAAAACGCTCAGTAAATCGATTATCGTTCAGCCAGCCATTTTCCTGACACCAGTCGAGCACTTTTTCCAGCAGCTCATCCGGAATCGGGATATTTTCCTGCTGCTGCAGATAGGCCGCACGCTGGCCGGAGAGCTGCAGTTTGCGCTTCAGCTCGCTGCGGCTGTGATCGCGCTGTGAAAGCAGGCGCATAGCGCGGTCAAGTAAACGGGAGAAATCAGGCACCGGTGCCTGTGATGATGTTGATGACATACACATTAGCCTTACTGTTGGTAACGGACAGGGTAAAGCATGGGGGGCAGAGAGCGGAAGGCGTGCAGAGGAGTAAAAAAGAAAACGGGAGCATTGCTGCTCCCGCTGATATTAAAAGTCTTCGTTAGTTTCGCCTGCTTTTTCAAGCTCAGCGTCAGAAGGCTCTTTAGTATTTGCCTCTGCTGTCGCACCTGTCAGCAGCGCCTCACGCAGTTTGCTGTCAATCTCGTTCGCAATTGCCGGGTTCTCTTTCAGGAAGTTGGTCGCGTTTGCTTTACCCTGACCAATCTTATCGCCGTTGTAGCTGTACCACGCACCGGCTTTTTCCACCAGCTTGTGTTTCACGCCCAGGTCTACCAGCTCACCAAAGGTGTTGATCCCTTCGCCATACATGATCTGGAATTCTGCCTGCTTAAACGGTGCAGCGATTTTGTTCTTCACCACTTTCACGCGCGTTTCGCTACCTACCACTTCGTCGCCCTCTTTGATCGCACCGATACGGCGGATATCAAGACGAACGGAGGCGTAGAACTTCAGCGCGTTACCGCCGGTGGTGGTTTCCGGGTTACCGAACATCACGCCAATTTTCATACGGATCTGGTTGATGAAGATCAGCAGCGTATTGGACTGTTTCAGGTTACCTGCCAGCTTACGCATCGCCTGGCTCATCATTCGTGCCGCCAGACCCATATGCGAGTCACCGATCTCACCTTCGATTTCCGCTTTAGGCGTCAGCGCCGCAACGGAGTCAACGATGATGACATCAACGGCACCTGAACGTGCCAGCGCGTCGCAGATTTCCAGCGCCTGCTCACCGGTATCCGGCTGTGAACAGAGCAGATTATCGATATCCACGCCCAGCTTTTTCGCATAGACCGGATCCAGCGCATGCTCAGCATCGATAAAGGCGCAGGTTTTACCTTTACGCTGTGCAGCCGCAATAACCTGCAGCGTCAGCGTGGTTTTACCAGAAGCTTCCGGTCCGTAGATCTCTACGATACGGCCCATCGGCAGACCACCCGCACCCAGTGCGATGTCCAGCGACAGGGAGCCGGTAGAAATAGTTTCTACATCCATCGAGCGGTCTTCACCCAGACGCATGATGGAGCCTTTACCAAATTGTTTTTCAATCTGGCCCAGTGCGGCAGCTAAAGCCTTCTGTTTGTTCTCGTCGATCGCCATTTACACTCCTAATCATGCCGGGTGAGCAAACACTGGCTGTGTCCGCTCGTTCTGTTGCCAATAATTATACTGTATAATCATACAGTATCAAGCCTAATTTATCAGAAATTGATCAAGCAGCGTCTGCAGCGCCCACGCCACCGACTGACGCCGCACCGCCTCGCGATCGCCTGCAAAAACACAGCGTTGCGCAAAGATACCTTCCGGTCCGGCAAGGGCAAACCAGACGGTGCCTACGGGTTTATCTGCGCTGCCGCCGCCCGGTCCTGCTATGCCGCTTACAGCGATCCCATAAGGTGCCTGCGCCGCCTGACACGCGCCTGCCACCATCTCACGTACCGTCTCTTCACTCACTGCGCCATAGCGCGCAAGCGTGCTCGCCTGCACGCCTGCCATCTGCTGCTTGGCACTATTACTATAGGTGACAAATCCGCGCTCAAACCAGGCAGAGCTGCCGCTGATATCTGTGAAAACTTTGGCAATCCAGCCGCCGGTACAGGATTCAGCCGTCGTCACGCTGGCGTGGCGCGCTATGAGCTTTTCGCCAATCTGACGGCTTAACTGCTGCAGCTGTTCATCATTCATCGCTTTCTCCTTTTGCGGCGCAACGTTAGCAGTAAATGGAGCGGCAGACGGCGCTTTTCAACCAGCAGCAGTGAAATTTGCGCCCCTGCTTCCGCTGCCTCCGGTCCGGTTTCATGCCATCCTGACCGGATGCGGGGAAGCGCACAGCAGCGTGCCGTTGCCGCGTGCCGGATCGGCCGGAGTCAGTACCGCTTAATCAAGCATAGTCGCGATCTGTGCCAGGCAGGCGCTGACGTTCAGCAGTGAGTGAGACCGGAGGTGTTCAGTACAGAGGGTGGCGCAGCAGGAACCGAAAGCGGGAGGCGTAAATACCTTCAGGGTAAAAAACAGGACGGCCTGCGCCGTCCGGCCATCAGCTCTTTTTCACAAACTCAGATTTGAGTTTCATCGGGCCAAAGCCCTCGATTTTGCAGTCAATATTGTGATCGCCTTCAACCAGACGAATACTTTTGACCCTGGTACCGATTTTCAGCACCGAAGAGCTGCCCTTTACCTTTAAATCTTTGACCACGGTGACGCTGTCGCCATCTGCCAGCATATTGCCATTGGCATCGCGTACCAGCAGCGTATCGTTCGCTTCTGCCGCGCTGGCAGACCAGATATGGCCGCACGACGGGCAGTTAAGGTTGTCGCCATCCTGCCAGGTATAATCAGCCTGACACAGCGGACAGGCGGGTAAATGCTCCATAAGTGCTCCTGATAATCTGCATGCGGTGAAATGGCACCGCAAAGAGGGTGCCATATTATATCCTCACACTTTATAAGGACAGCATTAAAGCAGATTGCCCTGCCGCGCTTTGGCGACCTCCTCTCCCAGCTGCCATACGGCCATCGCGTAATGGGTGCTGTGGTTATAACGCGTAATCACATAGAAGTTAGGCAGGCCGTACCAGTACTGATAGCTGGTGCCCAGATCGAGCCGCAGCAGGCTGGCTTCGCTGTTGCCATTCAGTGAGCCCTGCGGGGTCAGACCGCTCGCCGCCAGCGTGGCAACCGGATAACGCGTTTTGAAGCCATTCTCCAGCGCGGGTGCCTGTCCGCTCGCCGGTACGGCGACTGTCTCACCGCTGCGCCAGCCGTGCGCTTTGAAATAGTTTGCGACGCTGCCAATCGCATCAACCGGATCCCAGAGATTGGTATGACCATCTCCGTTAAAATCTACCGCGTACTCTTTATAGGATGAGGGCATAAACTGGCCATAGCCCATTGCCCCGGCAAAGGATCCGCGCAGATCCAGCGGATCGTCCTGTTCGGTGCGCGCCATCAGCAGAAACGTTTCCAGCTCGCTGCTGAAATAGGCGGCGCGGCGCGGATAGTTAAACGAGAGCGTCGCCAGCGCATCCAGCAGACGGGTTTTGCCCATCACCCGGCCCCAGCGCGTCTCAACGCCGATAATGCCGACGATAATTTCCGGCGGTACGCCATAAACCTGCTGCGCCCGCTGCAGAGCATCTTCATACTGATTCCAGAACGCTACGCCATTCTGTACGTTATCGGGCGTGATAAATTTTTTCCGGTAGCGCAGCCAGGCGCCGTTTGGCCCCGCTGGCGGCGTATAGCTCGGTGCCTGCTGATCCATCAGGCGCAGTACGTAATCAAGCCTCTTTGCCTGGCCGATAACCGCATGCAGCTGATCGCGATCAAAACCATGTTTCGCTACCATCCGATCGATAAATTGTTCTGCTGCCGGGTTGCCGGCAAAGTCACCAAACATCGGCTGAACCGCATGCGACGAATCCAGCAGGAAGCCGCCTTTAGGTGCCGGCACAACATCGCCTTGCTGATGAGGCGCAGGCTTGCTGCTGCAGGCAGCAAGCAGGAAAAAAAACGGAATGAGGGCAACCTTAATACGCATTAGATATCCATAAGCGAGCAAAAAACCTGAACGCATATGGTAGTCGTTCAGCGCATTAACGGACAGAGTAATGTCGTAACTTTACGCGGTGTGTGCGCCCCTCAGGACGAGGTGGCGCACGTAACGGTTCAGGGTACCAGCAGCACTTTGATCGATTCGCGACCTGATGCCATCGCAAACCCCTGCTCCCACTCCGCCAGCGGAAAACTGTGCGTAACAATGCCTTCTGCGGTGAACCATTTTTTCTCAAAAAAGCTGATGACCGTTTCATAGCAGTGCGGGCCAAGATGTGAGCCGCGCACATCCAGCTCTTTGCGGTCGCCAATGATCGACCAGTCTACCGTTGCAGGCTTACCAAACACGCTGAACTCGACATAGCGGCCCATGCGCCGGATCATCTGCAGTCCCTGATTGACCGCCAGCGGGTTGCCGGTCGCCTCTATATAGATGTCGCAGCCGTAGCCGTCAGTGAGTTTGCGCACCTCCGCATCCACATCCTGCTCCAGCGGGTTGAAAACCAGATCGGCCCCCAGCTTTTTCGCCAGCGTCAGACGTTCCGGAATGGTATCCAGTACAATAAACAGCTTGGGGTTTTTGAGGCGGATAGCCTGAATCATGCCGGTGCCGAGCGGGCCAGCCCCCGCCAGCACCACCACATCATTGAATTCAATCGCCGCGCGGTTCACCGCGTGGACCGCACAGGCGAAGGGCTCAATCAGCGCGCACTCTTCGTGCGTCAGCGTATCAGGAATTTTATGCACCCGGCTGTTGGCTTTGAACAGCATATATTCGGTCATACCGCCATCAGAGTCCTGCGTCTGAAAGCCGTAGATGTCGTGCTTTTCGCACATCCAGTATTTGCCATCTTTGCAGAAGCGGCACTGATTACAGGGAATAATCTGTTCAGCGATGACGCGGTCGCCAGGCGACACGCCAAAATGCTCCAGCGCGCCCTCGCCATATCCGACGACCGTGCCATAAAACTCATGCCCCACCACTACTGGCGTTTTAACCCAGGCTTTTTCCGGATTGCCATCTCCCCAGTACATTGGCGCCCCGTGCCAGCAGTGGACGTCAGACGCGCAGATACCACATGCCCCCACTTTTACCAGCAGCTCGCGTGCTTTTGGCTCAGGCAGCGGTAAGGTCTCCAGGCGATAATCGCGCGGGCCATAGTTCACCAGGCTTTTGATCTGTTGCGGCAGAATATTCATAGCGTATCCTTTTCGATAAATGTTAACGTCAACATTGAATGACAGAGAGATAGCCCGCAGGCTATCTTAACGGTGTGCTTTACGCTTAACGGAACTCAGCCAGATCGCGCCCAGAATGATCCCGCCTTTAATCACAATCTGCACATAGGGTGAAACCCCCATCAGATTCAGGCCATTATTGAGAATGCCGAGCATCATCGCGCCTACCAGCGTCCCAAGAATGGCACCTTTACCGCCAGCTATTGCCGCCCCGCCCAGCACGACAGCAGCGATCGCATCCAGCTCAAATCCGTTACCGGCGTTGGGCTGTCCGCTCATCAGACGCGAACTGAGCACAATACCGGCCACCGCCGCCGTGAGTCCGCTGATGATATATACCCAGAGCTTGGTGCGTGAGACACGGATACCGCTCAGGCGCGCGGCCTCTTCATTGCCGCCCAGAGCGTAGACGTGACGACCAAAGGGCTTCTGGTGCAGCAGGATCCACGCCAGCAAATAGACCACCAGCATGATTAAAATGGGCACCTGAATACCCAGCAGGCTGGCACGGCCAAACATCATGAAGCTTTCCGGCAGGCCGGAGATGGGATATCCCCCGGTATACATCAGCGCCAGTCCCCGTGCGATCCCCATGCTGGCGAGCGTAACGATGATGGGCGGCATCCGCAGCCAGGCGATACAGCCGCCATTCAGGGCACCAAAGCCCATACCGATCAGCAATCCGGCCAGCACCGCCAGCGGCATCGGAATACCCGCCACCATCAGACCGGCGGCCACGGTGCCGGAGAGCGCCATCACCGATCCCACTGACAGGTCGATCCCGCCAGTTAAGATGGCACAGGTCATTCCCACGGCAATAATGGCGTTGATAGAGACCTGACGCGCCACGTTGCTGAGGTTGTTCGCGGTCAGAAAGCTATCGTTGAGAAAAATCATCACAATAAACAGCAGCACAAAACCGACAAACGGCAGGAAGGCGGGATGGTGCAGACAGCGGTCAAGCCGGCCACGCCTGCGCGACGTTTGTGACAGCATGGAATTAGAGAGAATACTCATGATGCGTTCCCCGTAGCGTGTAGCATGATGGTTTCAGCGTTGATTGCCGTATCGTGAAGCTCCTGCGCAATATGTCCGTTGCGAAACACCAGCACCCGGTGGCAGAGGCCAATAATCTCCGGCAGCTCAGAAGAGATGACGATGATGGCGATGCCCTTACGGGTCAGCTGCTGCATCAGCTGATAAATTTCCATTTTTGCGCCTACATCGATACCGCGCGTGGGTTCGTCAAAGATCAGCACCTTGCAGTCATTATTCAGCCAGCGCGCAATGACCACCTTTTGCTGATTGCCGCCGCTAAGCGTATTCACCTCCTGCTCCGCTGACGGCGTTTTCACGCCAACCCTGCGGATAAGATCGCTGACCACTTCACGCTCGCGCACATGGTGCAGAAATCCGCCGTGGGTGATCTGCCGGTTCAGCGTGATGTTATGCGCCACGCTAAACGGCAGTACCAGCCCTTCGGTTTTGCGGTTTTCCGGCAGCAGTCCGATCCCCTGCTCTAAGGCATCGGCGGGCGTACGCAGCCGCAGCGGCTCGCCATTCAGGCGTACCTCTTTTTGCCAGCACGCCTGTGCACTCAGCATCGCGCAGGCGGTTTCGGTGCGGCCCGATCCCACCAGCCCGGCAAAGCCGAGAATTTCTCCGGGCCAGAGCTGAAAAGCGTCTGCGGGCCCCTGGCGCTGGCGCTGCAGATTGACGTCCAGCAGCGGTAGCGTTGCCGCCGGCAGCGGCAGCTTATCGGGGAAATGCTGTGCCACCTGACGGCCCACCATCATTTTTACCAGCTGCTCGCTGCTGCAGTCGCTCACCGGGAGAGTGCCAACATAGCCTCCGTCGCGCAGTACCGTAATGGTGTCGCATACCGCAAAGATCTCCTCCAGATGATGCGAGATGAACAGCATGCCCACCCCCTGCTGTCGCAGGTCGCGCATCACCCGGAACAGATGCTCAGCTTCACCCGGCGTCAGCGTTGCCGTAGGTTCATCAAGGATCAGGATCCGCGCATCCAGCGCCAGCGCTTTGGCAATCTCAACAAACTGCTGCTGCGCCACGCTGAGGTGCGTTACCGCAATGTCCGGATCGAGTTCAACCCCCAGCCGCGCCAGCAGCGCCAGCGTACGACTGCGCATCGTCTGGCGATCCAGCCATCCCCAGCGGGTACGCTGTTCGCGATTCAGAAAAATATTCTCGACGGCATTAAGACCCGGTATCAGCGAGAACTCCTGAAAGACAATTCCCACGCCAGCTGTTATCGCCTGACGATAGCCAGCAAACTGCTGCGGCCGATCATCGATAGCGATTTCGCCGCTGTCAGGCTGATAAATACCGCTCAGGATCTTCATCAGCGTGGATTTACCCGCCCCGTTTTCACCGAGCAGCGCATGGATTTCACCGGCGTGCAGCGTCAGGTTGATGTTGTTTAACGCGCGTACGCCCGGAAATGATTTACTGATTCCGCTGAGTTGCAGTAACGGCATGGCAGCGCCTCCCCGGAGTGATTACCAGCTAAAGCCGCTGGCGTTCTCTTTCGTGATCAGTTTTACGTCAAGCGGTACTGCAGCCGGCACCTGACTTCCCCAGTGCTTCGCCATCGCCACGCCCAGCCCCAGCCGTACCATGTCACGCGGGAACTGCGCAGAAGTTGCAATAAACGGCGATCCCGCTTTCTCAATCTCTTTCACCGCTTCCGGCTGACCATCGACGCTGACCAGTTTCACATCTGCGCCGTTCGCCTGAATCGCCGCCAGAGCCCCGAGCGCACCGGTATCGTTGACGCTAAAAATGCCGGCCAGATCCGGCGCTGCCTGCAGCATATTTTCGGTAACGCTTAGCGCAGTATCACGCTCCTGTTTGCCGTTCTGACGGTTAACGATTTTGATGCCGGGATATTTCTTCATTGCATCTTCAAACCCTTTAACGCGTTCGATGATCGGCACCACCGGAATACCATCAAGAATGGCGACCTTACCTTTACCGCCCAGCGCTTTCGCCAGAAACTCTCCGGCCTGCAGGCCGGCATCATAATTTTTGGAGCCAACAAAAGAGTCGATTGGGCCTTTAGCCTGAGCGTCAATCGCCACTACCACTACGCCCGCTTTTTTTGCCTCGTTTACCGCGTTTTCCACCCCGTTGGTGTCCGCCGGATTAATCAGCAGGATGTCGACTTTTTTCTGCAGCATATCTTCAATGTCGTTGATCTGCTTTGAGACATCGTGACGGGCATCTGCCTCAATCACCGTAGCCCCCATGCTGCCGGCTGCAGCCTTGAGCGCTTCCTGCATGGTGACAAAATAGGGGTTATTCATCTCCTGGAAGGACATGCCGATAGTGAGCGGCTTTGCTATCGCCAGTGCAGATGCCAGCATTAAAGGGGTCGTTACACAGAGCGCCAGCAGGGTGTTCAGTTTGCCTTTCATAATTTTCTCCGGGTCTTTTCAGTTAACTGCTTATCGTCGTTACGAAATAAAGCCGGTACAGGAACACTGCGCAACCACACCTGAAATGTTGACGTTAACATAAAGATAAAAACGTCCTGTATGCCAGGAATACGCTATCTGAGGATTGTTAAATTCATCGCCACAGACATGAGATCAAAATTTAAACACCCTAAATGACAACGTCAACATTCTCAGATGGACAAGTTTAAGATCCTTGCGGCAAGTCACATCTTATTAACATCGCTTTCAGTGTTGTTACAGAAAAAACCCGGCAGGCGTCTGAAACTAAAGGTTTTTCAGGAAGCCATTAAGCATCACGCGGGTTTCGTAGGGACGGCCCTCAATAGCGGAGATGATATTTTCTGACACCACCCGCGCCCACTGGCCGGTATCATGAGCGACATAAGGAATAACCTGATTAAAATCTTCGGCGCAGGGTACTTCATCAACAGAGATAAAGCCGGTGTCGTGCATTCCCCACTTGTTGGCCAGATTAATAGCCGCCAGTGTAATCATGCCGTTTAATCCGACAATTGCATCGTAGCGTTCATGGGTGGTAGAGAACCATGACTGAATCATCGCCTTAGCATGTTCGTAGCGGTAGTCGGTATAAAGCGTGTGCAGAGTAACGCGCTCGTCAATCCCGCTTCGGATCCCGTCAATACGCTGCCGGGTAATGTGAGAGTGTTCGCTGCCGCCAATGACCAGCACATTGCGAAACGCTTTTTTCATTATCGCTTCTGCAACCAGCTCACCGGCACGGCTGTTGTTGATATAGACCGCCGGCAGCAACGTATCAAACTGACGATCCAGCTGGATAAGCTGGCTTGAGGAGTGGCGCACCACGTCGATATGGCTTTTATCGTAGCGGTCAGAATCCTCCACTACCGACAAAATAATCCCGGCCGCTTTATAGCTGACCAGCGTCTGCAGCGCGCGCGCCTCAATCTGCCGGTTGCCGTTCGTGGTAAAGAACATGACCGAATAGCCTTTGGCATCTGACAGGCGGCACACCTCTTTGATGATATGGGAATAAACAATATTAAAGGTATCGTCGGTAACCACGCCGATAATAGGGCTCTGGCTGGCTTTGATATTGCGGGCAAACGCGTTAGGCACATAGTTAAGCGTGCGTGCTGCGGCCAGGATCCGCTCGCGCGTTTCGGGTTTAACCTTATCAGGGGCAGTAAACACGCGTGAAACGGTAATATTGGTTACGCCGGCAATCTGCGCAATATCTTTAATGGTGGCCGCTTTGGTACTTTTTCGGGTCATAACATTCGCTATCGGCAGTGTCAGCAGGAGTAACGCGATGGTATCAGCTTTCGTGAAATGTTGACGATGACATTTTGCGCCCTCAGCGCAGAAACAGTACCGGCTCATTCTGCAATTCTGAAGCCTGCCCGAAGAAACAGCCCTGCGCGCCGGTTTTCCTGCTATACAGACTCCGTTATCATAATCAGCACGTACTCGTGAACACATTCAGGTTACTGCCCGCCCTTCAGCCAGCCTCTGGCAACCACGCTGAGCCTTAAGAGGGGCAGATAAAAGAGAATCAGAATCATGTATCGCGCTGCTTATGTTTAAACATGGACACCCTAATACTATGAGTACATTAGAGAATATCAGCGCTCACACGCCAATGATGCAGCAGTATCTGCGCCTGAAAGCCGATCACCCTGACATCCTGCTGTTCTACCGCATGGGCGATTTCTACGAGCTGTTCTTTGATGATGCAAAGCGCGCCTCGCAGCTGCTGGAGATCTCCCTGACCAAACGGGGTGCTTCAGCCGGTGAGCCCATTCCGATGGCCGGTGTGCCCTATCACGCCGTAGAGGGCTATCTGGCAAAGCTGGTTCAGCTGGGTGAGTCAGTGGCGATTTGCGAACAGATCGGCGATCCGGCGCTGAGCAAAGGCCCGGTTGAGCGCAAGGTGGTACGGATTGTCACCCCTGGCACTATCAGCGATGAAGCGCTGCTGCAGGAGCGCCAGGATAACCTGCTGGCCGCTATCTTCCAGAGCCAGCGCGGCTTTGGCTACGCCACGCTGGATATCAGCTCCGGGCGTTTCCGCCTGAGCGAACCGGGCGACGCTGAAGCGATGGCAGCAGAACTCCAGCGCACGAATCCTGCGGAGCTGCTCTACCCTGAAGATCTGCAGGCGATGTCGCTCATTGACCAGCGCCGCGGGCTGCGGCGGCGTCCGCTGTGGGAATTTGAGATCGACACCGCGCGCCAGCAGCTGAATCTGCAGTTCGGCACGCGCGACCTGCGCGGATTTGGCGTGGAGCAGGCACATCTGGGGCTGCGCGCTGCGGGCTGTCTGCTGCAGTATGCCAAAGATACCCAGCGTACCACGCTGCCGCACATTCGCTCCCTGAGCATGGAGCGCCAGCAGGATAGCGTGATCATGGACGCGGCCACGCGCCGTAATCTTGAAATCACCCAGAATCTGGCCGGCGGGATCGATAACACGCTGGCAGCGGTTCTGGATAAAACCGTCACGCCGATGGGCAGCCGTATGCTGAAGCGCTGGCTGCATATGCCGCTGCGCGATCTTACGACAATCGTCCGGCGTCAGGATGCGATTGCAGAATTGCAGTCGCTGAGCGACGCGCTGCAGCCGGTCCTGCGTCAGGTAGGCGATCTGGAGCGCATACTGGCACGCCTGGCGCTGCGCACCGCTCGCCCGCGCGATCTGGCGCGCATGCGGCATGCGTTTCAGCAGCTGCCGGAAATCAATCAGCTGCTGGCCGGAGCAGAGGCGGAACGGCTGGTGAGCCTGCGCACGCAGACGGGCGAGTTTGCTGAGCTGCGTACGCTGCTGGAGCAGGCAATTATTGAATCACCGCCGGTGCTGGTGCGTGACGGCGGCGTCATCGCGCCTGGTTACAACGCTGAACTCGATGAGTGGCGGGCGCTGGCTGACGGTGCCAGTGACTATCTTGACCGGCTGGAGATCCGCGAGCGGGAAAAACTGGGGCTGGATACGCTGAAAGTCGGCTTTAACGCGGTACATGGTTACTACATTCAGGTTAGCCGCGGTCAGAGTCACCTGGTGCCCATCCACTATGTGCGCCGCCAGACGCTGAAAAACGCCGAGCGCTATATCATTCCTGAGCTGAAAGAGTATGAAGATAAAGTTCTGACCTCCAAAGGCAAGGCGCTGGCGCTGGAAAAAGGCCTCTATGAGGAGCTGTTCGATCGCCTGCTGCCGCATCTTGAAGCGCTGCAGCTGAGCGCGGCCGCGCTGGCCGAGCTGGATGTACTCGCCAGCCTGGCAGAGCGCGCCTGGACGCTGAACTACTGCCGGCCGGTGCTGCAGGAGAAAGCGGGGATCCGCATTACCGCAGGCCGGCATCCGGTGGTGGAACAGGTGCTGAAAGAGCCCTTTATTGCCAACCCGCTCTCGCTGTCGATGCAGCGGCGCATGCTGATCATCACCGGACCAAACATGGGCGGTAAAAGCACCTATATGCGTCAGACCGCGCTGATTGCGCTGATGGCGTGGATAGGCAGTTTCGTACCGGCTGAAGAGGTCGTGATTGGTCCTGTCGATCGCATCTTTACCCGCGTCGGTGCGGCAGACGACCTTGCCTCCGGCCGCTCAACGTTTATGGTTGAGATGACAGAAACCGCCAATATTCTGCACAATGCGACGGAAAATAGCCTGGTACTGATGGATGAGATAGGTCGCGGCACTTCAACCTATGATGGCCTGTCACTCGCCTGGGCTTGTGCCGAAAGCCTTGCCAGTCGCATCAAAGCGATGACGCTGTTTGCCACCCACTATTTCGAGCTGACCACGCTGCCGGAAAAACTGGAGGGTGTTGTGAATGTGCATCTGGATGCGGTTGAACATGGCGATACCATCGCTTTCATGCACAGCGTGCAGGAGGGTGCCGCCAGCAAGAGTTATGGCCTGGCGGTTGCGGCGCTGGCGGGCGTGCCAAAAGAGGTAATCAAGCGCGCGCGGCAGAAGCTGAAAGAGCTGGAGGCGCTTTCCGGCAGTCAGAGCGCCTCTGCAGATGGCGGTGCGCAGCTGCCTCTGCTGGTGGCAGAGACCTCGCCGGCGGTGGACGCGCTGGAAGCGCTGGATCCTGACAGCCTGACGCCAAAGCAGGCGCTGGAGTGGATCTACCGGCTGAAAAGCCTGGTCTGATCGCAGCAAAAAAAAACGGTGACCAGACAGGTCACCGTTTTTGCTGCTGATTATGGCTTATTCACGAAACAGTGCTTCGATATTGAGGCCCTGTGTCTGCAGGATTTCCCGCAGGCGACGCAGCCCTTCCACCTGAATCTGACGAACGCGCTCGCGGGTTAACCCGATTTCGCGACCCACATCTTCCAGGGTTGCCGCTTCATAGCCTAACAGGCCGAAACGACGCGCCAGCACTTCACGCTGCTTAGCATTGAGTTCAAACAACCACTTAACGATGCTCTGTTTCATGTCATCGTCCTGCGTGGTGTCTTCCGGGCCGTTGTCTTTCTCATCGGCCAGGATATCCAGCAGCGCTTTTTCGGAATCACCACCCAGCGGGGTGTCAACCGAGGTAATACGTTCATTGAGACGCAGCATACGGCTCACGTCATCAACCGGCTTGTCCAGCTGCTCGGCAATCTCTTCCGCACTCGGCTCGTGATCGAGCTTGTGTGAAAGTTCACGCGCGGTACGCAGGTAAACGTTCAGCTCTTTGACAATATGAATCGGCAGGCGAATTGTACGGGTTTGGTTCATGATAGCCCGTTCAATAGTCTGACGAATCCACCAGGTAGCGTACGTTGAGAAACGGAACCCGCGCTCCGGGTCAAATTTCTCTACGGCACGAATCAGGCCGAGGTTACCCTCTTCAATCAGGTCCAGCAGGGCCAGACCACGATTGCTGTAACGACGGGCAATCTTCACTACCAGGCGTAAGTTACTTTCGATCATGCGGCGGCGAGAAGGAATATCGCCTCGTAAAGCACGACGCGCAAAGAAGACTTCTTCTTCTGCCGTCAGCAACGGGGAATAACCGATCTCTCCGAGGTAGAGCTGCGTCGCATCCAATACTCGTTGCGTCGCACCCTGTGACAACAGCTCTTCTTCTGCTACTTCGCTATCACCAGGTTCGTTCTCAACAAGAGCTTTCTCATCGAAAACTTCAGCTCCGTTCTCCTCGAATTCCGCATCTTCATGTAACTCATTAACTTTCAGCGTATTCTGGTTCATAAGCGGCTCCTACCCGTGATCCAAGGGCAGAACACCAAAGGTTCTGCCGGATTATCGCTGCGGTAAATAACGCAACGGATTTACGGATTTCCCCTTGTAACGAATTTCAAAGTGCAATCTAACTGAACTGGTACCGGTGCTACCCATGGTAGCTATCTTTTGCCCCGCCTTAACTTCCTGTTGTTCCCGGACCAGCATTGTATCGTTGTGGGCGTAGGCACTCAGATAATCATCATTATGCTTAATGATGATCAAATTACCGTACCCGCGTAACGCGTTACCTGCGTACACCACCCTTCCCGATGCGGTAGCGACAACAGATTGTCCGCGAGACCCGGCGATATCGATACCTTTGTTTCCGCCTTCCGCAGCAGAGAAGTTATCGATGATCTTGCCATCAGTCGGCCAGCGCCAGCTCCCCACCGGGGTTGAGCTATTTGAGGTGCTGCTGACTGTAGGCGGTGCGGTAACCGGAGCTGTGGTCGTTGCCACATTAGTTGCTCCTTTCGACGGTAGCATTTTCCCACCTGTCGAACCTGAATCATCAGAATACGTAATAACAGGTTGCTGTGCAACAGCAGGGGATTTTATTTGCGTTTGCGCCGTTGTTCCGGTGGCTCCGCTCTGGCTGGCATCGGCTGCTGTAATCGCATTTCCACCGGTAATTGTCTGACCGTTACCGTTGCCTACCTGCAGGGTTTGCCCTGCGCTCAGGCCGTATGGCGCGGGAATATTGTTGCGCTGAGCCAGATCGCGGAAGTCATTGCCGGTGATCCAGGCAATATAAAACAGGGTATCGCCATGTTTGACGGTATAGGTTTCACCGCCGTAGCTGCCTTTCGGAATATTCCCGTAATTGCGGTTGTAAACAATGCGTCCGTTTTCAGTCGCTACATTATTACTGGCACTAATCATTCCACCCGCAGGAGCAGCAGAAGATGTATTACTGCTTAACATTCCGCCCTGTGGCATAGCGGGCACCGGCGAACTCTGCCCGGAAACCATACCACCCCCTTGTGGAGCGACCATACCGCCGCCATTATTACTGCCAACCTGACTGATAGGCGCCTGCGTATTATCGCCAGAGCTACAGCCAGCCAGCCAGAAACCTACCAGTGAGACTGCCGCCAGACGGCGTAATTGAAATGCGGTGCTTCCTGTGCTCATTGCTCCCCCGTGATGGCAATACTGGTCAGAACTCTCTCGCGGCCTGAACCGCATAAATCTCTACGCGAATAGGCTCAAACGCGCATCGGTATCGAAAAAGAGGATAGTAACAATATCACCTGCGCCATGCCACGCTGTGATTGTGAAGAAATACGTAAGATCGCCCTTACGCCAGGTCACCCTGCACCAGCGGAACAAAGCGTACCGGCTCGATAATCTCTTCCGTCAGCTCGCCCTTGTGGCGGCGCAGACGCTTAAGCACCTGATGGTCCTCCCCCACCGGCAGCACCATTCTGCCACCCTCACCCAGCTGTGCTATCAGCGCAGTCGGAATTTCGGGGGGCGCTGCGGTAACAATGATGGCATCAAACGGCCCGCGCGCGGGCCAGCCGAGCCAGCCATCACCGTGCCGGGTAGAGATATTATGCAGGTCGAGCTGCTTCAGACGGCGTTTAGCCTGCCACTGCAACCCTTTGATGCGCTCAACGGAACAGACGTGATTGACCAGATGCGCCAGAATAGCGGTCTGATAGCCGGAGCCGGTGCCGATTTCCAGTACGCGGGAGTGCGGGTTCAGCTCCAGCAGCGCGGTCATACGCGCCACCATATAGGGCTGGGAAATGGTCTGTCCGCTGCCGATAGGGAGTGCCATGTTGTCCCACGCCTTGTGCTCAAACGCTTCATCTACAAAGCGCTCACGTGGTACATCCGCAATCGCCTGCAGCAGACGCTCATCTGTAATGCCCTGCGCCCGCAGCTGGGCTAACAGCGTGTCGATGCGCCGGTTTATCATGCCAGTGAGACCTCTGCCTGCAGCAGCCAGTCATGCAGCACGCTCTGCGCGGCGTGTGCGGTGAGATCGACATGCAGCGCCGTCAGCGAAACATAGCCGGCGTCTACGGCGGCAAAATCGGTGTCGGGGCCGGCATCAAGCTGTTTGCCTGGCGGGCCTATCCAGTAGAGCGGCTGGCCGCGCGGATCTTCAGTGCAAATCACCTGATCTGCCGGATGGCGGCTGCCGCAGCGCGTGACGCGAAAACCTTTAATCTGCGCCAGTGGCAAATCGGGCACATTAATATTGAGGATACGTCCGGTACGCAGCGGTGCCCGGGAGAGCGCACGCAGCAGCACGCAGGTTACGGCTGCCGCACTGTCATAGTGCGTATGACCATTCAGCGACACCGCCAGCGCCGGCAGGCCGAGATGGCGCCCCTCCATCGCAGCTGCAACGGTACCGGAATAGATCACATCATCGCCCAGATTGGGACCGGCATTGATGCCTGAGACCACAATGTCAGGACGCGGTTGCATCAGCTTATTCACGCCGAGAAAAACGCAGTCGGTGGGTGTCCCCATCTGTACAGCGATATCGCCGCTGGCATGCGTGAAGGTACGCAGCGGCGTTTCCAGCGTCAGTGAATTTGAGGCACCGCTGCGGTTGCGGTCGGGTGCCACCACCTGTACCTCAGCAAATTCCCGCAGCGCGTGCGCCAGCGTCTGAATGCCGGGCGCATGGATTCCATCGTCGTTACTCAGCAATATCCGCATCTGTTTCTGACCTTTGTTCATTCACCGGTCCCCGCCAGCCGATGCCGGCTGTGCGAAAAATCGGGCGTAGTTACGCCAGCGGCCGGTGAGACAGGGATAGATGCATTCTAGCGATGAGGCGTGGGAAGTGGTAGACGTAAATCGTGACAGAGGCAGGGTTTGTCTCTGCAGTGGTCAGAACCCGGCCAGCGGCCGGGTGAATTAACGCGCCGGGCGTCAGCGCTACTCGTCGCCGAGCGGTGCCGCAGCGCCGTTGCTCAGCAGCTCGCGCACCAGGCTAGTGGCGAAGCTGCCGGCGGGCAGCCAGAACTGCAGGGCCAGCGTGGCGTCATCCTGCCACTGCCACTGCAGATTATCCGGCACCACCAGCATCGCGCGGCGGGCGGTATCAACCCGTTCACGCGTCAGCAGCGTCAGCAGTGCCGGCGACTGCGCCAGCTGCTGCTGCTCGAATGCGGCAACCTCTCCCTGCGTGCCCGCCTCACCGCGTCCCGCCAGCGGTGCCGTGATGCGCAGCTCATGCGCGGCCACGCGCTGCTGCAGCGCTGGCAGCTCATCGGCAGCGGCGACAAACCAGCTGCCGCGTCCGGCGAGCTGCAGCGCATCGCCTGCCTGCGCCAGCTGCAGTGAGCCGTCGCGCTGCAGACGCGCGCTGGTCACCTGATTAAACAGGTAGCTACGCGCGGCTGACAGCAGCAGGCCTTTCATATTCCGATCGCGCGGATGAAACTGCTCTTCTGCCCAGCGCTGCGCCTGCTGCAGGTTATTCCCGCCGCGGCCAAAGCGCTGCTCGCCAAAATAGTTGGGAACGCCCTGAGCCTGAATCTGCTGCAGGCGCGCGTCAACGTCGGCGCGATCAGACACGTCGCGGATCACCAGCCGAAAGGCATTTCCCGCCAGCGCGCCGGTACGCAGCTTACGCCTGTGCCGGATCACCTGCAGGATCTCAACCCCTTCAAGCTGAAAGCCGCTCATTACCGGCATTGCGTTACCCGGCAGGCGGAAACAGAGCGTCTGTTCAGTCACGGCGTGGCGATCTTTCATGCCGGCATAGCTCAGGTCGCGCGCCGGCACGCCCAGATATTTTGCCAGGGCTTCAGCAACAAAACGCGTGTTGCAGCCCGTTTTGCGGATGCGTACCAGCAGCTGCTCGCCGTCGCCGTCATAGGGATAACCGAGATCTTCGATCACCACAAAATCATCCGGACGCGCTTTAATTATGCCAGTGGCAGCAGGCACGCCGTGCAGATAGTGCAGCTCACTCATGCGTCAGCCTTTACCAGCAGAGCCACTGCCTCGCAGGCAATACCTTCACCGCGTCCGGTAAAGCCGAGCTTTTCGGTGGTGGTGGCCTTCACGTTAACCGCATCCATGTGGCAGCCCAGATCTTCGGCGATATTGACGCGCATCTGCGGCACGTGCGGCAGCATTTTAGGCGCCTGCGCGATAATCGTGACGTCAACGTTGCCAATGGCGTAGCCTTTCGCCTGAATACGACGCCACGCTTCGCGCAGCAAGCCGCGGCTGTCAGCTCCTTTAAACGCCGGATCCGTATCCGGAAAAAGCTTGCCAATATCGCCCATCGCCACCGCGCCCAGCAGGGCATCGGTCAGCGCATGCAGCGCAACGTCGCCGTCGGAGTGGGCAATAAAACCGTGCTCAAACGGGATACGCACCCCGCCAATCACCAGTGGACCTTCACCGCCAAAAGCGTGAACGTCGAAGCCGTGACCGATACGCATTATGCGTTCTCCTGTCGTTGAATCTGAGTAAGGTAAAAGGCCGCCAGCGCCAGATCTTCCGGCCGCGTGACCTTGATGTTGTCGCTGCGCCCGCTAATCAGCTGCGGATGATAGCCGCAATACTCCAGCGCTGACGCCTCATCCGTGATCGTAGCGCCTTCGCTGAGCGCCCGGCTCAGGCAGGCAGTCAGCAGCCTATGCGGGAAAAACTGTGGCGTCAGCGCGTGCCAGAGATCGTCACGCTCCACCGTATGTGCCACCGCCGTTTTGCCCGGCTCAGCGCGCTTCATGGTATCGCGTACCGGTGCTGCCAGAATGGCGCCGGTTCTGCTGTACTCCCGCACGGCCAGCAGCCGTGCCAGGTCGTCAGCATGAAGGCACGGGCGCGCGGCGTCATGCACCAGCACCCATGCGCTCTCTCTGATGTGCTGTAACCCTGCCAGCACTGACTCGGCCCGGGTTGCGCCGCCGGTGACCCGCACCACGCGCGGATCGTGCGCCAGCGGCAGCGAATCGAACCAGCCGTCGTCAGCGCTGACGGCGACAATCACCTGCTGCACTGCGGCGTTAGCCAGCAGGCGCGCCACGCTGTGTTCCAGCAGCGTCATGGTACCAATAGTGAGATATTGCTTGGGAAACGCCGCCTGCATGCGACTGCCGACACCGGCAGCCGGCACGACGGCAATCACATCCGCAGCGTGAGAGTGGTGAGTCATGTTGTTATCGTTGCTGATTTTGCGCAGACTGCTGCGCATTTCGTTTGTTCTGGTCTGCCACCAGGCGATAGAAAGTCTCGCCGGGTTTAATCATGCCCAGCTCGCTGCGTGCGCGCTCCTCAATCGCCTCTGAACCGCCATTGAGATCGTCAATTTCGGCAAACAGCTGATCGTTTCGCGCTTTGAGTTTGGCGTTATTCGCCTGTTGTGACACCACGTCTTCGCTGACGCGTGTGTAATCATGGATACCGTTCTTGCCCAGCCACAGGGAATATTGCAACCATCCCAGTAGCGCGAGCAGCAGTAACGTCAGTTTTCCCATCCCCGCCCCCTGAAAAACGGCCCAATCATCCCATAACTTGAGCCCGGACTCCACTGCGGCAGCGAAAATGGCGCGTAAGCAGATTTATCCGGATTATTTATAGCAGGCGGGCACGAAAAACAGCAGGCAAACTTTTGTAACCAGCGGATGCGTTTGCACATCTCTGCGCTTACCAGCCGGACAGATAGGAGAACACCAGCCAGAAGAGGCAGATGACCAGCAGACCGGTCGCCAGGGCGCACCAGAAGAGGTGCCCACGCATCATCAGGCTCAGCACGATGCCGGCCAGCACCGATACCGGCAGCAGCGCAAGGAAAAAAGGCCAGGTATAGAGAAAAAAGAATAGCGTATTGGAGCCGTAGAGCAGAAAGGGAATGGCCAGCGCGCACCAGTAGGCAAAAAAGCCAATAACGCCGCCGGGTAATGAGGAGCGCGGCTCTTCGGGCAAGCTGTCGTCTTTGCGTGCGGGCATGGGAGTGACGTTCTGCATAGAGATCCTGTTGACGCTAAAATGCGGCAAACCCGGAGAAGGCGTTTGCCGCGTCGGTTCAGGATCTGATGATATCGCGGCGGCGCAGCAGGTCTAACAATTGGGCCGCGAGTTTTGTAACCAATTGTTCGCCATCCAGCGTGATATCAGCGGCTTCGGGCGCCTCATACGCGCTGTCAATACCGGTGAAATTACGCAGTTCACCGGCGCGCGCTTTTTTATATAACCCTTTCGGATCGCGCGCTTCACACACCGCCAGCGGTGTATCGACAAAGACCTCAATAAACTCACCTTCGCCCAGCAGATCGCGCACCATCTGCCGCTCAGCCCGGTGCGGCGAGATGAAGGCGGTGAGCACCACCAGTCCGGCATCGATCATCAGCCGGGCCACCTCACCCACGCGCCGGATATTCTCCCGGCGATCGTCATCGCTGAAGCCGAGATCGCGGCACAGACCGTGGCGCACGTTGTCACCGTCCAGCAGGTAAGTGCTGACGCCAAGCTGATGCAGCGCCTGCTCCAGCGCACCTGCCACGGTGGATTTACCCGAGCCGGAGAGCCCGGTAAACCACAGCACTACACCCTGATGACCATGCTGCTGCTCACGCGCCGCCCGGGTGACCGGATGGTCGTGCCACACCACGTTTTCATCATGCTGCGCCATTACGCACCGCCCAGCAGATCGCGCGCGTTCCAGTGCGGGAAGTGACGACGCACCAGCGCATTCAGCTCCAGCTCAAAGGCGCTAAAGTTACCCGCTGTAGCAGGTGCTGCGCTCTGCGGCTGGTTAATCATACCGGCGCCCACGGTGACGTTGCTCAGCCGGTCAATGAAGATCATGCCGCCAGTTACCGGGTTTTGCTGGTAAGGATCCAGCACCATCGGCTCATCAAAGGTGATTTCTACCAGTCCGATACCGTTCAGCGGCAGGCTGTCAACGGTGTGCGTTGCCAGGGTATTGATCTCCACCTGATGCAGGATTTTTTCCACCCGGCCGCGCGCTTTTTTGCCCGCAATTTTGATTTCATAGCTTTGACCCGGCTTCAGCGGCTGCTCCGCCATCCAGACCACGTCAACCGTAGCGCACTGTACCGCCTGCAGTTCAGCATCGGCAGCAACCAGCAGGTCGCCGCGGCTGATATCGATCTCATCGTTCAGCACCAGCGTAATCGCCTCACCCGCCGCAGCTTCCGGCAGATCACCATCAAAGGTCACGATACGTGCGATAGTCGACTCCACGCCAGAAGGCAGGACTTTTACCCGATCTCCCGGCCGTACGGTGCCTGACGCCAGCGTTCCGGCATAGCCGCGGAAATCGAGATTAGGACGGTTAACATACTGCACCGGGAAACGCATGGGCTGGTGATCGACAACGCGCTTCAGCTCAACCGTTTCCAGTACGTCCAGCAACGTCGGACCGCTGTACCACGGCATAGTCGTGCTCGGGGTAGCGACATTGTCCCCTTCCAGCGCGGACATCGGTACAAAACGAATATCCAGATCGCCCGGCAGCTGGGCCGCGAAGTCGAGGTAATCCTGTTTGATCTGCTCAAATGTCTCCTGGCGATACTCCACCAGATCCATTTTGTTGATCGCCACTACCAGATGTTTGATGCCCAGCAGCGTTGAGATAAAGCTGTGGCGCCGGGTCTGATCCAGCACGCCTTTGCGCGCGTCGATCAGCAGAATAGCCAGATCGCAGGTTGAGGCGCCGGTGGCCATATTGCGGGTGTACTGCTCGTGCCCCGGGGTATCCGCGATAATAAACTTGCGTTTTTCCGTCGAGAAGTAGCGATAGGCGACATCGATAGTGATGCCCTGCTCGCGCTCCGCCTGCAGGCCATCCACCAGCAGCGCCAGATCGAGTTTTTCACCCTGGGTACCATGACGTTTGCTGTCGTTATGCAGAGAGGAGAGCTGATCTTCATAAATCTGTCGCGTATCGTGCAGCAGGCGGCCAATCAGGGTGCTCTTGCCGTCATCTACGCTGCCGCAGGTCAGGAAACGCAGCAGGCTCTTATGTTGTTGCGCCGTCAGCCAGGCTTCTACGCCACCCTGCTCGGCAATCTGTTGTGCAATAACGGTATTCATCTGCGTCTCCTTAGAAATAACCCTGGCGTTTTTTCAGTTCCATCGATCCCGCCTGGTCGCGGTCAATCATGCGTCCCTGGCGTTCGCTGGTGGTGGAGACCAGCATCTCTTCGATAATCTCCGGCAGCGTCTGCGCTTCAGACTCTACGGCGCCAGTCAGCGGCCAGCAGCCCAGCGTACGGAAACGCACCATGCGCTCGGTGATCTCTTCACCTGGCTGCAGGTTGATACGATCGTCATCGATCATCATCAGCATGCCGTCGCGCTCCAGTACCGGGCGCGGCGCGGCCAGGTAGAGCGGTACGATTTCGATGTTTTCCAGGAAGATGTATTGCCAGATATCGAGTTCGGTCCAGTTAGAGAGCGGAAATACGCGAATGCTTTCGCCCTTGTTGATCTGGCCGTTGTAGTTATGCCACAGCTCAGGACGCTGATTTTTGGGATCCCAGCGATGAAAGCGATCGCGGAAAGAGTAGATGCGCTCTTTCGCGCGCGATTTCTCTTCATCACGGCGCGCGCCACCAAAGGCGGCATCAAAACCGTATTTGTTGAGCGCCTGCTTCAGCCCTTCCGTCTTCATAATATCGGTATGTTTGGCGCTGCCGTGAACAAACGGGTTGATCCCCATTGCCACGCCTTCCGGATTACGGTGCACCAGCAGCTCGGCACCCATGTTTTTCACCGTACGGTCGCGAAACTCATACATTTCGCGGAATTTCCAGCCGGTATCCACGTGCAGCAGAGGAAACGGCAGGGTTCCCGGGAAGAATGCTTTACGCGCCAGATGAAGCATTACCGAGGAGTCTTTGCCGATGGAGTACATCATCACCGGATTGCTGAACTCGGCCGCCACCTCGCGGATGATATGGATACTCTCTGCTTCCAGCTGACGCAGATGAGTAAGACGATTTTGGTCCATAGTTTTTCCTCAAGCCAAATTGACAACGGCGGACTCGCGAGCCCCCTGCTGTGCAGAATGTTGAAACCAGGCTAATTGCCCGTGCAAGTTCACCACTTCGCCAATCACTAACAGCGCAGGCGTCGGCGCGGCGGCTGCCAGCACCTCAAGTTGATTCAGGGTTCCGGTCAGCACCTGCTGATCCTGACGCGTGCCGCGGCCAATCACCGCCACGGGCGTCAGCGGATCGCGGCCGTGGTCAATCAGACCGGCGGCAATTTCCGCTGCTTTTACGGTGCCCATATAGATAGCCAGCGTCTGGCGCGCACGCGCGAGGGATGGCCAGTCGATGCCATCGCCGTCAGCGCGGCAGTGGCCGGTAATAAACATCACGCTCTGCGCATAATCGCGGTGCGTCAGCGGAATACCGGCATAGGCGGTCGCGCCTGCGGCGGCAGTAATACCCGGCACCACCTGGAACGGAATGCCTGCCGCTTTCGCCGCCTGCAGCTCTTCGCCGCCGCGGCCAAAGATAAAGGGATCGCCGCCTTTCAGACGCACGACGCGCTTGCCCTGCAGCGCCAGTGATACCAGCAGCTGGTTCGTCTCTTCCTGCGGCACCGAATGGGCGCCGGCGCGTTTTCCGACGCAGATGCGGTCGGCATCGCGCCGCACCAGATCCAGCACCTCATCGCTAACCAGATGGTCATACAGCACCACATCAGCCAGCTGCATCACCTGCAGACCGCGCAGCGTCAGCAGACCGCTGTCGCCAGGCCCCGCGCCGACCAGCGCAATTTCACCCTGGTTATCGCTGATATGTTCCAGTTCGAGATCGAGCGTCTGGCGCGCGGCGCTGACGTTACCGGCCGCCATCTGACTGGCAAACAGGCCATTAAAGGCGCGCTCCCAGAAGCGGCGGCGATCGGACATTTTGCGATAGCGCTGTTTGACTTTGTCGCGCCACTCTCCTGCCAGTGCGGCCATCTGACCCAGGTTTGCCGGCAGCAGCGCTTCGATTTTCTCCCGCAGCAGCCGCGCCAGTACCGGCGCGGTGCCGCTGGATGAGATCGCGACCACCAGCGGTGAGCGGTCAACAATAGAAGGGAAGATAAAGCTGCATTTAGGCTGGTCATCCACCACGTTAACCAGCTTGTGCCGCGCGTTGGCGGCGTCAAACACCTGTGAATTAAGTGCGTTATCGTCGGTGGCGGCAATGACCAGAAATACGCCGTCGAGCTGAGCCGGCTCAAAACTGCGGGCTATCCACTCTACGGCCTGTTCTGCCTCCAGCGCCTGCAGTTCATGCCCCAGCTCGCGGGCGGCCACCAGGATGCGCGCGCCAGCCCGGCGCAGCAGTTCAATTTTACGGGCAGCGATTTCACCACCGCCGACAACCAGCACCGGACGCTGTCTGAGATCGGCAAAGAGGGGCAGATAATCCACGATAACCTTGCTAGTTTTACAATAAGTTATCGCGACTATACGTCGCGCTATTCCGCCAGATGAAATTACGATTTCGCATGAGTAGTTACCAAATGGAATATAGCGCTGGCAAAGCTGATGCGTTTTTCTGCTTAAGAATTGATTTTATAACGCTTTTTCCAGGCAGCACGATTTCGGCTGCGGCCAGCCGGGCATGACTTTAGGAATTAACAGAGGTGCGTGAGAGGGAAACAAAAAACAGGGCGAAAATTCGCCCTGTGGATGGTGGTTAGCCTTCGTGCAAACCGCACTCGCGCTTGAGGCCGAAGAAGCGCGTCTCTTCTTCTGCCATGCCCGGTTCCCATTTTCGCGTGGTATGGGTATCACCCACCGAAAGGTAGCCCTCATCCCACAGCGGGTGGTAGCTCAGGCCGTGCTGTTTCAGGTACTGATGCACCTGCCGGTTATCCCAGTCGATAATGGGCAGGATCTTAAAGACATCGCGCTGTACCGCCAGCACCGGCAGGCTGGCACGGCTGCCTGACTGATCGCGCCGCAATCCGGCAAACCAGGTCTGTGCGCCCAGCGTGCTCAGCGCCCGGTTCATCGGTTCCACTTTATTGAGCTGGTTATACTGCTCAATGCCGTCCACGCCCTGCTCCCATAGTTTGCCGTAGCGCGCTTCCTGCCATGCGGGCGAGGTTTCCGCACGGAAAATCTGCAGGTTAAGGTTAAGCTTTGCCGTTAACTCATCGATAAAGCGATAGGTTTCCGGGAACAGGTAACCGGTGTCGGTGAGGATCACCGGAATATCCGGCCGCTGCTGCGTCACCATATGCAGCAGCACCGCCGCCTGGATCCCAAAACTGGATGAGAGCACAAAGGCCCCCGGCAGCTGTTCCAGCGCCCAGCTGACGCGCGCTTCAGCAGAGAGTTTCTCCAGCTGCACGTTGCTTTCAGCCAGCGCCATAATACGGTCAACTTTGCTGCCGCTGTTGAGTACGGCGAGATCGGGCAGGGTCATACAGCCTCCGCGTCCCAGAAGTCACGAGCCGGATCCGTCACCGCTTTAACGATACCGGTGCGGATCGTGAAGTCACCAAAACCTTCACCGGCCTCGCGCTCGTTTGCCCAGCGCGCCACCAGTTCATCAATCGTGGTCAGAATTTCGCTCTCGGTGATATTTTCGCGATACATACGCGGAATGCGCGTACCCACGCGGTTCCCGCCGAGATGCAGGTTGTAGCGACCCGGCGCTTTGCCAACCAGCCCCAGCTCCGCCAGCAGCGCACGACCGCAGCCGTTCGGGCAGCCGGTTACGCGCAGAACGATATGCTCTTCGCCCACGCCGTGACGATGCATGATCTCTTCGACTTTGGTAACAAATGATGGCAGGAAACGCTCCGCTTCTGCCATCGCCAGCGGACAGGTCGGAAACGCTACGCAAGCCATCGAGTTTTCACGCTGCGGCGTTACGCTTTCCATCAGGCCGTGCTCGCGGGCGATCGCTTCAATCTGCGCTTTCTGCGCCTCCGGCACGCCAGCCACAATCAGGTTCTGGTTGGCGGTGAGGCGGAAATCACCCTGGTGTACTCTGGCGATTTCAGCGATGCCGCTTTTCAGCGGACGGCCCGGGTAATCAAGCAGGCGACCATTTTCGATAAACAGCGTCAGGTGCCACTTGTTGTCGATGCCTTTAACCCAGCCGATACGATCGCCGCGGGTGGTGAATTCATACGGACGCGCCGGCGCGAAAGTCAGACCGGCACGCTTTTCCACTTCCGCTTTAAACGTCTCAACGCCCACGCGCTCAAGGGTATATTTAGTTTTAGCGTTTTTGCGATCGGTGCGATTACCCCAGTCGCGCTGCGTGGTCACTACCGCGGCGGCCACATCGAGGATCTTCTCCACCGGCAGGAAACCGAACTCACTGGCGGTACGGGCGTAGGTCGCTTTATTGCCATGCTCAATAGAGAGGCCTCCCCCTACCAGCACATTGAAACCTATCAGCTTGCCGTGCTCTGCAATCGCAATGAAGTTGAGATCGTTAGCATGCAGATCGACATCATTGTGCGGCGGCACCACCACGGTGGTTTTAAACTTACGCGGCAGATAGGTTTCGCCAAGAATCGGCTCTTTATCTGTGGTTGCAACTTTTTCCTTATCCCACCAGATCTCCGCATAAGCGCGGGTCTGCGGCAGCAGGTGCTCAGAGAGTTTTTTCGCCCACTCATAAGCTTCCTGATGCAGCTCAGACTCAACCGGATTTGAGGTGCAGAGTACGTTGCGGTTGACGTCATTGGCGGTCGCCAGCGCATCGAGTCCCACTTCATGCAGCATCTGATGCGTTGGCTTCACGTTCTTTTTCAGAATGCCGTGAAACTGAAACGTCTGCCGGTTAGTCAGGCGGATACTGCCATAAAGCGTTTTTTCAGCGGCAAACTTGTCAATCGCCAGCCACTGCGTCGGCGTAATAATGCCGCCCGGCAGACGGCAGCGCAGCATCATGGCGTGACGCGGCTCCAGCTTCTGCTCAGCGCGCTCGGCGCGAATATCGCGATCGTCCTGCTGATACATGCCGTGAAAGCGGATCAGCAGAAAGTTATCGCCGGTGAACCCACCGGTCAGGCCATCGTCGAGATCGTCTAAGATGGTGCCACGCAGATAGTTGCTCTCTTTTTTCAGACGCTCGGCGTCAGAAAGTTTACCTTCAACCACCAGCGGTCCAGGGTGTTTTTCGCTCATTAGTAAACGTCTCGCTGATAACGGCGCTCAATGCGCAGCTCACTTAAAAATTCATCAGCCGTTTCACGATCCATGCCGCCGTGTTCGACCACCACATCCAGTAATGCCTGCTCTACATCTTTCGCCATGCGATTCGCATCGCCGCAAACGTAGAGGTGAGCGCCCTCTTCGATCCAGCGCCACACTTCTGCGCCTTTCGCCCGGATCTTATCCTGTACATAGACTTTCTCAGCCTGATCGCGCGACCAGGCGAGATCGATATTCGTCAGCAGCCCCTGCTTAACATACTTCTGCCACTCTACCTGATAGAGAAAATCTTCGGTGAAGTGCGGGTTGCCGAAAAACAGCCAGTTTTTACCTTCGGCGCCGTCATTGTCACGCTGCTGCATAAAGGCGCGGAACGGCGCAATGCCGGTGCCCGGACCAATCATAATTACCGGTGCATCCGGATTGGCCGGCAGGCGGAAGTTATCATTGTGCTCGATAAAGACGCGAATGGCGCCCTCTTCTTCCAGACGGTCGGCAAGCCAGGTGGAGGCACCACCGCCGCGCTGACGGCCGTCAATTTCATAGCGCACCGCACCCACCGTAATATGCACTTCGCTTTCGCTCTCCGCCTGGGAGGAGGCGATAGAGTAAAGACGCGGCGTCAGCGGGCGCAGTAAGCCCGTCAGCTGCTCGGCATTCAGTTCAGTGGGCGCCTGGCGCACCATATCCACAATCGGGAAGCTCTGGGCATAGCTCTGCAGCTTCTGCTTATCTTCAGTCAGCGCCAGCAGCGCCTCATTGCGCGACAGGGCAGCGTAGCGCTCCACTATCTGCGGCGTGTTGACCGTAAGTTCAAACTGCGTCTGCAGCGCTTCAGCCAGCGGCAGCGTTTTGCCCTGCACCGTCACCTGCTCATCGCCTTTCAGCCACACCAGCTGCAGCAGCTCCTCTACCAGCTCTGCATCATTCTCATACCAGACGCCCAGCGCGTCACCCGGCTGGTAACGCAGGCCGGAATCACCGAGATCGATCTCAATATGGCGCACATCTTTATCAGAGAGGCGGCCGGTGATTTTCTGATTCAGCGCAAAGCTGGCGGTAAGCGGCAGCTCTTTCGTATAAGGACTGCTGTCAACCAGGTTGACGCTGCCGGCGCTGCTGGCCGCAATCTGCGCCGCAGGTGCGACCGGCACGCGCGCCTTCAGCAGATCGGTCAGCTGCAGGCGCCAGGCGCTGGCCAGCTCGCTGTATTCAACGTCGGCATCAACGCGATCCAGCAGGCGCTCTGCGCCCAGCTCGGCCAGACGGCTGTCAAAATCTTTGCCCGCCTGGCTGAAAAATTCGTAAGAGGTGTCGCCAAGACCAAACACGGCAAACGCCGCGCCATCCATTTTCGGTGCCTTCTTCGACAGCAGGAATTTATGCAGCGCCACCGCCTCTTCCGGTGGTTCGCCTTCGCCCTGGGTCGAGGTGACGATAACCAGCAGCTTTTCCTGGCCGATCTGCTTGAACTTATAGTCGCCGGCGTTAACCAGATTCACGTTCAGTTTCGCTGCCAGCAGATCATCACGCAGCTGTTCTGCCAGGCGACGCGCGTTGCCGGTTTGCGAGGCTGAAATCAGCGTGACGCCCGGGGTTTCCGCTGGCGGAGCAGCAGGTGTCGCCACCGCGCCAGGGGTCTGGTTGACCATGCCCCAGAAGTAGCCCGAAAGCCAGGCAAGCTGAGTCGTATTAAATTCCGTGGTCGCCGCCTGTAAGCGCGCAAGTTGCTCCGGAGAGAGCGGCAGCATGGAGCCTGGGGGTGCCTGAGTCGTCATCGCGTTAAAAATTCCAGTGTCAGAAGTCCGGACCGAGAAGCGGTGGAAGAGGAGGTAGGTTACCGAGCTGTATATTAACGATTAAATAAGGGTTCGACATAATAAATAACCAAAACGACTAAGCGGTTTTTCGGGTATCGCTAACCGCCAAAAGTGGTAAATTATCCCTTTGTAAAATATGGTTTTTATCTTCAACCGCGTTACCGGATCGCGTTAAATGCGCTTTTACACCCCCACGGGTGCGAAAAATCTGCTTTTCAGGTAGACTTCAGCGGTTTTTCCGTCTGAGAGTCATTATGTCTACCACGCTGTTTAAAGAGTTCCAGTTTGAAGCGGCTCACCGCTTACCTCACGTGCCTGAAGGGCACAAATGCGGTCGTCTGCACGGCCACTCCTTTCTGGTGCGACTGGAAATAACCGGTGAAGTGGATGCGTATACCGGCTGGGTTATGGATTTTGCTGAACTGAAAGCGATTTTCAGTCCGCTTTATGAGCGACTGGATCATCACTACCTGAACGATATTCCGGGTCTGGAGAATCCCACCAGTGAAGTGCTGGCGAAGTGGATCTGGGATGAGCTTAAGCCGGTGCTGCCGGTGCTGAGCGCGGTCATGATCAAAGAGACCTGTACGGCAGGCTGCGTTTACCGCGGCTGACCAGAGCGGCCTCTTCCACGCTGCAGGTGCGCTGGCTGCCCTTCTCCACCCCCGGTTGCTTACTCATGTAAGCGCCTGAGGATGAACGCGGTTGCCGCCCTCCTGCAACGTGGAACCACAGGTGCCGGTCTCTGAACCGCTGTGATACCTGTATTAATCTTCGAACAGCCGATTACTGCTGATTCATCTCTTTGTAACGATCCCCCTCTACGTTGTTGTCTCCTCTGTTAAAGATCAAGAGAATCAACAATGAACCTTGTGAAGCACCTTTCTCTGCTTGCTGTTTTTATCTCTGCCTCTGCTGCCGTTCAGGCGCAAAACGTACTTGATTTTCCCCAGCCGGAGAGTATGCCGGCGGAGTTTTATGCGGTGACAGAAATTCCGGCAGGCGGGACGATCAAATATGAAACCGATGCTAAAACCGGGTTTATCGTGGCTGACCGTTTTCAGTCTATGCCGGTCGCCTATCCCGCCAACTACGGTTCGCTGACTCAGTCACTGGGTGGCGATAACGATCCGCTGGATGTGATTTTTTACGCCCGGGCGCCGTTACAGCCCGGCACCCTGATTAAGCTGCGCGCGATTGGCGTGCTAAAGATGATTGATGGCGGTGAGGTGGATGACAAGATTGTCGCCGTGCCCGCCAGCAAAATTGATCCAACCTATGATGATATTAAAGAGATAAGCGATCTGCCGCGAATCGAGCAGCAGCGGCTGGAAGCCTTTTTCCGGGTGTATAAGCAGTTACCGGATGGCCGTAAGAAGGTCGAGCTTAACGGTTTTGAAGATGCCGCCAAGGCCAGAGCAGAGATTAAGCAGGCATTCGACGCATATAAAGCGAAGCAGTAGCTGACCCGGGCGCGCCCCTACCGGTATGTGCATAGGGGACGCATTAATGCGCCCCTGCTGTGAATCAGGCGATATTCAGGTACTTGTGCGTCTGCATAGAGAGCCGCCAGTTACGGGCGATGCAGGTTTCAATACAGAGCCGGGTTGCGGCATCGCCGCGGCTGATCGGCTGCAGCGCCACAATACGCGGTTTATCGTCATGCAGCTCCGCCAGCAGCTCATCGAGCGCCTCAACGTCACGCTCGCGCGCCACCGGATGCTTGATCTCATCCGCGCGTGTCAGCGCCTGCAGCAGCACATCGTAGCCTCCGCGCATATTCACCTTAGGTGAGACTGTAACCCAGGTTGCCGCAGAGCAGTGCACCTCATGAGTGCCGCTGGTCTCGATCTGACACTGGAACCCGTGCGCTTCCAGACCCTCAGTTAGCGGACGCAGGTCAAAAATTGCCGGTTCGCCGCCGGTGATCACTACGTGGCGCGCGCTCCAGCCCTGCCGGGCGATGGTCTCAATCAGCGTGGCGGCGTCTGCACTTCCCCAGGCATCGCTCTCCACGGTTTTTACCAGAATATCACCCAGTGAGGTCTCCCGATCCGCGCGCTTCTCCCAGGTATGTTTGGTATCACACCAGCTGCATCCCACCGGACATCCCTGTAAGCGGATAAAGATGGCCGGCACGCCGGTATAAAACCCTTCGCCCTGCAGCGTCTGGAACATTTCGTTAATCGGGTAGAACATTTTTCACTCACGTCTCTCATTCGGGGCGCAGATTATGGCAGATTTTTACTGCGGCTTCACAGCCGCTTTGTGCCCTGAAAAACAAAAAGCCCCGCACTGGGCGGGGCTTCAGGCAAACCGTGCTGCACAGAACAGCACCGGCGGGCGATTACGCCTGGCCTTTCACTTCTTTCAGACCGTTGAACGGCGCTTTCTCACCCAGCGCTTCTTCGATACGGATCAGCTGGTTGTATTTAGCTACGCGGTCAGAACGGCTCATAGAACCGGTTTTGATCTGGCCAGCTGCAGTACCTACCGCCAGGTCAGCGATAGTTGCATCTTCTGTCTCGCCTGAACGGTGAGAAATAACGGCCGTGTAGCCCGCATCTTTCGCCATCTTGATTGCAGCCAGCGTTTCGGTCAGAGAGCCGATCTGGTTGAATTTGATCAGGATAGAGTTCGCGATGCCTTTATCAATACCTTCCTTCAGGATTTTGGTATTGGTGACAAACAGATCGTCACCCACCAGCTGGATTTTGTCGCCCAGCACTTTGGTCTGGTAAGCAAAGCCGTTCCAGTCAGACTCATCCAGACCATCTTCAATAGAGACGATTGGGTACTGTTTGGTCAGATCTTCCAGGAAGTGAGTGAACTCTTCGGAAGAGAACGCTTTGTTGCCTTCGCCAGCCAGAACATATTTGCCATCTTTATAGAATTCAGATGCGGCACAGTCCATCGCCAGGGTGATATCTTTACCCAGCTCATAGCCCGCTGCTTTTACCGCTTCAGCGATAACTGCCAGCGCTTCAGCGTTAGAGCCGAGGTTTGGCGCATAGCCACCTTCATCACCGACTGCAGTGCTCATGCCTTTGGCTTTCAGAACTTTAGCCAGGTTGTGGAATACTTCAGAACCCATACGGATGGCTTCTTTGATATTTTTCGCGCCCACAGGCTGGATCATGAACTCCTGGATATCTACGTTGTTATCCGCGTGCTCACCGCCGTTGATGATGTTCATCATTGGCAGCGGCATAGAGTATTTGCCTGGGGTGCCGTTCAGCTCAGCAATGTGTGCGTAGAGCGGCAGGCCTTTTGATGCTGCAGCAGCTTTCGCTGCGGCCAGAGAAACAGCCAGAATGGCGTTTGCACCGAAGTTGGATTTGTTATCAGTACCGTCCAGTTCGATCATGATCTTATCGATGTTCGCCTGGTCTTTGGCATCTTTGCCTTTTACCGCGTCAGCGATTGGGCCGTTAACCGCAGCAACCGCTTTGGTTACGCCTTTGCCCAGGAAGCGAGACTTATCACCGTCGCGCAGCTCCAGTGCTTCACGTGAACCGGTAGAAGCGCCTGATGGAGCCGCCGCCAGACCAACGAAACCGCCTTCCAGATGCACTTCTGCTTCTACAGTCGGGTTGCCACGGGAGTCGATGATTTCGCGACCAATGACTTTAACGATTTTGGACATTCGATTTTCCTCAGTACAAGTTAGTCAATCCTAAGACAAACAACGCGCGAAAAGTTCGCGCGTTGTTCGTAAACTCTTACTTCGCTAAACGCTTCTGGTGCTCCTGCGCGGCTTTCACAAAGCCGGCAAACAGCGGATGACCATCACGCGGTGTCGATGTGAACTCCGGATGGAACTGGCAGGCCACAAACCACGGATGGTTCGGGATTTCAATAATCTCAACCAGTTGATCGTCGCCGGAACGGCCCGCAATATGCAGACCCGCCGCTTCAATCGGCTTCAGCAGCAGATTGTTGACTTCATAACGGTGACGGTGGCGCTCGGTAATCACATCAGAACCGTAGAGCTGGCGCACTTTACTTTCCGGCGTCAGCTGACACTGCTGGCTACCCAGACGCATGGTGCCGCCCAGATCGCTCTGCTCAGTACGCTGCTCAACGTTGCCATGCTCATCACGCCATTCAGTGATCAGCGCGACAACCGGGTATTTACAGTCTGGCACAAATTCGGTGGAGTTGGCGCCTTCCATCCCGGCCACATTGCGCGCGAACTCCATCAGCGCAATCTGCATGCCGAGGCAGATGCCAAGGTACGGGATGTTATTTTCACGCGCGTACTGCGCCGTCATCAGCTTGCCTTCCACGCCGCGGTAGCCGAAACCGCCGGGGATAAGAATCGCATCGAGATCTTTGAGGATCTCCACGCCGCGCGTCTCGACATCCTGCGAATCGATCAGCTTGATGTTGACGGTTACGCGGTTTTTCAGACCACCGTGCTTAAGGGCTTCAATCACTGACTTGTAGGCGTCCGGCAGCTCAACATACTTGCCGACCATACCGATAGTCACTTCCCCGCCCGGATTCGCTTCTTCATAGATAACCTGCTCCCACTCGGCAAGGTTAGCTTCCGGCGCGTTCAGACTGAAACGCTTACAGATATAGTCATCCAGACCCTGCGACTTCAGCAGGCCCGGGATTTTATAGATGGAATCGACATCTTTCAGCGAGATAACCGCTTTTTCCGGCACGTTGCAGAACAGCGCGATTTTCGCCCGCTCGTTAGCAGGTACCGCGCGATCGGAGCGGCAGATCAGCACATCTGGCTGAATACCAATCGACAGCAGCTCTTTAACCGAGTGCTGAGTAGGCTTGGTTTTCACTTCACCCGCTGCCGCCATATATGGCACCAGCGTCAGATGCATATACATGGTGTGTTCACGGCCCACGTCTACCGCCATCTGGCGAATCGCTTCCAGGAACGGCAGGGATTCAATATCGCCTACGGTGCCACCGATCTCAACCAGCACGACATCATGACCTTCGCCACCTTCGATGATGCGCTCTTTGATGGCATTGGTAATGTGGGGGATCACCTGGATCGTGGCGCCCAGATAGTCGCCGCGACGCTCTTTGCGCAGCACTTCTGAGTAGATACGACCGGTCGTAAAGTTGTTACGACGCGACATCTTGGTACGAATGAAGCGCTCGTAGTGACCTAAATCCAGATCGGTTTCGGCCCCGTCATCGGTGACAAACACTTCACCATGCTGCGTCGGGCTCATGGTACCCGGATCAACGTTGATATACGGATCGAGTTTCATGATGGTCACATTCAGACCACGTGCTTCGAGGATAGCTGCGAGGGAGGCTGCGGCAATGCCTTTGCCCAGAGAGGAAACGACCCCGCCGGTCACAAAAATATAATTCGTTGTCATGCTGAACCTGAGAGTTTAGGTTTAAAGACGATGGAATAACCAGGACGGGAAAGCAGTATACCCGAAGTCGTCCCCAGCCACAATTGATGAATCACACCATCCTCCCGCGCCGTGCAGCGGCTAACATAGCGGATAGCCAGCCAGAAAATGTTGACGCATGTCACAAAGTTGCTGGATGGCTGAATCGAGTAAGCGCAAGCGGCTGAATTATGCACACTGCTGGAATAAACAGCAGTATGACGCTTAACAGGTTAGTGATTGTTCTCACTCAGTTTTACCTGCTGCCACGCCGCTTCCATCTGCTCCAGCGTCGCCGCAGGCATACTCAATCCCTGCGCGGTAATAATCTGCTCTACGTGGCGAAAGCGGCGTTCAAATTTGTCGTTGGCTTTCTGCAGCGCAATTTCCGCTTTGCTGCCGAGGTGGCGTGACAGATTTACCGTCGCAAACAGCAGATCGCCAATCTCCTCCTCCAGCTTGTCGCTGTCGACAGTGGCCTGCTGCGCTTCATGCATGACTTCGTCAATCTCCTCATGCACCTTATCCAGCACCGGTCCGAGGCTGTCCCAGTCAAAGCCCACGCTGCTGCAGCGCTTCTGGATTTTATGCGCCCGCATCAGCGCCGGCAGCGCGCGCGGAATATCATCCAGCGCCGAGTGCTGCGCTTTCGCCGCGCGTTCATCCTGTTTGATCGCTTCCCAGTTCTGCGACACCTCTGCGGCGCTCTCAGCCTCGGCGCTGCCAAAGATATGCGGATGACGGCGTTCAAGCTTGTCGCTGATTGCGTCGCAGATATCGTCGAAGTTAAAACGCCCCTCTTCCTCTGCCATGCGGGCATAAAACACAATCTGAAACAGCAGATCGCCCAGCTCATCGCGCAGATCGGTAAAGTCTTCCCGCTGAATAGCGTCAAGCACTTCGTAGGTCTCTTCCAGCGTATAAGGAGCAATAGTGGCAAAGGTCTGCTGGCGATCCCACGGGCAGCCGCGCGCCGGATCGCGCAGGGTTTGCATCAGGCTAAGCAGACGGTTCAGGGCAGTCATGAAAAATCCTCAAACAACGGTATAAAAAGGGCCGCCGTAAAAGGCGACCCTGAAGAGCAGCGGGCCAGTGCCGGCTGCGCGTTAATTCAAACAACGCGCGTCGATAATATCCGGCACCTGATTAAGCCGCGCCAGCACGCGTCCCAGCACCTGCTGGTTATAGATCTCAATATCCATATCGATGGTCGCCAGCTGTTTTCTGGTATCGCTGCGGCTGGAGACGCCCAGTACATTGACCTTTTCATTCGCCAGTATGGTCGTGATATCACGCAGCAGGCCGCTGCGGTCGTTGGCGGTAACCCGCACCACCAGCGAATAGCCGCTGGAGTAGCTCTCCCCCCAGACGGCATCAACGATACGCTCTGGCGCATGAGAGATCAGTTCACTGAGCTGATCGCAGTCGGCGCGGTGAATCGAGATGCCGCGTCCCTGAGTAATAAAGCCGGTGATATCGTCGCCGGGAATAGGCTGGCAGCAGCGGGCAATGTGATGCATCAGGTTTCCCACCCCCTCCACCACCACGCGACCGCTCTCTTTACGGGCATTTGAGGCGTGATGCGACTTCTGCGTCAGCTGACGCAGCGCTTCACGATCTTCCTCTTCAGCGCTCGGCTTATTGAGCTTTGCCTGCAGGAAGTTGATCATCTGATTGAGACGAATATCGCCGCCGCCAATCATTGCGAGCAGCTCATCCTGCGAGCCAACGTTGTAGCGCGGCAGCAAAATCTTCTCCGCCTCGCGCATGCTGATATCGAGCTGGCTCAGCTCGTTATCGAGGATCTGGCGGCCCGCCACGATATTTTTATCGCGATCCTGCTTACGGAACCAGGCGTGTACCTTGGAGCGCCCGCGGCTGGTCGTGATGTAGCCCAGATTCGGGTTGAGCCAGTCGCGGCTTGGATTGGGCTGCTTCTGGGTGATGATCTCGATCTGATCGCCCATCTGCAGCTGATAGGTAAAAGGCACAATGCGGCCGCTGATCTTCGCCCCGATACAGCGATGGCCAATATCGCTGTGAATGTGATAGGCAAAGTCGAGCGGCGTGGAGCCGGCGGGCAGATCCACCACATCGCCTTTTGGCGTAAAGACGTAAACGCGATCGTCGAAGACCTGACTGCGAACCTCCTCCAGCATTTCACCGGAATCCGCCATCTCTTCCTGCCAGGTAATCAGCTTGCGCAGCCAGGCGATACGCTCTTCGTGTCCGGCAGCCCCGCGCGAGTTGCTGACGCCCGGGCCCTCTTTATATTTCCAGTGCGCCGCCACGCCAAGTTCGGCATCTTCATGCATCTGACGGGTGCGGATCTGAATCTCAACGGTTTTGCCCTGCGGCCCCAGCACCACGGTATGAATGGACTGATAGCCATTGGGCTTAGGGTTGGCGACATAATCGTCAAATTCGCTCGGCAGATGCCGGTAGAGGGTGTGCACCGTACCGAGTGCGCCATAACAGTCCTGCAAACGCTCTGCCACGATGCGTACCGCGCGCACGTCGAACAGTTCATCAAACGCCAGCGACTTTTTCTGCATCTTGCGCCAGATGCTGTAGATATGTTTCGGCCGCCCGTAGACTTCTGCCCGCACGCCCTCTTTCTGCATCTCCTGACGCAGATTGGTCACAAAGTTATCGATATATTGTTCACGATCGATGCGCCGCTCATGCAGCAGCTTCGCGATGCGTTTATATTCATCCGGATGCAGATAGCGGAAGCAGTAATCTTCGAGCTCCCACTTCAGCTGGCCGATACCGAGCCGGTTAGCCAGCGGCGCATAGATGTTCGTGCTCTCTTTTGCCGCCAGCACGCGTTCATCTTCTGGCGCATCTTTCATCTCACGCAGATGCGCAATCCGCTCGGCCAGCTTGATGACCACGCAGCGGAAATCTTCCACCATCGCGAGCAGCATACGGCGGACATTGTCCACCTGGGCTGAAGCCATAGAGTCATTATGAATCGCTTTCAGCTGGCGAATGGCATCCATGTCGCGTACGCCGTGCACCAGGGAGACAATCCCTTTGCCAAACGCCTGCTCCAGCTTCTCCTCACTGACCACCTCTGCGTTGGCCAGCGGAAACAGCAGCGCCGCGCACAGGCTATCGCAATCCATACTGAGCATAGTGAGGATTTCCACCATCTCAATACCGCGCCACAGCAGCAGAGTCTGATCGGGGTGCTCGCGCGTTTCGGCTTCACAGTAGCGCCAGGTCTCTGCCAGTCGCTCACAGGATTGAGGATTGCTAATCGTCAGGCTGGCAATCCACTGATCGAGGGCAAACTCCCCTGCCGTATTTAAATGCGCACTTCTGACCGCAACCATATCCTCTCCTGCCACAGCGACATAACTGTCGCTTATGTTTTGCTGAACAACACCATGGATTCGAGATGACTGGTATGTGGGAACATATCCAGCATCGCGACCCTTTCCAGATGGTAGCCCGCGGACAGCAGTACCTGACTGTCGCGCGCAAGTGTCACCGGGTTACAGGAAACATAGACCACGCGTTCTGGCGCAAGTTTAACAATATGCGACATCACGCCCGCCGCCCCGGCTCGCGCCGGATCCAGTAACACCTTATTAAATCCCTGCGCCGCCCACGGCTGACGCGAAACATCCTCTTCCAGATTATGCTGGAAAAAGCGTACATTGCTTAGATTGTTAAGCGCAGCATTATACTCTGCCTGCTTAACTAATGCTGCAACCCCCTCCACACCTACAACATTTTGTACAGATTTCCCTGCCGGCAGGGTGAAATTCCCCATGCCGCAGAAAAGATCCAGCAGGCTGTCATCGGGTTGCAGATCGAGCCACGCCAGCGCTGTTGCCACCATCTGCTGATTAACGCGATCGTTAACCTGAATAAAGTCCTGTGGACTAAAGGTTAGCGTTAAATCCTGCGAGCGGTAGTAAGGCATGCTGCTGTTAATCGCCTGCAGCTCATCGCTGCCGTCAGCCAGATACAGCATCAGCGAGTGCTGATGCGAAAAGCGTTCCAGGTCTGCGCGATCGCGCGCAGAAAGCGCGTCGAGATGACGCAGCACCATCAGCGGGCCGTTGTCTGCCAGCACCAGCTCTGCATGCCCCAGCCGCCTTACCCCCTGCAGCGCGCTCAGGCAGTGGTGCAGCGGCTGCAGCAACGCTTCAAGTTCGGGCACCAAAACAGGGCACTGCTGCAGGGGCACCAGCGCATGACTGGCCGCCTGGCGAAATCCCATCACCAGCCGCTGCTGCTTCGGCTGCCACTGCAGTCCGAGCCGGGCGCGCCGGCGATAGCCCCAGCTATTCCCGCGGATAATCTCCTCAACGGCCACCGGAGAAGCGGCGTCACGGCTCAGCAGACGGCTCAGCGCGTGCGCCTTGCTGCTCTCCTGCAGTGCAACGGCAGCGTGCTGCTGCTGGCAGCCACCGCAGACGCCAAAATGGCGGCAGCGCGGTATTTCCCGCTGCGGACTGGGCTGTGCGATCTTTATCGCTTTACCGCGGGCAAACTGCCGTTTATCTTCCAGCAGCGTAACCTCTGCCTGTTCGCCCGGCAGCGCACCACTGATAAACAGGGTTTTCCCCTGATAGCGTGCCACGCCCTGGCCGAACGGATCGAGCTCATCGACCGTGACGGCGATCCGCTGCTTTGTCGTCGGCCGCTGTTTTGCGGCGTAAAATTGCGCCATAGTAATCGTATTCTCTTTTAATCAGGTTGTGCCGCCCGCCACGACGCGTGCACAGGAACACGGCAATCGCCAGGGCATCGTGATGACCAAATACAGCCTGCGGGCGCGGATGATGATTTTAATACTGGCGCCAACGCTGCTGATTGGTCTGCTGCTCAGCACCTTTTTTGTCGTCCACCGCTATAACGAACTGCAGCGCCAGGTTTTTGACGCCGGCGCAAATATTATCGAACCTCTGGCGGTATCCAGTGAGTATGGGATGAGCTGGCACGATCGCGCTGCGATCCACGAGCTGGTCAGCCTGCTGCACCGGCGCCATTCCGATATTGTCCGTGCCATTACGGTTTTCGACAACCAGAATCGCGTTTACGCCACATCCAACAGTAAGCAGAACCTGGCGCTGCTGCAAAAAGAGGATATGACGCAGCTGCGCGAGGGCGTAACGCATGAACGCCAGGGTAACCTGCTGGTGCTGCGCACGCCGATTATATCTGAACGCTACTCCGCTGATGAGCAGCCGGATGAACAGACCAAACCCGACGGTAATCCCCTGGGCTATGTCGCCATTGAGCTGGATCTGCAGTCGGTACGGCTGGCGCAGTATAAAGAGGTATTTGTCGCAACGCTGCTGCTGCTGTTCTGCCTCTGCCTCGCCATGCTGTTCGCCTATCGTCTGATGCGCGATGTGACCGGCCCGATACGCAATATGGTAGCCACCGTGGATCGCATCCGGCGCGGCCAGCTCGACAGCCGGGTGGAAGGCTATATGCTGGGCGAGCTCAGCATGCTTAAAAACGGTATCAACGCGATGGCGATGTCGCTGACCGCCTACCATGAAGAGATGCAGCAAAATATTGACCAGGCCACCTGGGATCTGCGCGAAACGCTGGAGCAGCTGGAGATTCAGAACGTCGAGCTGGATCTGGCGAAGAAACGCGCTCAGGAGGCGGCCCGCATTAAATCTGAGTTTCTGGCAAACATGTCTCACGAGCTGCGTACGCCGCTCAACGGCGTGATCGGCTTCAGCCGCCAGATGCTGAAAACCAGCCTGAGCACCAGCCAGCGCGACTATATGAGTACGATTGAGCGCTCCGCCAATAATCTGCTGAGTATTATCAACGATGTGCTGGATTTCTCGCGTCTGGAATCGGGCAAGCTGGTGCTGGAATCTATTCCTTTTCCGCTGCGCGCCACGCTGGATGAGACGCTGGTGCTGCTGGCGCCCTCCGCGCATGAGAAAGGGCTGGAGATCACCGTCTGCCTGCAAAACAGCGTGCCTGACAACGTTATCGGCGATCCGCTGCGGCTGCAGCAGATCCTGATCAACCTGATAGGTAACGCCATCAAGTTTACCGAGCAGGGGCATATCGACCTGCGCGTTGAGCTGCAGCATCTCAGCGCCACGCAGGCGGAACTGGAGATCCAGGTGCATGACACCGGTATCGGCATTCCGGAAATGCAGCAGCCGCAGCTGTTTCAGGCGTTTCGCCAGGCGGATGCCAGCATTACCCGCCGACACGGCGGCACGGGGCTTGGGCTGGTGATCACCCAGAAGCTGGTGCAGGAGATGGGCGGCGAAATCGCTTTTCACAGCCAGCCCGATCGGGGGTCGGTTTTTCGGGTGCGCGTCCGGCTCAATCTTAACCCGAATGCCCCTACCATTCCGCGCGTGCTGGATGACCTGCACGCCACAACGCTGGCCTATGTCGAGCCCCATCCGGCGGTAGCGCGCGTGGTGCAGGAGATGCTCAGTATCACCCCGCTCAGGGTAGAGTATTATCCCAGCCTGGCTGCGCTGCCGGAACGCCACTATCCTCTGCTGCTGGTGGGAATGCCGGTCGCTAAGCCGCACCCGGCAACGCTGACCGATACGGAGATCCAGCAGCTGTGCGATCGCGCGGATGCCGTACTGCTGGCGCTGCCGAGCGAGATGATGCTGTTTGCCGACGATCTGCGTGCGCGGGGCATTGCCGGCTGTATCGCAAAACCGGTTTCGCTGACGCGCTTTATCCCGCTGCTGCTGGATATCGGCAGCCGTCAGCACCGTCTGATCTCCCCGCTGCCGCGTCAGCCGCTGACGGTGATGGCGGTGGATGACAATCCGGCTAACCTCCGGCTTATCGGCGCGCTGCTGGAAGAGCAGGTTGAAAATATCATTCTGTGTGACAACGCAGAGCAGGCCATCCATGCCGCGCAGCAGCAGCGGCTGGATGTGATCCTGATGGATATACAGATGCCCGATATCGACGGTATTCAGGCCAGCGAGATTATCCGGCGCCTGCCGCTGCACGCCAGCACGCCAATCGTTGCGGTAACGGCGCACGCGCTGGATGGCGAGCGCGAGCAGCTGATTGCCGCCGGCATGAATGACTATCTGGCAAAACCGATTGATGAAACCCGCCTGGCTCAGCTGCTGCAGCGCTATCTGCCGGTTGCGCCCGCCTCTCAGCCGCCCGCGATGGGGGTTGCCGTCTCGCTTGACTGGTCACTGGCGCTGCGTCAGGCGGCCGGCAAACCGGCGCTGGCGCGCGATCTGCTACAGATGCTGCTCGATTTCCTGCCTGAGGTGGAGGCGCGCGTGGCGCATTGTATGGCTGAAGGTGACGTAAACGGGCTGCGTGAAATTATTCACAAGCTGCACGGCAGCGCCAGTTACAGCGGTGTCCCGCGCCTGAAACAGCTCTGCCAGCAGCTGGAAGGCAGCCTGCACCAGGCGAGTGATATTGCCGCGCTGGAGCCGGAACTGCTGGAGCTGAATGATGAGATGGCCAACGTTGCGCGCGAGGCGCGTAAGCGGCTGGCGCTGGCGTAAAATGGCGTGTCAGAACGATCTTTATGGCGACGCCCATACCGGCCTTAGCCGCCGGGCCGCCGCGCATCGCGGTCCGGCCTACAACCCTTTGCCTATCCTGATGGCTGCCGCAACGTTACGCGCCGTCATGCGCACATTCTGTTCCGCACTGGCCAGCGCCTCTTCCAGAGAACAGATACTGAACAGTACGCTGTAGACCGCATCAAGGCCGTGAGCGTGTACAACCCCCACGTCAGAGGTCAGGCTACCGGCAATACCAATCACCGGCTTATTAAACTGTTTGGCAACCCGCGCCACGCCGATTGGCACCTTGCCATTCACAGACTGACTGTCGATGCGCCCTTCCCCCGTGATCACCAGATCGGCATCTTTGACCTGCTCCGCCAGCCCGAGCGCCTCCGTCACAATCTCAATGCCGCTGCGCAGCTCAGCCTGACAGAATGCGTGCAGCGCCGCACCCATACCGCCCGCCGCGCCGCCGCCCGCAATATGCAGCACGTCGATATCCAGATCGCGCTGAATAAGCGAAGCGTAGTGGGCCAGCGCCCGATCCAGCTGCGCGATTTGTGCCGGAGTGGCGCCCTTCTGTGGGCCAAACACCGCCGAAGCGCCTTTTTCCCCGGTCAGCGGATTGGTGACATCGCAGGCGACCTCAAAGCGGCACGCTTTAATACGCGCATCCACTCCGCTGATATCGATCTGCGCCAGCTGCGCCAGCGCCGCGCCGCCAGGCGCCAGATCGCAGCCGGCGCTGTCCAGCAGCCGGGCGCCCAGCGCCTGTATCATTCCGGCACCGCCATCATTGGTGGCGCTGCCGCCTATGCCAATGATGATGTGCTCTACGCCGCGATCGAGCGCGTTTTTGATCAGCTCACCGGTGCCCCACGACGTGGTGATCAGCGCATTGCGCTGCGCCACCGGCACAAGTTCCAGGCCGCTGGCGGCAGCCATCTCAATAAACGCGGTGCGCTCATCCCCCGACAGGCCATAAAACGCCGCCACGGGCTCGCCCAGCGGGCCGGTTGCGGTTAGCCGGACAAGCGTACCGCTGGTGGCGGCCACCATGGCCTCAACGGTGCCCTCACCACCGTCGGCAACCGGGATTTTGACATACTCGGCGGCCGGGAAAACCTCGCGGAAACCCGCTTCAATTGCGGCAGCCACATCCAGGGCAGACAGACTCTCTTTATATGAATCGGGTGCGATGACAATTTTCATAGGCAATCCAGGCGCGATGGGTAACGTAACGGTATGCTGCTTTGCTCACGCAGCCTGTTCTCCGGCCTCCGCAGACGCCGGAGAGCGGCTTTACCGGGCGATCTCAACCTGCGCTAACTTCTCATAATAGCAAGCCAGCGCGCTGTGGTCGGCGGAGCCCTGACCGCTGGTTTTCAGCGCCTGCATCATCTCCATCACCGCGGCCGTCAGCGGCAGATGCGCGCCAATGCCGTGTGACGTATCCAGCGCATTAGCTAAATCCTTGATATGCAGGTCGATACGGAAACCGGGTTTGAAGTTGCGATCCAGCACCATGGGTGCTTTGGCATCAAGCACGGTGCTGCCCGCCAGGCCGCCGCGGATCGCCTGATAAACCAGCTCCGGATTCACGCCCGCCTTGGTTGCCAGCGAGAGCGCTTCAGACATCGCTGCGATGTTCAGCGCCACAATCACCTGATTTGCCAGCTTGGTCACGTTACCGGCGCCGATATCACCGGTATGCACCACCGAGCCTGCCATCGCTTTCATAATCTCAAAGCATTGGTCGAAGATCGCTTTATCGCCACCCACCATCACCGACAGTGTGCCCTCGATCGCTTTTGGCTCACCGCCGCTGACCGGCGCATCAAGCATACGGATCCCTTTTTCTGCCAGCGCGTCGTGGATCTCACGACTGGCCAGCGGGGCAATAGAACTCATATCAATCACAATCAGGCCAGGTTTTGCACCTTCAATGATGCCGCCCGCGCCCAGGCAGACTTCCTGCACCTGCGGCGAGTTAGGTACCATGGTGATCACCACATCCACCTGTTCTGCCACCTCTTTGGGCGTTTTTGCTATCGTCGCGCCCAGTTCGGCCAGTTCTGCCTCATTGCCTGCGTTGTGATCGCGCACCACCAGCGTGTAACCCGCTTTGACCAGGTTTTTACTCATCGGTTTGCCCATAATACCGAGGCCGATAAATCCAATTTTCATTGCCTTCCCCTTTCTGCGTTACAGTTTAAATTTGTTGCACAGCGCCTGCGTGGCGTTGCGGAAAACCCCGAGATCGCTGCCGACGGCAACAAAGGTGGCACCCCATTCCAGATAGCGCCGCGCGTCCGCTTCTACCGGTGCCAGAATGCCGCACGGCTTGCCTGCGGCTTTGGCGCGTTCAAACAGGTACTGAATAACTTTCAGCACCTCAGGATGCGCAGGCTGGCCCAGGTAGCCCAGCGCGGCTGAGAGATCGCCCGGACCGACAAAAATCCCGTCCACGCCGTCAACGGCGGCGATCGCATCGATGTTATCTACCGCCTGCTGCGTTTCGATCTGCACCATCAGCGTGATGTTGTCGTTAATCGTGGCGTTATAGTCCGGCAGCGTGCCGTACATATTGCTGCGGTGCGAAACTGACACGCCGCGGATGCCCGCTGGCGGGTAGCGGGTTGAGGCAACGGCGCGGCGCGCCTCCTCTTCCGTCTCCACAAAGGGGATCAGGAAGTTATAGAAGCCGATATCGAGCAGGCGTTTAATGATCACCGGCTCATTGCACGGCGGACGCACGACCGCAGCGCTGCTGCTGCCTTTCAGCGCCATCAGCTGCGGTACAAACGTGGTGATGTCGTTGGGCGCATGTTCACCGTCCAGCACCAGCCAGTCGAAGCCTGCCAGCCCCAGCACTTCAGTAGTCAGCGGACTGGCAAGGGCGCACCAGCTGCCTATCAGGGTCTCTCCTGCCAGCAGGCGGCGGCGAAATGTATTTGGCCAGGCATTACTCATTCTGTTTACTCCTGTATATGACGGCAGGCTCCCTTTCAGGGAGCCTGAAGCGTTAGCGCACCAGGCAGGGACGCTTATTATCAAAAGTCCAGTCCGGTACCAGGAACTGCATCGCCTGAGCGTCGTCACGCGCGCCCAGCCCATGTTTCTGATACAGCGCGTTTGCCTGCATCACCTGGTCCATATCCAGCTCCACGCCAAGCCCCGGCTTCTGCGGTACCTGCACCATGCCGCCTTTAATGACAAACGGCTCTTTGGTCAGGCGCTGATTACCCTCCTGCCAGATCCAGTGGGTGTCGATAGCGGTAATCGCGCCCGGCGCGGCGGCGGCAACGTGGGTAAACATCGCCAGCGAAATATCAAAATGGTTATTGGAGTGCGAACCCCAGGTGAGGCCAAAGTCGTGGCACATCTGCGCCACGCGCACGGAACCCTGCATGGTCCAGAAGTGCGGATCGGCCAGCGGAATATCCACCGACTGCAGCGATAGCGTGTGGCCCATCTGCCGCCAGTCGGTGGCGATCATATTGGTTGCGGTTGGCAGCCCGGTGGCGCGGCGGAACTCCGCCATCACCTCGCGGCCGGAGTAGCCCTGCTCCGCGCCACAGGGATCTTCTGCATAGGCGAGCACGCCCTTCAGCTGTTTGCCCAGCAGGATGGCCTCATTCAGCGACCAGGCGCCGTTGGGATCGAGCGTGATGCGCGCTTCCGGAAAGCGTCTGGCGAGTGCGGTAACCGCCTCAGCCTCTTCGCCGCCGCGCAGCACGCCGCCTTTGAGTTTGAAATCGTTGAAGCCATATTTCTCATACGCGGCCTCTGCCAGTCGCACGACCGCATCTGGCGTCAGCGCCTCTTCATGGCGCAGGCGATACCAGTCGCACGGATCGCGCTCCTGGCTCTGGTAGGCGAGCGAGGTCTTGCGGCGATCGCCAATATAGAAGAGATAGCCAAGCATCTCCACGCGGTCGCGCTGCTGGCCATCGCCCAGCAGCGACGCGACGTTTACGCCCAGATGCTGCCCGAGTAAATCGAGCAGCGCCGCTTCGATACCGGTTACCACATGGATAGTCGTGCGCAGGTCAAACGTCTGGCTGCCGCGCCCGCCAGCATCGCGGTCAGCAAAGGTGCTCCGCACCAGGTTGAGAATATTTTTATATTCGCCGACGGTTTTTTCGATCACCAGCGCGGCGGCATCCTCCAGCGTCTGACGGATCTTTTCTCCGCCCGGTATCTCGCCCACGCCGGTATGCCCGGCGTTATCTTTAATGATCACAATATTGCGGGTAAAAAATGGCGCGTGCGCCCCGCTCAGGTTGAGCAGCATGCTGTCGTGTCCGGCAACCGGAATAACCTGCATAGCGACGATTTTAGGGGTCTGACTCATTTCCTGCTCCTTATGTAGGACGGCGCCCAAATGCCGGACGCTTGCGATCAAATGACCAGCCGGGTACCAGATACTGCATCGCGGTGGCGTCGTTGCGCGCGCCGGCTGGCAGTGACTTATAGAGTTCGTGCGCCTGCTGCAGGCGATCCCGATCCAGCTCAATACCCAGCCCCGGTTTATCCGGCACGGCAATTTTGCCGTTGCGGATCTGCAGCGGCTCGCGCGTCAGGCGCTGATCGCCCTCCTGCCAGATCCAGTGCGTGTCAATCGCGGTTGGCTTGCCCGGGGCGGCAGCACCCACGTGGGTGAACATCGCCAGCGAGATATCGAAATGGTTATTGGAGTGGCAGCCCCAGGTGAGTCCCCATTCGTCGCAGAGCTGCGCCACGCGCACTGCGCCGCTCAGGGTCCAGAAGTGAGGATCGGCCAGCGGAATATCGACCGCGTTGAGCATCACGGCGTGGTTCATTTCACGCCAGTTGGTTGCGATCATATTGGTGGCAACCGGCAGCCCGGTGGCGCGGCGAAACTCCGCCATCACTTCACGGCCGGAGTAACCCTGTTCCGCGCCGCAGGGATCTTCTGCATAGCTCAGCACATCCTGCAGGCCTTTACAGAGTCCGATCGCCTCATCCAGATGCCAGGCGCCATTAGGGTCGACGGTAATGCGCGCCTCCGGGAAGCGCTGCTTCAGCGCCACCGCCGAGGCGATCTCCTCTTCACCCGGCAGCACGCCGCCTTTGAGTTTGAAATCTTTGAAACCATATTTATCCTGCGCCGCCTCTGCCAGACGCACCACCGCCTCCGGCGTCAGCGCCTCCTCATGCCGCAGCCGGTACCAGTCGTGGCTGGCGGCATCACCGCTGCGATACGGCAGATCGGTTTTATGACGATCGCCGATATAAAACAGATAGCCGAGCACGGTGACCTCATCGCGCTGCTGGCCCGGTCCGAGCAGCTCTGCCACCGGTACGCCCAGATGCTGCCCCAGCAGATCCAGCAGCGCCGCCTCCAGCGCGGCTACTGCGTTTACGCGCAGTTCGAAGGTCCAGGCGCCATTGCCAAAAGTGTCAAAATCCGCTGACTGATTGCCCTTATGCACCTGCTGCACCAGCCGGTTCATACGCGCAATCTGCTGCCCTTTGACCTGGGGTACTGCCGCCAGCAGCGTCTGATAAATTGTATCGCCGCCCGGCGCCTCGCCCAGTCCGGTATGACCGGCGCTGTCGGTCAGCACCACAATATTGCGCGTGAAGCAGGCGTTATGCGCGCCGCCAATGTTAAGCAGCATACTGTCGTAACCGGCAACCGGGATCACCTGCATGTCAGTGATGACAGGCGTACTTTGCGTACTCATTTCGGCTCCTTATACGGTTTCAGCTCAACGCGTTTAATGTCACCGGTAATAAACAGAAAACTAAAGGCGGCAACAAAAGCGTGGATCCCGACATATACCAGCGCGCCCTCAAACGATCCGCTGGTGGCGATGATGTAACCAATCGCGATAGGCGTAACGATACCGGAGAAGTTGCCGAACATATTGAACAGACCACCGCTCAGGCCACTGATCTCTTTCGGTGCCGTGTCGGCCATCACCGCCCAGCCCAGCGCACCAATGCCTTTTCCGAAGAACGCCAGCGCCATGAACAGCACCACAACCCATTCGGTTTCGGTGTAGTTACACATCACCATGCTGATGGAGAGCAGCATGCCGATAACGATTGGCGTTTTACGGGCAATATTGAGTGAGCCGGTTTTGCGCATCAAATAGTCGGAGATCACGCCGCCCAGCACGCCGCCGAGGAAGCCGCAAATCGCCGGAACGGAGGCGATAAAGCCCGCTTTCAGAATCGACATGCCGCGTGCCTGTACCAGATAGACCGGAAACCAGGTAATAAAGAAGTAGGTCAGCGCGTTGACGCAATACTGGCCAAGATAGATGCCCCACATCATGCGGGTAGAGAGCAGCTGTTTGATCTGATCCCACTTTTCACCGCGGCTGACTTTGCGATCGGCTTTTTTCGCATCCATATTGATCAGCGCGCCGCCCTGCTCCATGTACTCCAGCTCCGCCTTATTCACGCCGGGGTGGTTGTTGGGATCGTGCATCACTTTGAGCCAGATAAAGCTCAGGATGATGCCCAGCCCGCCCATAAACCAGAACACGTGCGCCCAGCCAACTTCAGAGACCAGCCAGCCCATGATGGGCGCGAAGATCACCGTGGCGAAGTATTGTGCAGAGTTAAAGATGGCGACCGCCGTTCCGCGCTCCTGTGCCGGGAACCAGGCCGCGACAATACGGCTGTTACCAGGGAAGGAAGGCGCTTCAGCCAGACCGACCAAAAAGCGCAGCAGGAACAGTGAAATCACAATGCCAAAGCCGCTGAAGAGATCAACAAAGCCCTGCAGCAGAGTAAACAGCGACCAGAGGAAAATACTCCAGAAGTAGACACGCTTGGATCCAAAGCGATCCAGCAGCCATCCACCCGGGATCTGTCCGATCACATAGGCCCATGAGAAGGCGGAAAAGATATAGCCCAGCCCGACAGAGTCGAGACCGATATCTTTGGACATCGCCGATCCGGCAATGGAAATGGTGGCGCGGTCGCCGTAGTTGAATGAGGTGACGATAAATAACATCACCACGATCCAGTAGCGGGCGTTGGTACGTTTCTGCACCGCCTCTGCCGTCTGGCTGTAACTATTCATGATGCACTCCTGAAATATAGCGAACGCTACATTCACTCTGACTGCATACACATCGCGTTGGGTATCAGAATGATGTCGGGTTAAACACGGCGATTGTTGTTATGGCGAACGTTGATGCGTCGTGACAGGTAACCAAACCTCTAAGAACGGAAATCAGTATAAAAACAGCCCGCGGCTGAAACACTGGAAGAAAGCCCGACAATTCAGTCAAAACAAAAAAGAATTTGTGGCATATGCACATCCTGCTGCGTGATGGCTCACGAAACGCCGATCGCAGCGCCATAATTGTACAAAAAACAGACAGCCAAAGAGCGCTTTGTGAGCACCTTCACTTGCTTTTGGTTAAAACCACCAAAGTGCGGAGAGAAAGGGGCTAAAAGCCGGACAGTTGCACAATGCGCTGGCGGGCGCGTGCTGCTTATACTGGAGCTGGCTGACTTTGATGACGTGACCAGAACCACTATTTATCGCACTGCTATGCACAGTGCGGCTACCCGGAAGGTGAGCAATGAACCGACCCGTTACAGAAAAACCACTCTATATAAAAGTTCATGAAGCGGATAACGTTGCGATTGTCGTCAACGATCAGGGCCTGCCCGCGGGTACACGCTTTGCCGACGGGCTGCAGCTGACGGAGCATGTGCCCCAGGGGCACAAAGTTGCGCTGGAGGATATCGCTCAGGATGCACCGATTCTGCGCTATGGCGAAGTGATCGGCACGGCGCTGCGCTCTATTGCGCGCGGCAGCTGGATAGATGAGTCGCTGGTAGCCCTGCCCGAGGCGCCGCCGCTCAGCAGCCTGCCGCTGGCAACCAACGTACCGCCTGAACTGCCGCCGCTGGAAGGCTATACCTTTGATGGTTATCGCAATGCAGACGGCAGCGTGGGAACCCGCAACCTGCTTGGCATTACCACCAGCGTCCACTGTGTGGCGGGCGTCGTGGACTATGTTGTGCAGCTTATTGAACGCGATCTGCTGCCGCGCTATCCCAACGTGGATGGCGTGGTCGCGCTGAATCATCTGTATGGCTGCGGCGTGGCGATCAACGCCCCGGCTGCCGTCGTGCCGATCCGCACCATTCATAATCTTGCGCTGAATCCCAATTTTGGTGGCGAGGTAATGATTGTCAGCCTCGGCTGTGAAAAGCTCCAGCCGGAGCGGCTGCTGACCGGTACGCCTGATGTACAGGCGATCTCGCTGGATGATAACGATATTGTGCGTCTGCAGGATGAGCGTCACGTCGGCTTTGGCGCCATGGTGGATGAGATCCTGCAGGTCGCTGAACGTCATCTGAAAAAGCTTAATCTGCGCCGCCGGGAACCCTGCCCGGCGTCTGAACTGGTAGTAGGCACCCAGTGCGGCGGCAGTGACGCCTTTTCCGGCGTAACGGCTAACCCGGCGGTGGGCTTCGCCTCCGATCTGCTGGTGCGCTGCGGCGCCACAGTCATGTTTTCTGAAGTGACGGAGGTGCGCGACGCTATTCATCTGCTGACGCCGCGCGTGGTTAATGAAGCGGTGGGTAAACGGCTGCTGGAAGAGATGGCGTGGTATGACGACTATCTGCATCAGGGACAGACCGATCGCAGCGCTAACCCCTCACCCGGCAATAAAAAAGGCGGACTGGCAAACGTGGTGGAGAAAGCGCTGGGATCGATTGCAAAATCGGGGCGCAGCCCGATTGCTGAAGTGCTGTCGCCGGGACAGCGCCCTACGCAGCGCGGACTGATTTACGCCGCTACCCCTGCCAGTGACTTTGTCTGCGGTACGCAGCAGATGGCTTCCGGCATTACGCTGCAGGTGTTTACCACCGGGCGCGGCACGCCCTATGGCCTCGCGGCTATTCCGGTGATTAAGATGGCGACGCGCAGCGCGCTGGCCCGGCGCTGGCATGATCTGATGGATATCAACGCCGGCACTATCGCCACCGGTGAAGAGAGTATTGAGCAGGTAGGCTGGCGTCTGTTTGAGTTGATTCTGGAGATCGCCAGCGGTCGTCAGCAGACCTGGTCCGATCGCTGGGGGATCCGCAACCAGCTGGCGGTATTTAATCCGGCACCGGTAACCTGATACCGGGCTGCACCGTTAATACCGGGCCGCCATACAGGGCGGCCCGGGTCACTACAGCTGCTTACCCCAGCTCTCCACCCACGGCGTCGTCACGCTTTCAGGCTCCGGATGCTCAACGGCATCCACCATCAGCACATCACCAATACGCTGCGCCTGCTGCGCCTGGAGCGTGGCATCAAAGGTTTTTCCTGCGCCGCAGAAGTGCTGATAGCTGCTGTCACCCAGCGCAATCACACCATAGCGCAGCGCTGGCTGATAGCCGAGCTCATCATGGATTTGCGCATGGAGACGGGCAATATTATCCGGCAGATCGCCCTGCCCGGTGGTTGAGGTTACAATCAGCACGACGTCGCTGCTGTACGCCTGCCACTCCGCCAGCGTCGGATCCTCAAAGACCTCTACTTCATGTCCCTGCGCCTGCAGCACCGGCTGCGCCTCTTCGGCCACCAGCAGTGCATTGCCGTAAACCGTGCCTGTAAAAATGCCAATTTTTGCCATCTTGCTGCTCCTTTACGCTGTTGGCTTATCCTGAACTGCCTCAGCGTCAAACTCAACCCTGGGAACGTCCGGTAACCGATCCTGCCAGCCGAACTGCTGCAGCATCTGCTGCCATATCGGATCCAGTCCGGCGCGGATCACCAGCGGCTCTCCGGTAAAGGGATGCGTCAGCGAGAGTGCGCTGGCGTGCAGCATTAAACGATCGAGCCCGAAATGCGCCGCTGCGCCACGATTCTGGCGCAGATCGCCGTGGGCGCTGTCGCCAATAATCGGGTGGCGCAGGTGCGCCATATGGCGGCGCAGCTGATGCTTACGCCCGGTGCGCGGCGACATCTCCACCAGGGTGTAGCGGGCGCTGCTGTATTTACCGATTGCCACCGGCATTTCTGTCTGCGCCAGCGCCTGATAATCCGTGACCGCAGGCTGCGGTGCACGCGGTTCAGCAGAAAATTTATCCGCAATTTTATCCAGCTCTTCCAGCAGCGGATAGTCGAGCGTAGCCGCGCCATCCAGCCAGCCGCGCAGTACGGCGTGATAGGTTTTTTGTATCTGATGCTGCTCAAACTGCTGCGCCAGTAAACGGCCCGCCTCGCTCGATAAGCCCATCAGCAGTACGCCAGAGGTCGGGCGATCGAGCCGGTGCGCGGTAAAGACGTGCTGACCAATCTGATCGCGCACCGTCTGCATCACCACCACTTTCTCTTTGCGATCGAGCCAGCTGCGGTGCACCAGCCAGCCGGCAGGCTTGTTTACTGCTACCAGCCACTCATCCTGATAGATAATCTCCAGCATCAGCGTGCTGGCTCCGCAAACAGCGCGTCAAGCTCACGCAGCGCGATCAGCAGAGCGGTATAGCCGGGAGTGACCGGAGTCAGAGCAACTTCGTAATAGGGCGCGACGGCGAAACCGGCAGGCATTGGCGCGCCGGAGGCGATCAGGTCTGACATACGCGGGATCAATACCCACTGCAGCCACTCCAGCGGAGCCATAGTATCAAGGCAGAAAGGCTGGTCGCTGTTAAACGCGGCCGCGTCAGGAGCGCTCTGCTGCCAGTAATCGTGTTCGCGCATGACTGCTTCGACCTGCTGCAGTCGCTGCGTAATAGTGTGCGTCGACATAGGTTGCCTCCGTGAAATAATGGGCGGCAAGCATATCACTCGTCACCGGTGGCGTAAAAAGCGCATAAAAAAGGGAGCACTGTTAATAACAGTGCTCCCGGTTCGTTGTGCAGCATTCCCGCCACCGCAGTGCTCCCTGCTCATCCGTGACAACTCTTCCTGCGCTTTCCATTGCCTGTCTTCATGACAGCATCCTTAGCATCCTGGCTCGCCCTGCTCCGCACGGCTCACATTCTCCATCCTGGAGGTGTCCCTTACTCATTCCTGAGTGTCCTGCTCCGTCCTGAAGCCTTCCCTGTGACGTAAACTCCGTTACGTTCCCGCCTCCTGGCTGACATTCTCCTGAACGTCGCTCTGTCCATAGCGTCCTGCTAACGGTGGGTATTCTCTCAAAAATCGCCACAATAACAAGTAAGCATGAGCCATTAATCGATCAAGTATTGTCTCAATTTTCAGACTGATACCATAACTCTATGATTCACAATATCTTTACATTTAGCTTTTCTGAAAGGTTCACTCACAAAATGTCGATCTCGCACAGATTTTGTAAGAGATCTCTTACATAGCGCTTCGGTTATCACTCCATCGAACCGATAACAGGTTGTATAACATCGAGAAATGTCCGGACAGAAGGTGAAAGAATTTCACGTTTGTTACGTCCAGGCTCCTCCAGAATGACCTCACCGGTAAGATTACACACCGCCACCATCTCCTGCTCTGAATCAGTAGTAGCAATAAACAGCGTCGGACTCTGTTTCAGACGCCGTTTCATAATCAGATGACCAATCAGATTCTCCTGCAGCCGGATAAAGTCCTCTTCGCTCCATACCTGCAGCAGCGTTAACCTGCGCTGCTGCAGGCGGGCATGCATATCGCCGGCAAACTGGGTAGTGTAAAACGCAGTGATATCAGGCTGGAGCTGAATATCCAGCGCCCGCTCCACCGCATCCAGCCCTGACGATGGCGAAAAAGGCTGCGGCTGCCAGAGAACGCGGTCATCAACGGTATTGATGATACAGGGCGAAGGGATCCCTGCCAGATCGCTACTGGCAGGATAGTGTCCCTGCTGCTGCTGCCAGAGATCGATATAACGGGTGGTAAACGCACACAGTGCGCTGGCGGTGGGCTGCATCATTCATCTTCTCGCTGGTGATCGGTTACACTTAGCCACTTTGATTCACCTTGTGGTAACCATTATGTCTTCTGAACACCCAAACCCGGCCTTAAGCGGCCTGACCCTGGGCAAATCTGTCGCCTATGTAGATGAGTACGATAACACGCTGCTGCAATCTGTGCCGCGCAGTCTGAACCGGGAACCGCTCAATCTTTTTCCGCATAATCTGCCGTTTCACGGCGCAGATATCTGGACCCTGTATGAGCTTTCATGGCTAAACAGTAAAGGTGTCCCGCAGGTCGCGATTGGCGAAGTGGTGCTGGATGCTGACAGCGTAAATCTGATTGAGTCGAAAAGCTTTAAGCTCTACCTGAACAGCTTTAATCAGACCCGCTTTGCGGACTGGGGCGACGTGCGTCAGACGCTGGAACGCGATCTGCGCGCATGCGCCAGCGGCAACGTCAGCGTGGCGCTGTTTCGCCTGAGCGAGCTGGAAAGCCAGCCTATCGGACAGTTCAGCGGCAGCGTTATCGATGAGCAGGATATCAGCATCAGCGATTATGGTTTTGATGCCGGACACCTTGCGCACGCCGCGGGCAATGAAATCGTAGATGAGACGCTGGTAAGCCACCTGCTGAAATCTAACTGTCTGATCACCAACCAGCCCGACTGGGGATCGGTGATGATTCGTTATAAAGGCCCGCGTATCGACCGCGAGGCGCTGCTGCGCTATCTGATCTCTTTCCGCCAGCACAATGAGTTTCATGAGCAGTGCGTGGAGCGCATTTTTAATGACGTGCAGCGTTTCTGCCAGCCAGAGGCGTTAACCGTTTATGCGCGCTACACCCGCCGCGGCGGTCTGGATATCAACCCGTGGCGCAGCAATGTTCCCTTCACGCCCGGCTTTTCGCGTCTGGCACGCCAGTAACAGAGTGCGAGGCACCTCGCAGGCCGTAGCAGGGATGCGCGGTTCCTCTTGAGCAATCATAACCGGGAGCGTTAATCTGTCTGCGGCGTTAAGCGTAAAGCGTATGCGACCAGGGATTTTCGTCACTGCGCTCAGCAGGTTAAGCGCAGTGTCATCAGTCACGCTATGGCGTGTAAAGGAGTTCTTTTGATTACACATATCAGCCCGCTTGGCTCGATGGATCTGCTCTCACAGCTGGAAGTCGACATGCTGAAGCAGACCGCCAGCAGCGATCTCTACCAGCTTTTTCGTAACTGCTCCCTTGCAGTGCTTAACTCCGGCAGCCAGACAGACAGCAGTCATGAGCTGCTCTCGCGTTTTGAAAATTTCGCTATTAACGTCCTGCGCCGCGAGCGCGGCGTTAAGCTGGAGCTGATCAATCCGCCGGAAGAGGCCTTTGTGGATGGGCGTATCATCCGCTCACTGCAGGCCAACCTGTTTGCCGTGCTGCGCGATATTCTGTTTGTTAACGGCCAGCTTGCTCTGCCAGAGCGCCTCGCGGGTCAGGCTGACGACTCTGCGCATATCACCAATCAGGTTTTCTCGATACTGCGTAACGCGCGCGCGCTGCACGTCGGGGAGTATCCTAATACCGTGGTTTGCTGGGGCGGACACTCTATCAACGCGGTGGAGTACCAGTATTGCCGTAATGTTGGCACCCAGATGGGGCTGCGCGAGCTGAATATCTGCACCGGCTGTGGCCCTGGCGTAATGGAAGCGCCAATGAAAGGCGCGGCGGTAGGTCATGCGCAGCAGCGCTATCATGACAGCCGCTTTATCGGCCTGACTGAGCCTTCCATTATCGCCGCTGAACCGCCTAACCCGCTGGTTAACGAACTCATCATTATGCCCGATATCGAAAAACGCCTTGAGGCCTTTGTCCGCATCGCGCATGGCATCGTGATCTTCCCGGGTGGCGTCGGCACCGCCGAAGAGTTCCTTTATCTGCTTGGTATTCTGATGAATCCGCAAAACAGCGAGCAGGTGCTGCCGCTGATCCTCACCGGCCCTAAAGAGAGCGCTGACTATTTCCGCGTGCTCGATGATTTCATCGTCAATACGCTGGGCGAGCAGGCGCGCAAACACTATACGATCATTATTGATGATGCCGCTGAAGTGGCGCGCCAGATGAAAAAAGCGATGCCGCAGGTAAAAGAGCATCGTCGCGAAACCGGTGACGCTTACAGCTTTAACTGGTCTATCCGTATTGCGCCGGATCTGCAGGTGCCTTTCCTGCCGACCCACGAAAACATGGCAAATCTCAACCTGTTTCCGAATCAGCCGGCGGAAAAACTGGCGGCTGATTTGCGCCGCGCCTTCTCCGGGATCGTGGCCGGAAACGTAAAAGAAATCGGTATCCGGGAGATCCGTGAACGCGGCCCCTATCAGCTGCGCGGCGACGCCGATCTGATGCATCGGATGGATGAGCTGCTGCAGGGCTTTGTGGCGCAGCAGCGTATGAAACTACCGGGCAGTGCCTATATCCCCTGCTACGAAATCATCAAATAACCCTTCAGGAAGGCAGCCTGCGGGCTGCCGCTTATCGCTTTTATGGCACTACATTTATTAATTATTGATGCGCTGAATCTCATCCGGCGCCTGCATGCCGTTCAGGGCTCTCCCTGCCGTGACGCCTGTGTTGCGGCGCTGCATCAGCTGCTTGGTCATACACGCCCGACCCACGCGGTGGCGGTATTTGACAGTCCGGATCGCCAGCCCGGCTGGCGTCATGCGCTGCTGCCGGATTACAAAGCGGGGCGACCGCCAATGCCAGAGGATCTGCAACAGGAGCTGCCGCTGCTGCAGGAGGCTTTTCGCACCGCAGGCGTCAGCTGCTGGAGCGCCGGGGACGATGAAGCAGACGATCTGGCCGCTACCCTGGCAGTAAAAATGGCGGATGCCGGGCATCAGGCCACCATCGTTTCCACCGATAAGGGATATTGTCAGCTGCTGGCGCCCGCTATCCGCATTCGCGACTATTTTCAGAAGCGCTGGCTTGATGTGCCGTTTATCGCACAGGAATTTGGCGTTGCCCCGGAACAGCTGCCGGATTACTGGGGTTTATGCGGCATCAGCAGCAGTAAAATTCCGGGCGTCTCCGGTATCGGCCCGAAAAGCGCACGCGAGCTGCTGGCGCAGTTTGGTTCACTGGAGGCGATTTATCAGCAGTGGGATCAGGTGCCGGCAAAGTGGCAGAGTAAATTACACGCCCAGCATGAAACAGCCACGATCTGCCGCCAGGTTGCCACGCTGAAACGCGATTTAGTGCTGCAGGGCAACCTTAATACGCTGCGCTATCAGGCAGGATAAATCGCGGTACGCCAGGGACGCATAAATACGTCAGGGACGCATAAATGCGTCCCCTACAATTATCGTAGGGGCGCCATTAATGGCGCCCGTTGCTGACAGATCAGCGTTCGTCGCGACGACCGCCTGCAGCAGCCCAGATGCGCCGGACGTGTACCGTTACCTCTTCACGATCGTGATACAGCTGACGCGCCTGAATCTGGGCGTTGATACCCTGCGCTTTTAACGCTTCATCCATCATCGCCAGATTCTGCGTGACCTCTTCATAGCGCTTTTTCATCGGCAGCTTGAGGTTGAAAATCGCTTCACGACACCAGCCGTTTACCAGCCACTCAGTCATTAACGTGGCCACGCGCACCGGTTTTTCTACCATATCGCATACCAGCCAGCTGATATTGCTGCGCGGCGGGCGAAACTTAAAACCATCCTCACGACAGTGGGTAACCTGTCCGGTATCCATCAGGCTCGGTGCCATCGGGCCGTTATCAACCGCGTAGACCCACATGCTGCGCTTCACCAGCTGATAGGTCCAGCCGCCCGGGCAGGCGCCCAGATCGACCGCATACATGCCGCTTCCCAGGCGTTCGTCCCACTCATCGGCCGGCACAAACACATGAAACGCCTCTTCCAGTTTGAGCGTTGAGCGGCTGGGAGCGTCAGAAGGAAACTTCAGTCGCGGGATCCCCATATAGAATGGCGAATTATTTTCCGGCAGCGAATAACCTACATAGCAGGTGCCCGGAGCGATAAAAAACACGTGCACCACCGGCCGCTTAGGACTCTCATAATTGAGCAGGATATTGCTGGCACGCAGGCTGGCGCGCAGCGGCACCGTCAGCTTGCGGCAAAATTTAGTCAGCTCTTTGGCTTCGTTGGTATCCGGAACCTCGACCCGCAGCTCTCCCCCTTTCTCCACCACTCCGGTCAGCATGCCGGTAATGGGAGTAATGCGATCTTCGGGAGGTAAATCGCGCAGCAGCTCGCCAACCACCAGCATCTGCCGGGCAAAAATCAGTTCAGCAAACGGTAGCGAGCGCAGCAGCTTCTCTGCATCTTCTGGCTGATAGCACTCAAACAGCACGTAGCCCGCTTCTTCTTTTACCCGCGGAAAGCCGTAAATTTCCCGCTCTGCTGCTTTAGCGCTGATTTCTGCCGCGCACTCTTTTTCAAACCCGGGACGACAATAGAGTAATACTTTATTCATGGCGTTCTGCCTTTGTTTTCAGACGCAGCGCGCCAATCAACATCAAAAACCAGCCGATCAGGAAGCAAAATCCTCCCGCCGGCGTAACAAACACCCAGAACTGCAGGTGCGACAGCGCCAGGCAATAGAGACTGCCGCTGAAAAGAACGGTACCCAGCGCCATCGCTGCGCTGCTCCAGTAAAACCAGATATTAGCGCGTCGCAGCATCGCGGCACCCAGTCCCATTACCGCCAGCGTGTGGTAAGCCTGATACTCCAGGCCGGTATGGATCCACGCCATTTCAGATGGCCCCAGCGATTTACTTAATACGTGCGCGCCAAACGCACCAAACGCCACCAGCACGAAGCCGCTGATGGCTGCAAATATAAACATGGCACGACTGGACATCGATCTATCCTCATGGTCCCGCCGCACATCACTGTGCAGCGAACGGTAGCTTAGTGATCGTAGCGAAAACGGAATTTTTCCTGTTCGGTAGCGGCTTTTTCCAGAATCCACTGACGAAAGGCGGCTATTTTACCCAGTTCTGCCTGACTGTCATGACAAACCAGATAAAAAGCGTTTTTACTTACCAGCACATCATTGAACGGGCAGACCAGGCGCCCTGCTTCGATCTCACTCTCTGCCATCACGTTGTTCGCCAGCGCCACACCCTGCCCGTGGATCGCTGCCTGCAGTACCATGGCACTGTGGCTGAAAATAGGCCCCTGTTGCACATTGATATGCTGCAGTCCCAGCTGGCGGGTGTAGGCCTGCCAGTCACGACGCGACGCATCATGCAGCAGCGTAAAGTGCGCCAGATCGGCGGGCGATTTCAGCGGATTATCGCCGGAGAGCAGCAGCGGTGAGCAGACCGGCAGCAGATATTCAGCGTAGAGCTTATCCACCCGCAGGCCTGGCCAGTTGCCCCGGCCATAGAAGATAGCGACGTCAACATCGTCTGCCAGCTTCTCCTCTTCACGGTCTACCGCCTGAATACGCACGTCGATTCCCGGATAAGCCATATTAAAGCTGGAGAGACGCGGAACCAGCCACTGAATCGCAAAGCTCGGCAGCAGGCTGACCGTGAGCGCCCCTTTAGCGCTGCGCGCCTGCAGCTTGCGGGTCGCATCGTTAAGCGCTGAAAAAATCTCTTTGATATCGAGATAGTAACTCTGCCCCTCTTCCGTCAGCAGCAGCGAGCGGTTGCGGCGGCGGAACAGCTTGAGCCCGAGAAAATCCTCAAGCGACTTGATCTGATGGCTCACCGCCGCCTGGGTCACAAACAGCTCTTCAGCGGCTTTGGTAAAGCTCAGATAGCGGGCAGCCGCGTCAAAAACACGTAAAGCATTGAGCGGCGGAAGGCGTTTAGACATGGTTTTCCACAGATGGATTCATAGTGTAAAACTGCAACTTATACAACGTCGTCAGCTATTAGATTTTTTAATCCGAGACATTATAATTTGTCCGTTGAGGAAGCTCCAGCAAATACCTATAGTTGCCGCACTTCCAGAGCCGGAACGAAAAGTTTTCTGAAAACGTGCGAGAGATCGCAGACTTTTGGAGAGCTTTTGGCTTGTGGTCGTGATGTTGTGTTTGCATTTTTTGATCTGAATCTTGCAGATCAAACTTTTAATTCCTGAGATTTACCCTGTCTGTCCAAAGTGATTTTATGTAGCACCGCAAATTGCGGTGCTTTTTTTTCGTAATTTTACTGCCCCATCTCAACCATCTCTTTCACATCAGAGCGGTTAATCTGCTGCTCATTGCCATTGGCATCTTTATAGCTGATCATACCGGTATCATCATCAACTTTTGGCTTGCCGTCAGCGACAATCGTGCGGCCATCGTTCGTGTGCATAACATAGTTGCTGGAACAGGCCGCCAGGGTAAATGCCATGGTGCAGACAGCCAGCACTGCGGTAAGTTTGTTCATCTTCTATCTCCTTGCAGATTGATTGCATTAAACCGCCCGCAGCCACGACATTGCGCCATCAGCCTGAAAGCACGGCTGAAAATGGCGAACGGGTTATGCGGGTTTCGGTTCAAACCTTGCCATAATGAGCATAACGCGCTTTTACAGCTTTGCCAGCCTGCAGCCTGCTGTTACGGCTGGCCCTAAATCACCGGAGTGGGCCCGATATGACCATCTTCTCTCCTGGCGCTTTTCGTCAGCAGTTTCCTGCGCTAAATGATGCCGGCGTCTATCTTGACAGCGCCGCCACGGCGCTCAAGCCGCAGGCGGTCATTGATGCCACCGCACAGTTCTATTCGCTCAGTGCCGGCACCGTGCACCGCAGCCAGTTTGCTGCGGCGCGTGCGCTGACGGCACAGTATGAACAGGCGCGCGGCGTGGTCGCACAGTGGCTGAATGCCGCTGACGATCGGCAGATTGTCTGGACGCGCGGCACCACTGAGGCGATCAATCTGGTGGCGTACAGCTGGCTGGCACCGCGCCTGCAGCCGGGTGATGAAATCATCGTCAGCGAGGCGGAGCATCACGCTAACCTGGTGCCGTGGCTGATGGTGGCTCAGGCAAGCGGCGCCACGGTAGTGAAATGGCCGCTGGGAGCCGATCGCCGACCCGACATTGCCCTGCTGCCGGAGCTGATCAACACGCGCACCCGCCTGCTGGCCGTGAGCCAGATGTCAAACGTCACCGGCGGCTGTCCGGATCTGGCGCAGGCTATCGCGCTGGCGCATGAGGCGGGTGCAAAGGTCATGGTGGATGGCGCGCAGGGCGTGGTGCACTGCCCGCCTGACGTGCAGGCGCTGGATATCGACTTCTATGCGTTTTCCGGCCACAAACTTTATGGTCCGATGGGCATTGGCGTGCTGTATGGCAAAGCAGAGTTGCTGGAGTCGATGCAGCCGTGGCAGGGCGGCGGCAAAATGCTGACGCAGGTTGACTTCAGCGGATTTACGCCGCAGCCGGTACCGTGGCGCTTTGAGGCCGGAACGCCCAACGTGGCGGGTGTGGTGGGCCTCAGCGCGGCGCTGAACTGGCTGTCGCACCATCATCAGGAAAAAGCGGAGATGTGGAGTCAGCAGCTCGCCTGCCTGGCCGAAGAGCAGCTAAGCACGCTGCCCGGCTTTCGCAGCTTCCGCTGCGGCTCTTCCAGCCTGCTTGCCTTTGATATTGCGGGGATCCATCACAGCGATATCGTCACGCTGCTGGCTGAACAGGGCATTGCGCTGCGTGCCGGGCAGCACTGCGCGCAGCCGCTGATGGCAGCTCTGGGCGTCAGCGGTACGCTGCGCGTCTCGTTCGCGCCTTATAATAACCTGCAGGATGTGGATGCGCTGGTGCGCGCCATGCACTGCGCCGTGAACCTTTTAGGTGAATAATCTCATGACAACCCTGCTCGCTCCCCACCCCTTTGGCCATACGATCACCGCTCAGGGGCTGACCGACACGTTTGCCCGCTTTCAGCAGTGGGAAGATCGCTACCGGCAGCTGATTCAGCTCAGCCGTCAGCTGCCGGCGCTGCCGGAAGAACTGAAGTGTGCGGAGATCGAGCTGAGCGGCTGTGAAAACCGCGTCTGGCTCAGCAGCCAGCAGCTGCCTGACGGCACGCTGCATTTTTATGGCGACAGTGAGGGGCGGATTGTGCGTGGCCTGCTGGCCGTGCTGCTGACCGCCACCGAAGGAAAAACCCCGGCACAGCTGCTGGCCCAGGATCCGCTGGCGCTGTTTGATACGCTGGGACTGCGCGCGCAGCTGAGCGCGTCACGCAGCAGCGGTCTGCAGGCGCTGGCAGAGGCGGTAATGCGCGCGGCGCGTCAGGCAGCCTGACGCGCCCTGCGCGCCTGAAACTTCTTCAGCGCGTGCGATACGGCGATAAATCCAAACGTGGCGGTCACCATGGTTGCCGCCCCGAAGCCTGCAGCGCAATCCATCCGCTTCGGGCCTTCTGCCGTGCTGCGCGAGGCGCATACGCTGCCGTCGGGCTGCGGATAGACCAGCGCTTCAGTGGAAAACACGCAGTCGATGCCCAGTTTGCCCTTACTGTTTTTTACCACGCCAAAATCACTTTTCAGGCGCTCGCGCAGTTTAGCCGCCAGCGGATCCTGGATGGTTTTCGCCAAATCGCTGACCTGAATCTGCGTGGGATCGATCTGTCCGCCTGCCCCGCCGGTGGTAATAAGCGGGACTTTATTACGCCGGCACCAGGCAATCAGCGCCGCTTTCGGCCGCACGCTGTCGATGGCATCAATCACATAGTCAAACCCGGCAGAGAGCAATTCGGCGGTGTTTTGCGGCGTGATAAAGTCGTCAATGCAGGTGACAACGCACTCCGGATTGATGGCGCGGATGCGGGCGGCCATGACCTCCGTTTTTGCCTGACCGACATTGCCCTGCTGCGCATGGATCTGCCGGTTGGTATTGGTAATACAGACATCATCCATATCGATCAGCGTAATGTGTCCGATGCCGGTACGCGCCAGCGCTTCAGCGGCCCAGGAGCCTACGCCGCCAATACCAATTACGCAGAAATGCGCCTCTGCAAACTGCTGCAGCGCCTCCTGTCCATAAAGACGCGCCGTTCCGCCAAAGCGCTGTCGCCAGGCGTCGCTTACCACTTTCATATCTGACCTTTACTCCGGAATGCGGTGCGCCGCGTGGCGCACCCGATAATGTACTCTCCTGCAGAGAGCTGGCTGTCAGTGTATCAATTTGCACCGGTCAGCAGTGAACCGTTATTGCCGTTTTGCGCAGTGCTGAACAGCGGCTGTCCGGCACCGGGAGCCGTCTTCAGTACCCAGACGCGGCCGTAGTGGTTATAGAAGCCAGCCAGATGTGCGGCGTCCGGGCCTACGCCCTGATAGATATCAAAGTGCTGGCCTTTGATTGCGCCACCGACGTCCAGCGCCACCATCAGACGCATTTCATACTTACCGTTGAACTTACCTTTTGCATTCAGCTGCGGCACTTCCGCCAGCAGTGCCGTGCCCGCCGGGATCAGAGAGCGGTCAGAGGCAACCGATGCTTTGGCAATCAGCGGAACTGCGCTGGCACCCCGCACCGGCACGTACTCTTCAGGTTTAAAGAAGACAAAGGACTGGTTGGTCTCCAGCACATCACGCACTTCCTGCGGTGAATGCTCCTCAGCCCACTGCCGGATGGCCTGCATCGACATATCTTCGCGTTTGACTTCACCGCGATCGATCAGCTCTTTACCAATGCTGTGATAAGCCCAGCCATTTTTACCGCCGTAGCCAAAGAAGCGCAGCGGACGTCCGTCCCCAAAATCGACGTAGCCGCTGCCCTGCACATCCATCATAAAGTTGTCGATCAGCGAGTTGCTCCAGGCGATAACGTAGCGCTCATCGAGCGCGCCGCTATAAATGCCGGCGCGGCTCGGCAGCTTCGCCCCGCGCGGGCGCGGCGGCATGCGGTAAATAGGATACTGAAACTCGCCCTGCCGGGTGTAACGCGCTTCCACTACCGGCGTGTAGTAACCGGTAAACTGCACGTTGCCATAATTGTCGGTGCCTTCCATCTGAAACGCATTCAGGCCGAACTGACGCAGCTGACGCGTATCTGCACCCGAAAGCAGCCAGTTCTGGATAGCGCTGTAGGTGTCATTATTACGGCTGAACAGACGCGAGGAAGCGGACTGAATCTGCTGCACCTGCAGGCCAAAATCCTGCCCGTTAACCGGACGCCCTTTGGCATTAGGCTCATTAACCAGCCCGAGCGGTTGCTCCAGCTTGCCATCAATATATTGCTGACCGCGATCGGTCGGCTTTGAGCTACAACCCGCTAATAGCGCCAGAAATGCGCCAGTGAGTGCATACTTTACCCGGTGTCCGTTCATGACTCTCTCTTGTTGTCGGTTGTTCGCCCGGCGACGATAGCAAAGCCCTGGTCATAATGAAATCTGCCACCCGCCATCGCCTTCACATCTGTACGTTTTTTCATCCGGATGCGACATTATTCAGCAACTGCTTATGGATTTCACCCGTTAAGCGCAAAAAGGGGTTGCATCGTCACGCGCCAGGTGTATAGTGCGCATCCACGGACGCGGGGTGGAGCAGCCTGGTAGCTCGTCGGGCTCATAACCCGAAGGTCGTCGGTTCAAATCCGGCCCCCGCAACCAATTCTTCTTAATGAAGAGACAATATGAAGTGTCGCTCAGGCGACAGACGGACGCGGGGTGGAGCAGCCTGGTAGCTCGTCGGGCTCATAACCCGAAGGTCGTCGGTTCAAATCCGGCCTCCGCAACCAATTGTCTTAAGAAGAATACAATGTGAAACGTCGCTCAGTGCGACAGACGGACGCGGGGTGGAGCAGCCTGGTAGCTCGTCGGGCTCATAACCCGAAGGTCGTCGGTTCGAATCCGGCCCCCGCAACCAATTCTTTTGATGAAGAAACATAAAACACCTTAACGGGTGTTTTTTTGTTTCTGCCGCCGGAAAAAAGCGGCATTGCTGCCGCCCTGCCCTTACCGCCGTGCCAGCACGCCGCCTTTATCAAAATAGGCTTTGATACCGTGAAAAATCGCTTCGGCCACCTGATGCTGATAGCGTGCGGTTCGCAGCTTGCGCTCCTCCTCCACGTTACTGATAAACGCCGTCTCAACCAGAATTGACGGGATATCGGGCGCTTTCAGCACGGCAAAACCCGCCTGATCAACCGTACGCTTATGCAGATGATTGATGTGCCCCATGCGCGCCAGTACCTCTTTGCCAAATTTCAGGCTGTCACTGATGGTCTGACGCTGCACCATATCGAACATCGTGTGGTCGAGATAGCGATCGCCGCTCATGCTGACGCCGCCAATCAGATCGGCTTCGTTCTGCGTCTGTGCCAGGAAACGGGCTGCGGCAGAGGTCGCGCCGCGCGTGGAGAGCGCGAATACCGAAGAGCCACGCGCTGCCCGGCTGGTAAACGCATCGGCATGAATCGAAACAAACAGATCGGCACGCTGCTTGCGCGCTTTTGCCACCCGCACGCGCAGTGGAATAAACACATCTTCGTTACGCGTCATGTAGGCTTTCATATTGTGCTCTTTATCGATCAATGCCCGCAGGTAGCGACCAATCTTCAGTACAATATCCTTTTCACGCGTTTTGTATTTGCCGTGCGCACCGGGATCTTCGCCGCCGTGTCCGGGATCGATCATGATAATGATCGGACGATCGCGCCCCGCCTTACCCGGCAACGGTGCCTGCGCAGGCTGATCGCGCTCCAGATCGCCTTTGTTGTAATCGTTGAGCAGCGCCAGCAGCGGATCGTCGGCGTGCGATGCCTGACTGGGGTACAGATCCACCACCAGCCGGTTTTTGATACCGGCCACGGGCGCCAGGGTAAAGGTTTTTGGTGCGACGTTACGCTTCAGCTCCAGCACAATCCGCACCGTGTGCGGATCAAACTGCCCGACCCGGGCCGTTTTGATAAAGGGATCGTCTGTGCGCACCAGCTTATTGATGCCTTTCAGCGCCGGATTGATATGCAGATTTTTGATATCAATGACCAGGCGTTCAGGGTTGCTCAACGCAAACTGCTTGTAGTGCAGCGGGATATTCGACTCCAGCGTGACGCGGGAGTACGTTGATGAAGGCCAGATGCGTACCGCAACAATGTGCTGACTCGCTGCCAGCCCGGTACGCGTTACGCTAAGTAGCCATAGCGCACCGGCACCTTGTAATAACCGTCTTCGGGAAAAAGCCTGGGACATGCCACTCCAACTACTGTGTTATGGATAAATCTGCGTCAGCCGACGCTCAGAAAGCGAAAACTTTATCCAATCTGGCAACGCTTGTCTCGTCGGAAAAGCCAGATAATGCAGTCTGTTATCAACGGATGCATCTGAAAAATCGTAAAGTAACGTCAGGCGCAACGCTTGCAATACGGCGAAAAACAGAATAAAAATACACTAATTACGAATAACCATTCACAGAGGGTGCACCGTGAAGGAACGCAGTACCGAGCTGGTTCAGGGTTTTCGCCATACCGTTCCCTATATTAATGCCCATCGCAACAAGACGTTTGTCATCATGCTGGGCGGCGAAGCCATTGAGCATGAAAACTTCTCCAGTATCGTTAACGATATTGGCCTGCTGCATAGCCTGGGCATCCGTCTGGTGGTGGTCTATGGCGCACGTCCGCAGATTGATGCCAGCATGGCGCAGCAGCAGCTGGAGCCTCTCTATCACAAACATACCCGCGTGACCGATGCGCAATCGCTGGAGCTGGTAAAGCAGGCGGCGGGCCGTCTGCAGCTTGATATTACGGCGCGTTTGTCGATGAGCCTTAACAACACGCCGCTGCAGGGCGCGCATATTAATGTCGTCAGCGGTAACTTTATCATTGCCCAGCCGCTGGGCGTGGATGATGGCGTTGACTACTGTCACAGCGGACGCATTCGCCGTATTGATGAAGAGGCGATTCACCGCCAGCTGGATAATAACGCGATTGTACTGCTCGGCCCGGTCGCCGTCTCTGTAACCGGCGAAAGCTTTAATCTCACCTCAGAAGAGGTTGCCACGCAGCTCGCCATCAAGCTCAAGGCAGAGAAGATGATTGGCTTCTGCTCCGAGCAGGGCGTGACCGATCGCGCTGGCACAATTATTTCAGAGCTGTTTCCCGGTGATGCGCAGACGCGCATTGATGAGATGGAGAGCGACGGCGATTTTCTGTCCGGTACGGTGCGCTTTCTGCGCGGCGCGGTGAAAGCGTGTCGCAGCGGCGTGCGCCGCAGCCATCTGATCAGCTATCAGGAGGATGGCGCACTGCTGCAGGAGCTCTTCTCACGCGACGGTATCGGTACACAGATTGTTATGGAATCTGCTGAGCAGATCCGGCGCGCCAACATCAACGATATTGGCGGCATCCTGGAACTGATCCGTCCGCTGGAGCAGCAGGGTATTCTGGTACGGCGCTCGCGTGAACAGCTGGAGATGGAGATCGATAAGTTTACCATCATCCAGCGCGATAATATGACCATCGCCTGTGCCGCGCTCTACCCGTTCCCGGATGAGCAGATTGGCGAAATGGCGTGTGTGGCAGTACATCCCGACTATCGCAGCTCATCACGCGGCGAGCTGCTGCTGGATCGCGTGGCGCTACAGGCGCGGCAGATGGGGCTAAAAAAGCTGTTTGTGCTCACCACCCGCAGCATTCACTGGTTTCAGGAGCGGGGCTTTACGCCAGTAGATATTGAGTCGCTGCCAGAGAGCAAGCAGCAGATGTATAACTATCAGCGTCGCTCAAAGGTGCTGATGGCAGATTTAAAATAAGCCACGTATTCCAGGGCCGCATAAATGCGGCCCCTGCGTGATCCTGTAGGGGCGCCATTTATGGCGCCCTGGCCGCACGGGAAATTCCGGGCCGCGTTATTTTTCCCCAGGGCCGCATTAATGCGGCCCCTACAGGAGCACGTAGGGGCGCGATTATCCTGTACGAAGCTTTACGCGTCAGACGTCGCGCCAAGCCGTGACAGCAGGCCGCTGCGGCGCTGCGTGCGCAGCTGGACTGCGCGACGGAAAATGTTTTCATCACTGTAGAGCGTCAGCTGCCTGCGGGCACGCGTAATCGCGGTATAAATTAACTCCCGCGTCAGCACCGGTAAAAACTGGGCCGGCATCACCAGCGCGGTGTGCTCAAACTCCGAACCCTGCGACTTGTGCACCGTCATGGCCCAGGCGGTATCGTGTGCCGGCAGTCGGCTCGGCTGGACCGCTTTGATGGTCCCGTCCGGCAGCGGGAAGAAGACCTTCAGCACGCCCTCCTCGTCTGTCAGCGTGATACCGATATCGCCGTTAAACAGGCCCAGCGCGCTGTCATTGCGCGTGACCATTACCGGCCGTCCCGGATACCAGCGGCTGCCGCCTGCGGGGCGACGGATCAGCTGCAGCTGTATCAGCTTCTGCTCAATACGCTGATTGAGTCCTTCCACGCCAAACGGCCCTTCGCGCAGCGCGCACAGCAGCTGATAGCGGCCGAAAGAGGCGAGGATATCAGCCGGCGCGACATCCTCAGCTACCTGCTGCAGAAAGTCCCGATAACCAGCAGCAATCTCATTCAGCATTCGCTGATACGCTTCACCGCTGTTTAGCGGCGCACGCGCAATATCACTGAAATTGCTCTGAAAGGCGCGCTCCACCGCCTGCGCATCACCGGCGTTAACGGCTGCTGCCAGCTGGCCGATGCCGGAGCTGGCATCAAAACGGTAGCTTTTACGCAGCAGGCAGATCGCATCGCGCACCGCGGGTGCTGCGGTTTCATTACTGCCGCCGATCTCACAGCCGGTCATCAGCGTCAGCTGCGTGGCGCGCACCGGACTGTAGCCCGCCTCCGCACAGCGACAGATATCGCCCAGTACCGCTCCCGCCTCTACGGAGGCAAGCTGGTCGCGGTCGCCGAGAAAAATTACCCGCGCCTGCGATGGCAGCGCGGCAATCAGGCTGGCCATCATGCCGAGATCCACCATGGAAGCTTCATCCACCACCAGCACATCGAGATGCAGCGGATTACCGGCATGGTAACGCAAACGCTGCGTTTCAGGCTGTGCGCCCAGCAGGCGATGCAGCGTGGTGGCCTCCTCCGGAAAGCGCTGGCGCTCCTGCTCGCTGACCGCCAGCTGCTGCAGCGCTTTTCCCAGTGACTCCGTCAGGCGCGCCGCCGCTTTGCCGGTTGGGGCCGCCAGCTGAATGCGCAGCGCGCCGTCGCTCAGGCGGATCAGCGCCGCCAGCAGTTTTGCCACGGTGGTGGTTTTGCCGGTGCCCGGCCCGCCGGAAATCACCGCGGTCTTCTGCGTTAATGCGACAGCAGCGGCAATCTTCTGCCAGTCATCCGGCGCGGTGCCAAACAGCGCATCCAGCACGCTGCGTACCTGCTCCGGGGCAAACGGCTGCGGCGCAGCCTGAGGATGGAAAAAGCGCGCCACGTCACCTTCATGATGCCATAAGCGATGCAGATAGAGCCGGTCGTCGCTCAGTACAACAGGGGCCGCACGATCGCGGGAGCTGAGCGCATCCCAGCCCGCCAGCAGGCTGTGCCAGTCGTGCGGATCGCCTGCTGCCTGCCAGATCGCCTGCGCCAGTTCGGGATGACGGCCGCGAAACAGCTGCTCGCGGTTAAGCTGGGCCAGCGGCAGGCAGACATGCCCTTCTCCGGCTTCAGCGCTGAGACAGGCAGCAGCCAGTAAGCGGGCGGGTTCATCGCTGGTGGCTATCAGCTGAGCAAACTGCACGTCCAGCGGGCGCAGCAGCCGCAGCTCTGTTGCCTGCTTTAATAGCGTAGTGATATCGCTCATGCATCCTCTCCCTGCCCGCGAAACAGGCTATCAAGTTGTGTGACAAATTCAGCGGCAGGACGGGTGAAAAAGACGCCATTATCAGGCGAACTGCCATCCATACCGCGCAAAAACAGATAAAACACGCCGCCCATATGCTGCTCATAGTCGTAATCGGGCAGCCGGTGCTGCAGAAACCGGTGCAGCGCCAGCGTATAGAGCTGATACTGCAAATCGTAGCGATGGTCAATCATCGCCTGTGCCATGGCATCCGGGGTATAGGCTTCATGACTCTCCCCCAGCCAGTTGGATTTATAATCCAGCAGGTAATATTTTCCGTCCCGGCGAAACACCAGGTCGATAAAGCCTTTGAGCATGCCCTGCACCTGACTGAAGTTAAGTGCGGGCGCCTGCGCAGAGAGCGGGTCATGCTGGCGCATCAGCCGGTCCAGCGCGGGAGCGGTAAGCAGAGCGCTGATAGGCAGATAAAACTCCATCTCAGTCAGGCGGTCGCGTGCGGCCACGTCAGCCAGCCGGATCTGCTGCGCATTAAGCGGCGTAGTCACAACCCGCTCAATCCAGCTGCTCAGCACCGGCTGCCAGTGCAGCGGGTAGCCATTCTGCTGCAGATGCTGCTCCAGCAGCTCCGTCCCTGGCGGCTGGGTAAAGTCGATCGACTCAAACAGCTCATGCAGAAACGTACCCGGTGCGGCACCGCGCGGAAAATGATGTGGCGTCAGCACAACCTCTTCGGTCGCCGCCTGCTGCTCTTCACCCGCCGCTTCCAGGTCGAAGTGGGGCACCACCTCCAGCAGGCGATGCGCGCTGTGCTGCTGCAGACCTGAATAGCTGGTCACGCGCCACGATTCAGCCAGCTGGCGCGTTATCGCGCGTGCATGCAGATCGTCGCGTACGCCAGCCTGCACCTGCCAGCGTGCGGCTTCAGCACGATCGGCCATCACCACCTCGCACCCTTCGCCGTTCAGCGCTTCCAGCAGCGCGCCGAGCTGCTCTGCCGTCGCCGCTTCGCCGCGCTGCAGCAGATAGCCCAGCGCACTTTTATGCAGGTCGCTCTCGCCCTCTTTTTTGCGCGCGCCGCGAAACAGCGGCGCCACGCCGATGCTGCAGTGATACACAGAGCGAGTCAGCGCAACATAAAGCAGGCGAAGATCTTCTGCCAGTCGCTCCTGTTCCGCCAGCGCCAGGCTCTGCTCATCGCCCTGCAAATCCAGCACCGCGCTGAAGTTATCGCGGTCGTGGTAAAGCGCAATATCTGCTTCACGGAATCCGGCTGCAAACGGCAGCCAGACCAGCGGATACTGCAGCCCTTTCGATTTATGGATGGTGACGATCTGCACCAGATGGCGGTCGCTCTCCAGTCGCAGCTGCTGGCTGGCCGACTGACTGTCGGGCCGCGCTATCTGCTGTGCCAGATAACGTACCAGCGCATGCGGGCTGTCAAGCTGCGATGCCGCTTCCTGCAGCAGCTCCCCCAGATGCAGCAGATCGGTCAGGCGGCGCTCGCCATTTTCCGACGCCAGCATATTTTCGGCCAGCTGGCGCTCCAGCATAATTTCCCGCAGCATTGGCAACACCCCACGCTGATGCCAGAGGCGCTGCCAGCGCGCAAAGGTATCTACCAGCGTGTCCCAGCCGCGCGCATCGCGATCGAGCGCATCCAGCTGAGCCGCATCCAGCGCAAATAGCGAAGTCGCCAGCGCCGTACGCAGCATCCGCTCCTGTTCCGGAGCCAGAATAGCGCGCAGCAGCCAGAGCAGCTCGCGCGCTTCCGGTGTCGTGTAAACGCTGTCGCGGTTAGAGAGATAGACTGAGGGGATCGCGAGCTGCGCCAGCGCTTCGCGGATCTGATTCGCTTCGTTGCGGCTGCGCACCAGCACCGTGATATCCGATGCCTGTACGGGCCGCAGCGCCGGCCCTTTTCCCAGCATCGCCTCGCCCTGCTGCCCCGCCTGCAGCCAGCGGCTGATATCCATTGCGCACTGCTTTGCCATTTGCTGCTGATATTCGCTGACGCTGGCACCGCTGCCGGGCTGCAGCCAGAAGCGCAGCGCGGGCTGCTCTCTGCCCTCTGCCTTTAGCGACAGCGCCTGGTTAGGCGGCGCAAACTGCACCGGCAAAAACGGAATTTCAGCAAACAGAAAGGGAGCCGGCAAGCGCGAGAAAAGCTGGTTTACGCTCTCTACCATCGCGGGTGACGAGCGCCAGTTAGTGTCCAGCGTATAGTGCGCCGCAATTTCATTACGCGCCCGGATATAGGTAAAAATATCCGCCCCGCGGAAAGCGTAGATCGCCTGTTTGGGATCGCCTATCAGCAGTAGCGCATGTTCAGGCTGATGCATATAGAGCGTACGGAAAATCCGGTACTGCTGCGGATCGGTATCCTGAAATTCATCGATCAGCGCCACCGGGTAGCGCTGCCGGATCAGCTGCGCCAGCTGCGCGCCGCCCGCCTGCTGCAGCGCATCATCAAGCCGGCTCAGCAGATCGTCAAAGCCCAGCAGCGCCTGCAGCCGCTTCTGTTTATGCACCGCCTCACGCACTTCGGTCAGCGCCCGAGCAATGACCACATCACGCAGCGACAGCGGTTCAGCCAGAAACGCGTCAATTGCGCTGAACAGCGCGTGCCGCGGGGCGTCGCCTTTTTTGGTTTTCTCATCCAGTATCCGCTGCCCGAAGCGTGCCAGCTCGGGCGGAACCTGGTAATCACTGCTGTCGCTATGGGCCCACTGGCTCACTTTACTGACCCAGGCGGGCAGATGTTTGCTGCTGTAGCTGCGCTTATCCACGCCCGACTGCTCAACCAGCGTCTGCACGTCATCACCCAGCGTTCGCCACTGCGCTTTGATCTCCGCGATGCGCGCCATATTACGTGCATGCCGCGACGCAAGCGTCTCCTGGTCATCCGGCGGCAGCCGCAGCGAGGGCGACTCTCCCTGCAGCCACGGGCGCAGGGTAGCCAGCAGCTGTTCCGGCCCCAGCCATTCGGTGACAATCACGCGCGCGATATCCAGCGTCAGCGGATAGCAGTGACGCCGCCAGAAATCAGCCGTTGCCTGACGCAGGAGCGGATGCTCATCTTCAATCAGCTGCTGTTCAAACAGCATGCCGGACTCAAACGCGTTAAGATTGAGCATACGCTGGCAGAAGCCGTGGATGGTGAAAATAGCGGCTTCATCCATCTGTCTTTCCGCCGCCAGCAGCAGCGAGGCGGCCTCTTCCCGCTGCGGGATCGCCTGCAGCAGTGCGGTCAGCATCGCATCGCTGCTGACGCCGCGAATACAGGCGAGCCGCAGCGCGTGGATATTCGCGCGGATACGACCGCGCAGCTCTGCCGTCGCCGCTTCGGTGAACGTCACCACCAGAATCTCTTCTACCGAGAGCGGACGGCTGTAAGCGTTCTCTTCGCCCAGACCCAGCAGCAGGCGCAGATAAAGCAGGCCGATGGTAAAGGTTTTACCCGTACCGGCAGAGGCCTCAATCAGGCGCTCGCCGCGCAGCGGCAGCGTCAGCGGATTGAGGGATTCAGCACGCTGACTCATGGCGTATCACTCTTAACCGGCAGCGACTGCTGCAGCTGCGCCAGCGCCGCCCAGGTGGTAAAGCCAGGCAGCGCTGCGTAATCTGCCTGCGGTGCGCTCTCCTGCGTACCGCTGATCTGGGAAATCATTGCCATTCCCTGCTGCCGGATCGCCTGCCGGAAGAAAGTGGCCAGCTGCGCCGGCGTCAGCTGCTGCACCTGCGCAATCACTTTCTCTCGCGTATCGAACGCATAGTTCTGACGGCTGAAGTCACGACTGTAGCGATTGGCTTCCTCCTCCAGCGTCTGAGGACGCTGTTTCAGCTCATTGATCATCGCCTGCTGGTACTGCGCAAAGGTCTCGGGCTTCATGCTGCGCAGCCGCTGTTCTGCCTGCGGATAGAATGCCTGGAAGCGCTGCAGCAGGAACGCGGGCTGCCGGCTGTTGCTCTGCAGCAGAAAACCGATGCCCCACTGGCGGCCTATCGGCATCTGATAGGTAAAGACGGCATAGCCCAGCTGCTCTTCCGTGCGCAGCTGGTTATAAAACCACGGCTGGATAATCTGACTCAGCAGCGTACTGGCAGCCATGCTTTGATATTCATCATACCCGACAGGCACATAGAGCGCCGCCAGCGCGGAATCGCTGCTGCTTCCCGCCTGCTGCAGGTTCGCCTTGATCGGTTTATCCACCACAACATAGTCACTGCGCCACGGTGCCTCTCCGCTGCTCTGCAGCTGCGCTTTCAGGGCCACGCCAAGCGCTTCCGTCTCTTTTGCTGAGAGATTACCCACCGCCAGCATCTCTGGTGTCGACTGATGCAGCAGCGCGTCACGCCAGGCGATCACCTCCTGCAGCGTGATCTCCGGCAGCAACCGGCGGCGTTCGTCGCGCTGGGTATAGGGCAGCTGCGACAGCATCTGCATCGGCTGGATCGCCTGTTCAAACGCTTTGCCTTTTTCAGCCGCATCCAGACGGTCGCGATACCAGGATTTAGCCTGAGCGAGCTGCGCTTCATCCGGACGGAAGCTGCTGTAACCGGCGACCAGCTCCTGCAGCAGCTGCGGCAAACGCTGGGTAAATCCGCTGGCGTTAAACACCAGGCCATCATCTTCTCCCACGGAGAAACTGATGCCACCCACCGACGCCTGGGAGTTGAGCTCATCCAGCGCCTGGCTGGAGAGATAATCATTCAGACCAAACAGCACCTGCTGACGCGCGTCGCCGATCGCTGCCTTATTGCGTAGCGCCAGGGTAATCGCCGCTTTTGGCTCGTCAGGATAGAACCGGCCCGGCATCCATAAAATACGCATTGCCGCGTCATTACTGAGCACAATCGGATGCGTGTAGTTTTTCCCGTCGCGTGCAATCAGTGAAAAGTCAGTGGGAATATAGGGATTGAGCGCGGGCAAAGAGAGCGTGATATGCGCTGCACGCTGCTGCCAGTCGCTGTACTGCGCGGCGCTGATTTTATCAACCTGATACGGCGCATTAACAAAGTAGGCCTGCTGATTGTGCGGCTCCTGCGGGCTGATATACCAGATGCGGGCATTTTGCGGCGTCATCTCACCAAGGCGTGCCGCTACCGCTGCAGGATCGAAGCGATCGGCAAGGTAAGGCGCATCCAGCGTGTGCGCGACCGGCACACGCAGCATGGTGTCGGCCAGCCACTGAATGTAGTCCATATCACGGGTAATTGACGGATAGCGGTAATCAAGCGCCAGCACATGCGATACCTCGTCAAAATAGCGCTTATCAATGCCGTTGCGGCGCAGCATATCGAGGTAGCTGAAAATGGCGGCCACGACTTCATCGCGTTGCGTCAGCCCTTTATCCGTCAGCGACACAGAAATAGTAAAGACGCCGCTGCTGCGCTCGGTGACCGGATCGGCCCCTGCGGTCACGCCATCGGCCAGTCCCTGCTTCTGCAGCCAGTCATTCAGCGTATTGGCGCTGCGGTTACCCAGCAGATAGCCAATCAGCGTATCGGTTTTGCTGCGGAAATCGGCGCTGTTGTTCGCGATCCGAAACTCAATCTTCAGCTGTTTACGCGGCTGAGCCGGCACGTAGTGAATAATGATGCCTTTCTGCGCTCCGGTGACCACCGGTACATCTATCTCCGGCACGCTAGCCGGATGTGCCGCGACGCGCCCAAAGGTGGCGGCGGCCATCTGCGCCATCTCAGAGAGCGGTTTATTGCTGTAAATCACTGCTTTCATCAGGCTGGCAGAATAGTGGGTACGGTAGAAGTCGCGCAGCGCCTGCTGCAGTTTGCTGCCCGGTTTATCACTCAGCGTCTCCAGGTTGCCTCCGGAGAAACGCGAACCCGGATGCTGCGGATTCAGCGTCTCAGCACTGACCTGCGCCATGCGCAGCCCGTCCCGCGAGCGCGCCATCGTCAGCTCTGCGTTGACGGCGTGACGTTCGCGATCGGCGTTAACCGGATCGAGCAGCGGCTCCGCAATCGCATCCGCCAGGCGATCTGCCGCAGGCTGCAGCGCATCGTTCTCCACTTCCAGATAGAATGCGGTGCGGTAAGAGGCGGTGCTGGCGTTGTGACTGCCGCCGTGCATTTTAAGAAATTCCGCAAGATTGTCGGGCTGGGGATAACGTTTTGAGCCCATCAGCACCATATGCTCCAGATAGTGCGCCAGCCCGGGCTGCTGGTCGGGATCGTCCAGCGAGCCAATCGGCAGCGTCAGCGCCGCCAGCGACTTCGGGGCCTCAGCGTCTGAAACCAGCAGCACCGTCATACCGTTGTTCAGGGTAATCGCCTGATAGCTGCGCGGATCGCGATCGCTTTTGCGGATAATGTCATTAACCGGCTGCCAGCCCTGTCCGGTATCGGCAAAAACATTCAGCGCCAGCGCGCCTGACAGCAGCGCGCCGATACAGCGTGCGTAAATCCGCATGTAAACCCCTTAATCTTACTCTGCCCTGCGGCTGGTTTTCCGCGCAGGTTTATCAACATATTATTCTGGCGTAAGCGCGACGCTTAGCAGCTATTTATCATCCTGATGGGCGAGACGTACCGGCAGATACCACTGCCGTGCTGCAGCGATAATCGCCTGCAGCATCTCCTCATTCAGCGTGCGATTCAGGCGCTGGAGATAAGGATCGCTGCCCTCCCCCTGCACCTGATAGCCGCCCTGCCACGCCTGCAGCAGCTTATTCAGCGCCTTTTTCTGCGTGGCGTCATCTTCCAGCAGCTGGCCGCTTTTGCGATCGAAGCTCGCCTCCAGCCAGGCGCCGCCGCTTTTGTTTAACAGCAGCAGCGGCTGCGCCAGACCCTGCTCGCAGGCGGCGGCATACTCTGCCAGCAGCGACTGCGCCCGGTCGGCGGCTACGGCATGAAAGCGCCAGCAACTCTGTTTACGGCCATACATCCGGCTTACGCCGCTGCCGCCCAGCGCACAGTAGACCAGATGCTCCAGCCACAGCTGCAGTCCGTCATTCATGTTCAGCACGCCAGGCCGCCAGCGCAGCAGGCCATCAGCCTGCACCTGCGTCAGCCAGCCGGTCAGCCGCACGGTATCGAGCTGCAGATTTACCTCCTGACTCTCTGCCGGCAGGCGCTCTCCGGCGACTTCCGCCGCAACCTCCTGCATCTCTTCGGTCTGGCTCTGCCAGAAAAGTTCACCAAAGGCGCCATAAGGCAGGTTACCTGCTGCGCGATGATGCGCATAGAGCTGCTGCGGATCCTCGCCGTTCACCAGCGCATTGAGCAGCTGCGCGTTTAACTGATAGCGCTCAAGGCTATCAGGTGCAAAGGGCTCGCTATCGGGCAACTCACTCTCTTCTGTCCAGAATGAGACGCCAAGACGCTGCTGAAACCAGGCGCGAACCGGATGACGCCAGAAGCGCAGCAGCTGTTCCAGCGTCACAATCTCCTGCGTTTTCACCGCCAGCGGCTGCACGAAGTCGGGCTGTGCCACGCCGCGGCCGGTAGCCGCCGGCAGCCATTCGGCAGCAAAGCTCTGCCGGTGAGTGTCAGGCGCAAAATTCTCTGCGGCAAATGGCATGCGGCTGTGCAACGTTTGTAAGTGCTCACGTATATGCTGTTCACTGATGTCCGGCTCGCACTGCTCATCGCCCGGCAGGCAGAAACTCTGCCCCAGATAATCAAGCAGTTCCGTGACCAGCACTGAGGGATAGCGCTCGGTGTTATCCTGAATCGCCCGGCCGATATAGCTGATATAGAGCTGCTGCTGGGCTGAAATCAGGGCCTCAAGGAACAGATAGCGATCGTCATCGCGCCGGCTGCGGTCGCCTTTGCGCGTCTGCTGCTGCATCAGGTCAAACCCTACCGGTGCCAGCGTGCGCGGGTAGACGCCATCATTCATACCCAGCAGGCAGACGATTTTGAAGGGAATTGAGCGCATCGGCATCAGCGTACAGAAGTTTACCGGACCTGCCAGAAAACGCTGGCTGATGCGCTGCTGATCGAGGCGTGAGCGCAGCTCATCGCGCAGCAGCGTCACCGGCACCGGCTGCTGATAAGCAGATCCCATACCCTGTTCAATGATCTCTTTCCACTGCGTCTCTACCAGCAGCAGCGCCGCCTCGCTTTCGGCATCCCCGCTGAAAAAGCTGTCAATCAGCTCACGGCACAGCGGCAGCCACTCCGCCAGCGTGCGCTCACCGGCCAGCCGGCTGCGCCAGGTATCAAGCTGCATCAGCAGCTCGGCCAGATGTCCCGCCAGCTCTGCGATCAGCCCGCTTGACTCATCGTAAGGCAGGATCCCCTGCCAGTCACCGTTGCGGCTCTCAAGCGCATAGCCCAGCAGCATACGCTGCAGGCCAAAACGCCAGGTGTGCTGGCCGGTAACCGGCAGCGACAGCGCTTCAATGCTGGCATCGTCCAGCCCCCAGCGAATACCGGACTCCATGACCCAGCGGCGCAGCAGACGCAACCCGCTCTCATCCACGGAAAAACGCTGCGCCAGCGCCGGCACTTCCAGCAGCGCAAGGATCTCCTCTGAGGCGAAGCGACTCTCCGGCAGCGTCAGCAGACTCAGCAGCGCCAGAATGGCCGGATGAGCCTGACTGGCACGACGGTCAGAAATGGCAAATGGCAGATAGCGATCCGGCGGTGCGCTGGCAAATGCCGCCTGAATAAAGGGCGCATAGCTATCGATGTCTGCCACCATAACGATGATATCGCGCGGCTTAAGCTCAGGATCGGCCTCCATCATCGCCAGCAGGTGATCCTGCAGCACCTCCACTTCACGCTGTGCGCTGTGACAGATCTGCAGCGTGATGGAGCGATCGGCCGGATCGAGAGGGCGCTTCTCTGCGCTGTTCATCAGCTCTCCGGCACTCAGACCAATCACCGCGCGATCGTCAAGATTCAGCAGGTCAGCCTGCAGGTTGTGCAGCAGCGTGTCATCAGGCAGATCGACAAATGCATCGATATCGTTGGCGGCTGACTCCATCTGGCTGAGCAGAAACAGGTTGTCGCGTCCCAGCTTTCCCCAGGAGGCGAGCAGCGGGTTTGTCAGCTGCTGTTCACCGCTGCTGTTAAACAGCGTGGAGGCGGCTTCAGGTTCGCGAAACAGCGGCAGCGTCTCCTCTGAATGCAGACGGCGGCGCTGACGGCTCTGCAGCTTTGCCAGAAACGCGTAATCCTGAATATCCCCCCAGTAGTGGCGGCAGGGATTAGTAAACAGCAGATGAATATCGATATGGCGGCCCAGCGCTTCAAGCGCCTGCAGGTAGACTGGCGGCAGCGCGGAGATACCGCAGATAAATACGCGCGGCGGCAGGCCAGGCGGCGTGCTTTCAGCCCGTTCCAGCGTTTCAATAAAGCGGGCGTACAGATTGGCACGGTGCCACATCGGCTGACCGAGGCTTTCCGTAAAGCTGACCAGATCGCGCCAGAGCGCTGCCTGCCACTGCTGAGCGTCACCCAGTCCCTCAATCAGTGCACCACGCTCCCAGCTGTTGAGCCAGTCAGCACGATAGACCAGATACTGGTCAAAGAGGTCGGCGACGCGGGTGCTGAGCTGGTAGAGCTTACGCTTGTCGTCGTCATCCTGCAGATAGAGCCGCAGCGACTGAAACGTTTCCTGCTCCAGCAGCACCGGCAGGCGCTGCATCAGCTTCCAGCTCATGTTGGCTTTAGTAAAGGCGCTCTCTTCCGGGATCCCCGGCAGCACCTTCACAAACATGCTCCAGATAAAGGTGGCAGGCAGTGGGAAATCGATATTTGCGGCAATGCCAAAGCTGTTTGCCAGCTCCATCTGCAGCCACTGCGCCATTCCCGGGCTCTGTACCAGCACCTGTTCAGCCGCAAAAGGATCGGCGAGAGGCTGGTTTTCAATCAGGATGCCTGCCAGATTTTTCAACAGATCGAGCTGATTGGAGTGGTAAACCCGGAACATAATTCTCCTTTAACAAAGCAGTACCCTACAGCCTGGTCACTCTACCCTTAAACGGCGGAGATGCCTATTAATCTGGTCATCTTCGTGACATTTCAGCCGTGCCAGCATCGCTGTGCGCTGATGCGGGCCGGTCACGGTCACCCGCTCCAGCGTGCAGCTACCTGGCAGAATCTGCTGCTGGCGCTGCGTGTGCCAGCCCGCTGTGTCATGACCCAGCAACGCCTGCTGCGCAACCTGCCACGCCTGTCGCTGCTGCCACTGCTGGCTGAACCCCAGCGTCAGCGCACGCTGATAGTGCAGCAGCGTCGAGATGCTCAGCGCCAGCAGCAGCATGCCCACCAGCGCCTCGGCGAGGCTAAATCCCCGCTGTAACTGCCTCTCCCGGACACGCCTCCGGCGCGGCCAGCGGGCAGAAGTCAATCCAGCCGTGCGGCAAGGCCAGCACGCGCGTTCCACGAAGTTCAACCCAGCGGTAGAGCCAGAGTGCGCTGCCTGCCTGGCGCGCGGATAACAAGCCATGCCCTTCCTCCCTGCGCAGCAGACAGCTCTGCCACTGCGCGGTTGTCCACTGCTGACACTGCCAGCCTTCAGCCGGCGACCACTGCTGCTGCACTCCCCAGCGTAGCGCCGCCTGCGCCTGGCTGTGATGCTGAAAGTAGTGCTGCGTATCGGCAACCAGCACCATGCTGCGGCTCAGCTGCTGGCGGGTCGCATGCAGCGTTACGCCTCCCAGCAGCAGCAGCATCATGACCATGCCGAGCGTACTGTTGCCCCGCTGGTTCACAGATTGATGCCTTCGATAACGCGTACCAGCGTGACCTGCTGCTGACCTGCACGTGCCGCCAGCTCCAGCCGCAGGTAGCGCTGCTGACGGCTGACCTGAAACCGTTCCAGCAGCATAAATGCGGGATCGGTGATGCGCTCCCAGCCGCTACCATGACACGCCTCAACGCCGCGCTGCATCTCCAGCTGCCCGCTACGCAGACGATAGCCGTAGTAATCACTGTCGCTATGCCCCGCTCCCTCCCAGCGACCGTTGCTGTTCTCATCCCAGCGCAGCAGCACACAGCTGCCGCTGTTTGCCAGCGTCAGTGGCGCACCGCTGCAGGTTCCCCGGCAGTAGCCCGCCCGGCGCAGCGCTTTTTCCAGCATGCCGGCTATCTGCTCCAGCTCCTGCTGCAGCTGTACCCGCTGCTGCAGCCGCAGATTCTGTTCCAGCAGCAGCGGCAGAAAACGCCCCAGGCTAAGCATCAGCATGGCGCTTATCGCCAGCGCAATCAGCGTTTCCAGCAGGCTGAACCCGGCCTGAGCTACCCGCACGTCGCTGCTTCCGGCTGGCAGAGACGAACACGCGCGCGGGCAGAGATGATTGCGCGCCAGCGCCCGGCAGCGCTCGTTATTTCCACGCTACCGGCGCGCGCTACGTCTCTGCGCCCGTAAAAACCGGGTTCGCCCGTCAGTGCGCTGAGGTGTATGCCTGCATACGGTGGCGTGAACCACCAGCGCGAGGGCGTCGTGCAGCCTGCAGGCGGTACGGGGCCGGTACCGAGACAGCCCCCCTGACCCGGCTGCAGCCAGAGCTTTAGCTCGCGATTATGCCAGCCCGCATGCGCACGCAGCTGCAGCAAAAACGCCTGCAGCTGCAGCACACTTTCGCGCAGCTGCTGCTGCTGCTGCCAGCGCTGCCACCCCTGTATCACCCCGCCGCTCAGTACGCCTGTGATGAGCATGACGATCAGCAGTTCCGGCAGGGTAAATCCGTGATGATTATCTCTGTTCATGACGTCACTCTGCCGTCAGCGCAGCAGCGCTACAAGCGTGACAGTTGTGCGGTCAGGAGGGGCTCACAGACGTGCTTCATCCGCTACAGAGAGAACCATTTTTTTGTGCGGCAGCGTCAGAAAAGCGTGGCCGGACAGGCAAAAAAAAGCCCTGCACAGCGGCAGGGCTCAGGGGCGTTCGGGAGCAGATCAGACTGCCACAGGGGCCTTGATGGCAGGATGGGGATCGTAGCCTTCTACCTCAAAATCCTCGAACTGATAGTCGAAAATTGAGGCTGGCTTACGCTTAATCACCAGCTTCGGCAGCGGACGTGGTTCGCGCGTCAGCTGCAGGCAAGCCTGCTCCAGATGGTTGCTGTAAAGGTGGGTATCGCCACCGGTCCAGACAAAATCACCCACTTCCAGATCGCACTGCTGCGCGACCATATGCACCAGCAGCGCATAGCTGGCGATATTAAACGGCAGGCCGAGGAAGATATCGCACGAACGCTGATAGAGCTGGCAGGAGAGTTTGCCGTTCGCGACGTAGAACTGGAAAAAGGCGTGGCACGGAGCCAGCGCCATCTGATCCAGCTCGCCCACGTTCCAGGCTGAGACAATAATGCGGCGTGAGTCCGGATCGCGTTTCAGCTGCTCAATGACTCTGCTTATCTGATCGATCTCTGCGCCAGAGGCGCTGCCCCAGCTGCGCCACTGCTTGCCGTAGACCGGACCTAAATCTCCGTTTTCATCCGCCCACTCATCCCAGATGGTGACCTTGTTCTCTTTCAGATACTGAATGTTGGTTTCCCCTTTCAGGAACCACAGCAGCTCGTGAATGATAGAGCGCAGGTGCACTTTTTTGGTGGTGACCAGCGGGAAGCCTTCCTGCAGATTGAAACGCATCTGGTGGCCAAAAATGGAAAGCGTGCCGGTACCGGTACGGTCGGCCTTTTCTGCGCCTTCATTCAGCACATGCTGCATCAGTTCCAGATACTGTTTCATTTTACCTCTCGGGTTTGTTGCTGCGGACGACGACGATACGCCCAGACCATCATGATAATGCCCGCCAGAATCATCGGCACAGAGAGGATCTGCCCCATGCTGATACCGCCTTCAAACAGCCCCAGCTGCGCATCCGGCTGACGGAAAAACTCGACAATAATGCGAAACGCGCCGTAACCAATCAGGAACAGTCCGGAGACACTGCCCATTGGACGCGGTTTGCGAATAAACAGGTTGAGAATAAGAAACAGCACTACGCCTTCCAGACACAGCTCATAGAGCTGGGAGGCGTGACGGGGCAGTACGCCATAGGTATTCAGCAGCTGCTGATACTGCGGGTTATTCACCGCTAGCGCGAGATCTTCACTGCGCGATCCCGGAAAGAGCATCGCGAATTTAAAATCGGGCGCCACGCGGCCCCACAGTTCGCCATTGATAAAGTTACCGAGGCGACCCGCGCCAAGACCAAACGGGATCAGCGGCGCAATGAAGTCAGACACCTGGAAGAAGGTACGTTTCGTGCGACGGGCAAAAATCAGCATGACCACAATCACGCCGATAAGGCCACCGTGGAAGGACATGCCGCCATCCCAGACCTTGAACAGGTAGAGCGGGTTTTCCAGAAACAGCGGCAGATTGTAAAACAGCACATAGCCGATACGACCACCGAGAAAGACGCCGAGGAATCCGGCATAAAGCAGGTTTTCCACTTCGTCTTTCGTCCAGCCGCTACCGGGCTTGTTGGCGCGGCGCACCGCAAGCCACATGGCAAAAACAAAGCCCACCAGATACATCAGGCCGTACCAGTGAAGCGAAATCGGTCCGATTGAGAAGATCACCGGATCGAATTGGGGAAATGAAATGTAGCCGTTATTCATTATTCACCATCGATTTTTCTGCCCAACGCGGGCGTGGCTAAAGGGCCAGACAATAAAAGGCTGCGCATCATAGCACAGCCGCTTTTCACAGTTTCCGCAGAAATGTAAACCGTTAACGACCGCCGCGAATCAGTCCACCCAGACCGCGACGCTCCATAAATGCCGCAACCAGATGACGCACTTCCGAAGCGGTATGCGCTGCAATGCCCTGCTGGCTTAGCTTCTGTACTTCCTCCCGATCCAGATGTCGCAACAGGTACTTCACCCGCGGAATATTTTTGCCGTTCATGCTGAGATGATGATAGCCAAGCCCGACCAGCAGCGCGACACACATGGGATCGCCCGCCATTTCACCACACAGGCAGAGCTCAAGTTTGGCTTCCCGGGCTTCACGCGCAATGGTATGCAGCGCGCGCAGCATGGCGGGATGCAGCGGATCGTAGAGGTTTGCGACCCGGGTGTTGTTGCGATCCACCGCCAGCAGATACTGCGTCAGATCGTTGGTGCCGACCGAGATAAAATCAACGCGGCTGGCCAGATGCGGGATCATAAACAGCATTGAGGGCACTTCGATCATAACGCCGATACGCGGCCGGGGAATGGGATAGCCCAGTACCTCCTCCACTTCACGTCCGGCGCGATCGATCAGCCGGCGCGCGTCATCGATCTCATCAATATGGCTGATCATCGGCAGCAGAATATTGAGGTTTCCGGAGGCGACGTTAGCGCGCAGCATGGCCCGCACCTGGACCAGGAAGATCTCCGGCTGATCGAGCGTCAGGCGAATACCGCGCCAGCCAAGACACGGATTCTCTTCGCTGATTGGCATATAGGGCAGCTGTTTGTCCGCGCCGACGTCCAGCGTGCGCAGCGTGACCGGCTTATCGTAAAACAGCTGCAGCATGCCCTGGTACTGCGCCACCTGCTCCTCTTCTGACGGGAAGCCGCTTTGCAGCATAAACGGGATCTCAGTACGATAAAGGCCGATGCCATCGACCCAGCTGTCCAGCGCCTGCTCATGCTCCGGGCTAAGACCGGCATTGAGCATGACCTGCACCCGCTCCCCGCTTTTCAACTCACCGGGCTGATCCACCACGCCTTCCGCCATTTTGCTCAGCGCGTTCTCTTCGCTGATCAAACGCTGATACTCCTGTACCAGCACCGGCTCAGGATCGATCAGGACTTCCCCGCGATAGCCATCAACGATCAGCTGCCGCTTGTTGAGCTGCACCGGCAGGATATCGGCACCCATCACGGTCGGGATCCCCATCGCCCGCGTCAGGATCGCCGCATGTGAGTTAGCGGCGCCGTCGCGCACGACCACGCCTGCCAGCCGCTCATGCGGCAGCTCGGCCAGCGTCGTGGCCGTCAGCTCATCGGCCACCAGCACAAAGCGCTCCGGCCAGGCGTTGGTTCCCACCAGCGTATCATCAAGATGAAACAGCAGCCGCTGCCCCAGCACCCGCAGATCGCCAGCCCGTTCGCGCAGATAGTGATCCTGCAGGCTGGCAAACTGCGCCGCAAACTTTTCGATCACGGTTTTTACCGCCCACTCAGCCACCGATCCGCGCTCGATCTCCGCAAACAGATCTTTTTTCAGCCGCGCATCGGTCAGCAGATGCGAGTAGAGATCGAAGATTGCCGCGCTCTCTTTCTGCACGCCGGCCGCAAAGCGTTTACTGAAACGGCGGAATTCATTGCCCGCTTCCCCCATCGCCACCACCAGCCGCTCGCGCTCGCGCTGGGGATCAAGGGTTGATGCGGCAGAAACCTGATCCAGCAGCGGCTGTGTTTCATCCACCCAGCCGATCGCCACCGCCACGCCCGGAGAGGCGGCAATCGCTTTAACACGGGTTTGCCGGAACTGGCCAAATAGCTGGCCGAGCTGTGACTGTGAGAGCAGCCCCGCCATTTGCGTGGCGAGCGTCACCAGAAATGACTCTTCACTCTCATCAAACTGACGGTGTTCGCGCTGCTGCACCACCAGCACGCCCAGTAGCTGGCGACGACTGATAATAGGTACACCAAGGAAAGAGCGATAACGCTCTTCTTTTACGGCAGGAATATATTTAAAGCTGGGGTGACTCTGCGCATCGGCCAGGTTAATGGGTTCAGCAAGCCGGCCAACCAGGCCGACAATGCCTTCATCAAACGCCAGTGCGATCGTACGGCCGCGCGGTTTTTTCAGACCGCGGGTCGCCATCAGGTAGTAGCAGTGTCGATCGTGATCGGCGAGGTAAACCGAGCAGACCTCGGTCTCCATCGCCAGGCAGATTTCGTTAACCAGAATGTCGAGTGCTTCATTCAGACGCGGTGCACCCGCCACTTTTTCTACTATTTCGCGCAACTGAGTGAGCATAAGGGGCGTGGCCTATCCTCTTTTACGACGGTGGGCAACAGGGTTATTGCGCTGCCCCACACTCTCCTGCATCGACATTACCACGCCAGCAAACTCTTTCATGACGCGCCGGTAAACATCGCGCTTGAAGGAGACCACCTGACGTACCGGATACCAGAAGCTCACCCAGCGCCAGCCATCAAACTCGGGTGTGCTGCTGTGTTGCACATTGATATCCGCGTCATTACACATCAACTGCAGAAGAAACCACTTCTGTTTCTGGCCGATACAGACCGGCTTTGTATCCCAACGCACCAAACGTTTAGGCAACTTGTAACGTAACCAGTTACGGGTTGAAGCAAGTATTCGAACATCTTTGCGGTGTAAACCCACTTCTTCGAACAGTTCGCGATACATCGCCTGCTCTGCGGTTTCACCCGGATTGATGCCTCCCTGAGGAAACTGCCAGGAGTGCTGTCCAAAGCGCCTGGCCCATAACACTTGCCCCTGCCTGTTGCAGATTACGATACCAACATTCGGGCGGTAGCCATCATCATCGATCACTGGACTACCTCAAAGCTTAATTTGAATGGTCTGATTGTTTCACACTCCTTACAGGCGGTAAACCACTGGATAAGCCGGACCTCCGCAGAATAAAAAAGAGTTAACCCACAGAGATGACTTAACTTATAAACAGTTACCCTGCCTGTTGTGCGATCTTATGCACTTTTTCTGTGGATAGCTTTGTGCAGAACGCGGTAATTAACTGCAGACAGTTTAACGCCAGCGCAAAACAGAGGATTCTTATCCTGATAAATATATGATTATAATTAATAACTTAATTAAAAAAATGGTGTCAGTCCGAAAGGTTTTTTTTAGCGCGGGTCAGACAAAGAGAGACGTGTGATTAAAAAACAACCGCCGTTGTTTTTATCCACAAGGAATGCCCTAAACCTGGTCAGATGATGCAAAAAAATCGCGCATTGCGGTTCAGCAGGCCCTGTAAATAGAAACAGGGATCGGCTCAGGACGGGCTTATCCCATTTATCTGTGGATAACTTACACTGATATCCTGTTTATTGTGGCGGACAAATCGGGATAAACTGTCTCTCTGAACCGTACCTGCTGCTGCAGTCATTCAAAAAAGCAGTGTGAATCATGCTATTATGACGCCCGTTCAGAAAGAGGCGATGTGGACAACCTGCCCGCCCGCAAACTGATTATTTTTTAACCAACTCAGATATTGATCATGACATTTCACGATCCTTTGCCCGGTTCCCCGATAAGTGAAGAAGAGTTGCTGCAGCGTGCGCATCAGCTGGCCGGAGAGCGGCTGGAAACCCTGGCAGCCCGGCTTAACCTGCCGGTACCTGATAATCTTAAACGCGATAAAGGCTGGGTCGGCATGCTGCTGGAGCTGCACCTGGGTGCCAGCGCCGGCAGTAAAGCGGAGCAGGATTTTGCGCATTTGGGTATCGAGCTTAAAACCATTCCGGTTGATGCTCAGGGCAGGCCACTGGAGACCACCTTTGTCTGTGTGGCGCCGCTGACGGGTAACAGCGGCGTGACCTGGGCGTCAAGCCATGTGCGCCATAAGCTGGCGCGGGTATTGTGGATCCCGGTTGAGGGCGAGCGCACGATCCCACTGGCTGAGCGTCGGGTGGGTACGCCCCTGCTCTGGCAGCCAGACGCAGAAGAGGAGCAGCAGCTGCGCGCCGACTGGGAGGAGCTGATGGATATGATTGTGCTGGGGCAGGTCGAGCGTATTACCGCCCGCCACGGCGCCTGGCTGCAAATCCGTCCCAAAGCAGCCAACAACCGGGCGCTGACGGAAGCCGTAGGTGAGCATGGTGAACGCATTATGACGCTGCCGCGCGGCTTCTATCTTAAAAAGCACTTTACGGCTGCGCTGCTGGCGCGCCATTTTTTACTGTAATTCACTACACGCTCTCTTATACCGCACATTTTCCGACGTCTGGTTTTGCCAGCGTCCGCCAGCTAACGTTACACTCTTCAGGTGCTGAGCAACCAGCAGGAAACGTGCCTGCTTGTCAAGCTAATGCACGCTATCTCTCGCTTTTTTAAGAATCATGCGATTACTTCGTCAGGTAAAAGCATTTATTACTACACTTTTGCAGTTGGAGCAGCTCAGGGAGCGGATAATGAAAGGGTTAGCGGGTGTAGCAGGTTTACTGCTGGCAGCGTCAGTGCTGAGCGGTTGCAGTAGTGACTATGTGATGGCAACAAAAGATGGCCAGATGATTATGACCGAGGGCAAGCCCTCGATCGATAAAGAGACCGGCCTGGTTGAGTACACCGATCGGCAGGGTCACGTTATGCAGATCAACGGTGATGAAGTTTCCACCATCATTGAACGTTAAGTGCCAGATTACCCGGCCTGCACGGCGTTTTCCTCCGTGCAGGCGATTTCCCGGAGTTTCCCCTCTTCCTTCCTCTGTGTCAGACAGGCTATAGTCCGAAAGGACAGAACATTCCGTTTCATAATGAAAAAAGGAAGCCGGCAATGCATTATCACCGTATCCCCCATAGTACGCTGGAAGTCAGTCAACTGGGGCTAGGCACGATGACGTTTGGTGAGCAAAACAGCGAAGCCGACGCCCACGAACAACTCGATTACGCTGTGAGCCAGGGCATCAATCTGATCGATACCGCAGAGATGTACCCGGTTCCGCCGCGTCCTGAAACCCAGGGATTAACTGAACAATACATTGGCAGCTGGCTGAAAAAGCGCGGCAGCCGCGATAAAGTGATCCTCGCCAGCAAAGTCGCCGGGCCGGTTCGCGGCAGCGACGCGCTGATCCGCCCGCATCAGGCGCTCGATCGCAAAAACATTCGCGAAGCGCTGGATGCCAGCCTGAAGCGTCTGAATACCGACTACCTCGATCTTTATCAGCTGCACTGGCCGCAGCGCCAGACTAACTACTTTGGCAAGCTCGGCTACGAGTACAGCGAAAGTACCGCGACCGTGACCCTGCTGGAGACGCTGGAAGCGCTGACCGAACAGGTGCGCGCCGGTAAGATCCGCTACATTGGCGTTTCGAATGAGACTGCCTGGGGCGTAATGCGCTATCTGCAGCTGGCTGAAAAACATGAGCTGCCGCGGATTGTGACGATTCAGAACCCTTACAGTCTGCTGAACCGCAGCTTTGAGGTTGGGCTGGCCGAGATTAGTCAGCATGAAGGCGTGGAGCTGCTGGCTTACTCAAGCCTCGCATTTGGTACTCTGAGCGGCAAGTACCTGAATGGCGCGAAGCCCGCTGGCGCCCGCAACACGCTGTTCAGCCGCTTTACCCGTTACAGCAGTGAGCAGTCGCAACAGGCGATCGCCGCCTATGTCGACCTGGCAAAGCAGCATAATCTGGATCCATCGCAAATGGCCCTCGCCTATGTGCGCCAGCAGCCGTTCGTTGCCAGTACCCTGCTGGGCGCGACCACGCTGGAGCAGCTGAAAACGAATGTGGAGAGTTTTAATCTGACGCTGAACGCCGATGTGCTGGAAGCGCTGGAAACCATCCACCGGCAGTATACCTATCCCGCACCGTAATTTTTCAGGGTTATATGAATACGGCGGAGATTAACGCAAGGGCGTCATTAATGACGCCCTTTTTGATTGCGGTGAAATCGTATAAACGCAGGTGCATCGATACATACGCCAGGGTCGCATAAATGCGACCCCTACGGGAATGTTGAATCATGCGATGGGAATTCCCAGGGGCATCATTAATGACGCCCTTTGAATGCACCAGGGCCGCATGAATACGACCCCCTACGGGAATTTTGAATCATGCGATGGGAATTCGCAGGGGCGTCATTAATGACGCCCTTTGAATGCACCAGGGCCGCATAAATGCGACCCCTACGGGAATGTTGAATCATGCGATGGGAATTCGCAGGGGCGTCATTAATGACGCCCTTTGAATGCACCAGGGCCGCATGAATACGACCCCTACGGGAATGTTGAATCATGCGATGGGAATTCGCAGGGGCGTCATTAATGACGCCCTTTGAATGCACCAGGGCCGCATAAATGCGGCCCCTACGGGGATACGGGACGCGATTTCCACCACAGCAGCGCGATTGCGGCGGCAAATGCTATGCCAAAGCCTGTGCCGGTGGCAATCGCCGGGGCACCGAGCTTAATCGCCAGGGTATAGAGACCCAGCATCAGCAGCATGGCGCTATTCTCGCCGAGGTTCTGCACGGCAATTGCATTACCTGAACCCACGCTCGCCTTACCGCGCTCCTGCAGCAGTGCGTTGAGCGGCACCACAAAAAAACCGCCCAGGGCGCCGATCGCCATCAGCAGGAGATAAGCGTTCAGCAGCGTGGTTTGCAGCGAAAACAGCACCACCATCACTCCTATCAGCACCCCTGCCGGCATACAGCGCCGCACCGTCTGCAGCGTCACCAGCTTAGCCGCCGCCGCCGCGCCCAGTACAATTCCTATCGCTACCATGGCGTTGAGCATGGTGGGCGTTTTGTTATCGGTAATGCCTAAGGCCACCGGCACCCAGAGCACCAGCAGGAAACGCAGCGTGACCCCTGCTCCCCAGAACAGACTGGTACCCAGCAGGGAAAAACGCGTCTCGCCGTTATGCCACAGCTGGCGTGCTGCACCGCTGAAGCTGCGCAGCATCCTGAGCGCATGCCAGCTCTGACCGAGACGCGCCGCACTGAGGCGGGGAATGAAGAGATTGGCGACGACCGCCAGCGCGTAGGTCAGCGCACAGGCGGCCAGCGCCATCAGCAGATGCCAGTCCGCCAGTATCCCGCCCGCTACCGAACCGAGCAGAATGGCCGCGATGGTCGATGCCTCCATCAGCCCGTTGGCTTTCACCAGACGTTCACCGCTGGTGATTTCCGTCAGAATGCCATACTTCGCTGGCGAGTAAGCGGCCGCGCCGATGCCCACCAGCGTATAGCCGAGAAACGGATTGAAGCCGAAGCAGATGGTCAGCGCCCCCAGCAGCTTCAGGCTATTCGCCAGCATCATCACCCGTCCTTTGGCGAAGCTGTCGGCCATCTGCCCGACAAACGGCGCCAGCAGAATATAGGTGGCGACAAACAGCATCTGCAGGACCGGCTGGCTCCAGTCGGGGTAGAACTGATTTTTCAGCACTGCCAGCGTGGCAAACAGCAGCGCGTTATCACCAAAAGCGGAAAAAAACTGCGCCACGATCACGGCAATCATACCGCGCGACAGCAGCGGAGCGCGGGCCTCCCCATGCTGGCTCATGCTCTCTCCTCTTCAGCCAGCTGCTTCAGGCTGACGTAGTCTGGCTTACCGCTGCCGAGCATCGGCAGCTGTTTCATGACGCGGATATCGCGCGGCACCGCCAGCTCTGGCGCACCGGTTTCACGCGCCGCCTGCAGCAGCTGCTCGCGCGTCAGCTCGCTGTCGGTGGTAAACAGCACCAGCGCTTCGCCGCGATTACCGTCCGGACGCAGCGAGGCGGCATGCTGTTTTTCACCGGAGGCTTTCAGCGCAATCTGTTCAACGCTCTCCAGCGACACCATCTCACCGGCTATCTTGGCAAAGCGCTTCGCCCGGCCCTGAATCTGACAAAAACCGCCCTCATCGAAACTGACAATATCACCGGTATCATACCAGCCCGCCTCCATTACACCTTCGCCGTTGTCCGCCACGGGCGGTTCCAGCACGCCGGGCGCGTCAACACGCAGATAACCATTCATGATATTCGGGCCGCGCAGCTGCAGCCGGCCACCCTGCTCAATGCCCGGCACTGAAATCAGACGGGAATCCATGCCGGGCAGCAGACGGCCAACGGTATGCGTGCGGGCAGCCATCGGCACGTTGATCGCCACAACCGGCGCGCACTCGGTGACGCCATAGCCCTCAAGAATACGAATACCGTATTTCTCCATATAGAGCTGGCGCGTGCCTTCCTGCAGCTTCTCCGCACCGGCTACCACGTAGCGCAAACGGGCAAAATCATAGGGGCTGGCGAAGCGCGCGTAGTTACCCAGAAACGTTGACGTACCGAACAGAACGGTGCAGTTGCGGTCATAAACCAGCTCCGGCACGATGCGATAGTGGAGCGGACTGGGATAGAGGAAAACCTGCGCCCCGGTGAGCAGCGGCGTGAAGAGCCCCACCGTCAGGCCGAAGGCGTGAAACAGCGGCAGCGCTGACATAAAGCGATCGCGCGGCGTAAAGTCGGCCACGGTGCGGATCTGCTCGACGTTAGCCAGCAGGCTCTTATGAGAATGCACCACCCCTTTAGGATGGCCTTCCGAACCAGAAGTAAACAGCACCATCGCCGCCTCTTCCGGCTGCTGCGCCAGCTGTGCCCGGCGCGGCAGCAGCAGATGGCCGAGGATCCACAGCTTATCCTGCAGCGTTACCGTCTCTTTAAGATCTTCGAGGTAAATCCATTCGACTTCAGTCAGCCCCTGCGGCAGATGCCACAGGTTGCCTTTTTCCAGAAACTGGCGTGAGGTAAACACGGTTTTTACCTGCGAGGCGGTCAGCGCGGCACGCATGCCGCTGACGCCAGCCGTATAGTTCAGCATGGCCGGAACGCGCCCGCGCATGGATGCACCGAGGATCGCTGCAGCGGTCACGGTAGCATTAGGCAGCAGCAGACCAATATATTCTCCCTGCTGGCTATAGCGCTCAAGAATACGTCCCACCCCGAGCGCCTTTTTCAGCAGGCCGGTGTAGCTGTCCGGCTGAAAATTTACATCTTCAATACAGGCTTTGGTCAGTCCGTAGCGGGTACGCGCGCTGAGAAAAGCTTCGTAGAGCGTTTCGCGCGGGCGCACCGCCATGCGCGCTTCCATCATAATATGGTGCAGGTGTTCACCTGCCAGCACGCGCCGGTCGCGGGCGCGTTTCGCCTCCGGCATCGGAATATGGGTCGCTGGCAGCACGCTCAGCGTAATCCGGGGAAACAGGCGGCGCTTAAACACCCCGCCAAGACGGCCAAACGGCGTGTACTCCGCTCCCTCAATGCGCATCGGCACCACCGTCGCGCCCGATTTCGCCGCCACAAAGCCGGCACCGCTGTAGATCTTCATCAGCGACCCGGTCACGGTGATACGACCTTCCGGAAAAATCACCACCGGGCGGCCGGTATTAATCATGCGAACCAGATGTTTGATTGACATCGGCTTAGTGGGATCGAGCGGGACAAAGTCGATAATCGGCTTCAGCAGGCGCATATACCAGCGGGTGCTGATAGCAGAATAGACCGCAAATACCGGCCTGATCGGTAAAAACAGCGCAACCAGCACGCCATCCAGAAAGGACATATGATTAGGCGCGATCAGCACTTTCTCTTTATGCAGCGCCGTAAGATCGCCGCGCAGCTCCACGCGCCATAGCAGGCGACAGAGAGTGCGCAAAAGGGTAAATAGCATGCCAGCTCCTTAGCAAGGTCAAAAATGGTAATTACCTTGCAGGATTTGCCGGGCGGCGACAAGTACAGAGCAGAATTAAAGCGGAGTCCCTGACAAACAGCGACGCGGGGCCGCAGGAAAAAAAGATAAAAAAAACCCACGCGTCTGCGTGGGTCGGTGCAACCGAACAGGGTTATACCTGCAGTGCAGGTATCGCTGCCGCAGCAGCCGATCTTCACACCAATCATACCTCTGGGATCGCTATCGTCGCGCAGCACCCTGCGAAATAACAGCGGCTAAACGCAACCGTATTCAGCGAAATGCAACCAGGTATGAACAGCGCAGCCTGATGGTTACATTTTGATTTAGCTAGGATTTATCTGACGGTGGCTTGCTGTAAAGCGCATCCGGCGCAATGTTCATGTGCTTCAGCACCGGTCCCATAATATTGCCGAAGATGGGCGCGGCCACCGAGCCGCCGAAGTGATCGCCCGCGGTCGGATGGTTGATCATCACTACCAGCGCCACCTCCGGGTGGCTGGCTGGCGCGATCCCGGCGGTATAGTTCACGTAACCGCCATCATATTTGCCGCTGCTGCCCATCTTCTCTGCGGTACCGGTTTTGGTCGCCAGGCGATAACCTGGTACCGCAGCCTTGATACCGGTGCCGCCCGGCAGCACGTCACTCTCCAGCATATGCACCACGGTCTGTACAATCTGCGGATTGGCTACCTGTTTGCCCAGCACCGGTGGCGTGACTTTGGTTATCGACAGCGGACGATAAACGCCAAACGAGCCCAGCGTGGCATATTCGCGCGCAATCTGCAGCGGCGTCACGCGCAGGCCGTAACCAAAGGAGAAGGTTGCACGTTCAATGTCCGCCCAGCGCTCGCGATGCAGCGGAAAGTAGCCCACGCTCTCGCCAGTTAATCCCAGTCCGGTAGGCTTGCCGAGACCAAATGCCTGATAGGTGTTGACCAGCGCTTCCGCCGGCATCGCCAGCGCAATATGCGATACGCCGATATCACTCGATTTTTGCAAAATGCCGGTCATGGTGAGACGCGGCCAGTGGCCGACGTCGCGGATAAGATGGCCATTGACGCTGTAGGGGGTGGTATCAATCACCGAGTCAGGCCTCACCAGATGGCGCTCCAGGCCCTCCATCACCACCAGCGGTTTGACCGTTGAGCCGGGTTCAAAGCTGTCATTGATAGCGACGTTACGCATCTGGGCGGGTGTCGCCTTGTCAAAATTATTCGGGTTGAATGAGGGATACGATGCCATTGCCAGAATTTCACCGGTATCGATCTTCACCAGCACCGCGGCGCCGGAGTCCGCTTTGTTCAGCAGCACGCCGTCGCGCAGCCTGCTGTAGAGGGTAAACTGATCAAACTTGTCGATGCTGAGCTGCACCGTGGGCGGTTGCTTCGGCGGCTCATAATCGATCATCGAAATGATATTGCCCTCGCCATCCTGGCGATAGACCTCTTTGCCTGGCTCGCCCTGCAGCACCCGATCAAACCCTTTCTCCAGCCCGTTAAGCCCGTTGCTGTCAGCTCCCACAATGCCAATCAGCGGCGCAGCCGCTTCACTCATCGGATAAAACCGGCTGTCGTTATAGACCGAGCTGATCCCTTTCAGGTGCAGTTCGGCGATATCTTTGGCGATCCCCAGCTCAATCTTACGTCCCAGATAGAGAAACCGCTTTTTCGGGTTAGCTGTAATCTGCGCCTGCAGATCTTCCGGCCGCATGCTGAGCGCCGCCGCCAGATAGCCCCACTTTGCGCTGCTGAAGTCGGGATTCGCCTCCAGCACCCGTTTAGGATCGGCGATGATGTCGCGCGACGGTACGCTCAGCGCCAGCGCCTGGCCATCGCGATCCAGCAGCGTGCCGCGATTCGTGGGCAGCGTAACGGTGCGCAGCGAGCGCTGATCCGCTTCATGCTCCAGCATCGGATGGTTGATCAGCTGCAGATCGCCGACGCGGGCGAGCAGCAGTCCCATACAGGTCAGCACGCCCAGACAGATCAGACGAAAACGAAACGGGTTAAACGGGGCTTTAATCTGGTCTTTACCCAGAAATTTTTTAATCGGAGGCATAGCATTCCGCTGCGGTGAGAGTCGTTATCCAGACTGGTTATCGGCTGTTATAAAGAAAGGCCTGGCAAGTTGACAGGAAAACTGTGTTTCAGTTATTTGCAGAGATGACGGACAAAAAAAACCTGCGCATCTGCGCAGGTTGGTGTAATCAAGAAAACGTTTTGATGTTCACCCATCAATACCTCTGGGACCCTGACTGTAGCAAGCCAGCTGACAGCCCTGCACCTGCTTAAACGCAACAGTTGCCCGCAAAATGTAACCAGCGGTGAGATTGTTAGTGGTTTGTGCAACCGTGATGTTTTCTGACTTCGACCAGGCAGCTCATGGCGTTCGGTCCCTGCGTCAGGGAAGAGGTCCCGATATCCAGCGTCAGTACGTTCGGGTTGCCGGCGCGATCCCACGGCTGCCACGTGCCGCCAAAGCCGGGATCGAACCATGCACCGGTCGCGATAATCAGTACGCCCGGCGCGACGCCGTCGGTCAGGCGCACGCCGGCCAGCATACGGCCGCGCGCATTGCTTACCTCAACCACCTCCCCGTCGGCAATGCCGCGCTGCGCGGCATCCTGCGGATGCATCGACAGCGTCTCATGTCCGGCAGTTTTATTGGCCTGAACGGCAGGGGTTGCATCCAGCTGGCTGTGCAGCCGGTCGGCAGGCTGCACTGAGATCATATGCAGCGGATAGTCGCTGCTCAGCGGCGCACCCAGCCACTCCTGCGGCTCACACCAGGTGGGATGACCCGCGAAGTCATCCAGCTGATAGTCCGCAATGGTCTGGCAAAAGAGCTCAATTTTGCCGCTGGCGGTGGCGATGGGATGCGCCTGCGGATCGGCGCGAAACTCCTCCATAAAGATATAGGGTTTTCCGCCCTCGGGGATCTCCACAAACCCGCGCTCCCAGAACTCACTGAAGGCCGGGAAAGCGATACCGCGCCGCGCATGTGCCTGTGCGCACTGCTGATAAAGATGCTCAATCCACTGCATCTCGTTGCGCCCTTCCGTGAAGCGGTCGCGATAACCGAGGCGATCGGCGATGTCAGCAAAATATCGAAGTCGTTGCGTGCCTGATGCTGTGGCCTGACTGCCTGGTGCATCGCCAGCACAAAGCGATCGCGCGACGATCCGCCAATATCGTTGCGCTCCAGCGTGGTTGTCACCGGCAGCACAATGTCCGCCATCTGCGCCGCAGGCGTCCAGACAATATCCTGCACAATCACCGTATCGGGTCGCTGCCAGCCGGCGACCAGCCGGTTAAGCTGCTGGTGATGATGAAACGGATTACCGCCCGCCCAGTGCACCAGATGGATATCAGGATAGTGCAGCGTCTCACCGCAGAAGTCGTAAGGTTCGCCTGGCTGCAGCAGCATGTCGCTGATGCGCGCTACCGGAATCGCCAGATTGGCCGGATTAGGCCCGGTGCTCATCATCGGCGCCGGTCCCTCCTGACGCGGATTGCCTACGCTGTTCATTGAGCCATGCCCGAATGAGAAGCCTGCGCCCGGCAGGCCCGGCTGACCCAGCATGCAGGAGAGCGCAATCATCATCCAGTAGGGCTGCTCACCGCGGTGGGCGCGCTGCACGGAGTAAGCGCTGGTCATAAAGCTGCGCCTGCCCGCCAGCTGCTGTGCCAGCTGTGCGATACGTGCGGCCGGAATAGCGGTAATGGCGCTCGCCCAGGCTGCAGTTTTTGCCACGCCGTCGCTTTCGCCCAGCAGGTAAGCGCGCAGCTGCGGCCAGCCGGTGCAGTGCGTAGCGAGGAAGGTGTCGTCAGTGGCGCCGTTGCGCAGGATCTCATAGCCCAGCGCCAGCATCAGCGCGACATCGGTATTGGGGCGAATCGGGATCCATTCGGCGTTTAGCCACGCCGGACAGTCATCGCGCTGCGGGCTGATGTTGATTACCGGAGTGCCCCTGGCGCGCAGCTGCTCCAGCGCCGGCTTCAGGCTGTGCTGCCCCGCTCCGCCGGACGCGACCTGCGCATTTTTCAGCGCCAGGCCACCAAAGGCGACAAAAATCTCCGCATGCTCCACCACCTGCGGCCAGTCGGTTACGCGCCCGGTCAGCGGCATGTAAGTGCCAATCACATAGGGCAGGAAGAACTGGGCGGCGCCCCAGCTGTAGTTGCCCTGCTGATCGACCCCGCCGCCGCCCTGAAAATAGAAACGCCGCACCAGCGTCCGCGCATGGTTCACCCGTCCGGCCGAGGACCAGCCGTAAGAGCCGGTAAAGATGCCGGCTGCCCCGTAGCGCTCGCGTACGCGGCGGTTCTCTTCTGCGACCAGATCGAGCGCGGTATCCCAGCTGACCGGCACAAAGTCTTCACGCCCGCGCAGGGTGCGATCGCTGTTCTCGCGCGATTTCAGCCACGAGCGGCGCACCATTGGCTGGCGGATACGCCTGTCGGAGTAAACCAGCTCGGGGATAGTGTGGATCATCGGTGAAGGATCGGTATCGGCAAAGAAAGGTTCGCAGCCTGTCAGGCGACCATCTTCCGTCACGGCGGTAAAAGCGCCCCAGTGCGCCAGGTGCGGCACGCGTGTTTTCATGAGAGTGTCCGGCAGATAAACAGAGAATGCGCGGCAGCATAGCATGAGGCTGCACTCCGCCAGAAGCCTGCCTGTGAGCGGCTGATTTTCCGCGCTTTTGCGACAACGCTGGCATTCTGATCGCTTGCGGCCCAGGGGCTTTTCCGTAACACTGATGCGATGTGTAAACGTTTTCCCTGGATGTCGATAATTGCATGGCTACCATAAAGGATGTTGCCCGTATGGCCGGGGTGTCGGTTGCGACCGTTTCCCGTGTTATCAATAACTCTCCCAAAGCCAGCGAAGGTTCACGCCTCGCGGTAACCCAGGCGATGGAGCAGCTGCAGTATCACCCTAACGCCAATGCGCGCGCGCTGGCACAGCAATCTACTGAAACGCTGGGGCTGGTGGTGGGTGATGTATCCGACCCTTTTTTTGGCGCGATGGTAAAAGCGGTGGATGAAGTGGCAGGCGAGACCGGCAACTTTCTGCTGATTGGTAACGGTTACCATAATGAACAAAAAGAGCGGCAGGCGATTGAGCAGCTGATGCGCCATCGCTGCGCGGCGCTGGTGGTGCATGCCAAGAAAATCCCGGCAGACGATCTGGAGATGCTGATGCGTCAGGTGCCGGGTATGGTGCTGCTGAACCGGCTGATCCCGGGCTTTGAGTCACGCTGTATTGCGCTTGACGATCGCTATGGCGCCTGGCTCGCCACCCGGCATCTTATTCAGCAGGGCCATACGCACATCGCTTTTATCTGCTCCACGCACACCATTTCTGATGCAGAGGATCGCCTGCAGGGCTATTACGATGCGCTGCGGGAACACGGCCTGCCCTGTAACGACCGCCTGGTGGCCTGGGGTGAGCCTGATGAAACAGGCGGTGAGCAGGCGATGACGGAGCTGCTGGGCCGCGGCAAGTCTCTGACGGCCGTCGCCTGCTATAACGACTCGATGGCTGCTGGCGCGCTGGCGGTGCTAAGTGATAACGGCATCCGCGTACCAGAGGAGATGTCACTGATCGGGTTTGATGATGTGCTGGTGTCACGTTACGTGCGTCCGCGCCTTACTACCGTGCGCTACCCTATTGTCACTATGGCGCAGCAGGCGGCACAGCTGGCGCTGGCGCTGGCGCACGGCAGCGAGCTGCCTGAAGTCACCAATATGTTCAGTCCGACGCTGGTGCGGCGTCACTCGGTGGGTGGGCCTGGATAAGTGATGCGCCGGGAGCTTTGCGCTAAGCAGCGCGCGGCACCGGAGGGGTTCCGCCCGCCTGGCTTCTGGCAGTTTCAGCGGCATTCCCGCACGCGGACGGGCTAA
>NZ_DKTK01000001.1:0-67732 GCF_002473195.1 Pantoea sp. UBA7232
TACACCGGCCTACCCGTAGGGGGCGCATTAATGCGCCCCTGGTTTCAGCCCCGCACGCAACAGGGGCGCCATTAATGGCGCCCCTACATCGGCCAACCCGCAGGGGGCGCATTTATACGCCCCTGGTTTCAGCCCCGCACGCAACAAGGGCGCCATTAATGGCGCCCCTACATCGGCCAACCCACAGGGGGCGCATTTATACGCCCCTGGCGGCGAAGCTATTACAGGATTTCCAGCAGCTCAACTTCAAAAATCAGGGTGCTGAATGGCGGGATTGAGGCGCCGGCACCACGCTCACCGTAGGCGAGGTTGTGCGGAATAGTCAGCTCCCATTTTGAGCCAACCGGCATCAGCGTTAATGCTTCGATCCAGCCAGCGATAACGCCGGTAACCGGAAACTCTGCTGGCTCACCGCGGGCAACGGAGCTGTCGAACACGCTGCCGTCGATAAGCTTACCGGTGTAGTGCACGCGTACGCGATCCTGACGTGACGGAATCGGACCATCGCCCTGTTTGATCACGCTAAACTGCAGGCCTGACTCCGTCGTGCTCACGCCTTCACGCTGGGCATTCTGCTCCAGGAACTGCTGACCCTGTGCGGCCATCGCTTCGGTGCGCTCGCGGCGCACGCCTTCTGCACGCTCGTGTACTTCGCGCAGCGCACGGTGTACCACATCAACCGGAACCGCCGGTGAGTTCCCTTCCAGCGCGTCGCGCAGACCTGCCAGCAGTGCTTCAGGCTGCAGACCCTGCAGTCCAGACTCCTGCAGCTGCTGACCAACCTGTAAACCGATACCGTAACTTGCTTGTGATTCGACGCTGTCAAATGAAGGGGTCGTCATCTTGATTCCTTAATCCCGGATAAAATTGAACCGGCAGCATAGCAGCGCACGCGGCTGGCGTAAAATCTCACGCGGTGCGTGATGACATTTGGCGACGAAACAGAAACAATACGCAGGTCAAATTTTTCAATGCTGGCGGGCACTTCCTGCTGTCATTGCCCATACTGTAAAACAAGAGAGATAACATGGGCCAGATTGCCCCGCGACGTCGCCGGACGCGCACCACGCGAACGCTGTTACCCTGGCTGCAACGCTGGCTGCCAGCCAGACTGCATAAAACCGCTGGCGAGGAGGATTCACCTATGGCCACAGATACCCCGTCCCGCATGCCTGCTGCCCTGCAGCGCGTCTGGCACCTGCTGGATGATGTACGCTGGATGGATCCCCTGCCGCCGCTTCATCGCCGCGGCATCGTTATTGCCCTGATAATCGTGCTGCTGGCGTTTCTCTGGCCGACCAGCAACGGCAAATATCCGGTTGAACGTTCGGTTGAGAGTCAGCCGAAAGAGGTGCCAATGCAGGCGGAGCTTTCTGGTAATCAGGATAGCGCTTCTGCGCCGCAAAACGGCCAGCCGGCTATTGATGCGCAGGGCACCTGGCGCAGCTACAGCGTAGCCTCGGGCCAGACGCTGGCGCAGCTGTTCCGGGACAATAATCTGCCGGTTAATGATGTGTTTGCAATGGCGCGTGTGGAGGGGGAAGGCTCGCCGCTGAGCTCGCTGCAGAGCGGTCAGCAGGTGAAAATTCGCCAGAATGGCGACGGCGTGGTGACTGGCCTTACCGTTGATGGCAGTAACGGTCCGGTGCTGTTTACCCGTCAGCCCGACGGCAGCTTTATCCGCGCTCAGTAAGCGCCGGAAACAAAAACGCCGGCACAGGGCCGGCGTTTTCGCATCACTGCATAAAATTATGCAGCAACTACATTCACAACCAGTTTAGCGAAAACTTCGCTATGAACCTGGAAGTCAACTTCATGCTCACCGGTGGTGCGCAGAACGCCGTTCGGCAGGCGAACTTCGCTCTTAGACACCTCAACACCTGCTGCAGAAACTGCATCAGCGATGTCGCGGGTACCGATAGAACCGAACAGTTTACCTTCGTCGCCTGCTTTAGACGCGATGGTAACGGTGCCCAGGCCGCTGATTTTCTCAGCACGTGCGTTGGCAGCTGCCAGAGCGTCAGCCAGTTTGGCTTCCAGTTCAGCACGACGAGTTTCAAAGAACTCAACGTTTTTCTTGGTAGCAGGAACAGCTTTGCCCTGTGGTACCAGGAAGTTACGAGCGTAGCCCGCTTTAACGTTAACCTGGTCACCCAGGCTGCCCAGGTTTGCTACTTTATCAAGCAGAATAACTTGCATTACCTTATCCTCTTAAAGTCGTTAATGGACAGTTGCCGATTACTGATGACGATCAGTGTACGGCAGCAGAGACAGGTAACGCGCGCGCTTGATAGCACGAGCCAGCTGACGCTGGTATTTAGCACGAGTACCGGTGATACGGCTTGGAACAATCTTGCCGCTTTCAGTGATGTAGTTTTTCAGCGTTGCGATATCTTTATAATCGATCTCTTGAACGCCTTCCGCGGTGAAACGGCAGAACTTGCGACGACGGAAATAACGTGCCATTTGGCTAGTCTCCAGAATCTATCAATTCAATCTGCTCGGCATGTAACACAAGTTTGCTCTGGCCATTGCGTGCCTGATGGCAGCTAATAAAACCTGTGAGCGTGAGTTGCGTGCCGACCGTTATATGTTGAGTAATCGCCTGATGGGCGCTGCCGCTGATAATCACCGGCATCTGACACCAGGCTTGCCGGTGAAACCCGGCCTCCTCCTGCACAGAACGATGCTCAAGCATGAACTGGCAGTGTGGGATCCCTGACGGACTGACGTTTCGAACTGGCGTCCTGCACACTGTGCCAGACAGACGCAGCTGATTTGCCGTCATCGGGAATTACTCTTCAGAATCCCCAGCATCTGACTCTTCTGCCGATTCGTTAGCGAAATCTTCGCGGCGCTCACGACGCTCGTCTTTCGCTTTAACCATCGGAGAAGCTTCAGTTACCGCGTGCTTAACGCGCATAACCATGCTGCGGATAACGGCGTCGTTGAAGCGGAAGTTAGTTTCCAGCTCGTCGATCACTTCCTGCGGCGCTTCTACGTTCAGCAGAACATAGTGAGCTTTGTGCAGTTTGTTGATCGGGTAAGCCAGCTGACGGCGGCCCCAGTCTTCCAGACGGTGGATCGTGCCCTGTGCACCAGTGATAGCACCAGTGTAACGCTCGATCATGCCCGGAACCTGTTCGCTCTGGTCAGGATGGACCATAAATACGATTTCGTAATGACGCATCGATAGCTCCTTACGGATTATTCAGCCTCCTGTCAGGGTCAGCTGCGGCCCATGGAAGCAAGGAACGTTATAGGTTGCATATCATCGTTAAATGACACACACCTCTGAATGCAGCTGAAAAATTGACGCGTAATCATACTGACCTCAGGGGCTAAACACAAGCGCACATTTCGCCTGTTTTGCACAGGCGTGCCAGACAGCGCGCCTTTTTGTGCTAAGCGTGCAACTTCAGCCTGTTACGCGCGTTTTTTCAAAAACATTGAAGTACGCGTTCAAAAAGCCGCTCTGGCGCTGCGCTGGTTAAAAACTAAACTCTATAAAAGCGCCCTGAACAATGCACCGCGTGCGCGATTGATGAAGTATCACAGGTGAGGAGTCGATTATGAAAGCTGTCATTGTCGCCACTTTACTGAGTCTCTTTCTCTCTTCCCCCGCCATTGCCAGCGTTACTGACTCTGCGCAGCAGATGAGAAGCAGCAGTAAAGCGGCTTCAGGCTATATCTATGTTAACCGGCTGGATGCGCCGGCTGATAACCCGTTTACCGCTGCGCAGCGCCCCGCCGATCGACTGTCCGGGCAGCGCTGAAGTCCCCGCTGGCGGCTGCTCAGAGGGAACGCGCAAAAAACGCCACCAGCGCGGTGAGCGCGGCGGGCGTGATTTTATGCCCAATCTGCGGCTCAGACAGGAACGTAAGCTGACCATCCTGCTGTGTGGCGCGCAGCGCCTCTGCAAGGCGCTGCGTCTCAGCGAAAGGCACCACCTCATCCGCTTCGCCGTGCCAGAGCAGCAGCGGCCGGCTGGCAAGCCGGGCCAGCTTTGTGGCGGGATCGTAAGCGCTCAGCGGCGCCAGGCGCGCAGCAAGCAGCTGCTGCTGCTCAGCGGTTTTCGGTACCAGCGGCGGGAAGAGCTGCTCGCTGAGCTGCCGGAAATAGCCCGATCCCATCAGACAGCCAACACTCTGAATGTGCGGGTAGCGCGCCATGGCTCCCAGCGCCGTCATCCCGCCCATTGACGCCCCCGCCACCGCAAAACGTTCGCCGGCGATCCAGCGTTTGTCACGCAGCGCGCTCTCCAGCTGCGGCAGCTCATCAATATTCTGGCGCAAAATCTCCCAGAAACGCGTCATACGCAGTGCGCTATCGCCCTGATAACGCGCCCCGTGCATCTCTGCATCAGGCATGATGACGCGAAATCCTGCCTGCGCCAGCGCCACAGCAAAGTAGCTGTAAACCTCTTTTGATGAGGTAAAGCCATGGTAAAAGAGAATGGCGGGCAGCGGAGTCTGCCGCTGACCGGCGGGTGCGGCATGAATACACTCGATTCCTGCCAGAGTCTCTGTTGTCAGTTCAATCACGGTAGCGCTCCTGAATAGCGTGCATCTGATACCGAGTGTACCTGTTCTCTGCCGGCGCGTTAGCAGATTAACGTCGCTGCTTTTTCACCCTAAACCTTTGCCGGTTTTTGCCGTTGATCGTTCTCCCCCATTCTAAATAACAGGTATTTTATGAAGCGTCTTTCTCTCAGCGCCCTGAGCCTTGGCGTCAGGCTGTCTGTATTGACGTCTTTCAGCGTCGCCGTCGTACTGTTTATCCTGACATTTACCCTGAGCCATAACGCCGCCCGTCAGCTGGAGCAGCTGGCAACCGACGATATGACCAATCAGGTGCAGGGCATCAGTGAAATGGCCACGCTGTTTAACGCTACGCTCTCCGAAGAGGTGGCAAACTACACCAGATTATTCCAGAGCTTTTTACCTAAACGTTTCAGCCGTGACGAGAGCACCCGCGTTCAGACAGGCGAGCTGAGCACGCCGGTGCTGCGTGCCGGTCTGAAAACGCTCAATCTCGATCAGCTTGCCGTGGATGACTTTTTTGAGCGTACCGGCGCGGTAACAACCATCTTTGTCCGCGACGGCGATGACTACGTGCGTATCGCGACGTCACTGAAAAAAGAGGATGGCAGCCGCGCCATTGGCACCCGGCTCGATCGCAGCAGCGCCGCCTGGCGCAGCGTGCAGCAAGGCACCACATGGCGCGGGCTGGCTACGCTGTTCGGGCATCGCTATATCACCCAGTATGAGCCGGTACGTGATGAAAGCGGCAGCGTCATTGCGATTTTATTTGTCGGCGTAAAAATCGATACGCAGTATGCGCTGATACGCGACAAAGTGCTGGCGCGCCATCTTGGTGACAGCGGCAGTTTCTTTGTGCTGAACGGTACGCCGGGCAGCAAACAGGGTACCTACCTGTTTGACCGCCACGCTGAGGGTCAGCAGCCACGCTGGAGTCAGGCGGTACAGCAGCGGCTGCTGACTCAGCCCGCCGGGCTGCTCAGCTTTGAGGACGCCGGTGAAACCCGGCTGCTGGCGTGGCAGCAGCTGCCGGGCTGGGACTGGGTTATTGCCGGTGAGGTCAGCCGTGCCGCGTTGCTGGCGCCGGTTACGCAGAGTCGCAACCTGTTTATGGCTATCGGCCTGGCGCTGGTGCTGCTGTTTGCTGCCGGCTTTGTTTTTTACTGTCGTCATGCCCTTACCCGCCCGTTGCAGCAGGTGATCCATCTGGCCGAAGAGTATGCGGCAGGTAACCTTCAGGCGCATCTTAACTCAGCGCGACGCGATGAGGTGGGCCAGCTGGTGGCTGCCATCAACGGCATTGGCGACGGGCTGGAAAAAGTGGTGCGCCAGGTGCGGGGCGCCGCTCAGGAGATCAGTGACGGCACCGATACGATTGCGGCTGGCAGCGCGACCATCAGCGAGCAGATTAGCCGTCAGGCGAGCAGCGTGGAAGAGACTTCCGCCAGCATGGAGCAGTTTGGCGCCACGGTGGCGCAGACCGCGGCTAACGTACGTCAGGCGATGGCACTGATGAGCGAAGCTGCCGGTACCGTCAGTCAGGGTGGGGCCACTGTCGCCCGCTCAGCGGAAACCATGGCGGAGATCAGGGTTGCGTCGCAGAGTATTGCCGATATTACCCATGTGATTGAGTCAATAGCATTCCAGACCAATATCCTGGCCCTGAACGCGGCCGTAGAAGCCGCGCGCGCCGGCGAACACGGGCGCGGCTTTGCCGTGGTCGCCGCCGAAGTGCGGGCGCTGGCGCAACGCAGCGCCAGCGCAGCAAAAGAGATCGATACGCTGATCGCCCGATCCATTGAGCGGGTTGCGGCGGGCCATGCGCTCTCTGAGCAGACGCGCGATAATATGAGCCACATTGTGACGCATTTTGAGCAGGTCAAAACGCTGATGGATGAGATCAATATTGCGGCGCAGGAGCAGGCGGCGGGTATCGGTCAGGTTAATCTGGCGATGAACCATATTGGTCAGGCGACGCATCAGAGCAGCGATATGGTTATGCAGTCTGAGAGCACCGCCCGGCATCTGAGCGAAAAAGGGCATCATCTTACGGCGCTGGTCAGCCTGTTCAGGCTCAACAGCTGATGATTGCGGGAAGATGGCTTACACTTTAGCTATCTTCCCTGCACTTCCGGAGCCGTTATGTCCCGTCTGTTACTGCTGTTGAGTCTGGTGCTGTGTGGATGTTCAACGCTGCAGTCGACCCCGCAGGCGCCGCCGCCGCCCGCCTCACAGCCACAGGAGATTTCGCGCGCGCAGAGCGCCGGACTGCCGAAGCTGGGCAATATCAGCGCGTCGACGCGCGGTTCACCGGATGATGTACAGCGCGCGATTGCCGCACGCGCCAGCCAGGCTGGGGCTGTCTATTATCAGATTGTGATGCTGGATGACACCTCCTTTCCCGGCCTGTGGTACGCCACCGCGATCCTCTACGGCGCGCCTTCAGGCAGCGCCGGCGCGCAGTAGCAGACGCGCGGCCAGCGTCTCATCCGGGCCACGTGCGCCGCGCCCGTCGAGCGCAAGCGCACACCACGCATCGGCCAGCGGCGGTTCTGCAACTTTCAGCAGTATCGCCGCACTCGCCAGCCAGAACAGCTCCTGCGCCAGGTCACGCGCCTGCGCTTCATGCGGATGACGCAGCTGCAGACGCAGCTGACGCCAGCTGCGATCAACATGACGATTAGCGCCCCTCACCGCCTCAAACTCCTGCTGCAGCAGCGCATGGCATGCAGGATAGCGCTGCAGTACGCGCAGAATATCCAGACACATGACATTGCCCGATCCCTCCCAGATGCTGTTAACCGGCATCTCGCGATACAGCCGCGGCAGTTCGCTCTGTTCGCAGTAGCCGATACCGCCCAGCACCTCCATGCTCTCCGCGACAAACGGCATACCGGCCCGGCAGATGGCAAACTTCGCTACCGGTGTAAAGAGCCGGGCATAGAGCCGCTCCGTCTCGCTGGCTGGCGCTGACCACGCCCGGGCGAGCCGCAGCAACAGCGCAGTCTGCGCTTCAAGCTGCAGCGCCTGTCGTGCCAGCTGGAGGCGCATCAGCGGCTGCTCGCTGAGCGGTTTGCCCATGACCTGTCGCTGCTGCGCATGATGCAGCGCCACCGACAGCGCACGGCGCATCAGGCCGTGGCTGCCGAGCGCGCAGTCGAAGCGCGTCATGCCGCCCATGCGTAACAACAGCCGCACGCCTTCACCCTCTTCGCCCATCAGCCAGCCGGTGGCATCCTGAAACTCCACTTCAGCGCTGGCATTGGAGCGGTTGCCCAGCTTCTCCTTGAGCTGCTCGATGCGCAGCGCATTGCGCGTGCCGTCAGGCAGCAGTCGCGGCAGAAAAAAACAGCTCAGGCCGCGTGAGGTATGGGCCAGGATCAGATGCGCATCGCTTTGCGGCACAGAGAAAAACCATTTATGACCGGTAATGCGCCACGGCTCGCCCGGCGCACGCACACCGAGTGGTTCAGCGCGCGTGGTGTTAGTCAGCACGTCAGTACCGCCCTGCTTTTCAGTCATCCCCATGCCAATCAGCAGCCCGCGCTTCTGACCGCCTGGCAGGTGATGGGCATCATAGCGGTCGCTCAGCAGGCCTGCGCGCCAGTCAGCATAGGCTGCGGGCAGATGCGCCTGCAGCAGAGGAAGCGCGGCGTGCGTCATGGTGACCGGACAGAGGGAACCCGCTTCCGCCTGGGCATGCAGAATAAAGCGCGCCGCACGCGCTACCATGGCATGAGCCGGGGCATCAGGCTGCCAGCTGAGATTATGTAAGCGGCTGGCACAGACGCCCTGCATCAGCAGATGCCAGGCGGGATGAAACCGCACCTCGTCGATGCGCTCGCCGCGCGCGTCATAGCGCTGCAGTACCGGCGGTTCACTATTGGCCAGCCGTCCCAGCTCCAGCGATTCCGCGCTGCCAAGCTGCAGACCAACCGACGCCAGCCACGCCTGGTCCCAGGCCGCGCCTTCGCGCACCACGGCATCGCACAGCGCGCTGTCGCGGGTAAACAGATTACTGTTGCAGAGAGGATGAGGCTGGTTGAATACGTGGTGAGTGGTATGAAACATAGCGCCTCCTGATGATAACGCATCATAGCGACGAGGCTGCCAGGCAGAGTAACCGTCTGGCAGCCTGCTCTGTCTGAATTATTCAGGAGAGCCGTACAGGAGGGGAAAGCGCTTGTTGATATTTTGCGGTGCCGATCACGCCTGGCGCTGGCGCACGGCCTCAAACAGGCAGACGCCGGTCGCCACCGAGACGTTCAGCGAAGAGACGCTGCCTGCCATCGGAATGCTGATCAGCTCATCGCAGTGTTCGCGCGTCAGGCGGCGCATACCTTCGCCCTCTGCCCCCATCACCAGCGCCAGCGGACCGGTCATTTTGCTCTGATAAACCGTATGATCCGCCTCACCGGCAGTGCCAACGATCCAGATGTTGTATTCCTGCAGCAGTCGCATAGTGCGCGCCAGGTTAGTGACGCGAATGAGCGGAACGTTTTCCGCAGCGCCGCTGGCGACTTTTTTTGCCGTGGCGTTAAGCGGTGCAGCACGATCTTTCGGCACGATGACCGCATGAACACCCGCCGCGTCAGCACTGCGCAGGCAGGCACCCAGGTTGTGTGGATCGGTTACGCCGTCGAGGATCAGCAGAAACGGTTTCTCCAGCGACTGCAGCAGATCGGGCAGATCGCCCTCCTGGTAATTTTTACCCGGTTTGATACGCGCCACGATGCCCTGATGCACGCCGCCCTCTACCTGTGCATCGAGCCACTGGCGGTTAGCCAGCTGGATCACAATACCCTGAGCTTCCAGTGCGGCAATCAGCGGCTGCAGGCGGCGATTGTCGCGCCCTTTGAGAATGAAAACTTCCTGAAAACGCTGGGGGTCGCGCTCCAGCAGCGCCTGCACGGCATGAATGCCAAAAACTATTTCGCTCATTATTTTGCTCAAGATTGGGTTAGAACAGCGATCGCTGAGATCCGGGTTCAGGATGCGCGCGGCGGCGCATCCGGTACAGCGCGTAAAGCATACCCGGATTGCCTGTCAGGACAATCCGGTGACCATCAGGTCGCGCTGCTTTTCTTTGATGCCCGCTTAGCCTTAGTGGCGGCGGCGATTTTACGGGTTTTCTCAGAGACTTTATTACCTTTTTTCTCACTTTTCTGCGCAGCAGCCGGTTTCTTTTCACCACGGAAAGCCGCATCCGGTTCAAAGTTGCCTTTTTTACCCGCGTCGCGACGGCGCTTTGTGGCAGGCTTGCCGCTGCGCTTCTCGCGTTCCCGCGCGGTTTTGCCTTCGCCACGCGGCACGCGCTTGCTGGAGATCAGTGCAAAATCGATTTTACGCTCATCCATGTGCACCGCATCCACGCGTACTTCCACCGCATCGCCAAGACGATAGGTACGGCCGCCCGATTCGCCGATCAGACGCTGTCCGACGGCATCAAAGCGATAGTAGTCATTATCCAGCGTGGAGACATGCACCAGGCCATCGATGAACAGATCGCTCAGCCGCACAAAGAAGCCAAAGCCGGTCACGCTGGAGATCACGCCGTTAAACACATTGCCCACCTGATCCTGCATGAAGTCGCACTTCAGCCAGTCAGCAACGTCGCGCGTCGCTTCATCAGCGCGGCGCTCGGTCATCGAACAGTGCTGACCCAGCTGCAGCATCTGCTGCATATCATAGTGGTAGCCGCCGTTCGGCGTAGTGATACCGTTTTCCATGCCCTGCTCTTTTGCCAGCAGATATTTAATCGCACGGTGCAGCAGCAGATCCGGATAGCGGCGGATCGGCGAAGTAAAGTGGGCGTAAGAAGCCAGCGCCAGACCAAAGTGTCCGCGGTTTTCCGGATCGTAGACCGCCTGTTTCATGGAGCGCAGCAGCATGGTCTGCAGCATCTCAGCATCCGGACGCTCGGCGATCTGATCCAGCAGTTCGGCGTAGTCCACAGGCTGCGGTTTTGCGCCGCCCGGCAGGCTCAGACCCAGCTCGCTCAGTACGGTGCGGAAACTGGTGATGCTGTCTTCACTCGGACGATCGTGATCGCGGAACAGCGCCGGCTCCTGGTGTTTCTCCACAAAGCGGGCAGACGCGATGTTAGCGAGGATCATGCACTCTTCGATAAGTTTATGCGCGTCGTTACGTACCGTGCGCTCAACGCGCTCAATACGGCGCTCAGCGTTGAAGATAAACTTCGCTTCTTCCGTTTCAAATGAGATGCCACCGCGCTGCTCGCGTGCGGTTTCCAGCACCTCGTACATAGCGTGCAGCTCTTCGAGATGTTTTACCTGTGCCGCATACTGCTCACGCAGCTCGGGATTACCCTGCAGGATATTCCAGACTTTGTTATAGGTCAGTCGCGCGTGTGAGTTCATCACCGCTTCATAATGCTTATAGCCGGTCAGTTTACCGCTGGCAGAGATAGTCATCTCACAGACCATGCAAAGGCGGTCAACCTGCGGATTCAGCGAGCAGAGGCCGTTGGAGAGGATCTCAGGCAGCATCGGCACGACCTGCGACGGGAAGTAGACTGATGTTCCGCGCTGATGCGCTTCGTCATCCAGCGCCGTACCCGGCCGCACGTAGTAACTTACGTCAGCGATCGCTACCCACAGGCGCCAGCCACCACCGCGCTTTTTCTCGCAGTAGACGGCATCATCGAAGTCGCGGGCATCTTCGCCATCAATGGTAACCAGCGGCAGCTGACGCAGATCGATACGTCCCTGCTTCGCCGCTTCCGGCACCTCTTCTTTCAGCTTCGCAATCTCTCTTTCGACCTCTTCCGGCCAGGTGTGCGGAATTTCATGCGTACGCAGCGCCATATCAACTGCCAGACCGGTGCCCATATTGTCGCCGAGGATTTCGGTGACTTTACCGATAGCTTTGGTGCGGCGCGTGGCGCGCTGCACAATCTCGACCACGACAACAGAGCCCATCCGGGCATCAAGCGTTGCGTCCTGCGGAATAAGAATATCAAAGCTCAGACGGCTATCGTCCGGCACCACGAAGCCCGTGCCGGCATCGGTAAAGTAGCGGCCGACAATCTGGCTGTTGCGCGGTTCAAGCACCCGCACCACGCGCGCTTCACGGCGACCTTTACGATCGGCACCGCCTGGCTGCGCCAGGATCACGTCGCCATGCAGGCAGAATTTCATCTGTTCGGCGGAAAGATAGAAGTCATCTTTTTGCCCTTCAGCGCGTAAAAAGCCGTAGCCGTCACGATGGCCTATCACTTTGCCGCGCAGCAGGTCGAGGCGTTCCGGCAGCGCATAGCACTGACGACGGGTAAAGACCAGCTGACCGTCACGCTCCATTGCGCGCAGACGACGGCGCAGCGCCTCCAGCTGATCTTCACTGGTGATGTTTAACGCCCCCGCAATCTCTTCGCGGCTGGCTGGTTTTTCCCGCTGCTCCAGCAGCCCGAGAATAAATTCGCGGCTGGGGATCGGGTTATCATATTTTTCAGCTTCTCTGTCCTGAAAAGGATCTTTTGACATTAGGTTCCTCCGATGTCATTTGGAGTGGATTGCCACCGGCGGTTCGGACAATAGGATGTGGTAGAGCGAATCGTTGTTTCTTACCAGATCGGCCAGCGTATAGTTATCCAGCTCCTGCAAAAATAACTGCACGGCGTCATTAAGCGCCTTACGTAAGCGGCAGGCTGGGGTGATGGCGCAGGTGTCACAGTTAACTAACTGCAGCGGCTCCATCTTTCTGACAACGTCGCCAATAATAATTTTTTCCGGGTCCATGCCTAAACGAATTCCGCCGTTTTTGCCGCGTGTAGCAGCTACAAAGCCGGCCCGGCTCAGTTGATTGATGATTTTTACCATATGGTTACGCGATACGCCGTAAGTATCGGTGACTTCAGTAATGTTAGTCTGCCTGCCCTCGGGCAGCGTAGCCATGTAAATCAGTGCGCGCAGACCATAATCGGTAAAACTTGTTAGCTGCACATATACCTCAGTAAACCATCAGATTTTTTAGTTTTAGCGCCAGCTGCGCGCTTCGATTAACAATGATGATAAACCAGTGCGGAAAAACCCGAAGCGCTTTTTTCATGCCCGTGTGGTCCTGAGCCGAAAAAAACAGAGTGAGCGGAAGCAGACAGCGGATAAACAGAGGCCGGAACATGTCCGGCCTGAGAAGATTATGCGTCGAACGGATCGCGCAGAATCATGGTCTCACTACGGTCCGGACCTGTTGAGATAATATCAACCGGCACACCGGTTACTTCTTCGACACGCTTGATGTAATCACGTGCGGCCTGGGGCAGACCCTCCACGGTTTTGACACCAAAGGTGGTCTCACTCCAGCCAGGCAGAGTTTCGTAAATCGGTTCGATACCTTCCCAGCCTTCAGCTGCCAGCGGCGTAGTGGTCATCTCGCGGCCATCCGGCATACGGTAGCCGACACAGATTTTAACCTCTTTCAGGCCATCCAGCACGTCCAGTTTGGTCATGCAGAAGCCGGAAAGCGAGTTGATCTGTACGGCACGGCGTACAGCAACCGCATCAAGCCAGCCGGTACGGCGACGGCGGCCGGTAGTGGCACCAAACTCATTGCCCTGCTTGCACAGAAACTCACCGGTCTCATCAAACAGCTCGGTCGGGAACGGACCCGCTCCGACGCGGGTGGAGTAGGCTTTCACGATACCCAGCACGTAGTCGACATAGCGCGGACCGATACCGGAGCCGGTTGCCACGCCGCCTGCGGTGGTGTTAGAGGAAGTCACATAGGGGTAAGTACCGTGGTCGATATCCAGCAGGGTACCCTGCGCACCTTCAAACATGATCAGATCGCCACGCTTGCGCGCGCCATCCAGCAGATCGGATACGTCCACTACCATGCTGGTCAGGATGTCCGCTACGGCCATCACGTCGCTCAGCACTTTTTCGTAGTCAACGGCATCGGTTTTGTAGTAGTTCACCAGCTGGAAGTTATAGAAATCAACAATCTCTTTCAGCTTGGCTGCAAAGGTCTCTTTGTTGAACAGATCGCTGACCCGCAGGCCGCGACGCGCCACTTTATCTTCATAGGCAGGCCCGATACCGCGGCCCGTGGTACCGATCGCTTTGGCACCGCGCGCTTTTTCGCGTGCCAGATCCATTGCAACGTGATATTGCAGGATCAGCGGGCAGGCTTCAGAAATCAGCAGACGTTCACGTACCGGCACACCGCGCGCTTCCAGACCATTCATCTCTTTCATCAGCGCTTCAGGTGACAATACCACTCCATTACCAATGATGCTGGTAACATTTTCACGCAGGATGCCAGAAGGAATTAAGTGGAGGACGGTTTTTTCACCGTTGATGACAAGTGTATGGCCTGCATTGTGGCCACCCTGGTAACGCACCACATAATTAGCGCGTTCAGTCAGAAGGTCTACGATTTTACCTTTACCTTCGTCACCCCATTGGGTGCCCAGTACGACGACGTTCTTACCCATTTCTAAAATCACCGATTGCTTAAAAATGGATTCTACCATCGGTTTTTCACAGTTTCAGCACTTTTAGCACACGTTTGCGCTGTTTTTTGCCTGCCTTTTGTTCAGCTCACAACATGTTGGGGAGGCTCGGCCCGACAGGCACAACTTAACCGGTAAGCGGCGCGATTATCCCTGCATATGCTGGCTGAACAGGCAGTAAATCACCACGCCCGCCACCACCAGTCCACCGCCAAAACGATGCAGCAGGCGGTCAGGCAGCTGCGTCAGAGAAAGGATCAGGCGCCGCCAGAGTCGCGGCATTAACATCGGCCCTGCGCCTTCCAGTATCAGCACCAGCGCCAGCGCCATCCAGATGGTTGAATTCATACGTTATCCAAAAAAAAGGGCCGACATCAGTGTCGGCCCTGGCTTTATAAGCGCTTATCGTGAAACGTTGGTCGGTGCTTTCATATAGCGGAAGAAATCGCTATCCGGGCTCAGCACCATGACGTCCTGATTATCCGCAAAGCTGTTTTCATACGCCCGCAGGCTGCGAATGAACGCATAGAAATCAGGATCCTGGCTGAAGGCATCGGCGAACAGCTTGGCGGCTTCACCATCCCCTTCACCGCGCGAGATCAGCGCCTGACGCTGCGCTTCAGCCAGCGTACGGGTTACCTGGTAATCAGCCTGCGCACGCAGTTTTTCTGCCTCTTCCTGCCCCTGTGAACGCTGGCTACGGGCAACCGCTTCACGCTCGGCGCGCATACGGTTGTAGATAGCGTCAGAGACTTCAGTTGGCAGGTTGATCTGCTTAATACGCACATCAACAACCTGAATACCCAGCGCCGCCATACTGTTTGGATTTGGCGCAGGCTCGCTGCTATTGGTTTCGCGCTCAACGCGTGCGGCAGCGCTGGCGATGGCATCATCTGCTGCCGGCGTCTGTACTTCATCATCGTTACCCGCGCTGCCCGTGTTCAGCGCATCGCGTACGTCAGTGGTCAGACGGCCACGCGAATCGGTCACAATATCTTTCACATCGAGGCGGCCCATTTCTGAACGCAGACGGTCGCTGAACTTACGTTTCAGCAGCACCTCAGCCTGAGAGATATCGCCACCGCCCGTTGCCAGGTAGTAGCGGCTGAAGTCGCTGATACGCCACTTGATATAAGAGTCGACGATCAGATCTTTCTTCTCTTTAGTGACAAAGCGATCGGCCTGGTTATCCATGGTCTGGATACGCGCATCCAGCGATTTCACGGTTTCAATAAATGGGATTTTAAAGTGCAGACCCGGCGAATAAACCTGTGGCTTATTCTCGTCGTCGCGCAGGACTTTACCAAAACGCAGCACGATACCGCGCTGGCCTTCCTGCACAACAAACAGTGACGCGTAGAGCACCACCAGCACTACGATAATTACGGCGATGATTGGCTTACGCATCGGTTACTCCCTCCCTTCGCGCTGGGTATCGTTGCGCAGCGCGTTTGCGCGACGCTGGTCCATGACGCTGTCCGGACTATAAGATGAGTTACTGTTGCGATCGGCACTGCTGCCTGGCGACGAAGGCAATTTCATCAGGTTAGTGTTGTTCTGACCGCTCTGGCTGCCTGACTGGCCGTTGCGCAGCAGCTGGTCGAGCGGCAGTACCATCAGATTGTTGCTGCGATCGTTAACCAGCACTTTGCGCGTATGACTCAGCACGCGCTCCATGGTTTCGATATAGAGACGCTCTTTGGTAATTTGCGGAGCCGCCTTGTACTCCGGCAGCAGACGCGCAAAACGGGCAACCTCACCCTGCGCTTCCAGTACGGTACGCTCTTTGTACGCTCGCGCTTCTTCCAGAATACGCTGCGCCTGACCGTTGGCACGCGGCTGCACTTCGTTGGCATAGGCTTCTGCTTCACGCACATACTGCTCACGGTTTTCGCGTGCGGCGATCGCATCATCAAACGCGGCTTTTACCTCTTCCGGTGGACGCGCCGCCTGGAAGTTTACGTCAAGCAGGGTGATCCCCATATTGTAGGGGCGAATCGTTTCGTCAATCTCACGCTGCGTATCGCTACGCACCACGGTACGCCCTTCGGTCAGAATGCGATCCATGGTGGAACGACCAATCACGCCACGCAGCGCGCTGTCGGTGGCCTGACGCAGGCTGTCATCCGCGCTGGTTACTGCATAGAGATAGCGCTCCGGATCGGTCACGCGATACTGGACGTTCATCTCAACGCGTACCACGTTTTCATCGGATGTCAGCATCACGCCTGATGCAGCCAGCTCGCGCACGGCTTCAACGTTGACAGCGCGTACGTTATCAATAAATGTCGGCTTCCAGTTGAGGCCAGGCTCAACCAGATGACTGAATTTGCCAAAACGGGTTACAACACCGCGTTCCGCTTCTTTGATGGTGTAGAAGCCGCTTGCCGCCCAGATAATCACTACGGCTGCGCCTGCAATGCCAACCAGTTTGCCACCGCTACCGCCGCTGCGCTGACCGTTATCGTTCTGTTTGCCACCGCCCAGTCCGCCGAGTTTTTTACTCAGCTTACGGAAGATATCATCCAGATCGGGAGGCCCCTGCTCGCGCCCTCCTTTATTCCCCCCAGAGTTGCCGCCTTGATTATTGCTGCTTCCCCACGGGTCGCGGTCCTGTCCGTTATTTCCGGGCTGATTCCACGCCATGTTTCTACTCCATTTATTGTATTTACGTGTTTTACCTTTCACGTCGCCTGCCGCCGCGTGGTGAACTGCCTGCCCGCCGCCGGATCCGCTACAGAGGTAAGCATCCGGTCATGCGCGCAGTTGACGTTGCGCCCGCGAAACCCTGTTCCGGCGCAGACAGCCTGCAGTCATACTTACAGCACCATTCTCATGTGTCAGATAAAGGCGTTTGGGCAATATCAAACAATATAACTGGTTAGCAACGGCTCCTGTTTGCATAAGCGATGCCAGTCGATAATCGGCATACGCACCTGCAAACCCGTACTGCCATCTTCTTCATTCCACTCTTTTTCTATCGCCTGCAGCTGGTAAAAGCGGCTACGCAGACGTCCTGCTTCAGGTGGCAAACGCAGTTCATACTGCGCAATCTCACCTGCCAGCCGTTCTGAGAGCGCCTGCCACAATAGCTCCAGACCGATGCCGTTTTGCGCTGAGAGCCATACGCGCGTCGGGCGCTGCTCTTCATCGCGATCGATACGCGGTTCAAACCCATCCAGCATATCGATTTTGTTCATAACCAGCAGCGAGGGGATCTCATCCGCCTCAATTTCAGCCAGCACTTCATTCACGGCGTCAATGTTGTCGGTAACGCGTAAATCAGCTGCATCGATGACGTGCAGCAGCAGAGTTGCCTGGCGGGTCTCCTGCAGCGTTGCTTTAAACGCCGCGACCAGATCGTGCGGAAGATGGCGGATAAAACCGACGGTATCGGCCAGCACCACCTCGCCTACGTCGGCGACATTAAGACGGCGCAGGGTTGGATCGAGCGTGGCAAACAGCTGATCCGCCGCATACACATTGGCAGACGTTACCGCGTTAAACAGGGTGGATTTTCCGGCGTTGGTGTAACCCACCAGCGAAACAGTAGGCACATCAGCTTTGGCACGCGCCTGACGTCCCTGTTCACGCTGCTTTTCAACGCGCTCAAGCCGCGACAGGATCTGGCTGATGCGACCGCGCAGCAAGCGCCGGTCAGTTTCCAGCTGAGTTTCACCGGGTCCACGTAGTCCGATGCCGCCTTTCTGACGTTCAAGGTGTGTCCAGCCGCGCACCAGGCGGGTGGCCAGATGGCGTAGCTGCGCCAGCTCGACCTGCAATTTCCCTTCATGGGTACGGGCGCGCTGCGCAAAGATGTCGAGAATTAAGCCGGTGCGATCGATAACACGACATTCGCACAGACGCTCGAGATTACGTTCCTGAGCAGGAGATAAGGCATGATCGAATAATACGACCGATGCTCCACTCGCTTTTACCGCATCGGCAATTTCAACTGCCTTTCCTTCACCGACAAAATATTTGGGATGTGGCGCTTTACGACTGCCGGTAATGACCTGCAGTGCATCGACGCCCGCAGAAGAGACAAGAGTTTCAAACTCCTGCAAATCTTCCAGCTCTTTGTCTTGGGAGAACCAGATGTGTACCAGTACGGCCTGCTCACCGGCATCATAACGGTCAAACAAGCTATAACCTCGCTAAAATAAAATAACCAGGACGGGAAAACCTGATTGCTCCCCGGCCCTGGCTTTACGGCTACGCAAACTTACTCTGCGCTATCACCGTCTTGTTGTGGCTGCGATTGAGCGCTCTGATTGCTTCCGCCGTGGTGGTAGTTACTGCTACCGCCGCCGCCCGCATTATTACTGTGATGCGAAACCGGACGCGAAGGAACCACGGTAGAGATGGCGTGCTTATACACCATCTGGCTCACTGTGTTTTTCAGTAAAATAACGAACTGATCGAAAGACTCAATTTGTCCCTGCAGCTTAATGCCGTTCACCAGATAAATCGAAACCGGAACACGTTCACGACGCAGTGCGTTCAGAAACGGGTCTTGTAATGATTGCCCCTTAGCCATTCTATCTTTTCCTTATATGCTTGTTGTTTGTTACTTAAGAACCGTGGTTCAGAAAAACTGCGTAAAAATTTGCGCACGCTAACCGATCAATTGTACACAATCAGCCCTGCTTAGCACTAACTACCTGAAGTACCGTGTCGCGGGCTGTTTCAGGCGCATCACTGTCTAACCAGTGCACACCTTCCCAGCCTCGTAACCAGGTCATCTGGCGCTTGGCTAACTGCCGGGTGGCGCAAATTCCCCGATAAACCATATCGTCATAGCTGATTTCGCCTGAAAGATAAGACCACATCTGGCGATAACCGACACAACGAATGGAAGGCATATCCGTATGCAAATCACCTCGCGCAAAAAGGGCACGAGCCTCCGCCTCAAAGCCTGACGCTAACATCTGGTCGTAACGCATTGCAATGCGCTGGTGCAGCATTTCACGATGCGCCGGAGCGATCGCAAACTGGTGCACATCGTAGGGTAGCGCTTCACCGGACGTTTTTGTCAGTTCCGTTAAAGTTTTACCCGAAATAAAAAAAACTTCCAGTGCTCGCGAAAGTCTCTGCGGATCATTCGGATGAATACGACTGCCGGCGACCGGATCGATTTCACACAGCTGGCGGTGCAGGGTTTCCCACCCTTGTTCAGCCGCCGTTTGCTCTATTTGCTGACGTATTTGCGGATCGGCCGGGGGCAGCGGCGACAACCCTTCAAGCAACGCCTTAAAGTAGAGCATGGTTCCACCAACAAGCAGCGGAATTTTACCTTCCCGGGTAATCTCCGCCATTTCTGCCAGCGCATCGCGACGAAATTCAGCGGCAGAATAACTCTCCGCCGGATCGCGTATGTCCAGCAGACGGTGAGGAGCCAGCGCCTGCTCTTCAGCTGAAGGTTTTGCTGTTCCTATATCCATCCCGCGATAGATCAGGGCGGAGTCAACGCTAATCAGCTCTACCGGCAGCTGCTGGCGTAATGCAATGGCCAGCGCGGTTTTGCCGGAGGCGGTTGGCCCCATCAAAAAAATAGCCTTTGGCCGGCCAGCCTGGTTTAGTTCACTCATGCTTTAACGCGTTAATCGCGCTCTCAATATCCAGGGTCTGTAACAGACCTGAAGGCGGCGACTTCAGCAGCTGCGGACAGAGCCGTTCCAGCTCCGCCAGTAGCGCAATCGCCTGCGAGTGATTCCAGTGTGGCTCCTCTGCATCCTCACGACGTGCCAGCCACTGAGCCAGCATGGACGCAGAAACCTCTTGCTGCCGGGCCAGGTAGCCTAACAGTTCTGGAATCAAGATTTGTAAATTTTGTGTTCTTAACGGTAAAGGCACCGCGCGCAGGGTGACATGCTGCCCATCCCGCTGCAAATCAATACCCATCTGCTGCAGCAGCGCAGCCCGGGTGGTAATGACCTCCTGCTCACTGGCGGCAATTTTCAGGCGTACCGGTATCAGCAGCGGCTGCGGCCGCAGCCCCTCCTCCCCCGGCTGAAGCTGCGCCTGTTTTAGCCAGCGCGAAGCGACGGACAGCGAGAGTAGCTGGAGCGCTGCGCCCCGCTCCAGCAGCGCATAGCGCTCGCGGACGACGCTGAGCACGCGACCAAAACTCTGCGCGTGCGCGGCCAGCGGTGCATCAGCTGTAGGCTCGCGCGTTCTCTGTGGGGCTGCCGGAGCCGGTGTCGGTGCCGCGGGTGCGGCTGAGGGCGCCTTCAGCAGCTGCTGATACGCGGCGCCCTCACGAGCGCGATACGCGGGTTCTTTATGCTGCCAGCCTGCGCCCGCGTTTCCGCTGCGGGCGGGCGCACGATCGCGCGGGCTGGCGGCGGCGTCGTCAGGCCGGGATGGGGCAGCGGCAGGCTGAGCAAAATGGTTACCGCCGGCGGCCTGACGGTTCTCTGGCTGCCACGGTGCAGCAGGCTCTTTTGCCGCGACTTCCGGCAGCTCCGCACTGCGGCTCGCCTGCAGCACGCTCATCACGCCCTGCCAGATAAAGTCATGCACCAGTCGCGACTGGTGAAAGCGCACTTCATGCTTGGCAGGATGAACGTTGACATCAACCTGATGCGGGTCGATCTCCAGATAGAGTACATAGGCAGGCTGCTGATCGTCGCCCCCCTGGGCCTGCCAGGCCTGGCGGATGGCATGGTTGATCAGCTTGTCGCGCATCATACGACCGTTGACGTAGCAATATTGCAGGTCCGGAGTTTGCCGCGCGCCAGCCGGATCGGCTACCCAGCCGCGCAGCGCCAGATCGTCATGCTGCCAGTCGATACGCAGCGCATGCTGCATAAATGCCGTACCGCAGATCGCGCCCAGACGTCGTTCCTGTTGCGACGTCTGCGTCACGCCGCGGTACTGACGCACCAGTTTACCGTTGTGCGTGAGCGAAATCGCGACGTCAAAACGCGCCAGCGCAATGCGACGGATCACTTCATCAATATGGGTGAACTCCGTTTTTTCCGTGCGCATAAATTTGCGCCGGGCCGGCGTGTTGTAGAACAGATCCAGCACCTCCAGCGAGGTTCCCACCGGATGGGCCGCCGGCTTAACGGTGACCTGCATATCACGCCCTTCGGCGTACGCCTGCCACGCTTCCTGCTGATCGGCGGTGCGTGAGGTCAGCGTCAGACGGGAAACTGAACTAATGCTGGCCAGCGCTTCACCGCGAAAGCCAAGGCTGGCTATCGCTTCGAGATCGTCCAGCGACGCAATTTTACTGGTAGCGTGACGCGCCAGCGCCATCGCCAGCTCTGCTTTGGGAATACCGCAGCCATTATCGCGAATGCGAATCAGCCGGGCTCCGCCTTTTTCAATATCGATATCGATACGCGTTGCGCCGGCATCGAGGCTGTTCTCCACCAGCTCTTTTACAACCGATGCCGGACGCTCAACCACTTCGCCAGCGGCAATCTGGTTTGCCAGCTGCGGCGGTAAAATCTGTATAGGCATGGTGGTGATCCTTGTAGCTTGCTGGCCCGAAGGCCAGCGATCAGGATTGAGGAATTTTTAAATTCTGTCCCAGCATTACATTGTCTGACTTCATATTATTGGCCTGCATAATCGCTTTCGGACTCACGCCGTAACGCACGGCAATGGCCGTCAGCGAATCACCGCGAACCACTTTGTGGCGCGCCGGGCGTGCAGCCGTCGTGCTGACGCGGCTGCCGGCAGGTACTTTCAGGCGCTGCCCCACCCAGACCACGTCGCGCTTCAGGTTGTTGAGATCGCGCAGCGTCGCCATGCTGACCCCATACTTTGCGGCGATTCCCGACAGCGTTTCGCCGCGCGTTACCGTGTGGCGCTGCGTCACGCCCGTATACTGTACGGTTCCGCTGGCGGGATTGCTGGCGACGCTAACCGCTGGTGCGCTGTCCAGCGGCCGGTTTTCCTGCTTTGGGACGGACTGTAACGGATGTGCGAGGAAATAACTGCGCAGGCCTTTATGGATCGCCAGCGCAATTTTTTCCTGGTACGCACTGCTGCCAAGCAGCCGCTCCTCCCCGGCGTTACTGATAAAGCCGGTTTCAACCAGTAAAGATGGAATATCGGGTGAACGCAACACGCCAAGGCTGGCGTGCTCCGGCAACCGTTTATGCAGCGGCGTGATGCCGCGTAACTGCTGCAGAACTTTGACCGCTACGTCATAACCGACGCGCTGCGAGTGGCCAAACTGCAGATCCAGCACCGCCTGGCTGAGATAGGGATCGGCCTGGCTGTTCGCCAGCAGATCGCCCGCTCCGCCCAGCAGCTCAGACTGTTTCTCTTTCTGCTCCAGCCAGTTTGCCATTTCGTTATTGGCGCGCCGGTTTGACAGCACCCAGACGGAAGCGCCGGTTGCCGAGTGGTTTGGCGCCGCATCGGCGTGAATAGAGACCAGCAAATTGGCGTTCTCTTTGCGGGCAACCTCTGAACGTCCCATCACCGAGATAAAGTAATCGCCGTTGCGCGTCAGCACCGGTTTAAACATCGGATCCCGATCCAGCAGCGCTTTAAGCTTGCGTGCAATGGCGATAGTAACGTTTTTTTCCCGCAGCCCGCGCTGCCCCATCGCCCCCGGATCCTGCCCGCCATGACCGGCGTCAATGGCCACAATCACCGCATCGTTAAGGGTAACCGCGCCGCCCGGACGTATCGTGGTGTTGCTGTTGGTCACCGCGGTGACCGGATTGCCATCAAACGGATTGCCCTGGCTGCTGGCTACGCTGGCGCTCTGGCGCGCAGCGGTAACCGGCGCGGCTGCGGTGCTGCTGCGGTTTACCGGCCGGGTGCCGCGCAGGGTAAACACCACGCGATAATTATTGCCGTCACGCTGCGTCGCAGCGCGCGTTTTAGTGGACTGGTTTAAATCAAATACCAGCCGGATGCTCTGGGCATCTTTAGGCTGGCTGTTGCGAATGCGCTGCACGATGTTTTCACCGCTGAAGCTCAGCGGCAGCCCTTTGATCGTGCCGCTCTGGCGAATATCCAGCACCACCCGGTCAGGGTTATGCAGCGGAAAAAAACCGTATACCGGCTGGCCGTTGAAGCTGAGCGTCACCGTTGCCTGATTCGCCCCGTTCTCAACTTTAATATCTGAAAGCGTGGCGGCAAATGACGTAGCGGAAAACAGGCAGAGCACGACCAGCACGATGCTTTTTATCCGTGGCTTCATGCCGGATCTCCCTGCTGCATCTGCTCCAGCAGCACGGCGCCGTGTGCGGAAACCGCCGTGATTTCTGCTTCACGCCCCGTTTCTGCATAACGCAGCGTCAGTGACAGATCGGGCTCGGGCAGAAAGCCTGCGCCCTGCTGCGGCCATTCAACCAGACAGAGCGCCTCACCGCTGAAATAGTCGCGGATACCCATAAACTCCAGCTCTTCCGGATCGGCCAGGCGATAGAGGTCGAAATGATAGAGGGTACGATCGCCAATCTCATAGGGCTCAACCAGCGTATAGGTCGGGCTTTTAACATTGCCCTGATGACCGAGCGCCTGCAGAAAGCCGCGGCTGAACGTCGTTTTACCGGCGCCCAGATCGCCATACAGATAAATAACGGCCGCGCTGCTGCAAACGCGAGCCAGTTGCGCACCCATTTTCAGGGTTGCCGCCTCATCGGGCAAAGAAATTACACAGGTTTTCATGCGTTATTATTGCATCATCTCTGGATTAACAAACTGCCACAGTTGCTCAAACAAATCAGTGGCTAACATACCGCGCGTTCCGTGCTGACGGGCAACTGCATCGGCCGCTGCGCCGTGTACCACGCAGCCCGCACAGGCGGCTTCAAACAGCGAAAGCTGCTGGCCCAGCAGGGCCGCAATGATACCGCTCAGCGTATCGCCCATGCCGCCCGACGCCATACCGGCGTTACCGACATCAGCAATGGCAATATCGCCCGCGGCGCTGGCAATGACCGTACCGGCGCCTTTCAGAACCACGACTCCGCCATAACGCCGGGCCAGGGTCTGCGCGGCCTGCAGGCGATCGTGCTCGATTTCACTGGTTTTTACTCCGAGCAGCCGGGCCGCTTCGCCGGGATGCGGCGTAATGATGCGATTCTGACGGTTATCCGGATTGATTGCCAGCAGGTTAAGCGCATCTGCATCCCAAAGCATGGGCTTTTCACAGGCCGCGACCTGCTGCAGCGCCTGCTGTGCCCAGTCGCGTTGTCCCATACCCGGCCCAATCGCCACGACGTCCGCCCACGCCAGCGCGTTATGCAGTTTTTCGCGCGTAAATGCATCAACCATCAGCTCAGGACGTGCGGTAATAAGCGGACCGATATTATCAGCCTGCGTCAGCACGCGCACCAGTCCGGCACCGCTGCGTAGTGCCGCCTCGCCGGTCATACGGATGGCGCCGGCAGTACCGCTGTCGCCGCCAATAATCAGCAGCTGTCCGTGATCGCCTTTATGCGAGGTCGCCTGGCGCGGTTTAAGCCAGCGCGTCAGGTGCTCCGCTGCATAGCGCCGGACAGGCGCCTGTTGCCCGCTGAGCCAGGCATCAAGGCCCAGCGTATCGCAGCGCAGCTCACCGACATGATCGCGTGCTTTTCCCGTCAGCAGACCCGGCTTCAGCGCAATCATGCTCAGCGTGCGACTGGCGACAACCGCCGCACCTGGCGTGGCACCGGTCGTCGCCAGTAAGCCGGACGGCACGTCGATAGCCAGTACCGGCGCGGTGTGCTGATTGATCGCTTCAATCAGGGGTGCATAAGGTGCCGCGGGCGCGCGGCTGAGGCCGGTGCCCAGCAGCGCGTCCACAATTAAATCGACCTGCTCCGGCCACGGGCTGTCTGCGGCATGGATCTCGCCGCCTGCGTCCAGCCAGGCTTCGCGCGCCTGCCGTGCTTCATCAGGCAGCGGCCTGCTGCCCTCACACGCCAGCAGCGTGACCGCCATACCGGCTGCCTGAGCCAGCCGCGCAATGACGTAGCCATCACCGCCGTTGTTGCCGTGGCCGCACAGGATCAGCCAGTGCCCGGCTTCTGGCCAGCTCTGGCGCGCCAGGGTAAAGCTCGCCTGACCGGCGCGCTGCATCAGTTCATAAAGCGTCAGCCCCAGGCTGTCTGCTGCATCCTGCTCCAGCTGCGCCATGGCCTGCGCAGGCCAGACAGAGTGTGATAAACTGCGCGCGTTTGCATCAACTGCCTGGTTTCTCATGTCATACCCTCTCGATCTTCAACAGCTTGCTCAACAGATTAAACAGTGGGGCCGCGACCTCGGCTTTCAGCAGGTCGGCATCTGCGACACCGATTTACGTGCCGAAGAGCCAAAGCTCCAGGCGTGGCTGGACAAGCAGTATCACGGTGAGATGGCATGGATGGCGCGTCACGGCATGATGCGTGCGCGTCCGCATGAACTGTTGCCCGGCACGCTGCGGGTGATCAGCGTCCGCATGAACTATCTGCCTGCAAAAGCGGCTTTTGCCCAAACCCTGAAAAATCCTCAGCTTGGCTACGTTAGCCGCTATGCGCTGGGTCGCGACTATCACAAAGTATTGCGCAATCGTCTGAAAAAGCTCGGAGAAATGATCCAGGCGCACTGCAGTGAACTCAATTTTCGCCCGTTTGTGGATTCCGCTCCCGTAATGGAGCGGCAGCTGGCGGCGAAAGCGGGCCTCGGCTGGACCGGAAAACATTCACTGATTCTGAATCGTGAAGCAGGCTCATGGTTTTTTCTCGGTGAACTGCTGATCGATCTGCCGCTGCCGGTTGATGCTCCCCAGGAGGAGCAGTGTGGCCGCTGCGTCGCCTGCATGACAATCTGCCCGACCGGGGCCATTGTGGAGCCCTATGTTGTGGATGCGCGGCGCTGTATCTCCTACCTCACCATTGAGCTGGAAGGCGCCATCCCTGAAGCGTTTCGCCCGCTAATCGGCAACCGTATTTATGGCTGTGATGACTGCCAGCTGATCTGTCCCTGGAACCGCTACAGCCAGCTGACGGATGAAGCGGACTTTTCACCGCGTGCGGTACTGCATGCGCCAGAGCTGACCGCGCTGTTTGGCTGGGATGAGGCGCGTTTTCTGCGCGTGACGGAAGGCTCGGCAATCCGGCGAATCGGTCATCTGCGCTGGCTGCGCAACATTGCCGTGGCGCTGGGCAATGCCCCCTGGTCAGATGAATGCGTGGCGGCGCTGCAGCAGCGACGCGGTGAAGATCCGCTGCTGGATGAGCATATTGACTGGGCGCTGGATCAGCAGCAGCAGAAGCGCGCAGCTGAAGTTATTGAGGTGCAGCCTGCGAAAACGCTGCGTTTAGTCCGCGCCGTGGAAAAGGGTCTGACACGTGATGCATGATTGAGCGCATCTGCTGCACACAGGCTTGTCCACACGCTGTGCATAAGATTTTTTTATAAAAATAGTGACGCACAAGCATGCGTGGTCTATAGAGACCATTAACATAATGAAATAGTGATTTATATAATAAAAACAATTACTTGAATGTAAACTGTAAACTTATATTTGCTGAATAACGCGCAGGCGTCGAGCCAGAGCTTGTGGATAACTCTGTTTAAAAGGGTTTTGCATGATGGGTATAACGCCGCCTTTCAGGCACGGACAAATTGTGGATAACTTGCAGCGGTATGCAGCAAACCATCGGCAATATCGACGCTGACACAGCGTGTGTAATGTTCAGAACAACGCAGACTGCAGAAAGAGCAAAAGCAGTGCTTAATGTCTGATGACGCCCGCAGGCAGGAAACAATCGTGAATAAGAAAACTGGAGCGGGAAACGAGACTCGAACTCGCGACCCCGACCTTGGCAAGGTCGTGCTCTACCAACTGAGCTATTCCCGCAAAGAGGTTACTACAAAACAGATTCTGGAGCGGGAAACGAGACTCGAACTCGCGACCCCGACCTTGGCAAGGTCGTGCTCTACCAACTGAGCTATTCCCGCATTATCGTTGATATTCAGCCTGCTGCTATGCGGCAAAGCAAAACATCTGATATTGGTATCTGACTACATCTTTAAATCTGGAGCGGGAAACGAGACTCGAACTCGCGACCCCGACCTTGGCAAGGTCGTGCTCTACCAACTGAGCTATTCCCGCATCATCATCGCGACTATCTGAACCGGCGTAACTTTCACGCGGAGGGATAAACGCTGATGCTTTACTGCTGCGCACCACACGAAATTCTTCATCGGTACGGGGTGCGCATTATACGAGAATTCGTTTTTGCCGCAAGCCTCTTATCGCAAAATTTTGCGCTTTCAGCGCGTTTGCTGATTTAATCGACAAAATGATGCTTTACTGTGCATTTCAGGCCGTTAAAGCTGCAAAAAATGCTCGCGATAGTACGCCAGCTCCGCGATTGACTCGCGAATATCATCCAGCGCCTGGTGCGTACCCGCTTTTTTAAAGCCCGGCAGGATCTGCGGTTTCCAGCGTCGCGCCAGCTCTTTCAGCGTGCTGACATCCAGATAGCGGTAATGGAAGTAGGCTTCCAGCTCTGGCATATAGTTAAACAGAAAACGGCGATCCTGACCGATGCTGTTGCCGCAAATCGGTGAAGTGTTGGCAGGCACCCACTGCTGCAGAAACGCCAGCGTGGCTTGTTCTGCCGCCCGATCGTCATACTGACTCGTTTTGACCCGCTCAACCAGGCCACTGCCGGTATGGGTCCGCACGTTCCACTCATCCATCAGGGCCAGCTGCTCATCAGACTGATGCACCGCCAGTACCGGCCCCTCAGCGAGCACGTTTAAGTTTGCATCGGTAACGATCGTCGCGATCTCAATAATGCGATCGCGAAGCGGATCGAGTCCGGTCATTTCAAGGTCGATCCAGATCAGGTTATTTTCGTTTCCAGCTGTCATCTATTTTCCATCCGTTGCCAGTGTCGTCATTCGACCGCGTTAAGGTGTATCATAGACGTTTTGCCCAGCGGGGCGAAGCCTGGCGAAAGCGTGAGAGGATGCGTGAGCAAAAATAAACTGTCGAAGGGTCAACAACGTCGCGTAAGCGCAAACCATCAGCGTCGTCTGCAGCAACGGAGTGAAAAACCGGAGCCTGATGATAGCCTGTTTGGCGATGCGTCTGAGGGCGTGGTGATCAGCCGCTTTGGCATGCACGCAGATGTCGAAGACCAGGCGGGCGAAGTGCATCGCTGTAATATCCGCCGCACTATCCGCTCGCTGGTTACCGGCGATCGCGTTGTATGGCGTGCAGCGAATGAAAATGGCGGTAAAGGTATCGTTGAAGCGGTACACGAGCGTAAAACCGTGCTGACCCGCCCCGATTTTTATGACGGCGTAAAGCCTATCGCGGCCAATATCGATCAGATCATGATCGTGTCAGCTATTTTGCCGGAGCTTTCGCTCAATATTATCGACCGCTATCTGGTCGCCAGCGAAACGCTGGGTATTGAGCCGTTACTGGTACTCAACAAGATCGATCTGCTGGATAGTGACGCGCGTGCGTTTGTTGATGAGCAGATGGATATCTATCGCCATATCGGCTATCGCGTGCTGATGGTCTCCAGCTACGCACAGGATGGCCTGAAAGATCTGGAAGCGGCACTGACCGGGCGCGTCAGCATTTTTGCCGGCCAGTCAGGCGTGGGTAAATCGAGCCTGCTGAACCGGCTGCTGGGACTGGATGTTGCCGGCAGTGAGATTCTGACCAATGATGTGTCGGATGTGTCCGGACTGGGTCAGCACACCACGACCGCCTCACGTCTTTACCACTGCCCGCACGGCGGCGATGTAATCGACTCACCCGGAGTGCGTGAATTTGGCCTGTGGCATCTTGAGCCGGAACAGGTTACCCGCGGGTTTATCGAATTCCGCGAATTTCTCGGCAGCTGTAAGTTCCGCGACTGCAAGCACGATACCGATCCCGGCTGCGCAATCCGTGAAGCGGTAGAGAATGGCCTGATCAACGCGTCGCGCTTTGATAATTACCACCGTATTCTTGAGAGTATGGCGCAGGTAAAAACGCGTAAAAACTTTTCTGCCGATGAAGATTGATCGGTAAAACGACATAGTCGCTAACTCACCGGGGCGCTGCTACAATCCGCCCCCCCTTTTTTACGTAAACCACAGGTATTAAGCCAGGAGGCAACGGTGTTTGATCGTTTTAAACTCGGCCTGAATCATATTCTGCCCAAGAAGGCGCTGACCGAACTCGCCGGCTGGGGCGCCAGTCGCCGCGGTGGCTGGCTGACCAAAGCGGTCATTGATGCTTTCGTCTGGTTCTATAATGTTGATATGGCGGAAGCCAGTAAGCCACATACCGGCAGCTATCGCACGTTCAACGATTTCTTTGTCCGCCCGCTGAAAGAGGGTGCCCGCCCTGTCGATCCTGACGCCTCGCTGCTGGCGCTGCCGTGTGACGGCGCGATCAGCCAGCTGGGCCGCATCACCGGCGATCAGATTTTTCAGGCGAAAGGACACTACTATACGCTGCAGGCGCTGCTGGCAGGCAACGACGAGCTGGCAGAGAAGTTTATTGATGGGGAGTTCGTTACCACTTATCTTGCCCCGCGCGACTACCACCGCGTGCATATGCCCTGCAACGGCATCCTGCGTGAAATGATCTACGTGCCGGGCGACCTCTACTCCGTTAACCCGCTCACGGCGCGCAATATTCCTAATCTGTTTGCGCGTAATGAGCGCGTTATCTGCGTATTTGATACCGATCACGGCCCGATGGTGCAAATTCTGGTGGGTGCCACTATCGTCGGCAGTATTGAAACTGTCTGGGCAGGAACCGTGACGCCGCCGCGTGAAGGTGTGATCAAACGCTGGCGCTATCCTTCTGCCGAACATGATGGTGCGGTCGTACTGCTGAAAGGTCAGGAAATGGGCCGTTTCAAGCTGGGTTCAACCGTGATCAACCTGTTCGCTCCTGACCGGGTAAAACTGGCGGAAAGCCTGGAGGCGGAAAGTAAAACGCGTCTCGGCCAGCCGCTGGCTATTGCACTGCCGCAGTCTGGCGACAGCGCCCCGCTGACTCAATAATCAGAGACCTGCTCCCGTGCGCGCTTTCCTTGTTCTACTGCTGAGCCTCGTGCTCAGCAGCCCTCTCTGTGCCGCCTCCCTCCCCTCCACTACGCAGCTGCAGCAGGAGCTGGATGAGGCGAAATCCGCTAAAAACAGTCCTGCACAAACCGAACAGGTGCAGGCGCTGGAAGCGGCCATCAATTTTCTCTCTGAACGCAGCGACTCGCTGGAGCGGGCGAAGCAGTATCAGCAGGTGATCGACGATTTTCCCCGGCTGGCACGCGAACTGCGCCAGCAGATCGCCACGCTGAACGAGACCAGCAAACCCGTACGCAGCAACATGAGCAATGCGGAACTGGATCAGGAAATACTCCAGGTCAGCAGCCAGCTGCTGGAAGAGGGACGGCAGGCGCAGCAGGAGCAGGACCGCGCACGTGAAATCAGCGACTCGCTGGCGCAGCTGCCGCAGCAGCAGACTGATGCGCGCCGTGCCATGACGGAGAATGAGCGTCGCGCGCAGGGCATTTCAAACAACGCGTCACCCCTTGCCCAGGCGCAGGTGTATGCCCGTCAGGCGGAAAGCGCAGCGAGCAAAGCCCGGGTGGATGAGCTGGAGCTGGCGCAGCTCTCAGCCAATAACCGTCAGGAACTGGCGCGCATGCGGGCAGAAGTGCATCAGCGGAAAGCCACGCAGCTGGATAACTATTTGCAGGCGCTGCGCAGCCAGCTGAACAATCAGCGTCAGCGCGAGGCGGAACTGGCGCTGGAGCGCACGGAGCAGCTGGCGGAAAACAGCGGCGATCTGCCGCCCACCATTAGCGAGCAGCTGCGTATTAATCGTCAGCTCTCTGCCGATCTGAATCAGCAGGCGCAGCGTATGGATCTGGTCGCCTCGCAGCAGCGTCTGGCAACTAATCAGACGCTGCAGGTGCGCCAGGCGCTGAGCACGCTGCGCGAGCAGTCACAGTGGCTGGGCGCCTCTAATTTGCTGGGTGAAGCACTGCGCGCGCAGGTAGCCCGTCTGCCCGATATGCCAAAAGCACAGCAGATCGATAGCGAAATGGGCGAGCTGCGGGTGCAGCGGCTGCACTATGAGTCACTGCTCGAGCGTCAGCAGACATTGCGTAAAGAGAAGCAGGAAGATGGCACGCCTTATACCAGCGAACAGAGCCGGATCCTGGACGCGCAGCTGCGCACCCAGCGTGAACTGCTTAATTCGCTGATCTCCGGCTGCGATACGCTGATTCTGGAGATCACTAAGCTGCGGGTGTCAAACACGCAGCTGCAGGATGCGCTCAGCGAAGTTAAAGAGGCGACGCATCGTTACCTCTTCTGGACGGCAGATGTCAGTCCGGTGGGCCTGAAGTATCCCCTTGAGGTAGCAAGCGCCCTCACCCGCCTGCTGTCGCTGGATACGCTGGGTCAGATGGGCAAAGCGCTGGCCATGATGTTTACCAGTCGTGAAACGGTGCTGCCGATTATGGGTGCCGTGCTGCTGGTGGGTTTCAGCATCAGCTCACGCCGCCACTACAACGCGTTTATGGCGCGCGCCGCCAGCCGCGTGGGCAAAGTGACACAGGATCGCTTCAGCCTGACGCTGCGGACGGTATTCTGGTCCATTCTGGTGGCGCTGCCGCTGCCGGTGCTCTGGGCGGCACTGGGGTATGGCCTGCAGCATGCGTGGCCCTATCCGTTTGCCGTGGCGATAGGGGATGGCATTACCGCCACGCTGCCTCTGCTATGGGCGTTTATGATCAGCGCCGCCTTTGCCCGTCACGACGGCCTGTTTGTCGTGCATTTTCGCTGGCCGCAGACGCGGGTGGCGCGCGCCATGCGCTACTATTCGCTGACGGTTGGGCTGATTGTACCGCTGATCATGCTGCTGATCGCCTTTGGCAATCTGGAAGATCCACAGTTTTCCGCGACGCTGGGACGACTCTGTTTTGTGCTGATTTGCGGTGCACTGAGCATTGTCACGGTCAGCCTGAAGCGCGCCGGTATTCCGCTTTATCTTGATAAAGAGGGCAGCGGTGATAATTTTGTCAATCGCATCCTGTGGAACCTGATGATCGCCATTCCGCTGGTGGCCGCTTTTGCATCCTGCATCGGCTATCTGGCAACCGCCCAGGCGCTGCTGGCTCGCCTGGAAACCTCAGTCTGTATCTGGTTCTTCCTGCTGGTGATTTATCACATTATTCGCCGCTGGATGCTGATTCAGCGCCGACGCATTGCGTTTGATCGCGCCCGCCAGCGTCGCGCTGATATGCTGGCCAATCGCGCCCGCAGTGAAGAAGAAAAAGAGCAGCAGAGCGCCACCAATACTGACACCATTGAAATTGATGAGCCGGTGATTGACCTCGATGCCATCAGTGCGCAGTCGCTGCGGCTGGTGCGCTCTATCCTGACGCTGATTGCACTGGTATCGGTGATCCTGCTCTGGTCGGAAATCCACTCCGCGTTTAGCTTCCTCGATAACATTCCGCTCTGGGATGCCAGTACCACGGTTCAGGGCGTTGAGAGCGTGCAGCCTATCACGCTGGGTGCGGTGCTTATCGCCATTCTGGTGCTGATCATCACCACGCAGCTGGTCCGCAATATGCCGGCGCTGCTGGAGCTGGCGCTGCTGCAGCATCTCAGCCTCGCGCCGGGTACCGGCTACGCCATTACAACGCTGACCAAATATGCGCTGATGCTGATGGGGGGCCTGATAGGCTTCTCAATGATTGGCGTGGAGTGGTCAAAGCTGCAGTGGCTGGTCGCTGCACTGGGTCTTGGGCTCGGATTTGGCCTGCAGGAGATTTTTGCCAACTTTATCTCCGGCCTGATTATACTGTTTGAAAAACCGATCCGCATCGGCGATACCGTCACTATTCGCGATCTTACCGGCAGCATTACGCGTATTAACACCCGCGCGACCACCATTACCGACTGGGACCGGAAAGAGATTATCGTGCCCAATAAAGCGTTTATTACCGAGCAGTTCGTGAACTGGTCTTTGTCAGATTCCGTTACGCGTGTGGTGCTGACGATTCCGGCGCCGGCGCGCGTAAACAGTGAAGAAGCCACCACCATACTGAAACAGGCGGCCGAGCGCTGCACCTATGTGCTGGATATGCCGCCGCCGGAAGTTTACCTGGTGGACCTGCAGCAGGGTATTCAGCTGTTTGAGCTGCGCGTGCATGCGGCAGAGATGGGCCATCGCATGCCGCTACGGCATGAGCTGCATCAGCTCATTCTGCGGGGCTTCGCGGAGCACAATATTGAGATGCCTTTCCCGCCCTTCCAGGTACGTATGGAAACGCTGGGACGCAAAACGCCTGCCGGCAATGGCACGGCGGCGACGCAGACCTTCAAATCTGGCGGACTGTAACAAAAACGCCCGGCTTCAGCCGGGCGTTTCACACTGCGTAACAGGAGTTACTGCTTCACAAACTCTTCACCCTGCGCAATATCTTTTTTCAGCGTCTCCAGCATACCGTGCAGCGCCTGCTGTTCAAATTCGCTCAGCGTGCCCAGCGGGCGACGTTCGGCAATCCCGTTTTTCCCCAGCAGCAGCGGCTGAGAGAAGAAGCGCGCATATTCACCGTCGCCTTCGACATAGGCGCATTCAACTACATTGGCCTCACCCTGCAGCGCACGGATCAGCGACAGACCAAAGCGTGCGGCGGCCTGCCCCATTGAGAGAGTCGCCGATCCGCCACCCGCTTTGGCTTCCACCACTTCGGTGCCGGCGTTCTGAATACGCTTTGTAAGATCGGCGATCTCCTGCTCGCTGAAGCTGACGCCCGGCACCTGCGACAGCAGCGGCAGAATGGTCACGCCAGAGTGGCCGCCCACGACCGGCACCTCTACTTCTCCTGGCTGTTTACCCTTGAGCGCAGCGACAAAGGTATTAGCACGAATGACATCCAGCGTGGAGACGCCAAACAGCCGGTTTTTATCGTAAACGCCGGCTTTTTTCAGCACCTCTGCGGCGATCGCCACGGTGGTATTAACCGGATTAGTAATGACGCCAATCAGCGCTTTGGGCGCCGTGCTGGCTACCTGCGCGATCAGGTTTCGGACAATGCCCGCGTTAACGTTAAACAAATCCGCGCGATCCATGCCGGGCTTACGCGCTACCCCGGCAGAAATCAGGACCACGTCGGCCCCCTTCAACGCAGGGGTGGCATCTTCACCGCTGAAACCTTCAACCGTCACAGCGGTAGGGATATGGCTGAGATCGACCGCCACGCCAGGCGTGACCGGTGCAATATCATAGAGAGAGAGGGCGGAACCCGCGGGTAACTGCGTTTTGAGCAGCAGAGCCAGCGCCTGGCCAATACCGCCAGCGGCTCCGAGAACGGCAACTTTCATCCTGAACTCCTTATTAAGATGGGGCAAAGATATGCCAGAAATCCATCAGCTTACGAGTTTAGTCAACATCTCAGGCGATAGCGACATAGCCGTTGCGCACAGGCAGCATGCTGCTATCCGCTTCCGATACCGCTCTGTTTCAGAAGCACCTGAATGATCTTATCGCAGCCAGCAGAGATATACGGCTTTGATCGTCGATCTGGTTGTTACCACGTCAATAATATAACAACTTTGCAACCTCTGCTTTGCGCGTCAGCGCGCGATTTTGGTGCGTAGCCAGTTTCTGCTAGAATGCCCGTCCCGCGCGGACGTATGGCGAAAGTCGCTACTGACGCATTGCATAAAAATTCATCTAAATGCATAATAATTTATCAGCTGCAGGCTTGTTGCCTGCTGCGCCTCTCATTCATTGGTAGCTTATGCGTAATCCTTCAAAACAAGACGACCTTATCAAGGCATTTAAAGCCTTGCTTAAAGAAGAAAAATTCAGCTCTCAGGGCGAAATCGTGCAGGCGCTGCAGGAAGATGGCTTTGAAAATATCAATCAGTCAAAAGTCTCCCGCATGCTGACAAAGTTTGGCGCGGTGCGCACGCGCAACGCGAAAATGGAGATGGTTTACTGCCTGCCCGCTGAACTGGGCGTCCCTACCGCTACCAGCCCGCTGAAAAACCTGGTGCTGGATATCGATTACAATGAAGCGCTGGTCGTGATTCATACCAGTCCGGGCGCCGCGCAGCTGATTGCCCGCCTGCTCGATTCTCTCGGCAAAGCAGAAGGAATTCTGGGTACTATCGCCGGCGATGACACCATTTTCATCACCCCGGCGCGTGCTTTTACCGTTAAGCAGCTCTATGACGCGGTACTGGTGCTGTTTGAGCAGGAGCTGTAACACTTCTTTGCCGGTGGCCAGTCTGCCGGCACCTTCTGGCGTTCAGATACCTGATGTCCTCTGTTACTTCGCCCCGCCTTTATCGCTAAAGGTTATCAAGCCGGCTAATATAGGTCAGACCTTTAAGCTCCTGTTACTCTCAGCCATATATTCTCCTGCCTGTAACCGCTCTTTCGCCCGTTTTAACTAATTTTTTCGCCAGCGTGCAGCGGCATTGACCATAAACTTTGGCACGAAAAGTTAATTTGACGCAGATCACTGTTTTTGCGAAAAAAAAGCGCTTAACGGATGAAAAATAGCCGATTTTAATAACTTAACGTTATAAAAAAGTGGCATAAGGATAAAGGATAACAACGAAACATTATTAGCGAAGTATTAATTTCCCGCGTTATTAGATCTATACTTCTTTTCGTGACGCAAATCACACTAACTAAAAAGATAAAAATCACAGACGAGGAAAATACCATGAACGTTAAAGCGGCTATCGCCACCCTAAGCATTCTCTCTGCACTCTCATTTGGCGCTTCTGCAGCAGATTCTATTTCTGCCGATCAGGCAGCGAACCTGCAGTCTGCCGGCACCATCAGCGTCAGCGGCGTGGGCGGCTCGCCAATGGATATCCACCAGCAGCTGAATGCAAAAGCCGATGCGCAGGGCGCAAAAGCGTATCGTGTTATCGAGGCTTATAACGACAACACATACCACGCTACAGCTGAACTCTATAAATAACTGTCAACCGGCGTGATACAACGCCGATGCTAATCGACGACCCGCTTACTCTGGTGTAGCTGCAGGTTGTTGATGCTAACGAGGAGATACATCATGAAAATCAAAACAACTCTTGCAACGGCTGGCCTGCTCTCTCTGTTTGCCTTTGGCGCCTCTGCGGCTCAACTGGTTACCAGTGAATCAGCACAAAATCTGCAGCCTGCTGGCAGCACCATCTCAATCAGCGGTACCGGCGGTTCACCAATGGATTATCGCGAACAGCTTTCTCAGAAAGCTGATGCGCAGGGTGCCAGTGCTTACCGCGTCATCGAAGCGCGTACCGGCGACAGCTATCATGTGACCGCCGAACTCTATAAGTAATTCCTCGTCACCCCTGACGAACCCTTTGGCCCCGCTTTGCGGGGCCCTTTTTGGGTTGTATTACTGAGCGGTAAAGCGGAGCTGGCCCTCCAGCTCCTCTTCTGCCTTTTCAAATAGCAGGATCAGTGCGCTATACCGGCGTTTCTGCCCTCTCCCCAGATTAACGAAGACAATTTCCAGCGGCAGCGGAAGCTGTTCACCGGTCATCACCCGCCAGAGATCGTCCGGATCGCGAATAGCGGCCTCGTTCAGCATAAAACGCTCGCCAAACTGACTGTAGAAGTGGGCCTGATCGACGATTTCATCAAAATCGAAACGCTCGGTTCGCATGCTGTATCCTCCTGCTAAGAGAGACCGCCCAGATGCAGCGCTTTGACTTCCAGGTACTCTTCAATACCCAGCACTGAGCCTTCGCGTCCCAGACCTGATTCTTTAATCCCGCCAAACGGCGCCACCTCAGTAGAGACCGCGCACTCATTAATACCGATCATCCCCGCTTCCAGCGCGGCAGCGACGCGGAACACCCGCTGCAGATTCTGCGTATAGAAGTAGGCAGCCAGACCATATTCGGTATCATTCGCCCGCCCGATTACCTCCTCTTCACTGCTGAAGCGGAAGCAGGCCGCAACCGGACCAAATGTCTCCTCCTGCGCCAGCATCATGCTCTCCTGCGCCCCGGCAATGACCGTGGGCTGCCAGAAATTGCCGCCCAGCGCATGCCGTTCGCCACCGGTGACAATTCGGCCACCTTTACGCACCGCATCCTGCACATGCTCTTCAACTTTTTCCAGCGCGGAGGCAGCGATCAGCGGCCCGACGATTACGCCTTCATCCATACCGTTCCCGACTTTGAGCTGCTTAACCGCTTCTGCCAGCTGCGTAACAAAGCGATCGTAAATCTGCTCATGGATATAAAAACGATTCACGCTCACGCAGACCTGACCGGCATTGCGGAATTTATTGGCAATCGCACCCTGTACCGCAGCGTCAATATCCGCATCTTCAAAGACGATATATGGCGCGTTGCCGCCCAGCTCCATGGAGACCTTTTTCATCGTCTCAGCCGCATTGCGCATCAGCGTTTTGCCCACGGCAGTTGAGCCGGTAAACGAGATTTTGCGCACCGCGCGTGAGGCCATGATAGCGTCGCTGATCGCCTGGGTATCGCCCGCGACGGCATTGAGCACGCCGTCCGGCACGCCAGCCTGCTGCGCCAGGGCTATCAGGGCAAACGCGCTGAGCGGTGTATTGTTCGCCGGTTTAATGATCCCGGTGCAGCCTGCGGCCAGCGCCGGCCCAAGCTTACGGGTCAGCATCGCCATCGGGAAATTCCAGGGGGTAATCGCCGCGACCACGCCAACCGGTTCACGCGTGGCCAGAATACGCGAGCCGGGTTTAGCGGGCGGAATAATCTCGCCGTTAGCGCGCTTTGCCTCTTCTGCAAACCACTGAATAAAGCTCGCGGCATACTCTACTTCGCCTTCCGCCTCTTTGACCGGCTTACCCTGCTCGGCGGTCATCAGCTCTGCAAGCCAGCGTTTGTTTTCCACGATCAGCTGATACCAGCGCATCAGGATCCCGGATCGCTCTTTGGCCGTTTTATCCCGCCAGCCGGGGAAAGCGCGCTGCGCGGCAGCGATCGCCTGTTCGGTTTCCGCTTTACCCGCTTTGGCGACGCGGGCAATGACCTCGCCGGTCGCCGGATTGGTTACGTCAAACGTCGCGGAGGCGGCATGCCATTGACCCGCAGCGAAGAAGCCGGTTTTGAAGAGTTCATGTTGCTGCAAAGAAGCGGACATCGATATTCTCCTGTCAGTATGCATCCGTCAGGAAAGTATAGATGGCAACGCGCAGCCGATTTGTGTCAGCGTGGCATAAACCCGCCGCCGCCCGGGGCGGCAGGCTTAAATCTGGATGAGGGTGTTCTGATATTTGTCCAGCATCTGCGTCAGGCGGGCGACCGGCTCCGTGACGCTGGCAGGGGCACTATAATGCGCCAGCTTCTCCTGATAGCCAGCCAGCTCCTGCAACAGCGTTTTGAACGCGTCGCGTCGCTTATCATCGCTGCTGGCTGAGATAACCCGATCCGCGGTGTGTCGCAGCTGCCGGTGATAAGCGGAGAGCTCCGCATTGACCGGCACTTCTGCATTACGCAGCCGCTGATGACCAATAATCAGCGTCAGGGCGATACGGTATTTATCGATATCGCCCGGAAACAGATTGAGCAGCAGAAAAAGCTGCTGATAAAGCGCCGGCAGATGGTTTTCCCGGCGCCGGGCCTGATTCGTCGTCAGCGCTGCAACAGCAGCATACATCAGGCGATTTAGCAGTTTGCGGCCGGTACGCGCTTTGGATTTATCGCGAATCAGCAAAATCACCATCATGGCGACAAAGCTGCCGATCCACTGCCCCAGCGCGTTATCGAGAAACACGTTGAATTCAAACTTCATCGGGTTATCCAGCACCAGCACATTGATTGTGCCGATCAGCGCGCCCAGCGTGCCAATCTGCCGCCGCTGCACAAAGATACCGCCGACAAAGCCGAGCAGGCCGATGGCGATGCAAAGCAGCAGCGCACTCTGCTGCGTGGCAGGCAGAACCCAGGTGAAGTAGAACAACCCGAGCGGCACGGCGACCGCCATACCGTAAAAGAAATCTTTGGCCATCATCAGCGGATTGGGCATGCGCATCGCCAGTGCGGTGATCACCCCCAGCATGACCATGCAGCCACTGCCGGAGGTCCAGCCGGTATAGAGCCAGAACAGGGCCCCCAGCGCGGTGGCGACAAAGGTGCGAATACCGTTGATCATCGCATGGTGCGTTTCAGCCGAACGGGCCTGAACGATAATCTCCCGCTGCAGGATGTTCTCTTCAAGGGCGCTGATACGGCTGTTGCATTTAATCCCTTTGATCAGCAGCAGATATTCAGTCGCTGCTCCGGTCCAGCTCGCCAGCGTGACCGGAACCGTTTTGCTGCTGTCGCTGATAACGCGACGCAGCACTTTCATGCGCTTATGCACCTCACCGGCGCTGTTTGCCTCTTTTTCCAGCAGCAGCCGGAACTGCGGCGGAATATAGTCGGGCCGGGAGTTCTGGATAAGAAACGTCTCAGCGGCCTGCGTAATCAGCGTCAGCGACAGCGTATTAAGCATCTTTAGCCGGCGACTGCTGTTCTGCCAGCGAGATGACTCCATCATCAGCTGGCTGCGCATGCCGTTCAGGGCAGTGGTGCGGCGTACCAGCGCGCTCCAGGCTTTGTCCACCTCATCTTTATCTTCATGCGCAACGCAGAGCTGCAGCAGTTTATAATGCGCCACCAGCAGTGCATCCACTTCGGCATCGATGACTTTTTTAATGGAACGCGGTGAAAACAGCATATCTGCCAGAATCGCACAGAGGATCCCGAGCACAATTTCGCTGCAGCGCTCAACGGCAAACTGGGGGGCGAGCGTCAGCCCGCCGGTTGCGTCAGCGGTTACAACGATAATCAGCGCCGTGTAGCCTGCCAGCCCAAGCGCATAGGAGTTTTCGACTTTGATCAGCGAAGAGAGCCAGACGCAGAAACCGGCCCACATGCAGCACAGCAGCAACATCACGACCGGCGCACGCACGGTGGTGATCATGATAGTCAGCGCGGCGATACAGCCGATAAAGGTGCCGATGATGCGCAACACGCCGCGATAGCGCAGCGCGCCGGAGTAGGGATCGCCGCCGGCCGCAAAGGCGGTGCCGCCAGCGACAATACCGGCCGTCATCACCGCCCAGCGCGGCGTTTCCAGATGAAAGTGAAAGCCAATCATCAGCGCGGCCACCAGCGCAAACGTCAGCTTGATCGGGAAACGCAAAAACTCAATCATCACGCCCCCGCTTAACCAAACTCACGCAGGCGATTGAAGAATTGCGCCAGCGGCGAGACGTTGGTCTGCCGATCCTGCTCGCCGGTGATCACCACGGTCGCGGTTGTGCCTGCCGGGAAGCGGTTGCCAGGCTGGGCATCCAGACGGATACGCACCGGCACGCGCTGCGCCAGGCGCACCCATTCCAGATTAGAGTCCACCGTTGCCATACCTTTATTATCAATGCTGCTGCTGCTGTTGGTCACCCCGGCAGCCACGCTGTCCACCGTGCCGCGTAACACGGTATTGCTGCCCAGCGGCGTGACTTCAGCGCGAAATCCCGGACGCACACCGCTGAGTTTGGTCTCTTCCATATAAGCCAGCACGTAGAAAGAGTGCTGCTGTACCAGCGCGACCGCCACGGAGCCGCGCGTAATGAACTCACCCTCATAGACATTGAGGTTAGTCACCCAGCCATCAGAGGGGGCTTTGATCGTGGTACGGTCGAGATCGATAACCGCCAGATCGCGGGTAGCGATCGATTTCGCCAGCTGATGTTCACTGGTCTGCAGATCGCTGTTGGCCTGTTCAATCGCCTCACGCGACATCGCGCTGGTACCGAGCTGATTACGGCGTCCCGCCTCGCGGCGTTTTTCACTCACCAGCGCCTGATAGTAGTCCACGTCTGCCTGCGCCTGCGCCAGCGCTTTCTGATAGCGCGGCCGGTCGACGATAAACAGCGTATCGCCCTTTTTCACCAGCTGGTTGTCATGTACCGGCACGTCGGTGATCAGACCGGTGACATCAGGTGCGATAGCCACCACATTCGCAGAGAATTTAGCATCGCGTGTCCACGGGGATTCGGTGTAGAACACCCAGGCGCGGAAGACAATCACGACGGCGATGATAACCAGCAGGAGCGTAATCGCGTAACGCGCGATTTTTCTTATGAGCGCTTTCACTTAAAACCTCAGATGAATAGACGGGATACAAGATAAAACACACAGCAATACAGGGCCGTGTTAAACAGAGCCGGATGCCAGACCAGATCGTAGATCCCGCTTGGCGTCAGCACACGTTTCACCAGCCAGAACAGCGCCAGCGAAACCAGTAGTTCAATGAAGATGGGCGGGAAAGATAGCCCGAATACGACAAATACCGGAAGCACACTCATTTCGGTTCCTTAGTTCGACCTTGCCGGAATCGCACCGCTTTTGCCCCCACGCTGTGCCGCACCGGGAATGGTTAAGCAGGCAGCAGAAAAATGGCAGTAACCTTCAGGCCGCCCTGCGCTAATCATAGCGTATCATCAGCCTGTCTGGTCCGTAACGGAATGCAGTGCATAAACCCAGCGCGCGTATAATAACGTGCCTGACTATATGTTTTCTACAAATCGTGACATAAATCACTTTTTAATCCGAATAAATAATCGCACGACTTAGCGCGCTGTCTGTTTTTGCCAAAGTGGCTGAATCGGAGGCATTTATAGCTGATGCAGCCACAAAAAAGGCTGCCCGCGGGCAGCCCTTATAGTGACAGAGGTCCGGCACCTCAGGCGGTGCCGCCTACGGTGATTTTGTCCAGCTTCAGCGTTGGCTGGCCCACGCCAACCGGGACGCTCTGACCCTCTTTACCGCATACGCCGACGCCTTTATCCAGCGCCAGATCGTTACCGACCATTGAGATTTGCTGCATCGCCTCAATGCCGGAGCCAATCAGCGTAGCGCCTTTAACCGGCCGGGTAACTTTACCTTTCTCAATCAGATACGCCTCTGAGGTAGAGAAGACAAATTTGCCCGAGGTGATATCGACCTGACCACCGCCGAAGTTAGGTGCATAGAGGCCATATCCCACGCTTTCGATGATCTCCTGCGGCGTGGACTTGCCCGCCAGCATGTAGGTATTAGTCATGCGCGGCATCGGCAGATGCGCATACGATTCGCGCCGGCCGTTACCGGTTGGCGGCACACCCATCAGGCGGGCGTTCAGCTTGTCCTGGATATAGCCTTTCAGGACGCCATTTTCGATCAGCATGTTGTACTGACCCGGAACGCCCTCATCATCCACCGCCAGCGAGCCGCGCAGCCCCTCCAGCGTGCCATCATCCACCACGGTGCAGAGTTCCGAAGCAACCAGCTGCCCCATCTTGCCGCTGAATACCGACGTTTCACGACGGTTAAAATCGCCCTCAAGGCCATGTCCTACCGCTTCGTGCAGCAGCACGCCCGGCCAGCCAGCGCCCAGCACAACCGGCAGCGCGCCAGCTGGGGCTGCCACTGCAGAGAGGTTAACCAGCGCCATACGCACCGCTTCGCGCGCCCAGGCGTCAGCCCGGACGTCACCGCTCTCATCGGCGAGGAAAAATTCATAGCCGGTACGCGCGCCGCCGCCGCTTGAGCCGCGCTCGCGCTTGCCCTGATCTTCCACCTGCACGCTGATTGACAGACGCACCAGCGGACGAATATCGGCTGCCAGCGTCCCATCGGTTGCCGCAACCAGCACCTGTTCATAAACGCCGCTCAGGCTGGCATTGACCTCCTGTACGCGCGGGTCGGCCGCGCGCGCCACGCGGTCCACGCGATGCAGCAGGGCGATTTTATCTTCGCGCGTCAGGCTGTCGAGCGGGTTAACCGGCGCATAGAGCGAACGTTGCATTACTGCCTGCAGCGTATGTGCGGTGCCATTGCCCTGCTCGCGTACGATACTGCGCGCGGCTTCCGAAGACTGCCGTAGCGCATTCAGGGTGATCTGGTCTGCATAAGCGAAGCCGGTTTTTTCACCGCTTACGGCACGTACGCCAACGCCCTGATCGATATGGTAGGAGCCATCTTTAATAATTTTATCTTCCAGCACCCAGGACTCATGGAAGCTGGACTGAAAATAGAGATCGGCATAATCCAGACGACGTTCTGAAAGCTGCCCTAACAGGGAATGGAGGTCCTGCTGATTAATGCTGTTCGCAGCTAGTAACTGCTCACTTACCAGATTCAGAGTCATCGTTTCTCACTCATTATGTGCTCAGATAGTCATAGCCTGCGGCAATTCCCCGACGGCGTCAAATTCACTTGCTGCCGGCGTCGCGCGCTTTGCGCAGCACTTCACTGATTTCCGGTTTATCCAGCGGGCCGCTGATGTGATAGCGCAGCAGGGAAATCTTGTTCCAGAGCGGTCCCAGTACCTTGCTGGCGGCAAAAACGGCGGCGCCAACCACCGGATTGATTGCAAACGCCGTTGCCACACCGACCGACGCGGAGATCTCTGGCGCCACGACCGCTTCCATATCAATTTTCCGCTGTACCAGATCGATCCGGCCCTGCATCGCGATATCCGCCTCCAGCCCATCTACCAGCAGGTTATCAGTGCGCATGACGCCGTTTTCGATCCAGGCGGTGCCGTTGATTGAATCAAAATAGAAGCCATCGCTGAAGGTATCGCTGAAATCCAGACGCAGCTTGCGCAGCAGCGCATCAAAACTTACCAGACGCAGCAGCTGTCCTGCCCGTCCGGTATTAACGTCGGCAATCTCTCCTTTGCCAAAGTGCGTTTTCAGCGTGCCGCTCAGCGACGCCTCAGCAGGCTGCCAGGGCGCGGCGCGCCAGTGCAGGTCATAATCCACGTTAAACGGCGCATCGCGCAGCGGCGTGTTCATACCGAACCAGTTAGTGGCGTCATTGATATTGCTGCCGCTCAGGCGTCCCTTCAGCGAGGTGCGCGGATTGCCCGGCGAGTTAACCCATTCGCCACTGATGCTGAGCCGGGCGCTGCCGCTGTCCACAATTCCGTTAGTGAGTGCTAACGTCTCTCCGCGCGGCGTCAGCGTCGCAGCCATCTGTCCGAACTTCTGTCCGCGCAGCCAGCACTCATCGCAGTTAAGCTGCAGCGCAGGCCACTGGCTGAAATCGATCCCGCTGTCGCCGCTGAACGGTGATGACGCCTGTTTGCTGCCGGTCTCTTTCCATTGCGGATTGTAATAAAGGTAGTTCAGATTGATGCGCCACGGTGCACGCTGCGCTGTTGTCAGCGTGCCGCGCGCTTCACGACTCTCCAGCTTCAGCTGCGCATCACCGCCCGCGCCCTGCAGCAGAGTGGCGCTGAGATCGTGCCACTGCTGCCCGCCCAGCGTCAGGGCTGGCGTATGCAGCGTGACATCGCCAGGTAAGCCGACCCCGCCCACCTGCGTGGCGCCCTCTCCGCTGCCGCCCGCTCCGGCCAGAACACCGAGCCAGGCTTCCCCATCCAGCGGCGGCAGGTTTAATACCATACCGCGCTGCGCCGGGAGCGCAGGCGTTGCCGTGGTCTGGTTCTGCCAGATGCCGCGTTCGACGCGCAGCTGCGGCTCCAGCAGCCAGCGGCTGTTAAAGCGGTGCATCTCGCCCACGCTGCCGCTGAGCATAAAGCCGTTCAGATCGCCTTTAGCCTTAACCGTCACCGGCAGCGCCTCGCCGGCAGATTTGGTCAGCGGCGCAGGTAAGTGACTGCTTACTGCTTTGCCATCGCCTCTGAGATCGACGCTGTAGTTCGCACCTCCGCTATGCGGCAGCGTAATAGCCACATCGCCCTGCCAGGCGAGTGAACCGCTGAGCTGACGCGCTACCGCCGCTGGCATCACGCTGAGACGCGCGGGCTGCCAGTCGCCCAGCAGGTGGACGTTAACGCCAAAATCCTGCGGATTTTCCTGCGTGCTGAAGGTCACGCCCAGCGGCTGACCAAACCAGTTTGCCTGCATCTCTTCGCTTTCAAGGTTGCCGTTGTTATAGCGGAAACGCCCTGTCAGCTGCGTCAGCGTGCTCTTCAGCGGTTTAATATGCAGCGTGTTGTTATTCATCACCACGTTGCCGCTGGCGTGTACCTGTTCGCCATCCAGCGGGATCTCCAGGTTGAGCGTGCTTTTGACGTTGCCCCCAACCTGCAGCTGCTGCAGCGCCGCGCCGAGCGACGATTTCAGCGGCGTCTCATTAAAGTAGGCGCCGATATCCGCCCCCTGCCCGCTCAGATCGCCGGCGATCAGCAGTTTCTCTTTAAGATAATCCGGAATAACGGCCGTGACGTTACGCGCTTCGACCTTGCCCAGGCGCGCGTTATCGGCGCGCATCCACAGGCCGTCATTCACAAAATCGAGATCGATATCCAGATCCTGCAGGGCCGGCCAGCCCGGCTGAAAGCGAAACGCGGCATTGCGCAGCGGCACTTTAACTTCAAACATGCCGTCGTTATGCTTAAACGGGAACAGGCGCGGATCGCCGGCGAACAGCAGCGTGGCGTTATCGGTCTCCCCGCCTTTTATCGCTTCGCTCAGGTAGTGCGTCAGGTTATGCCCCATCAGCGGTTCCGGCAGATAGCGCCAGGCATCACCCGCGTCGGTTACGCGGATGCCGGCCAGAATATCGAGCCGTGGTGCAGCGTCACTGTTTTGCTGATAGCGGAAATCTCCGCGCGCCCAGAGCGACCGCGCCTGCACATCCAGCTGATGTCCGGCCAGCGTCAGGCCGTGACGGTCGCGCAGCCAGCTCAGCTGGCCACTCAGCTGATGAATATCCAGCGGCGCCTGGAACATATCACCATAGGGCACTTCAGCCTGCCCCATGCTGAGATAAACCTGACCATTGCTGACGCTCCCGCTGGCGCGCCCGCTGAGATTGCTGATGCCCGGCAGCAGCTTCCAGTTATGCCATGCCAGATCGCGCCACGTCGCCTGCAGTCGCGTCTGTTCCGGCTGCGCCAGTGGAACATCCAGTGCCAGCGTATCGATATAACCGCGCGGCTGCAGCGCACGCCAGGTATCCAGCAGCGTCGGCGAGAGCGGGCCAATCAGCGGCACCAGCGGCGCAAACCGCTGCAGGTCCAGCCGGGTAGCGCGCACGCGGATCTCCGCTGCCGCTTTATCTTCAGGCTGCCACAGCAGCGCAATCCGGCCGGGCGCCCAGGCCACGCCATCGGTGCTGAGCCGGGTCTGCGGTATATTCAGGCTCCAGCCGTCGCGGAAGCGCGCCAGGTGTGCGGTCAGTCCGTCAATCTGCAGCTGATGGTCGCGCTGCTCGCCGCGCCAGCGCGCCCCACCCTGTTTAATCAGCACATCGCCCGCATAGAGTTCGCCATCGCGCAGGCTGGCCCACGCCGCCAGGCTGATACGCGCGCTCTCCAGACTGGTGTTATCACGCAGCCAGCGGCCAATCCAGGGACGCACATCCACATCGTCTGCCTGCATCCAGATGCGACCGTCGTTCAGCAGGCCACGGGTATCCTTTAAATCCAGCCTGACCTGCACCACGCCATGCTGGCCGGTAAAGCTGCTGAGGCTGACCTCGCCTTCAGCGCGATGCCGGCTGGCTTCATTCAGCCAGGTAAGGCGCGGTATTGCCAGCTCGGCATGCTGGCCTGAAGGCGTCAGAAAGCGGATAGTGCTGTCGCGTAAATCGAAGTGATCGAACTGGCGCAGGAAGAGGTTGTTAATCTGAGCAGGCTTGATGCTGGTGGTATCGCTGTCGCGGGTAAACAGCGGCCGCTCCGTCGCCAGACGCAGCTGCCAGAAGGTGAGATCGCGGAACTGCCAGCGCCAGTGCAGCAGCGACTGCCAGACATCCAGCGCAAGAGTGATGCGGCCAATGTGCAGTTCGCCATCCTGCTTCATATCAATGCGCAGATCGCGTACCTGCAACGTCGGGCCAAAATTCTGCCACGTTCCCTGCAGTTCGCTGGCGTCTGCGGTGACGCCGCTGATGCGTGAAACCGTCTGCAGAATGTCGCTGCGATAGCTGTTGAGATGCGGCATCACCAGACGCAGCCCGCTCACCAGCAGCGCCACAATGACAATCACTGTGGCGATCAGCAGTAACAAAATCCCTGGCAACCGCCTCACACATCTCTCCTTGCTGGTCACTGGATAATAACGTCTGGCCGCAGGCCCTACATCATGACGACGTCAAACTGCTCCTGAGTATAGAGCGGTTCAACCTGAACTTTGACCTGTTTGCCGACAAAGATTTCGACTTCGGCCAGCGCATGCGACTCATCTGTTTTCAGCGCTTCGCCTACCGCCGGCGAGACGTAAACCAGAAAGCGGTCGGAGTCATAGGCGTGATGCACGCGTACAATTTCACGCATGATTTCATAGCAGACGGTCTCTACGGTTTTCAGCGAGCCGCGTCCTTTACATACCGGGCAGTCGGCACAGAGCACATGCTCAATGCTTTCACGCGTTCTTTTACGGGTCATCTCCACCAGGCCCAGCGCTGAAAAGCCATGGATCCCGGTTTTGACCCGATCTTTACTCAGCGCACTCTCCAGCGAATGCAGCACGCGACGGCGGTGATCGTCATTACTCATGTCGATAAAGTCGATAATGATAATACCGCCGAGGTTACGTAACCGCAGCTGACGGGCAATAGCCTGCGTCGCTTCGATATTCGTATTAAATATGGTTTCATCCAGGTTGCGGTGGCCAACAAACGCTCCGGTGTTGATATCTACCGTGGTCATCGCCTCCGTCTGATCGATAATCAGGTAGCCACCCGATTTAAGCTCGACCTTGCGCTCCAGCGAACGCTGAATCTCATTTTCTACATCATAGAGATCGAAAATAGGCTGCTTGCCGCTGTAATGCTCTATTTTGCCCGCCATTTCAGGAATATATTCGCTGGTAAATTCCACCAGCAGATCGCAGGTCAGACGCGAATCGACGCGAATGCGATCCAGCGCGGCGCCGGCAAAATCGCGCAGCACACGCTGCGCCAGCGCCAGTTCGCCATAGAGCAGGCAGCGCGTCTGGTTACGCTTTTTGCGCTCGCTGACTTTGGTCCACAGGCGTTTGAGAAACGCCGCATCTTGCGCCAGCTCTTCTGCGCCGATGCCTTCCGCAGCGGTACGAATAATAAAACCGCCCAGATCGTCACAGTAGGCAGCCACCACCGCTTTCAGCCGTTCGCGCTCCGCCTCACTTTCAATACGCTGTGAAACACCCACGTGTGATGCGCCGGGCATAAAGACCAGATAGCGGGACGGCAGCGTGATATCGGTGGTCAGGCGTGCGCCCTTGGTGCCGAGCGGATCTTTCACTACCTGCACCATCAGATCCTGCCCCTGGCGTACCAGCTCGGCGATGTCGCGTACAACAAAATTTTTCTTTTCATCGCCGGCAACACACTCGGTATGCGGCATGATGTCGGAGGCGTGCAGAAAGGCGGCTTTATCCATGCCAATATCGACAAAGGCGGCCTGCATACCCGGCAGCACGCGGCTGACCCGGCCTTTGTAGATGTTGCCAACAATGCCGCGTCGCGCTTCGCGCTCAATATGAATTTCCTGCAAAATGCCGCCATCAATATAGGCAACGCGCGTTTCCGAAGGTGTCACATTTACCAGCAGTTCAGCCGTCATTCTGTCCCCTTAATGCACGCAGCGACTGAAAATGGCTCAGCAGCTCTGTGGTTTCCACCAGCGGTAGTCCCACTACGGCGTAGTAGCTGCCATTAATCGTGCGCACGAAATTACCGCCCAGACCCTGAATGCCATAGGCGCCCGCCTTATCCATCGGTTCGCCACTGGCGATATAGTGCGCGATTTCATCAGCGGTCACGTTGCGGAAGGTCACATCGGTAAGCACCAGGCAATCCAGCAGCGTCTCGCTGTCAGCCAGCGCTATCGCGGTCATCACCTGATGCGTCTGTCCGGAGAGGCTTGCCAGCATCTCTGCGGCGTGTTCCGCATCACGCGGTTTTTCCAGTACGTCACCATTCAGCACCACAATCGTGTCCGCGCCCAGCACCGGCAGATCCCGGGGTGCCATAGTGACACCGGCGCGGGCTTTATCCGCCGCCAGTCGGCGAACGTAATGTTCAGCCGCTTCGTCGGGCTGACGCTGCTCTTCAGTATGGGTTAACAGACGCTCAAACTGCAGCCCAAGCTGCGTAAGCAGCTCGCGCCGGCGGGGCGAGCCGGAAGCCAGATACAGGGTAATCATTGTGTTCCTTACTGAACGGCAAACTGCCGGCGGATCTTTCTCATCAATAAGAATAGCCAGGGCCAGAGGATGCCGTCGACCACGCTACTCCAGAAAATTTCTGGCCGGAATGAGACGTCTATGACCAGGAATTCAGCCCAAAAAACAATGACATCTACTGCCAGTGAAAGAACCATAACCATTAACGCCTGCTGCCACAATGCGAGGTTGCGGAACAGCTGGAATTTAAAGGCGACCAGGTAGGCGATGATACTGAAGGCCAGCGCGCGTACGCCCAGCGTGGAGCCGGCAATCAGATCCATAACGGCACCGAGAAAGAATCCAGTGCCGACGTTGACCCGATGCGGCAGCGCCAGCACCCAGTAGATCAGAATAAGCAGCAGCCACGACGGCCGGAACATATAGAACTGCTCCGGCCACGGCATGATTTGCAGAATTAATGCCAGCAGAAAAGAGAGCCAGATTACCCACCGTCCCTGACTGCGATATCGGCTCAAGGCTGGCCCCCACGCGTGTTCGCCGGCGTGCTCTGCACATTCCCGCTGGCCGCAGAGGATGGCGGTCCCATCTGCTGACTCTGCTGCATCCCCGCGGGCGCCGGCGGCCCCATTTCACCCGCCGGTGGCAGCACCTGAGGCATCATCTGCATCAGACGCTCGTTCGCTACGCGATGTACCTCATCCGGTGCCATCGGCATATCGCCATTTTTATCTGCTCCCCACAGCAGCAGCAGGTAGCGCAGACGCTGCAGGCCGGCAGTCGGACGCGCCTGAATGACCGTATAGGCGCGCTGGGTATCTACCTTAACTGACGACACGACGCCGACCGGATAACCTTCCGGGAACCGGCCGCCGAGGCCGGATGTCACCAGCACGTCGCCGACGCGAATATCAGTATTGCCTGGCAGATGCTCCAGCTGCAGATCTTCGCTGCAGCCGTTACCGGCAGCAATAACGCGAATATCGTTACGCAGCACCTGAATCGGCAGCGCGTGAGAGGCGTCGCAGATCAGCAGCACGCGGCTGGTCAGCTGGCCAACGGCCACCACCTGCCCGACGACGCCTTTATCGCTGATCACCGGCTGACCTTCGTAAACGCCGTTTACGCTGCCCTTATCGATCACCACCTGATCGGTATAAGGATCGGTGCCGGTTGAGATCACCTGCGTCACCATTTTGTGCTCATCCTGACGCAGCGGCGATCCAAGCAGCTCGCGCAGGCGGGCATTTTCCTGCTTATATTGCCCCAGCATCAGCAGATCGCTGTTTTTCAGGAAAAGCTCGCGGCGCAGCGCTTTGTTCTCCAGCTCCAGCTGCTGACGGGATGCCAGCGTATCCGACACGCCGTCAAGCAGCTGTCGCGGGCCGTTGGCCAGAAAATAAAATGGGCTGACTGACGTGTCCAGATAGTTGCGGATCCGGGAGAAAGTACTTACGCGGCTGTCGGCGATGATAATCGCAATTGCCACGATAACGGCCAGAAAGAGACGCAACTGCAGGGAAGGCCCCCTGCTAAAAATCGGCTTCATAAATTCTGCGAATTCCTCGACATCAGGGAAGAAGCACCAGTCCGCAGACCCGCGCCTCCAGGGCTGGACGCACTATGCCGTCATACGCAGCCGCGCCATTTACCCATGCCTGAACCGCCGCTGCATAATACAACGCTGCGTGCGGTTCAGTTTATGATGAGTATTGTCGCGATTCCCTGCGCAATATGACCATGGTCGCAGCCAGTGAGGAATTACTCCTCGCTGAACAGATCGCCACCATGCATGTCGATCATCTCCAGCGCTTTACCGCCGCCACGCGCTACGCAGGTCAGCGGATCTTCCGCTACCACGACCGGAATACCTGTCTCTTCCATCAGCAGGCGATCCAGATTACGCAGCAGTGCGCCACCGCCGGTCAGCACCATGCCACGCTCTGAAATATCAGAAGCGAGCTCTGGCGGACACTGCTCCAGCGCAACCATAACCGCGCTGACGATGCCGGTCAGCGGCTCCTGCAGCGCTTCAAGAATTTCATTTGAGTTCAGCGTAAAGCCACGCGGCACACCTTCTGCAAGGTTACGGCCGCGCACTTCAATTTCGCGCACTTCGTCGCCCGGATAGGCTGAACCGATTTCGTGCTTGATACGTTCTGCGGTGGCTTCACCAATCAGTGAACCGTAATTGCGGCGCACGTAGTTAATGATAGCTTCATCAAAGCGATCGCCACCGATACGTACAGAAGAGGAGTAGACCACGCCGTTCAGGGAGATCACGGCGACTTCAGTCGTACCGCCACCGATATCCACGACCATAGAACCGGTTGCTTCAGAGACCGGCAGGCCGGCACCGATAGCCGCAGCCATCGGCTCTTCAATCAGGAATACTTCGCGTGCCCCTGCGCCCTGCGCAGATTCACGGATAGCGCGACGCTCAACCTGGGTCGCGCCGACCGGTACACACACCAGTACGCGCGGACTCGGGCGCATAAAGCTGTTGCTGTGTACCTGCTTGATAAAGTGCTGGAGCATTTTTTCAGTCACGAAGAAGTCGGCAATCACGCCATCTTTCATCGGACGAATAGCGGCAATGTTGCCCGGCGTACGGCCAAGCATCTGCTTTGCGTCATGACCAACAGCCGCTACGCTCTTTGGGGAGCCGGCGCGGTCCTGACGGATAGCAACCACTGAAGGCTCGTTCAGCACGATGCCCTGTCCTTTTACATAAATCAGGGTATTCGCAGTACCCAGGTCAATGGACAAGTCATTGGAAAACATGCCGCGAAATTTTTTAAACATACTAAGGGATAATCCTGCAAGCTGGGGGCGGAAAATAAAATCCGCTTACTTTACCAACCACACGAAGCCGCTACAAGGCGCAAAAACGTTCGGCTAAGGTGAAAAAATAGACCATATAATTTTTCCGGCCGGTACTGTTCGCTACTGGCAGCGCCAGATAGCGCTAAACGGCCCTCTTTAACGCAAATTGCCCGGACCTGCGGCGGGGTTATCGACATAAAATTTAACATTTCATGCCTCTGGCTCTGCCCGCTCCCGCTGGTTAACGCCAGAAAAACATCGATTGCCGGGACAAACCCTGCCAGCGCATCAAATGCGGTAACGTTGCGAGTGTTTTTTAACGTTACTGTTAACCGGTAAGGAAGGCGCAAACAGATCGCCCTGCCCGCCCGCTACCCCAAGCGCAGTCAGGGTTTGCCATTCAGCCCGGGTACGCACGCCAGCAGCAAAAACATAGCTGGAGGTGGATTTACACACCTCCAGCAGGCTTTGCACAAAAAGCTGATTCTCTGTGCGGCGGTCAATATTCCGTACCAGCCCCGGATCCAGCTTAATCACATCAACAGGAAGCTGGCGGATATAGGCGCTGCTGACCACCGTCATTCCCGCCTGATCGACTGCGATACGGCAGCCAAACGTGGTGAGCATGTGAAAGACCGGCAGCAAACGATTGATGTGTTGACACACATCCGCCTCGGCAAGTTCAAATAAAAATCGCCGGCGCTGGGATTTATTACACTGCAGCAGCAATTTTTGCAGCCAGCGCTGGAACGGGCGCTGCAGCAGTGAATCGATACTTACCGGCAGCGCCAGCGTCTCATCCGGCCACACTTCTGTCAGCGCGGCGATGCGCGTCACCAGCTGGCGATCCCAGCTGTCGGTCAGCCCCAGCTGCATGACCAGCGGCATAAACTCGGCGGCAACCACTTCTTTATCACCATCAAATATGCGCGCCAGCATCTCACGGTGGTGCACTTTACCATCCAGCAGTACCGCAGGCTTTTGATAAAGACGGGGACCACCGCGATTGAGCGTATTCTCCAGCAGCGTACGCCAGCGCACGCTGCCGCGGCCCATCTCCAGCGGATTACCCTCGCCCACTGACCAGGTGTTGCCTCCCTGCAGCACGGCGCGCCGCGTGGCCAGCTCTACGCTCTCCATCACCTGCAGTGCGCTCTGTCCGCTGCACCAGGCGTTGATGCCGATATGGATTAAATCATCACGATCCACCCTGCGCATCGGCGGCAGCGAGTCCACCGCATTGATAAGCTGCTCGGCGATGCTGTTCGCCTCTTTCAGCGTCCGGTGCGGCAGCAGCACGGCAAAATCGCTGCGAAAATAGCGGGCCAGCAGCGCCCCCGGATAGCGCAGCACAAACGTAGAAAACATATTGATGATATCAAACAGGTACTCTTCGGCCAGCGTCGGACCAATTATCTCATGCAGATTGTCGAAGTCAGGCAGGCGGATCATCATTACCACGCCATGCGTACCGACATCCTCCTGATCTTCCAGCAGCGTCGCCAGCTGGTTATCAAAAAAGAGGCGATTATTGAGACCCGTGCGCGCATCCTGAGCCGCAAACGTGCGGATCAGCGTATCGATTCGCAGACGCTGTTCTCCTGCTTCCTGCAGATCGCTGAGCAGCGTATCCAGCGCGCGGCTGGCTTTAGCCGGCCATTCAGTGGTGCCCGGAACGCGGGCAATGCGCTCGCCGGCAATAATGCGTTCCGCGCGCGCCTCCAGCCGATCCATATTGCGCCAGCGGCGATTAAGCCAGTGGTGCGTCATCGCCAGCAGCGCCGCCATAATGGCAACCACGCTCAGCAGCACCACCAGCGTATAGGCGCCGGTAAAGGAGCGGAACCAGGTTTTTGCCGGATCGAGAACCACGACGCGCAGCTGCATTTCGGGCGCATGCACCAGGGGCAGCTCAAGCTGAATAAACCGGTTAGGCTCATCTTCCAGCATCGGATTCTCATGGCGGGTAAGACGGAATACTTCGCCTTCGTCATTGAGCAGCGTGACCTGCTCAGCGTTGATCACCGGCATCAGCCGCGTTAGCCACTGTTCAACCTCCTGCGGCGACTGAGTCATCAGCGCTTTGTCAACTTCGGTCGCCAGCGTATCGATACGGCTCTCAACGCGCTCCTGCGACAGCCAGATAAAACTAAAAGCGCAGCCTACCAGCATCAGTAACATTGCCAGTAAGCTTAATAATGTAATAAACGCAGAAAACTTCGTTGTTAATCGCATCCCTGTGCCTGTACCACTGCGGTTATAAACGGGCAGCCAGCCTGTGCGTCATTCAGCTGACGCAATCCTGAGCAAAGTACCATAAATAGCTGTCTGAATCAGCGCCAATGCTCCGGCAAGCACGCTGTCGCGCGAGTATAACGGTAAAGTCACGGCGCCTGACTGCCGGGCGGACTTTTTCGTCCTATTCTCAACAGAGGCTGTCTGCCAGGAAATTTCATATTTTCCCCGGCAAAGTGGCATCGCCGATGGGGTTTACGCATCTTAATGATCACTGCTTATCTGCCGGAGAACACCATGAAATTCAAGCACACTCTCACTGAAGCTGATGTTACCCCGGAAAACATCTTTGCGCTGCGCCGGCGTCAGGTACTGAAGGCGCTGGGGATTGGCGCTGCCGCTGCGACGCTGCCGGGTAGCGCGCGGGCGGACATTCTGAGCTGGTTTAAAGGAAACGATCGACCGCCGGCACCCGCAGGACGCGATTTGACGTTCACCAAACCCGCACAGTGGCAGGCGGATTTACCCCTGACGCCTTACGATAAGGTTGCGGGCTACAACAACTTTTATGAGTTTGGCCTGGATAAGGCCGATCCCGCAGCTAACGCCGGCTCACTAAAGACTGAACCCTGGCAGCTGCGTATTGATGGCGAAGTGGCTAAGCCCATGACGCTGGATATGGATGACATTTTTAAACGCTTTGCCATGGAGCAGCGTATCTACCGTATGCGCTGCGTTGAAGCCTGGTCAATGGTCGTGCCCTGGGTGGGCTTTGAACTCAGTAAGCTGCTGAAGCTGGCTGAACCCACCAGCCGCGCACGCTATGTGGCGTTTCAGACGCTCTACGACCCTGAACAGATGCCAGGTCAGAAAGATCGCTTTATTGGCGGCGGGCTCGACTATCCCTATGTTGAAGGATTGCGGCTGGATGAAGCGATGCATCCGCTGACGCTGCTCAGCACCGGTGTCTACGGCAAAGCCCTGCCGCCGCAGAATGGTGCCCCGATACGCCTGACGGTGCCGTGGAAATATGGATTTAAAGGCATTAAATCGATTGTGAAAATTACGCTGACCGCTGAACAGCCGCCGACCACCTGGAGCCAGATTGCCGCCAGCGAATATGGGTTTTACGCCAATGTGAATCCGCACGTTGACCACCCGCGCTGGTCACAGGCGACAGAGCGTTTTATCGGCGCGGGCGGCCTGCTCAACGTAGAGCGGCAGCCTACGCTGCTGTTTAACGGTTATGCACGTGAGGTTGCGTCACTCTATCGCGGGCTCGATCTGCGGGAGAATTTTTAAATGCGACTGACCCTGCGACAGGTTACCTGGCTCAAAGTGGTGCTGCACCTGGCCGCCCTGCTGCCGCTGATCTATCTGGTGCTTTCGGCTGCTCAGGGCTGGCTGAGTGCCGATCCGGCCAAAGATATTCAGCACTTTACCGGCAGAATGGCGCTGAAGCTGTTGCTGGCAACGCTGCTGGTCACTCCGCTGACGCGCTATCTCAAACAGCCACTGCTGATCCGCACCCGCCGGATGCTGGGTCTCTGGTGCTTTGCCTGGGCCACGCTACATCTGATCAGCTACTGGCTGCTGGAGCTGGGCTTTACGCATCTGCGCCTGCTCGGCAGTGAAATTTTCGCCCGCCCCTATCTGCTGCTGGGTATGATCAGCTGGGTGGTGCTATTTGCGCTGGCGATAACCTCATTTCAGCGCGCGCAGCGCAAGCTGGGCAGACGCTGGCAAACGCTGCATAACGCTATCTATCTGGTAGCGATCCTCGTTCCCATTCACTATCTCTGGTCAGTCAAAGTCCTGTCACCACAGCCGTGGCTCTATGCGCTGGCAGCCGCGCTGCTGCTGGCGTGGCGCTACAAAAAGTTACGCAAAAGCTTCAGCCGCTGATTTTCCTGAGGTTGTTTTCTCCCCCCGCTTTCTGTTAAAACGTGTGGCCTTCGGGCCGCACCGGATCAACTTCGCAGATAAGACCAGTATTTTGCTGCGAATTGTCCCGAAACGGATATAATGCCCGGCTTTATTGCAAGCAAACCCTTCTTTTTCACTCTCAAGGGTGACAAATGAAGGATGTCGCGGTATTTTACGCGATGCCCTAATGATTGCAGGAGATAGCCGCAAGATGGCGCATAAATTTCACATACTGTTGTTGAACGGTCCCAACCTGAATTTGCTGGGAACGCGCGAGCCTGACAAGTATGGTCACGCCACGCTGGCTGATATCGTCAGCGATCTGGCGCAGCAGGCTGACCAGCACCATGTGAAATTGAGTCATTTGCAATCGAACGCAGAATATCAGCTGATCGATCGTATTCACGCCGCGCGCAGCGATGTGGATTACATCATCATCAATCCGGCTGCGTTCACGCACACCAGCGTTGCGCTGCGTGATGCTTTGCTGGCGGTAAGCATACCTTTTATCGAGGTGCATCTCTCCAACGTGCATGCACGCGAGCCGTTCCGGCACCACTCCTATCTTTCCGATGTATCCGCCGGCGTCATTTGTGGACTTGGCGCGGATGGGTACGCGTGGGCTTTACAAACGGCGATAAAACGCCTGTCACATTCCAATTAAACAGAGTACGGAACCACACTCATGGATATTCGTAAAATTAAGAAACTGATCGAACTGGTTGAAGAGTCCGGCATTGCTGAGCTGGAAATCTCTGAAGGCGAAGAGTCAGTTCGCATCAGCCGTTCACCTGCCAATGTCGGTTATCCTATGATGCAGCAGGCTTATGCTGCACCTGCTCCGCAGCCTGCACTGGCCGCTGCCGTTGCGCCGGTTGCTGCCGCTCCGGTTGAAGCCGCTAAGCCTGAAGTCAGCGGTCACATTGTCCGTTCACCGATGGTCGGCACCTTCTACCGCACCCCAAGCCCGGACGCAAAAGCGTTTGTGGAAGTGGGTCAGAAAGTGAACGCTGGCGATACCCTGTGCATCGTTGAAGCGATGAAAATGATGAACCAGATCGAAGCCGATAAATCCGGCGTTGTGAAGGCGATCCTGGTAGAAAGCGGCCAGCCGGTTGAATTTGACGAGCCGCTGGTCGTCATCGAATAACGAGGCGAAGCATGCTGGATAAAATTGTCATTGCTAACCGTGGTGAAATCGCGCTGCGCATTCTGCGTGCCTGCAAAGAGCTGGGCATCAAAACCGTAGCGGTCCACTCCACGGCAGATCGCGACCTCAAGCACGTGCTGCTGGCAGATGAAACTGTCTGCATCGGCCCGGCGCAGTCGGTCAAAAGTTACCTGAATATTCCGGCTCTGATCTCTGCCGCTGAAATTACCGGCGCAGTTGCGATCCATCCGGGATACGGCTTTCTGTCTGAGAACGCTGATTTTGCTGAGCAGGTTGAACGTTCAGGCTTTATCTTTGTGGGTCCGAAAGCGGATACGATCCGCCTGATGGGCGACAAAGTTTCTGCTATTACCGCGATGAAAAAAGCGGGCGTACCGACCGTTCCGGGTTCAGATGGCTCACTGACTGATGATATGGATAAGAACCGCGCTATCGCGAAGCGTATCGGTTATCCGGTTATCATCAAAGCCTCTGGCGGCGGCGGCGGACGCGGTATGCGCGTTGTACGCCATGAAAAAGATCTTGAGCAATCCATCGGCATGACGAAAGCGGAAGCCAAAGCGGCTTTCAATAACGACATGGTCTACATGGAAAAATTCCTCGAGAACCCGCGCCATATCGAAATTCAGGTGCTGGCCGATGGCCAGGGCAACGCCATCTATCTGGCGGAGCGCGACTGCTCCATGCAGCGTCGCCACCAGAAAGTGGTGGAAGAAGCACCTGCGCCAGGCATCACGCCGGAACTGCGTCGCTTCATCGGCGAGCGCTGCTCTAACGCCTGCGTGGAAATTGGCTATCGTGGAGCCGGTACTTTTGAGTTCCTGTATGAAAACGGCGAGTTCTACTTTATTGAGATGAACACCCGTATTCAGGTTGAACATCCGGTTACCGAAATGATCACCGGCGTTGACCTTATCAAAGAGCAGCTGCGTATTGCTGCCGGTCAGCCGCTGTCGATCAAACAGGAAGATGTGGTCGTACGTGGTCATGCGGTGGAATGCCGTATCAACGCCGAAGATCCTAATACCTTCCTGCCAAGCCCGGGTAAAATTACGCGTTTCCACGCGCCGGGTGGCTTTGGTGTACGCTGGGAATCGCACATTTACGCTGGCTACACCGTGCCGCCGTACTACGATTCCATGATTGGCAAACTCATTACTTACGGCGAAACCCGTGAAGTGGCGATCGCCCGCATGAAAAATGCACTGGCTGAGCTGATCATCGACGGCATCAAAACCAACGTCGAGCTGCAGATGAAAATCATGTCCGACGAAAACTTCCAGCAGGGTGGCACCAACATCCACTATCTGGAGAAAAAACTCGGCCTGCACGAAAAGTAATCGCAGCGCAGAGCACGACAGAGGCCGGTTAATCCGGCCTTTTTTATTGTTATCGCCTGTGAGGTTATCTGATGGATGGGCGTTTTCTACAAGCGAACAAAGAGGCGCGCTGGTCGCTGGGCCTCGCTCTCGCATATCTGCTGGTGTGGGCCCTGTCTGCCTGGCTCGGCGGGACGCAAAGCGGAATATCTGGCCTGCCCCGCTGGTTCGAACTCTCCTGCATATTTGCACCGCTATTGTTTACCGGACTCTGTGCGCTGATGGTCCGCGTCATTTTCCGTGATATGTCACTGGAGGACCGTGATGGAGAGTGAGATCCTTCTGCCGCTGCTGGCTTACCTGGTTCTGATCGCCGTGCTATCGGTAATCGCCATGCGCAAACAGCGCCAGGGCAGTTTTCTGACCGAATATTTTCTCGGCAGCCGCTCCATGGGCGGGTTTGTGCTGGCCATGACGCTGACCACAACCTATATCAGCGCCAGCTCATTTATAGGGGGGCCCGGTGCCGCCTATAAATATGGTCTGGGCTGGGTACTGCTGGCGATGATTCAGGTGCCTGCCGTCTGGCTATCACTGGGCGTGCTCGGCAAGAAATTTGCCATTCTGGCCCGGCGCTATAACGCAGTAACGCTCAACGATATGCTTTATGGTCGCTATCGCAGCCCGCTGCTGATCTGGCTGGCCAGTATCAGCCTGCTGGTGGCATTTATCGGTGCCATGACCGTGCAGTTTATCGGCGGCGCTCGCCTGCTGGAAACGGCGGCGGGCATTCCTTACGATACGGGCCTGCTGATTTTTGGCGGAACTATCGCCCTTTATACGGCTTTCGGGGGCTTTCGCGCCAGCGTGCTGAACGATGCGATGCAGGGGCTGGTAATGCTGGCTGGCACGTTTCTGCTGCTGTTTGCTGTTATTCATCATGCCGGCGGGCTGAGTCACGCGGTCAGCACGCTGCGCGCTATCGATCCGCAACTGGTGTCGCCGGAAGGGGCAGACAATGTGATTACACCTGCCTTCCTCTGCTCATTCGCCGTACTGGTCTGCTTTGGCGTTATCGGTTTGCCACATACCGCCGTACGCTGCATCTCTTACAAAGACAGCAAGGCGATGCATCGCGGGATCATTCTCGGCACCATCGTGGTGGTGATACTGATGCTGGGGATGCATCTGGCTGGCGCGCTGGGACGTGCGGTATTGCCTGACCTGACCATACCTGACCAGGTGATCCCGACGCTGATGATTACCGTACTGCCGCCGATGGCAGCCGGCATTTTTCTTGCCGCGCCGATGGCGGCCATTATGTCGACCATTAACGCGCAGCTCCTGCAGGCATCCGCTACGCTGATCAAAGATCTCTATCTGCGTCTTGCGCCCCGGCAGAGTGAAAATGAAGCGCGGCTGCGCATGCTCTCCGGCACGATTACTTTTGTGCTGGGCATCCTGCTGCTGCTGGCGGCCTGGAATCCGCCGGATATGATCATCTGGCTTAATCTGCTGGCGTTTGGCGGGCTGGAAGCGGTCTTTCTGTGGCCGCTGGTGCTGGGTCTCTACTGGGAGCGCGCCAATGCTGCCGGAGCCATCAGCGGTATGATCGCCGGCGCCGTAAGCTATACGCTGCTCGCCAGCCTGAATATTGAGTGGTGGGGACTCCACCCTATTGTTCCCTCGCTAACCCTGAGCCTGCTCGCTTTTCTGGCAGGTAACCTGTTTGGCAGCGCGTCTGCGACGCACGACGCTGCACTGAAATAAAGAGAAACACTATGCCATGGATTCAAATCAAGATTAACAGCACCGGAGAACAGGCTGAGCCGCTGAGCGATGCTCTGATGGAAGTGGGTGCCGTCTCGGTGACGTTTCAGGACACGCACGACAATCCGGTGTATGAACCCCTCCCGGGTGAAACCCGACTGTGGGGTGATACTGATGTCATTGGCCTGTTTGACGCCGAAAGTGATATGGATGAGGTGGTAGCCGCACTGCGTCTGCAGCCGGTGCCGGGATCGACCTTTCACTACAAGATCGAGCAGATCGAAGATAAAGACTGGGAGCGCGAGTGGATGGACAACTTCCATCCGATGCGCTTTGGTGAACGCCTGTGGATCTGTCCAAGCTGGCGGGATGTTCCCGATCCGGATGCGGTCAACGTCATGCTCGATCCCGGCCTGGCCTTCGGCACCGGAACTCACCCTACCACGTCACTCTGCCTGAGCTGGCTGGATGGTCTCGATCTGCAGGGCAAAACGGTAATCGACTTTGGCTGCGGCTCCGGCATTCTGGCTATCGCCGCGCTCAAGCTGGGTGCCGCACAGGCGATCGGGATCGATATCGACCCGCAGGCCATTCAGGCGAGCCGTGATAATGCTGAACGCAACGGCGTGGCAGATCGCCTGTCGCTCTACTTGCCACATCAGCAGCCTGAAAACCTGCAGGCTGACGTGGTGGTCGCCAACATTCTGGCGGGCCCGCTGCGCGAACTGGCACCGCTGATTGGCGTTCTGCCAAAAGCAGGCGGCGACCTTGGCCTCTCTGGCGTACTGGCCAGTCAGGCAGAAAGCGTCTGTGAAGCTTATGCTGAGCGCTTCGCGCTTGATCCGGTCGCGGAGAAAGAAGAGTGGTGCCGTATTACCGGACGCCTGCGTTAGTTTTTACCCCAGGTCTGCAAGCGCAAGCCTGGGGTTTCTTCGGAACAGATAGCATGCACCACCGGCACTGTCTTCGGACAGAATAATTTTGTATTAAATTTGCGCAAATAGCCGTTAATTCTGTGGTTAATTCGTTAAAATCGCGGCTTTTATATCGCGCTTTGCGGTCTGAATTCAGAAAAATGTTTGTTCACAATTTCGCCTTAAATATTTAACCTAATGATTTTAAAAGACTATTACGAGAGGCGGGTTGATGGCAGCGCAGACGCTTTAATGTTAAGAGGCTGTTGTTCAAAGTTTGGCCTTTCATCTTCCGGAAAAAATGCGTAATATACGCCGCCTTGCGAACAGTTAGGGTCACTTCTTTTTTCATGCGCATTGGACACCACCAGCTACGTAATCGCCTCATTGCTGCGCCTATGGCCGGAGTAACCGACAAGCCATTTCGCACACTCTGTTACGAGAACGGCGCCGGTATGACTGTCTCCGAGATGCTGTCATCTAACCCGGAAGTCTGGGCCAGTGACAAATCCCGGCTGCGTATGGTGCATAGTGACGAGCCCGGCATTCGTGCCGTGCAAATTGCTGGCTGCGATCCCGATGAGATGGCTGCCGCCGCGCGAATTAACGTTGCGTCTGGCGCGCAGGTTATCGATATCAATATGGGTTGTCCGGCTAAAAAAGTGAATCGTAAGATGGCTGGCTCCGCGCTGCTGCAGCATCCGCAACTGGTAGAATCGATTCTCCGTGCAGTCGTTAATGCAGTAGACGTACCGGTTACGCTGAAGATTCGCACCGGCTGGGACAAAGAAAATCGTAATTGTACAGAGATTGCCCAATTGGCTGAACGTTGTGGCATTCAGGCTCTCACCATTCATGGACGCACCCGCGCCTGTTTGTTTGAGGGGCAGGCTGAATACGACAGCATTCGGACAGTTAAGCAGAGCGTTTCCATTCCGATTATCGCGAATGGGGACATAACTGACCCGCATAAAGCCAGGGCAGTGCTCGACTACACCGGGGCAGATGCTCTGATGGTAGGACGTGCTGCTCAGGGAAGACCGTGGATCTTCCGGGAAATCCAGCATTATCTGGACACAGGGGAGCTGCTTGCACCAAAGCCGCTGGCAGAGGTGAAGCAAATGCTGATTGGACATATACGGGAGCTGCACGACTTTTACGGTCAGCGCAAGGGATACCGTATTGCCCGAAAACACGTTTCCTGGTATTTGCAGGAAAGTGCCCCTGACGACCAGTTTCGGCGCACATTCAACGCCATTGAGGATGCCAGCGAACAGCTGGAGGCGTTGGAGGCATACTTCGAAAATCTTGCGTAAACGAAATAAAGAGCTGAAAGAACTATGTTCGAACAACGCGTAAATTCTGACGTACTGACCGTTTCTACCGTTAACTCACAGGATCAGGTGACCCAAAAGCCACTGCGTGATTCGGTTAAACAGGCACTGAAGAACTATTTTGCTCAACTGAATGGTCAGGATGTTAGTGATCTGTATGAGCTGGTACTGGCTGAAGTTGAGCAGCCTCTGTTGGACATGGTAATGCAGTATACCCGTGGCAACCAGACCCGTGCAGCCCTGATGATGGGTATCAACCGTGGTACTCTGCGTAAGAAGCTGAAAAAATACGGCATGAACTAATTGTTCGTTGCTGCGATAACGCCAGCCTCCGGGCTGGCGTTTTTGTTTTTGTTGCCGCTTCCGTCTGTCACCCTGCATGAAACAGTTACCGCCTGAATGGTAACTATCGTTGCAATCTCCTGCGTCATTTTTCCTGCTCCCTCTCCCGCGTAAATCTGCGGGCTGTTCACACGTGCCTGCCACTATCCCCGGTCACTGCTGCGTTTACCCATAGCGGCATTAATTGGTCCGGCTAATGAGCGGTAGCTCACACTGCGCTCCAATAGTGAAACTATTTGCACTATTTGTGATCGCGGCGACTCGTCATGCCGCCTTTTGGTGCGCGATAGTAACCGCACGTTACTTCCTGCCCTTTTCTGACGCTCTTTCCTGAAGAATTCAGCTTGCTGCAAACCTGGCATCAGCTTTGCAACAGGCTGGATGGCTGATTGCCACCGACAGACAGCAGTGCACTACAAAGTGCGCACCACAATAACAACAGACGAACCGCCACACAGGATGCTTTATGAAAAAGATGATGCTCTCCACCCTGATTGCCGCTGCCACGCTGCTGACCGTGACTCAGCAGGCGCATGCAGGCGCCACTCTGGACGCAATTAAAAAGAAAGGTTTTGTGCAGTGTGGGATCAGTGATGGACTGCCTGGTTTCTCATACGCAGATGCCAGCGGCAAATTCACGGGTATTGATGTGGATGTCTGCCGTGCCGCCGCCGCCGCCGTGTTTGGCGATGCCGGCAAAGTTAAATATACCCCGCTGACGGCTAAAGAGCGCTTCACTGCGCTGCAGTCGGGCGAAGTGGATATCCTGTCGCGTAATACTACCTGGACCTCTTCGCGCGATGGCGGCATGGGCTTTCTGTTTGCCGGCGTAAACTACTATGACGGCATCGGCTTTCTGACGCATAAGAAAGCGGGACTGAAAAGTGCCAAAGAGCTGGATGGCGCAACGGTCTGTATTCAGGCGGGTACCGATACCGAACTCAATGTCGCCGACTATTTCAAAGCGAATAAAATGCAGTACACCCCGGTCACCTTTGACCGCTCCGATGAGTCAGCCAAAGCACTTGATAGCGGCCGCTGCGATACGCTCTCCTCCGATCAATCCCAGCTCTATGCGCTGCGTATCAAGCTGGGCAAGCCTGACGAATTTATCGTACTGCCGGAAGTGATCTCCAAAGAGCCGCTCGGGCCGCTGGTACGTCGCGGTGACGACGACTGGTTTACGATTGTTAAGTGGTCGCTGTTTGCCATGCTGAATGCCGAAGAGATGGGCATCAGCTCAAAGAACGTCGATCAGATGGCAGCAAAACCGACCACGCCTGACATGGCGCATCTGCTGGGTGCAGAAGGCGACTTTGGTAAAGACCTGAAACTTGATAACAAGTGGGCCTATAACATCATCAAGCAGGTGGGCAACTATCAGGAAATTTTTGACCGCAACGTCGGTAAAGATAGCGCGCTGAAAATCGCACGCGGACAGAATGCGCTCTGGAATCAGGGCGGTATTCAGTACGCACCGCCGGTGCGCTGATTTACTGCTGTGCCAGTCGGGCACCGCGTCCTGCGGTGCCCACGCGTATCTATCATTGAGGTTTCAACATGTCGCAACGCCCAACCGTGAAAAGGGATTTTTCATTCGGTAACCCTGCGGTTCGCGCCTGGCTTTACCAGTTTGTCGCGATTATTGCGGTAGTGGCCGTGGTGGGATATTTAATCCACAACACCATTATCAATCTGGCTAACCGCGGCATTACGTCAGGTTTTGGCTTTCTGGAGCGCAGTGCCGGTTTTGGTATTGTTCAGCATCTGATTGACTACACCGAAGGAGACACCTACGCCCGGGTCTTTATGGTCGGGCTGACCAATACCCTGCTGGTCTCCGCGCTTTGCATCGTCTTTGCATCCCTGCTTGGCTTTGCGGTAGGCCTGGCGCGCCTGTCCGATAACTGGCTGCTGCGTAAGCTCTCTGCCATTTATATTGAGACGTTCCGTAATATTCCGCCGCTGCTGCAGATTTTCTTCTGGTACTTTGCCGTACTGCGTAATCTGCCCGGCCCGCGTCAGGCACTGAACGCCTTTGACCTCGCCTTTGTCAGTAATCGTGGCCTGTATATTCCATGGCCACAGTATGCGCCCGGTACACTGCCATTTCTGGTTGCGCTGGCATTAAGCATTATCGCCAGCCTGGCGCTGTTTCGCTTTAATCGCAAACATCAGCTGAAAACCGGTCAGCTGCGTCGTACCTGGCCCGCTGCAGCCGGGCTCATTGTGCTGCTGCCGCTGATTGCCCATACCCTGTTCGGCGCGGGCGTGCACTGGGATGTGCCTGAGCTACGCGGATTCAATTTCCGCGGTGGCTTTGTGATGATCCCGGAGCTGGCGGCGCTGACGGTGGCGCTCTCTATTTATACCTCTTCATTTATTGCTGAGGTGATCCGCGCCGGTATTCAGTCAGTACCACATGGCCAGAGTGAAGCAGCGCGCTCGCTGGGACTGCCGAATCCCGTGACGCTACGTCAGGTCATTATTCCTCAGGCGATGCGCGTCATTATTCCTCCGCTGACCAGTCAGTATTTAAACGTAGTCAAAAACTCGTCGCTGGCCGCCGCTATCGGCTACCCCGATATGGTGTCGCTTTTTGCCGGTACGGTGCTTAATCAGACCGGCCAGGCAATAGAAACCATTGCGATTACCATGGCGGTTTATCTCATCATCAGCCTGACCATTTCCCTGCTGATGAACCTCTATAACCGCAAAATTGCGCTGGTTGAGCGTTAAGAGAACGAAACACTATGTCTGTGACAACGCATGAAACGCCGCCGGTAAGCAGTAATCTGCTGCAGAAGAGCTGGAGCTGGGCGCGCAAAAATCTCTTTTCCGGCTGGCTGAATACCCTGCTTACGCTGGTCAGTCTGTGGCTCATCTGGAGTGTTATTCCACCGGCACTGAACTGGCTGATATTTCAGGCAAACTGGCTGGGTGAAACCCGTGCTGACTGCACTAAAGCGGGGGCCTGCTGGGTGTTTATCCATGCGCGCTTTGGTCAGTTTATGTATGGACTCTATCCGCACGAACTGCGCTGGCGAATCAACCTGGCTCTGGTTATCGGTTTACTGTCAGTCATTCCGCTCTTTATCCGCGCCATGCCGCGCCGTGGCCGCTATCTGGCCTGCTGGGCGGTGCTCTATCCGATCGCGGTGTGGCTACTGCTTTATGGCGGCTATTTTGGTCTGGAGCGGGTGGAAACCCGTCAGTGGGGCGGCCTGACGCTGACGCTGATTATCGCATCCGTTGGTATCGCCGGCGCATTACCGCTGGGTATTCTGCTGGCACTGGGCCGGCGCTCAAACCTGCCGGTGGTGCGTACGCTATCCGTTATTTTTATTGAGTTCTGGCGTGGCGTGCCGCTGATCACCGTGCTGTTTATGTCCTCTGTCATGCTGCCGCTGTTTATGGCGGAAGGCACGACTATCGACAAACTGGTTCGGGCGCTGGTTGGCGTGATTCTGTTTCAGTCCGCCTATGTGGCGGAAGTGGTGCGCGGCGGTCTGCAGGCGCTGCCAAAAGGCCAGTATGAAGCGGCTGAATCGCTGGCGCTGGGATACTGGCGGACGCAGGCGCTGGTGATCCTGCCGCAGGCGCTTAAGCTCACCATTCCCGGGCTGGTGAATACCATTATCGCACTCTTCAAAGATACCAGTCTGGTGATCATTATTGGCCTGTTTGATCTGTTCAGCAGCGTGCAGCAGGCCACGGTCGATCCTGCATGGCTGGGCATGTCCACAGAAGGCTATGTCTTTGCTGCACTGGTCTACTGGATTTTCTGTTTTAGCATGTCGCGCTATAGCCAGTATCTGGAGAAGCGTTTTCACACCGGGCGTAAAGCGCACTGAGGTTTACTATGACATCCACAATAACGACGGCGGCTAACGCTATGATGATTACGCTCGAAAACGTGAACAAGTGGTACGGACAGTTTCACGTGCTTAAGGATATTAATCTGCAGGTTAAACCGCGTGAGCGCATTGTACTCTGCGGCCCGTCAGGCTCAGGAAAATCGACCACTATTCGCTGTATCAACCATCTGGAAGAGCATCAGCAGGGACGTATCGTCGTGGACGGTATTCATCTTAACGATGACGTGCGTAACATCGAACGGGTACGCACCGAAGTCGGCATGGTGTTTCAGCACTTTAATCTGTTCCCGCATCTTACCGTTCTGCAGAACTGCACGCTGGCCCCTGTCTGGGTGAGAAAGATGCCGAAGAAGGAGGCGGAAGCGCTGGCGATGCACTACCTTGAGCGGGTGCGCATCGCCGAACATGCACATAAGTTTCCGGGACAGCTCTCTGGTGGTCAGCAGCAACGTGTGGCGATAGCCCGTTCGCTCTGTATGAAACCCAAAATTATGCTGTTTGACGAGCCGACTTCAGCCCTTGATCCTGAGATGGTAAAAGAGGTGCTGGATACCATGATTGGCCTGGCAGAAGATGGCATGACCATGCTGTGTGTGACGCATGAAATGGGATTTGCACGTACGGTGGCTGACCGGGTGATCTTTATGGATCGGGGAGAGATCGTAGAGATGGCGCCGCCAGAGGAGTTCTTCGCTAATCCACGCTCAGAGCGTACCCGCGCGTTTCTGTCGCAGGTTATTCACTGATCTCAGCGCCCTTAGCTCTGCCCCTGCCATGCAGCAGGGGCTTTTTTATGGCTTCGCGTTTTTATCCTGTCAGGCAAAAACAAAAAAGCCCTGAACTTTCGTTCAGGGCTTCTGTGTTTGGTGCCTGGCAGTTCCCTACTCTCGCATGGGGAGGCCCCACACTACCATCGGCGCTACGGCGTTTCACTTCTGAGTTC
>NZ_DKTK01000018.1:0-313907 GCF_002473195.1 Pantoea sp. UBA7232
GCGATCCGGATCCGACAACCGGCGGGCCTGGGCGCCATTAATGGCGCCCCTACAAAACCGTATGCGTCCCGGATCCGACAACCGCGCGGGCCTGGGCGCCATTAATGGCGCCCCTACGGGATAACAATGCCAACCGTAGGGGACGCATTTATGCGTCCCTGGCGTATTTATGCGCCCGCGGTGATGTCCGGGCGCCATTAATGGCGCCCCTACGGGGTTTTATGGGCGTGCGTTGAATGATGACGTGTTATCCGGGCGCTCCGGCGAATTTTGTAGGGGGCGCATTAATGCGCTCCTGGTGAACATGCGCCCGCCCCCTGGTAAAAGAACATGCGCCCGACCCCGGCTCACGCATAAATCCGGCGACCGCCCGGCGGGATTCAATTAGCATGTATTCATGCGTCATCTTTTATCGTGGTACTTTCTGACAAAGTACCTCGGAATCGGCCACAGGATGTGTTAAATGAAGATCCTTTCTGTTCAGTATCTGCGCGGGCTGGCCGCGCTGCTGGTTGTTGTTGCGCATAACGCGTTACTGTTACCGGATGGTATGGCGGCGCATATTCCGGGCGCGCTGGGCGTCGATATCTTCTTTATCATCAGCGGCTTTATCATGACCTTTATTACGGTACACTCCGCTGAACGTCCGCTGCCTTTTCTGATTAAGCGTTTCTTTCGCATCTGGCCGGTGTTTTTTCTGGTCTGGCTGGCGGCCTGGACGCTGGTGTATAACGAACGCGGATTCCAGCAGATGGGCTGCGTGCTCTACTTTTGTCTGCAGGATTACAGCAGCACCGGACCGGTGTTTGGTTACAGCGCGCTGGGGCCGCCGTGGACGCTGACTTATGAAGTGCTGTTCTATACGCTGTTCACGCTGGCGATGTGTATCAGCTATCGTCAGCGCAGTCTGGTTTGCAGCCTGATGTTTATCGTTGCCTCCGTCGGCTTTCAGCTGGCCTATAACGGCAGCGTCACCCTCTCCTCTCAGGCGTCTCCGGACCTGGTGGTAAACGCCTGGTGGCAGGCGTGGATCAAACTCAGCAGCAATACCATCGTATTTGAGTTTATTACCGGCATGCTGCTGGCCGAACTGGTCGTCAGCGGCAACATGCCGGCGCTGCGCACCCGCGGACAACGCATTGTCTGGTTAGCGCTCGCCGCCGCCGCGGGTATCGCATTATTGACAGGCCCGCAGCCATTTGGCCTGCACGGCGGCTACTGGCTGGCCGCCATTATCATGGCCTGCGTCATTCTGCTTAGTGACGAACGACAGTCAGCGCCGCAGCCGGTGCTGAATTTCCTCGGCAACATCTCTTACTCCCTCTATCTGGTGCACTATCCGCTGCGCCGCGTGCTGCTCAACCAGCTGCCGGCTGACGCCAGCGCAGGCACAAAGCTGCTGGTCTTTGCGCTGTCGGTAAGCGGCAGTATCGCGCTGGCTGCGCTGCTGTTTCGCTATGTCGAACGCTACGCTATCCGCGCGGGGAAAAAGCTGGCCGATAGCTGTTATAGCTGGTTCTCCGTGCAAAAAAGCTGACCGAACAGCCGTGCCAGGCAGCTGAGGATACCTCCCCGCCGGGTGCTGTCCTGCTGATTGCGTCTGGCTGGAGGCGCTGGCCGATGAGGTAGGTCTGTTATTATGTTAAATAGCCCGGTTTACTCCGGGCTGCCAGCGGCGCGCTTGATCGGTGCAACCACCACGTTGACCCCGTTATCCTGCATGCGACGCAGCAGCGGCAGCGGCGTGCCCTGATTCACAATCACCACATCAAACTCGCGCAAATCGGCAAAGCGATGCAGCGCGCGCCGGCCAAACTTGGTGTGATCCATCAGCAGAATACGCTTCTGTGCCGACTCAAACATGGCGCGCTTGGTCTCTACCGTCTCTGCTGACTGATGAAACACCGCGTCATCCACAATGGCGGACATGCTGACAAAAAAGATATCCGCGCGCAGCGAGGCGATCTCTTCGCGCGTCATGCGCCCCATAAACGCGTTACACCAGGGGTGATACTGCCCGCCCAGCCCCATCAGGGTAATATCCCGCCCGTTACGCAGCTCGTTCATCAGGGTCAGCGAGTTGGTGATCACCGTCAGCGGCGCTTTCGCGTAAAGCTGCCGCACCAGCTGAAATACCGTGGTGGAATCATCCAGAAACAGCGCCTGCCCTGGCTCCAGATAGCTGGCTGCAACTTCGGCAATCGCCTGCTTCTCCTCCAGCTGGCGCGTAGCGCGATAGATATCGCTCGATTCCACCAGGCTGGTTGAGGTAGCCGATACGACCCCGCGCGACTTATGCAGCAGGCCGCGCTCGACCATTTCATCAATATCACGGTGTGCGGTCATCAGACTGATACCAAACCGCGCGGTCAGATCTTCGATTCGTACGGCGCCCTCGGCCATGACCGCTTCCGCGAGCAGCTGGCGGCGCGCCTGCTGGCGTGCCTGGCGACTGTCGCCGGGCAGCGTATCCGCCGTGAAAACACCAGGCAGCGTGTCGTGTGGGTTATGCGCCATATAGATTCCGGAGAGGAGTAAAATGCAGGATTAGTTTTAATTACAGCGCGTTATACCCATTAATGCAAATAACCGATCGCCTGCACCCCGGCCAGCTGCGGCCAGCCGGGGATGCTGCGGTTACTGTTTAAGCACAAACGGTGAAATGAAGTTGCCGGCGTTCTCTTTGGTGATCAGCACGCAGTCAAACAGCTGTTTTTCAGCCGGTGCGCCGGTTTTTCCGGTTTTCAGGAAAGTATCTGCCTGCTCAATCGCTTTCTGTGCAAACAGCGCTACCGGCTGCATAACGGTATAGGCCAGCGTGCCGGCTTTCACCGCATCGACCGCGTCCGGCGTGCCGTCAAAGCCCCCGACCTTGATCTGCCCCAGTTTGCCGGCCTGTTTCAGAGCCGCAATAGCGCCCAGCGCCATCTCATCGTTACCGCTGATCACGCCTTTGATATCCGGATTCGCCTGAAGCAGCGACTGCATCTTGTTAAAGCCCTGCGTGCGATCCCAGTTCGCCACTTCCTGACCCGCCTTTTTCAGATCGGGATATTGCGACAGCACGGTATCAAAGCCGTTGGCGCGGGTTGCCGCATTATTATCCGAGGGCGGTCCTACCAGCTCAACATAGTTACCGCTGTCGCCCACCTGCTTCACCCACTCCATGGCACCAGCGGCGGCGCCCTGCGCGTTGTTTGAAACCAGCTGCGCTTTCGCCAGCCCGCTCTGATTCAGCTCTGCGTTAATGACAAACACCGGAATATTGGCGGCAATCGCTTTTTTCACCGAGCCGATGGAGCCGTCAGCGTTGGCCGGATCGAGGATGATCGCTTTAGACTTATTGGTGATGGCGGTATCGATCAGCTGGCTTTCCGCGTTGGTATCGCCTTTATGGGCACTGACTTTGGCGCTGTAGCCAAGTTTTTCAGCCGCCTTCTGCGCGACCTGGCCCTCCGTCAGCCAGTAAGGGTTAGAGGGATCGTTGACGATAATAGTCATCAGACCTTTATCGGCCCAGCCTGGTGCAGCAAAGGTGCTGATGGCGACGGTAGCGGCAAGCATAAGACGTTTGGTAAACATAGTGACTCCGTTATTATCAGGGTACAGGTTTTTTTTACGGATAAACGCGCACCGCAGCGGCGCGCGCAATTCAGCGGCTGCGTCGCCCGTACTGCAGCGTATTCAGTAACACGGCCAGTACAATCACGGCCCCGGTAAACACCGTCTGCCAGTAGGCAGAAACGCCGATAATCACCAGACCATCAGAGAGAAAGCCAATCACGAATGCTCCCAGTAGCGTGCCGCGCACGTTACCGCGCCCGCCGGTCAGCGCCGCCCCGCCAATGACCACGGCCGCAATCGCCGTCAGCTCGTAGGTGGTACCCGCCGTCGGGCCGGCAGAGGTGAGCTGCGAAGAGAGCACCAGCCCCGCCATCGCGGCACAGATACCTGACAGCACATATACGCTAATCTTCACGCGTTTCACCGGCACGCCGGAGAGATCGGCGGCACGCTCATTGCCGCCTGACGCATAGAGCCAGCGGCCAAACGCGGTACGGCTCAGCAGAAAACCGCACGCCAGCGCCACCGCGCCGAGTACCAGCACGCCAACCGGAATGTTGAACAGCCGGTTAAACCCAAGCCAGTCAAAGCCGGTGTTGCCCAGGGATTCACTGCCGGAAAGCTTGTTATAGGTCAGACCGTTAGTCATCAGGAGCGCAATGCCGCGCGCCACATACATAGTGCCAAGCGTGGCCACGAAGGCGGGTACGCGGCAGATGGCAATCAGTACGCCGTTCACCAGCCCTACCAGCGCGCCCACGACCAGCGTCAGGATCGCCACGGCCCACACCGGCAGATAGAGCACTACGCCGAGCGCCTCAAGGCTGATGCCCTGCATCATAAAGCCCGCCATTACGCCAGCCAGTCCCAGCGTGGAGCCGACGGAGAGATCGATGCCGCCATTCAGGATCACCAGCAGCATACCGATAGCGGGCAGGCCGAATATCGCCACGTGTGACGCCATCGTCAGGAAGTTAGCTCCGCTAAAATAGTTAGGCGACAGAAACGAAAACGTCGCGATAATTACCAGCAGCGCAATAAAGGCGCGTCCCTCCAGCAGCAGGCGAGCCAGGTTAAGCTGTTTTGTAGTGCGGGAGGCATTCGCCGCGGGCGAGGTGGCCAGCGTTTGCGTTTGATCGGTCATACTTTTCACTCCGTTTTTCATGTTATGCCACCAGTGCTTCACCCGACGCCGCCATGATGCGCTCTTTACTCACGCTGGCGTCGAAAATGGCGGAGATACGTCCTTTGCTCATCACCACGATGCGGTGAGCGATGCTAAGACATTCACCAACCTCGGAGGTGGTATAAACCACCGCCAGCCCCTGCTTCGCACTCTCTGCCAGCAGGCGAAACACTTCTGCTTTGGCACCGATATCGATGCCGCGGCTTGGCTCATCGAGCAGCAGCACGTTGGGCCGCGTCGCCAGCATCTTGCCAATCACAACTTTCTGCTGATTACCGCCCGAGAGCGAGCCGATTGCCGCGTCACCGCCTGCGGTTTTCACCGTGACGTTGCGAATGGTATCGCTTACCAGCTGCTTCTCACGGCGGGCGGAGAGCATCAGTCCCCGGACAAACTCACCGATGCTGGCCAGCGACAGGTTCTCCCCTACGCTCATGGTCTGTACCAGTCCGTCGCGCTGCCGATCTTCCGGCACCAGCGCCAGCCCGATAGCGATACGCTGCGCCAGAGATAAGCGGCTAATCTCCGTCTCCTGCAGCCGGATATCGCCGCTGCTCTGCGCGATACGTCCGGCAATGCACTCCAGCAGCTCCGTGCGCCCTGCTCCCATCAGGCCATAAATACAGACTATCTCGCCCGCCTTTATGGTCAGCGACAGGTTGTCTACCAGCCGGATGCCGGTTTTACTCTTCACCGTCAGGTTCTCAACCGTCAGCGCGGGCGGGCCAAAGGCGTAACCCTGCGGCGGCGAGCCGAGATCGAAATGCTCCCCCACCATGTTGCGCACGATCCACTCAAGATCGATATCGCTGCGCTGCGCCCAGGCGGTCATCACGCCGTCGCGCAGCACAACGGCGCGGTCGGTGATCTCCAGCGCCTCCTCCAGATGATGGGAGATATAAACGATGGCGACGCCCTGGCTGGTGAGATCGCGGATCACCTGAAACAGCACCCGGACTTCGGCGGCGCTCAGAGCCGAGGTCGGTTCATCCATGATCAGGATCTGCGAATTTACCGACAGCGCCCGGGCAATCTCCACAATCTGCTGCTGGCCGAGACGCAGGTTCTCGACCGGCGTCAGCGGATCGATATCCTCTTCGAGCGCCGCCATCAGGTGCCGGGTCAGCCGTGCCTCTTCGTCGTAGTCAACGCCGGTAGCCCCCATGATTTCGCGTCCCATGAAGATGTTGTCACGGACATTCATATTGGGCGCGAGATTCAGCTCCTGATGAATAATGGAGATACCGCAGCCGCGCGCCTCGGTGGCGGAGTGAAATAGCTTACTTTCGCCATTGAGCAAAATTTCCCCGGATGTTGGCGTAATCACGCCGGATAAAATCTTCATTAAGGTCGACTTGCCGGCGCCGTTTTCACCAAACAGCGTGGTGACTTCGCCGCGGCGTATCTCAAAGTTCACGCCTTTTAGCGCATGCGTTGAGCCATACACCTTGCTGACGTTACGCGCCTGCAGCACCACTTCACCTTTTAACAGCGCCGGATTAACAGGAAAGGGTTTCATTTAACCTCCACGCTGACCGGTGTGATCAGCCAGTTACCGGCATTAAGGAGGCGAAACACCCCGATGACCTCCACGGTCTTGCCCGGCAGCGCGTTGCGGTCAAGCTTCTCCAGAACGCTTTTTTTCATGGCGCGGTTCAGCGCTGCCCCGGCGTTCTGATACTCAATCTGGTTGGTAAAATCGCCGAACTGAATAGTGCCGCTGGCGTCGCGCAGATCGGTACCGCTCAGGGCCGGCCCGGTCTGCAGGCGTACTTTCAGGCTCTCCGGCACGCCGGCGACCTGCAGCGGAAAAATCCCCTTCTCGCCCGGCTGCACTACGCCCTCCAGCCTGACCGGGATCACCGGCAGCGGCGAGCCGACACCATACTGCGTGGCGGCGGCCTGCTGGTTCGCCTGCAGCGCTGCGGCCAGCGTTTGCGCCGCAACGGCGCGAAGCTCCACGCTCTGCTTCACCTCAGGAAAGTGCTGTTCCGCCCAGCTGTCTGGTGAAAAGCCCTGCTGCGTCTGCCCGGCGGCGTCGGTTCTGACAACGTGGGTATCCAGGGCAATGCCGGCTATGACGGCACAGCTCAGCACGGCGGTCAGCAGCAGGCGACGCCTGCGCTGCCGGTCAAGCTGGTGTGCGAGCACTGAAACATCAGACATAACGACACCTCATCGGGTTAACAGCCCGGAATTAACGCAGGCTGTGTTATATATGTGATAACTAATGTGATGAGAATTGTGCTGATGTGACTAAAATGTCAACAGCCCGGCGGCGATTTTTTCAGGAGAGCGATCTGGATCGCTGTTTGAACCGCAACCGCTGATAAAGGTTTAAATTCCCTTATGTCAGGGATGCTGGCGAGGATAAGTTGTCTGGAGGTGACTCAGTCGGGCGGTGATTTCGTGATCCTGCTCGCTAAGTGAGATGAAATATTTTACCTGTATTGAAATTTAATACGAAAGATATGTTATCTAAGTGAGAAAAGAAGTATCACTAGCAGCAGCATAATAATCACACGCCGTTAACACGGCATACGGCGGGATCGCAGGCAGCCCGCAGCACATACCAGGTGGAGGTGTCGGTGGAGAGTGGCGATATCATTGTGGGCCTGGATTCAGGTACCTCGGTGGTCAAGGCGGTAGCCTTTGATTTGACCGGCAAACAGCTGGCCTGCGCGTCGGTACGTAACCGCTATTATCGCGCAGCAGGTGGCGCAGCGCAGCAGTCGATGTCACAAACCTGGCAGGATGCGGCCAGCGCCCTGCGTCAGCTCGGCGACCATATCGACAACCTGGCCGCCCGCGTAGTGGCGTTAGCCGTGACGGCTCAGGGGGACGGCAGCTGGCTGGTGGATGCGGAAGATCGGCCAGTGGGTGACGCCTGGATCTGGCTTGATGCCCGGGCGGCCCCCACGGTGGCCACGCTGAATCAGCACCCGCTGGCGCAGGCGCGCTTTAGCGCAACCGGCACCGGACTCAATACCTGCCAGCAGGGGGCGCAGCTGGCACACATGGACAGGCACTTTCCTGAACTGCTGGCAAAGGCTGACGTCGCGCTGCACTGCAAAGACTGGCTCTATCTTAACCTGACCGGCGTACGCGCCACCGACCCGTCTGAGGCGAGTTTTACCTTTGGCAACTTTCGTCACGCCGGCTATGACGACACCGTGATTGACGCGCTGGGGCTGACGCACCGGCGTCATCTGCTGCCGGAGATTGTCGAGGGCACAGAGACCACGCATCCCCTGACCCGCGAGGCGGCAGCGCTGACGGGCCTGCGGGCCGGGACCCCGGTAGTGCTGGGCTATGTGGATATGGCGATGACGGCGCTGGGCGCGGGCGTCCACACCGGCGAGGCCAATACCGCCTGTTCGATTGTGGGTTCAACCGGCGTCCATCTGCGCAGCGTTACTGTTGATGATGTCTGGCTCAATCCGGCGCAGACCGGCTACGTGATCCCGCTGCCGTGGCCCGGTTATGTCACGCAGGTTCAGACCAATATGGCCTCGACGCTGAATCTGGACTGGCTGCTGAATGTCGCCGGAGACCTGCTGCAGAGCTTTGGCTGCGAAACCGATCACGCCCGGCTGGTGGCGCAGATTGATAGCTGGCTGACGCACACCACACCCGGCACGCTGCTGTTTCATCCCTATATTTCACTGGCGGGCGAACGCGGTCCCTTCGTGAATGCCAGCGCGCGTGCCGGTTTTACCGGCCTGCACTATCAGCACACTTTTGGAGACCTGGTGCGCGGCGTGGTAGAGGGAATTGGTATGGCGGCGCGCGACTGCTACCAGGCGATGGGTCAGGATCGGCCCGGCGAGATCCGTCTGACCGGCGGTGCGGTGCGTTCAGCACCGCTGCGGCAGATCCTCGCGGCGGCTATCGGTGCCCCGGTGCGTATCAGTCAGCGTGAAGAAGCGGGCGCGGCCGGCGCGGCAATGATGGCCGCGGTTGCAGTGGGCGCGTTCTCTTCTATGGCCGCGTGTGCCGAAACCTGGGTCCGCCCGCTGCTTGACGCGCCGGAAACGCCGCAGCCCGATCTGATGCAGCGCTACGACGCGCTGTTTCCTCATTATCAGCAGATCCGCAGCGATCTGCCGGCCTGCTGGCAGGCGCTGAATACCTGTAACGGAGTCAATCATGAGTGACACTATGCTGGATCTGTTTGTTATTGGCGGCGGCATTAACGGCGCCGGTATCGCCCGCGATGCCGCCGGTCGCGGCCTGTCGGTGGCGATGTGTGAAAAAGACGATCTGGCGCAGGGCACCTCCTCCCGCTCCGGGAAGCTGGTGCACGGCGGCCTGCGCTACCTGGAGTATTATGAGTTCCGGCTGGTGCGCGAAGCGCTGATTGAGCGGGAAGTGCTGCTGAATGCCGCCCCGCATATTATCTGGCCGATGCGCTTTGTGCTGCCGCACAGCCCCTCCGATCGCCCTGCCTGGCTGGTACGGCTCGGCCTCTTCTTCTATGACCATCTGGGCGGCCGTAAGAAACTGCCCGGCACCCGCACACTGGATCTGACGCGCGATCCCGAAGGCGCCCCGCTGCTCGACAGCTATAAAAAAGGGTTTGAGTACTCCGACTGCTGGGTCGATGACGCGCGGCTGGTGGTGCTGAACGCGCTGGATGCCGCTGAGCGTGGCGCAACCATTCTGCCGCGCACACGCTGCGTTGCCGCACAGCGCCTGGCCGGCAAGTGGCAGATAACCCTTGAAGATGTCAGCAGCGGCGAGCGCCGCACGCTGTTTGCGCGGGCAATCGTCAATGCGGCGGGGCCCTGGGTGCTGGACATTGTCAGCGACGTGACGCAGAGCCACAGCCAGCGCCGGGTGCGTCTGGTGAAAGGCTCACACCTTATCGTGCCTAAATTCTGGGAGGGTCAGCAGGCGTATCTGGTGCAGAACACCGATAAGCGCGTGATTTTTATCAATCCTTATGAAGGCGATAAAGCGCTGATTGGCACGACGGATATTCCGTGGGAAGGCAAAGCGGAAGCGGTGACCGCCGACGATACGGAACAACAGTATCTGTTAGACGTCGTTAACCGCTACTTCAAAGTTAAGCTGCGCCCGGCTGACGTTATTACCCGCTTCTCCGGCGTGCGTCCGCTGTTTGACGACGGCAAAGGCAATCCCTCCGCGGTGACGCGCGACTATGTGTTTGACCTCGATAACCAGCAGGATGCGCCGCTGCTGCACGTCTTCGGCGGGAAAATCACTACATTCCGCAAGCTGGCAGAGCACGCCCTGCAGAAGCTAGCCCCCTTCTTTCCGCAGATGGGCGCTGACTGGACGCGCGCGGCCACCCTGCCGGGAGGCGATATGGCTGACGCCGACTTTGAAACCTTCCTTGAGCAGTGCAAAGCGCGCTGGCCGTGGCTGCCGCAGCCGCTGCGTAAACACTACGCCCGCCTGTATGGGACGCGCATCGCGCAGCTGCTGGCAGACGCAACGGCGCTGAGCGATCTGGGGCGTCATTTTGGCGGGCTGCTGTATGAGGCCGAAGCACGCTATCTGGCTGACCACGAGTGGGCGCAGCAGGCGGAGGATATTTTGTGGCGGCGCACCAAGCATCAGCTGCACCTTACCCCGGCGCAGCGCGACGCGTTCATCACCTGGTTTGAAGCGGCTTCCGCGCGCGTGATCCCGCTGCGAGCCCGTGCAGGACAGGAGAACTGATATGGCCCTTACCCTTTCGCTTAATACGAATCCGCTGGTCAACCGCTTTGCCGATCCGCACGACTTAATTATCACGGTGGCGGAACAGATCCGCATTCGCGACCTGCAGCTGACCCATGAATTTATCAATCCGGGCTGGCCTGCCGCGACAATCACCGCCATGACGCGTCGTATGCAGCAGGCGCTGAACGCCACCGGCGTGCGCGTCACCTCCGGTATGACCGGCCCCTACGGGCGACTGAACCACTTTGGTCATCCCGATGCTGCGGTGCGCCGCTACTATATTGACTGGTTTAAAACCTTTGCGGATATCACCGCTGAACTGGGCGGTGTGGCTATCGGCTCGCAATTTGCCATTTTTACGCAGCGCGACTTCCGGGACGCAGAGCGCCGCGAAACGCTTATCGATATCGCCACTGACTGCTGGCAGGAGGTCGCTGAACATGCGCGCGCGGCGGGGCTGAAATATCTTTTCTGGGAGCCGATGAGTGTGGCGCGCGAGTTTGGCGAAACCATTCCCGCCGCGCTGGCCCTGCAGCAGCGCCTGAGCCAGCGCGATTTTGCCCTGCCGATGTGGATGATGGCGGATATTGATCACGGTGATGTGACCTCGGCCGATCCGCAGGATTACGATCCTTACGCCTGGGCCGAAGCGGTGCCGCGCTGCTCACCGATCATTCATATCAAGCAGAGCATGATGGATAAAGGCGGGCATCGTCCGTTTACAATGCAGTACAATGACGGCGGCCGTATTCAGCCGCAGCCGCTGCTGGAGGCGCTGGCGCGTGGTGGCGCGCAGGATAATGAAATCTGCCTGGAGCTGAGTTTCAAAGAGCGCGAGCCCACCGACAGTCGCGCCGTGGCGGAGATCGCAGAGAGCGTCGCTTTCTGGGCCAGCCATATTGAAACCGGCGTGGCGGACCTGCATCTGGCGACGCACCGGCCCGCCGGAGCGCACAGCTAAACACGCGGGCCGGAGCCCGCGTCGTCTTCTACTCTGAATGGACAAAGACATGAAATCCGCACCTGCTTCTGCCGATCGTGATGACTCTCTGGCGCTGCGTGCGGCCTGGCTGCACTATGTAGGCGGTCTGACTCAGGCTGAAGTCGCTAAACGACTGGGGTTGCCTTCGGTAAAAACGCACCGCCTGATTGCGCGCATGGTGGCGGAAGGCGCAGTAAAAATCACCATTGATGGCGATATTCTCGACTGCGTGGCGCTGGAGGATAAGCTGCGTCAGCACTTTGGCCTGCGGTTTTGTCAGGTTGCGCCCGATCTGGGTGAGACCGGGCTGCCGGTGCGGGCGCTGGGGATGGCTGGCGCGGACTATCTGCGCCAGCTGCTGCTCGGCGCGCCCGCGATTACGCTCGGGCTGGGGCATGGCCGTACCCTCTCCGCGGCGATCCATCAGCTGGCGCGCCTTGAGGCTCCCCAGGCGCGCTTTGTGTCGCTGCTGGGCTGCCTGACGCGCAACTATGCGCTCAACCCGCATGATGTTATGCACCGCATCGCCGCCAAAACCGGCGCGCAGGCTTACATGATGCCGGTGCCGTTCTTTGCGAACACTGAAGAAGATCGCGATGTTCTGCTGGCGCAGCGCGGCGTCAGCGAGATTTTTGATATGGCCGCGCGCAGTGAGGTCAAGCTGGTCGGTATCGGGACGGTAGAGCCGGCGGCTCAGCTGGTTGAAGCCGGCATGCTCGAAGAGGCGGAGATCAACGCTCTCTCTGCAGCCGGCGCGGTGGGAGAATTGCTGGGCCACTTTTTTGCCGCCGACGGCACGCTGATCCACAACTCACTGACGGCGCGGACACTTTCCGTGCCGCTCAGCCAGAACCGCAGTGAGATTGTGGCGCTGACGGGTGGCCTGAGTAAAGTGGCGGCTATTCGTGCCGTGCTGAGCAGCGGTCAGCTCTCCGGGCTGATCACCGATGAGGTCACGGCGCAGGCGCTGCTGATATAACGCTGACCGGTCAGTAAAATAGCGCTCTGCACCGGCAGGTTAAATCTGCGTGACCTCCGTTCCCTGCGCCGTCAGCAGCGCCTGAGCGGCCGGATCAAGCTCGCTGTCGGTAATCAGCTGCCTGAACGGCTGATGCGGCGCCAGCGCATAAGGGTGGATCTGACCAAATTTAGAGGAGTCGGTCAGCGCAATAGTGTGCGCAGGCTTTTCCAGCAGCGCATGAACCACATCGCAGCGCAGCATGTTGCGCCCGGTAAAGCCGGTGGCGCGATCCCAGCCATCAATGCCGATAAAGACTTTATGAAAGCTGAGCTGCTGAATACAGAGCCGGGTCAGCGGACCGACCACCGACTCACTGCTTTTCTGAAACAGACCGCCGAGAATAATGACGTCGCCGCCCTTTTCACGCAGCAGGCCGGCAATATAGTGGCTTACTGTGACCAGCGTAACGTCATGCCGCTCGCTCAGCGTCTGTGCCAGCAGCGCATTGGTGCTGCCCCCCTCAATAAATACGGTTTCCCCTGCATTCACCAGAGAGGCGGCATAATCGGCCAGCCGTTTTTTTACGGCAAGGCGGGTTTGCATCCGGGCGCTGACGTCGTCACCGCCCGCAGCAACGGCGGAGCCATGCACCCGACGCAACAGCCCCTCTTTTTCCAGCTGGTTAAGATCCTGGCGCATCGTGACTTCAGAGACGCCGGTGGTCAGCGCCAGCTCGCTGACGCTGACGCTGCCGCGCGCGCTGAGCAGCTCGATAATTGACTGATGACGTGCGTTCATAGTGTCCTGCAGTTAGTCAGTAAGGCCCAGCGCCTGACGGCCGCGGGCGTTCAGATGCTGGGGCGTAAAGCGATCCTGCCAGTTAACCTCATAATCTTCACGCGGGAAATCACCGGGTGAAACACCCTCTGTCAGCGCCTGCGCCACCTGATGCGCGTAAGCGCGATTTTTGTCGCACATCGGCGCGGCCGGAATATACATCACATTACCCCAGCCCTGCTGATCTTCTACCGGCGCGACAGAATGTATCACATCGCAATGCCACCATACGGAATCGCCCGCTTCCAGCGCCGGAATGGAGCAGAGTCCGGCAATCAGTTCAGGATGCCAGCGCTCCGATACCGGCAGGACTTTACCCGGCTCAACCCCGCATAGCTCCTCTTCCGGTACATCGCTGAGCAGAGGACGCAGCAGCAGTAACGCCATTGCCTGCGGCACCGGCACAACGTGCAGCAAACCCTGATCCGGCTGCATATCAGAGAGCGCCGTCCAGCCCTGAAACGTACGGAATACCGAACATTTTGTGGTAGTACCGGACTGGTATTCATTTACCTCTGTGCGGTATGCCGCATCCCACGGGTCGTACTGTGCAAAGCGGTTATTAAAGATATGTCTGAATACCTGCTGATAAGCCGGCAGCAGCCAGCGCTCCAGCGCACCGGAATCGGTATGCGCACCGAGCCCTTTAGAGGTTGTGCCGGGCAGCCGCCGGCGGATGCGGTCGGGATAGATAATGCTGACATCAGGGTCAAACCAGCGTTTACCCTGAGAATCAAACCGCCACAGGTGATTGAGGAATCGCTGGGTGGCAGCCATCGCCTCACTCTGCCGCGCGGCCATTTGCGCCTGACTCCAGTAAATCGGATAGATTTCCGGCCGCGACGCCGCAAGATTGCCAAAGAAATCATCTCCCGGTCCCCGGTAGCCGGTCATAAAATCGTTATCGTCCAGATAACGCATCATCGATGCATCCCATCCCAGCGCGCATTCGCGGCTGAAATTACCTTTTACCACAACACAGCCGCGCCGCCGGATATGTGCTTTCTGCGCCTCACTGATTTCACCTGCGGCTATCGCCTGCCAGCTCAGCTGGGGCCAGGCGGAACCAGACTGCGCCTCTTCATTTCTGGCCGCGGCAAGCTCCGTCACCACGCTCTCCCGCACCTGCTTATACAGCGCCTCCACATCTCCGATCTGCTGGCGCAGCTGCTGCTTCATCTGACGAATGCTTTTTCTGAAATCGTCGGGCTGCTGCTCTGAAGAGAATAAAGTGGTCACAGAAATCACCTCTCGCTCTGGTTTCAAATGAAAGTTAACTGAATTTCATTCATAACACGCAGCTGGCGTATGGCAAGCCGGCTGTGGCGGAAAGCCGGACGCGGTCACAGCTGGCAGGAGGTTTCATTTGAAAGTGTGAGGTAACAAAAAGCTTAGTTCCTGCGGGCTGCCCTGCCCGCGGCTTATTTCTTCTGGCAAGCGCGTTTCGCAGAGGAGGTTAACCATGTTAATAAAAAACAATAATGTTTGTTGTAACTACTGAGGTGCTACCAGATAACGATACTGAATAAATTCCGTTTTCGTTGCCAGCCGGTCGTACAGCGCCCGTGCTGCGACGTTGCCCTCCTGCGTGTTCCAGTAGACCCGTGAACAGCCGCGCGCTCTGGCCTGCTCATAGACGGCCAGTATCAGCGCCTCACCCGCACCGTTACCGCGCGCCGCTTCTGCGACAAACAGGTCCTGCAGATAACAGTAGTCACCGCGCGTCCAGGTGGAGCGATGCGTCAGAAAATGCACCAGCCCCACCATGCTGCCACCCTGCTCCAGCACCAGACAATACATCGGTTCCGCACGGGAGAGCATGCGCCGGAACGTTTCGCCGGTCGTCACCTCATCAATCTCTGTCTGATAAAACTGCTGGTAGCCCTGCCATAACCGCAGCCAGGCCACATAATCCTCAGCCCGCAATGCCCGTATATTCATCGTCTCTCCTCACTTTGCCAGCGCACGGATAATCTCATCTGCAGCAATAACGCGATCGTCATTGGGTATCCATTTGTTGGCCAGCATAATCAGCCCCACCCTTTGGGAAGGGATAAACACCGCATAGGCAGAAAAGCCATTGGTTGAGCCGGTTTTGTTATACCAGGCGCGCAGCGGCACCGGCGCAGAAGGAGAAACCGGCGTGGCCCGCATACCGTTAAGTATGATTTTGCTGCTGTTCCCCGCCACCAGCTGCTGCTGAGTAACAGGCAGCGGGTAGTACTCCCACATCATCGCCTGCGTAAATGCCGCCGTGCGAAAATAGCCCTGATGGGTGGCAGCCACCGCCTGCCGCCAGGCAGGTACCACGTTAACCTCTCCCATCTGAATGCCGATCCAGCGAATCAGATCTTCTGACGTTGATTTCAGCCCATACGCTTCTGCATCCAGCGGCCCGGGCGTCACGCGTACCGGCCGGTTCTGTTTATCGTAGCCCTGCGCGTAATACGGCATGGCGCGCGGCGGCACCTGAAGAAAAGTACGATGCATTCCCATCGCCGGCAGCAGCATCGACTCCATTGCGCGCATAAATGACATATTCAGGCTCTTCGCCGCGATCATGCCGAGCATACCAATACCGAGGTTTGAATAGACGCGCTCTGTTCCCGGCTCTGCCTCAGGCTGCCACGCCTTATACCATTGCATCAGCTGCGCGCTATCCGTGACCTCCTCCGGCACAAACAGCGGCATGCCGCTGGTATGCGTCGCCAGGTTCAGCAGCGTAACGCGATCGAGCGCGCTGCCCTGCAGTGCAGGCAGCCACTGGCTGGCGCTGTCGCGAAGCTGCATTTTATGCTGCTGTACGGCGTAGCTGGCGAGCGTGGCGGTGAAGGTTTTGCTCAGCGAGCCGATCTCAAACAGCGTGCGGGAGGTGACCGGTTCTCCGCGATCGGTTGAAGTGACACCGTAACTATAAAAGGTCGTCTGGCCCTTGTTCAGCACGGCAACCGCCATGCCGGGGATCGCAAAGCGCGCCATCAGCGGCTCAATAATCTCATCCGGTGCCCGGGCAGCAGCAGAACTGGCGATAAACAGCAAAAATGTAGCCATAACGCGGCGTCGCATGAATAATCCTTATTCCTCAGAACCAAAAGCGGTGCGCATAGTATATCCGCCCCCGGCCCACCCCACATGCCCATTCGTGGTGTAAGTGAACAGAGTCACATCCTGAGTAAGCGGGTTTGCCGTTTTGGCTGCGCACTCCTATACCTTTGACGGATAAGCCTTCACCGTCAGGGAGCGTGCTATGGCTACTGTGTTAACCCGTAATGAGCGTCTCGACAGGCTGCGCCAGCGTCAGATTACACCGGTCCTGATTGCCGGAGGCGGCATAAACGGCATCAGTACCTTTCGCGAACTGGCCCTTCAGGGCATCCCGGCTATTCTGGTGGAGCGCGATGACTGGTGTCAGGCGGCAAGTGGTGCCCTGTCGCGCATGATCCATGGCGGCCTGCGCTATCTTGAAACCGGTGAGTTTGGTCTGGTTAAAGAGTCTGTGATCGAGCGCGACCGGCTGCTGAAAAACGCGTCGCACTATGTTTTCCCGCTGCGGACGACAGTGCCGGTGGAAACCTTCGGCGGCGGCATGGTCAACGCCACGCGACGGTTTCTGCGCCTCAGTGACAAACCTGCCCGGCGCGGTGCGCTGCTGATCAAAACCGGCCTCAGCCTGTATGACCTCTATACGCGCCAGTATGGCTCCATGCCTAAACATCAGGTACGAAGCGAGGCGGCAACCCGCGATCGCTGGCCGGGCTTTGCGCCGTGGGTGAAATATAGCGCCAGCTACTATGATGCGTGGATCAGCGCCCCTGAACGGCTGGGGCTTGAGCTGGTGGAGGATGCGGAGCGCGCCTGCAGCGACGCGCTGGCGCTGAATTATATGCAGTTAATCAGCAGCGACGGTGAGAGCGTCACGCTGAAAGATACGCTGAGCGGAGAGCAGTTTCGCCTGCAGCCACACGTGCTGGTCAATGCCGGCGGCGCGTGGATTGATCGGCTTAACCAGCAGATCGCGCCCAAAAGCGCCCGGCAGAAGCTGATTGGCGGGACCAAAGGGTCACATCTGATCCTCGATCATCCGGAGCTGCTGCGCATGCTCGATGGTGAAATGGTCTACTTCGAGAATCAGGAGGGGCGCGTCTGCATCCTCTATCCGTGGGGAGGTAAAGTCCTGGCCGGCTCAACGGATATCCGCGTTGACGATCCCGATAACGTGGTCTGCGAGGCAGCCGAGAAAGCGTATATTCTTGAGTCACTGCGCTTTGTCTTTCCTGAGGTGGTGGTGCCGGAGTCCGCCGTGGTCTACACCTTTTGCGGCGTACGTCCGCTGCCTGCCAGTGATGCAAAGCTGAGCGGTCAGATATCACGTAACCACTCGCTGGTGATGTTGCCGCCCGATCCCACCCGCGCCTGGAGCACGCTCTGTCTGGTAGGTGGTAAGTGGACCACTTTTCGCCGCTTCGGTGAAGAGGCGGCCGATCGCGTTCTGCGGCTGCTGGGCGAAAAGCGCCATGTTTCCACCACTGATTTAGCGATTGGCGGCGGGCGCGACTTCCCTGCTCCGGCGGCCCAGCCCGCCTGGATCGCCCAGCTGGCGCAGCAGCATGCGCTGCCGCTGCCGCGCGTCACGCAGCTGGTAAAACGTTACGGCAGCCGCGCCTTACCGCTGCTGTCGCTGCTGCGCGATGACGACCGTCCGCTGCATCACCACGCCGATTACAGCGCCACGGAACTGCGCTATCTGACAGAGCATGAGCAGGTGTGCCAGCTGGAAGATCTGCTGGTGCGCCGCACGTCGCTGGCGATCGGCGGCGAGCTGACCCCGCCGCTCATTCAGGAGATCTCGCTGCTGATGGCGCAGACGCTGGGCTGGAGCGAGCGGCAGCGGGTACAGCAGCTGCAGCGCTGCTGCGCGTCGCTGGCGCGTTTTCACGGCCTGCATGGCCTCTACCCTACGGTGATGCAGCAGGAGGCACAGCATGTCAGCGAGCAGTAAGGCACGCATGAAGCGGTTATTCCGTCACGGCCGCTGTCTGGACGTAGCGGTCGATCACGGTATTGCCAATGAACCCGATTTTCTGCAGGGGCTTGAGAATATTGACGCGGTGATGCAGAACCTGATTGCCGCGCAGCCCGATGCGATTCAGCTCAATTACGGACAGGCAGATCTGCTGCAGTGCGCGGAAGGAGTGAAACCCGCTCTGGTGCTGCGCACCGACGTCGGCAACGCCTATAACGCCGTGCGCCATCGCGAGATGTGGGCAGTGCTGCATAATCCCGATGAGCCGATTCTGGCGGCGCTGCAGCTGGATGCGGCCGCCGTGGTGGTGAATCTTTATCTTATCCCCGATGAACCCGCGATTTTTCGCATGTGCATCGAAAATATTGGCCGGCTGCGCCATGCGTGCGACCGCTACGGCATGCCGCTGATGATTGAGCCGCTGGTGATGGCACCCGCCGGTCAGGGGGCCGCCTACGGTTCACTGGGCGATGCAGAGCAGATTGTTCCGCTGGTGCGGCTGGCGCGCGAACTGGGCGCCGATATTATCAAAGCGGATCCAACCGACAACCCGGCTGATTTTCATCGCGTGGTAGAGGCGGCGCGCTGTCCGACGCTGGTGCGCGGTGGGGGTAAAGGCGAGATCGGTGCGGTACTGCACAAAAGCGCGCTGCTGATGGCGCAGGGCGCCAGCGGCATGGTGTATGGGCGCAATGTTTATCAGCACGCCTCTCCAGCACGGGTCGTCGCCGCCCTGATGGCCATTATTCATCAGGGTGTTAGCGGCGAGGATGCGCTGGCCCTTTATCAGCAGGCTGACGCCTGACCTGGCGCACGTTCTGTGCGCGCTCTCCTCTGCGGTTTTACGGAGCCGGATATGAAAATCCTGGGTATTGATGCCGGTAATACGATGATCAAGGCGGTGCTGTTTGATCTCAGCGGGACGATACTGGCCGTAGCTGAGCATAGCGGCGAAACGCTGCAGCCGCAGGAGGGCTACGCCGAGCGTTCGATAGCCGCCATCCGGCACGGTACTGAACAGGCGATCCGTCACTGCCTGCTGCAGGCGGGCACGGACGCACAGGATATCATTGCAGTGGGCGCCGCCGGACACGGCAATGGCCTCTATACGCTGGACCGGGCGCTGCAGCCGCAGCTTGGCATTCAGTCGATCGATCGGCGGGCGGACGATATTGTCGCTGCGCTGGAGCAGGCTGAAAAACAGCACGCCATTTATACCCTCTCCCGCCAGACGCCGTGGGCAGCCTCCACGCCGGTGCTGCTGAGCTGGGTTAAACAGCACCAGCCTCAGATATGGCAGCAGATCGGTGCGGTACTGAGCGCTAAAGATGTTATCGTCCATTTTCTCAGCGACGCGCTCAGCAGCGACTATTCAGATGCGGCGGGTGCCGGGCTGATTGACTATCGCGTTCGCGATTACAGCAGTGAACTTCTGGCACTCTATGACATTGAGGAGGCAGCAGCCTGGCTGCCGCCGCTGCGTGAATCGAGCGCTGTCAGCGGTTATGTTACCGCGCTGGCGGCGGCACGCACCGGTTTGCCGGCGGGTATACCGGTGGTGGCGGGTCTGTTTGATGTGGTGGCCAGCGCAGCGGGATCGGGGGTCGTCAGCTGCGGTGACGCCTCAATCGTAGCAGGTACGTGGAGTATCAATCAGGTTGTGGTGGATAAACCTGACTATCTTCGCCCGGTTTCCATGAGTTCAATGATAGAGCGGGATCGCTTTATGGCGATTGAGGCCAGCGCAACCTCGGCGGCCAACCTCAACTGGTTTCTGCGGGAATTTGACGACCGGCGCGGAGGAAAAGGCGCGGTGCAGAGCAGTGAGTGCGTGGCGCAGATCCGTCAGGATCCGCATCTGCCGTTTTATCACCCCTACCTCTACTCCGGCCGCAAACCGGAACCGGCCCGCGCCGGCTTTTACGGGCTGGGCGGCTGGCATACCCGTGCAGATATGCTGTTTGCCCTGTTTGAGGGCGTGACCTTTGCTCACCGGGCGCATATTGACCGGCTGCACGCTGCCGGCCTCCCTTTTACCCGCGCAACGCTCTCAGGCGGCGCCGCGCGCAGCGTCATCTGGCCGCAGATGTTTGCCGACGTTCTGAATATCCCGGTGCGGGTGGCAGAGTGTACGGAAACCGGCGCGCTGGGCGCCGCGCTCTGTGCAGGCGTTGGCGTGGGCGTGTGGCGGGATCTGACGGATGCGGTGCAGCATGCGGTGCGTCTGCAGCCGGAAGAGCGGCAGCCACGGCCGGAGTGGGTCAGCTTCCACGACGCGCGCTATCACCAGTTTAAAAAACTGGAGCTGGCGATGCGCGACATCTGGCGCGAGACCCGCTGATACTCAGCGACACTGGCTGGTGCAGTTCTGTACACAGATTTGCGCCAGCGAGCCACATCCGCCGCCGCTATCATTTTTGCACTGTGACTGCTGTACGTAGCAGTTTTGCTGACAGGCCGACAGATCGCATTTTGACGCGATCGGGGTAAACATAGCAGACGGCGATTTGGGCGACGGCTGCCAGCTGCTCTGCGCCATCGCGTTTACGCTGCACGCCATCATTAACGCAATTATCCACTTCATGATTAATCCTCCGCTCTGAAGCTTTAAGTATGCGCAAAATCTGGTCAGAATGCCGCATGAAACAAAAGATTCATGCGCATAGATTTGCACTATAAAAGTGCGAACGCACTGCAACAATCGTTTCATCATTATGTCTCTTTTATAAAAAACCATAGTTATCAACACGCTGTCTGTTGGCGCGCATCTGGTACAGAAGTTGCAGTATCCCCCTGTCTGAGCACAGGAGAGCATGATGAAAGTGATTGTTATTGGCGCCGGTATCGGCGGAATGAGTGCTGCTATCGCCCTGGAACGGGCGGGCTTTGAGACGGAAGTCTATGAGGCTGTTGCGGAGATGAAGCCGGTTGGCGCAGCCATTTCCGTCTGGCCTAACGGCGTGAAATGCCTGAATGCCCTCGGTCTGAAACAGCCGCTGCGCGCGCTGAGCGGCAATATGGCCTGGATGGCTTATCACGATGCGCGAAGCGGTGCCCCCCTGACCCGCTTCAGCCTGGATCCGCTGGTGCAGCGCACCGGTGAATATCCTGCGCCGGTATCACGCGCCGGGCTGCAGGCGATGCTGCTTGATACATATGACCGGACGCGCGTTCGTTTTGGCAGGCGCGTCACGCATGCTGAACAAACCTCGCAGGGCGTTACCGCTTTCTTTGCCGACGGCAGCGAAGCCACAGGCGACCTGCTGATCGCTGCGGACGGCACGCACTCTGTACTGCGCGAGGCGGTTCTGGGCGAGCGCGTGGCGCGTCGCTATGCGGGCTATGTAAACTGGAACGGGCTGATTAACGTGGACGAAGCGATAGCACCCGCCGATCAGTGGACCACTTTTGTCGGCGACGGCAAACGCGTGTCGCTGATGCCGGTTGCCGGCAACCGCTTCTACTTCTTCTTTGATGTGCCGCTACCTGCCGGCCTCGCTCAGGATCGCACCACGCTGCGCGCCGATCTCAGCGGCTATTTCGCCGGCTGGGCCGAACCGGTGCAGCGGCTGATAGCGCAGCTCGATCCGCTCACCACTAACCGGGTCGAAATACACGATACCGAACCCCTTACCCGCTTTGTGCGCGGACGCGTGGCGCTGCTGGGCGATGCAGCCCATAGCACCACCCCCGATATTGGTCAGGGCGGCTGCGCGGCAATGGAAGATGCCGTGGTGCTGGCACAAACGCTGGCGACACATTCGCTGGGGGTGGAAGATGCGCTGCTGCGCTATCAGGCGCGCCGGCTGGACCGTACCCGCGACCTGGTGCTGAAGGCACGCAAGCGCTGCGACGTGACGCACGGTAAAGAGCCCGCGCTGACGGCAGCCTGGTATGAAGAGCTAAAAACCGAAAACGGCGAGCGGGTGCTAGCTGGCATGTGCGACACAATCTGCGGTGGCCCGATGGGATAGCGCGCCACCGCTTCTGCCCTACTCTGCGCTTAATCCGCGATGGCGCAGCATCGGCTCTGGCGCTGGCGCTTTACCGCGCCAGCTCAGCCAGACGTGCTGCAGATCGCTGCTGTTTCCGCGTGACAAGACCAGATCCCGGAAGCGCTGCCCGTTCTCCCGCGTCAGGCCACCCTGTTCAGTGAACGCCTGATAACCATCGTCAGCCAGCATCTGCGTCCAGATATAGGCGTAGTAGCCTGCCGCATATCCTCCTCCCCAGATGTGACGAAAATAGCTGGAGCGATAGCGCGGCGGCACCGCTGCCAGCGCAATGTTTTCTGCCTGCAGCGCCTGCCGTTCAAAATGTTCCACATCCTGTGGCTTATCGTGCGCGGAGAGGGAGTGCCACTGCAGATCCAGCAGCGCCGCGGCCAGCAGTTCGGTCATGTCATAACCTTTATTAAAGGTAGCGGCCTGTACCATTTTTTCGCGCAGCGCAGCGGGCATCGGCTCCCCGGTTTCCCAGTGGCGCGCATAGCTGGCGAACACCGCCTCATGACTGGCCCAGTGTTCGTTAATCTGCGACGGAAACTCCACAAAATCGCGCGGCGTGGCCGTACCGGAGAGGCTGGCGTAGCGCTGGCTGGCAAACAGGCCGTGCAGCGCATGACCAAATTCGTGGAACAGCGTGATAACATCATCCCAGCTCAGCAGCGCCGGCTGGCCAGGCTGCGGTTTGGTATAGTTGCAGACGTTGTAGATCACCGGTTTCTGATCCAGCAGCGCAGACTGGTCAACAAAGTTGCCCATCCATGCCCCGCCGCTTTTATTATCACGAGCGAAAAAGTCGGTATAAAACAGCGCCAGCGGCGTCTCATCGGCGTCGAAAATCTCATAGACGCACACATCCGGATGATAGACCGGCAGATCGTGGCGCTGGCTGAACCGAATACCGTAAAGCTGCGTGGCGGCCCAGAACGCGCCGCGCTCCAGCACGCTATCCAGCGCGAACCAGGGGCGAATAGCGTCTTCATCAAAGTCATATTTCGCCTGGCGCACCTGCTCTGCGTAAAAATTCCAGTCCCAGGCGCGCAGGTCAAATCTCTGCTGCTGCTCAGCCATCAGCTGTTCTATTTCTGCGGCCTCGCGCCCGGCGCGCTGGCAGGCTGCCGGCACAATATTGCGCATAAAGTCCAGCGCGGCCTCCGGCGTTTTCGCCATCTGATCCTGCAGGTTCCACGCCGCATAGCTGCTATAGCCCAGCAGCGCCGCCTGCTCCGCCCGCAGCTGCGCCATACGCGAAACCAGCGGCCGCGTATCGTTAACATCGTTACGCTCACAGCGCTTCAGCGCCTGCTCAAACAGCGCTTCCCGCGTGGCGCGGATGGTTAACCGGCTCAGCGCTGGCTGCTGCGTGGTGTTTTGCAGCGGGATCAGCCACTGATTATCCAGACCACGTGCGGCCGCAGCGGCACGCGCCTGCTCCAGCGCTGCATCGTCGAGTCCCGCCAGCGCCTCCGGGCTGCTGACGGTATAAGCGGCTGACTGCGTCGCCGCCAGCAGACGGTTACCAAAGCGGGTGCTGAGGCCTGCCAGCTCCTGATTGATGTCGCGCAGCCGCTGTTTTTCATCATCACTCAGGCTGGCTCCGGCCAGCTGAAACGCCTGCCGGGTAACCTCCGTCAGCCGCACCGCCTCTGCGTCCGGGCAGGCGATGCTGCGCTGCTGCCAGACCGCCTCCAGCCGGGCGAAGAGCGCGCTATTGAGGTAGATCTCATCGTGCAGCGCCGCCAGGGCGGGCGTAATGATCTCTTCCACCTCCTGCAGGCGTGGCGACGTATTCGCTGCCGTCATGGCTGAAAAGACCTGCCACACCCGGCTCAGTAAGAGGCCGCTGCGCTCCAGCGCTTCAAACGTATTAGCAAAGTCCGGTGGCGCAGGGTTTGCGATAATCGCGGCGACTTCGCGGCGCTTCTCTTCGATGCCTGCTTCCAGCGCCGGCAGAAAATCGTCTTCGCTTATCTGATCGAACGGCGGCGCCTGATACGGCAGCGTGCTGGCGCTAAAAAAGGGATTGGCGGCTCGGTTCATTATCGCTCCTGATAATCAGCAACGCCGCAATAGCCTGCGGCAGAGAGCCTTTATCCTGGCACGCCGGTGTGCGGGCAACAACCCGGCGTGCTGCCCGCCCTCTCTTTTTGCCACACCGGCTGGCCATTTACCCAGGTCTGCGCAATGTTGCGATCGTCACCCAGCGTCATCAGAACAAACAGCTGCTCGAAGATATCTTTACTGTTGCCATGACGCAGCTGCTGCAGCGGCGATACGGCCGGATCCAGCACCACAAAATCCGCCTCTTTGCCGGGCGTAAAGCTGCCAATTTTATCGTCGAGATCCAGCGCCTGCGCCCCGCCCAGCGTGGCGCGATAAAGCGCTTCGCAGGCGGTCAGCTTATAGTGCTGCAGTTGCCCGACTTTATACGCCTCGCCCAGCGTCTGCAGCAGGTTGAAGGTGGTACCAGCGCCAACGTCGGTGCCGATCCCCATGCGCACGTTCTCCTGCCAGCAGCGTTTGAGATCAAACAGCCCGCTGCCAAGAAACAGATTTGAAGTAGGGCAAAATGCGATGGCTGAACCGGTGTCGTGCAGGCACTGCCACTCATGGTCCTGCAGATGCAGGCAGTGGGCAAATACGCTGCGTGCGCCGGTGAGCTGATAGTGGTGATAGACATCGAGATAGCCGTTGCGCTCGGGAAAAAGCTCTCTGACCCACGCCACCTCCTGCGGATTTTCACTCAGGTGCGTGTGCAGCCAGGTATCGGGAAACTCTCTCCGCAGCTGACGCACCCGTTCCAGCAGCTGTGGCGAAGAGGTCGGCGCAAAGCGTGGCGTCAGCGCATAGCCAATACGGCCGCGCCGGTGCCAGCGTTCTATCAGCGCCCGCGTCTGCTGATAGCTCGTTTCGGGGGTTTCAGTCAGGTAGTCCGGCGCGTTGCGGTCCATCATCACTTTACCGGCAATGAGCCGCATGCTGAGCCGCTCCGCCGCGCTGAAGAGCGCGTCAACCGACTGCGGATGCACCGTGCCAAACACCAGCGCGGTAGTGGTACCGTTAGCCAGCAGCTGCTGCAGGAAAAAATCGGACATCTTTGCCGCATGGGTTGCACAGTGATACTGCTGCTCAACCGGAAAGGTATAGTTATTCAGCCAGGTCAGCAGCTGTTCGCCAAACGCGCCCATCATTTCCGTCTGCGGATAGTGAATATGGGTATCGATAAACCCCGGCACAATCAGCTTGCCGCGCAGGTCCGTGACCCGCCGGCTATCCACCCGTGGCGCCGCGCTGCTCCAGCTCTCCAGGCTGACAATTTTTCCTGCACGCAGCGTGAGCAGACCATCAGCGAGATAGCGTGCGGCGTCACTCAGCGCCTCAGGCTGATCTACCGTGCGGGTAAAATCAAAAAAACTGGCGCGCAGCAGCGTCTCGTTGTCAGCATTCATAACTCATCCTCTCAGTAAGATAAAATGAGAGTGCAAAAGTCGTGCCAGTTCAGGGTTATTTACCTGCTAAATCATAAGGTTAGACTAAAAGAGAGGCAACCGGATGCGCAAACGATTACGTGCATCTGCACCGGCGTTAAGATCTGCTGGCGACCGCTCACGCTGCACCATGATGCATCAGCGCGGTGCACGCCTGCACCCTGTTAACGCATGCCGGCGACAGAGAGTTTGCCAGCCGCTTTTTTTCAGCAGGCGAAGAATGATGGTGATATGGTTAAACGCGGACTACCTGAAAACAGTTAAGGAACAGTGAGATGATTATTTTTGTTACCGGTGCTACTGCGGGGTTTGGTGAAAGTATTACCCGTCGCTTCATTGCCACAGGCCATAAAGTGATCGCCAGCGGGCGGCGCGCCGAACGGCTGCAGGCGCTGAAGGATGAGCTGGGTGAAAACCTCTATACCGTTCAGCTCGATGTGCGTAATCGTGCCGTTATCGAGGAGGTCATCGCTGCGCTGCCGGCAGAGTGGCGCAACATTGATGTACTGGTCAACAACGCCGGCCTGGCGCTGGGCACTGAGCCAGCCCATAAAGCCAGCGTCGATGACTGGGAGAATATGATCGACACCAATACCAAAGGCCTGGTTTTCATGACCCGGGCGCTGCTGCCTGCCATGGTAGAGCGCAACGTCGGGCATATCGTCAATATCGGTTCCATTGCCGGCAGCTGGCCCTATGCGGGCGGCAACGTCTATGGCGCAACCAAAGCGTTTGTGCGCCAGTTCAGCCTGAATCTGCGTACCGATCTCCACGGCACCGCGCTGCGCGTGACCGATATCGAGCCGGGTCTGGTAGGCGGAACGGAATTTTCCAACGTGCGCTTTAAAGGCGATGACGATCGCGCCGGCGCGGTGTATGAAGGTACAACGGCGCTGACGGCAGAGGATGTTACCGAGGCCGTTTACTGGGTAACCACGCTGCCAGCGCACGTCAATATCAACACGCTGGAGATTATGCCGGTCAGCCAGACCACCGCCGGTCTGAAAGTGCATAAAGACGCGTAATCGTGTGTGACAACGTCACCTGATAGCACCGGGTGACGCTGTTACGCTTTTCCCCAGCCGGTGACAATAATCAGCATCCCGCACAGCGCTATCAGCGCGCCCGCCCAGTCCCATGCGCTCAGCCGTACCCCATCCACCACGCGCAGCCAGATCAGCGCCGTAAACACATAGACACCACCATACGCCGCGTAAACCCGCCCGCTCGCCGCCGGATGCAGCGTGAGCAGCCAGACAAATAGCGCCAGACTCGCCGCAGCCGGCAACAGCAGCCAGGCGCTCATCCCTTTACGCAGCCAGAGCCAGGGCAAGAAACAGCCCGCAATCTCTGCGACAGCCGTAATGAAAAATAATAGTGCGGTCTTGATCAGCATAACTCTGCTCTCTGTTCCCTCAACGCGCTGCACACCGCTGGTGAGCAGCAAAAGCAGGATGATATACTAGCCGCTGTTACGGCAACAGCCTCGCACGGCTGACCGGGTCTGACTAAAGGACAACATCATGAAAAACTATGCTTCCGTTCTGTTTACGGCGCTGCTGACGGCCAGCGTGCTGCTGAGCGCTCCCTTTGCCGCTGCCCGTACCGATCGCCTGATCGTGGAAGATGGCAATAGCGCGGCCAGCAATGAAGCCGCCCGCCAGAGTAAAGAGCAGTGGAACGATACGCGTAATCTGCGCAGCAAGATTAATACCCGGACAGAGAAAGAGTTCGACAAAGCGGACCGCGCGTTTGATACCCGCGACGCCTGCGACAAGAGCTATAACGTCAACGCTTACTGGGAAGAGAATACCCTGCGCTGCCTCGATCGCCGCACCGGTCGTCCGGTCGCGCCGTAACGCGGCGCTGCTGCTATAGTGTTCAGAGAGACAGTCAACAAGGAGTTTGCGATGAAAAAGGGTTCTCTGGTACTGCTGCTGGGTGTGATGACGCTGCCGCTGATGGCTCAGGCCTCCTGCGACAGCGTTCGCGCCGATATCAGTAAAAAAATTGTCAGTAATGGCGTGGCGGAGTCAGATTTTACGCTGGATATCGTGCCAAACGATCAGGCCGATCAGGCGGACGGTCAGGTGGTCGGCCACTGTGAAAATGATACGCAAAAAATTGTTTATAAAAAGAATATGCGGGACGCAGAGGGCAGCGCCCCCGACAGCGCCGGCAGCTCTCAGGATATGTCAGCGCAGTAACCTGCAACCGGGGCAGCCGCCGCTGCCCCGCTTCTTATCTTCTATTCCATCTCCGGTCGCTGACGCGGCATCAGCCAGGCGATCCACACCGTCAGCAGCGCGATCAGCAAGGCCACGATAAATACCCAGTGCAGCGATGCGGCAATCTGGGTCGTCCAGAGCTGCAGTTCTGCAACCGGCAGCGCCTCCCGGCTTTCCGGCGACATGATTTTTTGCATCGGATCCTCCGCCTGCGGCAGTCGCTGCGCCAGATTGATGTTTAAAACCGCCCCCATTAGTGCGGTGCCCAGCGCTGAACCCAGCATCCGGCTGAACATAATAGAGGCGGTACAGATACCGCGGATCTCATACTGCGCATGGTTCTGCACGGAAACCAGAAACGTGGTGCTGGTCATGCCCATGCCGGTGCCGATAACAAAGGCCGTAAAGCCCGCCTGCAGCACGGAACTTTCCGCGTGGAGCAGCAGCAGCAGCGCGCTGCCGGCGATCAGTAACAGTGCGCCAAGCTGAGCGGTGAAGCGATAAGAGGTCACGAGCATCAGGCGACCGCTGAGCGTACTGGCAATCGGCCAGCCAATTGACATCATCGCCAGCGCGCTGCCCGCCTGCAGCGGCGTACCGCCGGTGATCCCCTGGATCCAGGTGGGCAGAAACGCGCTGATGCCCATCATGGTGGCGCCGATAATCAGATTACCGGCGTTGCCTGCCACAATCAGACGGCTGCGCCACAGCGCAAGCGGGAAAAGCGGTGCCGCCGTCTGCTGTTCGTGCCGTTTGAGACGCCAGCCTGCCACGCCTGCCAGCAGCAGAAACGGCAGCAGCCAGTAGCCGAGCGCTTCCGCCTGCAGCAGCGCCACCAGCAGCGCAGTGACGCTGATCATCAGCCAGCAGCTGCCGGTAATATTCAGCGCACCCGCTGCGGAGACCGGGCGGGCGGGCAGGAAACGCGCCAGCAGCAGCATAGAGATCAGCCCTATCGGCACGTTGACCCAAAAGATCACCGCCCAGCTAAAGTGCTGCACCAGCCACGCACCGCTAAGCGGTCCGATAATTGCCGCCACGCCCCAGACGCTGGAGAGCCAGCCCTGAACGGTGGCGCGTTCACGCGGGGAGTAGATATCCGCCACAATGGTAGTGGTCAGCGGCATAATGGCACCCGCTCCCAGCCCCTGAAAGGCGCGAAACAGAATGAGCCATGTCATGGTATGAGCAAAGCCGCACAGCACTGAGCCAAACAAAAACAGCGATACCCCGACAAAAAAGAGCCGCTTACGTCCCCATATATCGGCTAAACGGCCATAAAGCGGCACGCTCACCGCCTGCGTCAGGAGATAAATAGAAAATACCCAGCCAAACTGCGCGAAGCCGCCCAGATCGGCAATGATCGTAGGCATCGCCGTCGCCACAATCGTCACCTCAATTGCGGCCATAAACATAGCCAGCATACAGGCAAACAAAATCCATGGACGATGGCTGCGCAAAACTTCAGCGTGCTCTGACATAACGCTCCTTATCCCGTTTTACTCTCTCTTATCCCGCCACACAGCCCGTGCTTATGTGACAGGGTAACCTTTTTCGATGAATTTTTTTTATTGTCATACCATCCCGCACCCGGTGCGGGCTGCAGGCGGTTTTGACCCCTCACTGTCAGCTGTTTTTTGCGTTAAATGCTGGCGTTGCCGATCAGAGATTGCTATAGACTTTTAGCCGTCAGGTTAATTATCTGTGAATTTATGCCGAATTAACGCAGGCAACCCGCACCTTAACCATAAAATTTTGCTATCGAACGCGGCCTCTTATCCTGCCGCTCAGCAGAGCAATCATAGCTGATAGTTCTGTTTATTCAGGGAGAAAACGGTTATGCCTCACGCATCGCTGATCCGGCGCACCGGATTGGCTCTTCTCACTCTTACGCTACTCGTTGCGCTTCTGATCTGGGGCATTGGTCCGGATACGCTGCGCGCCCGCCAGACCGATCTGATCTATCTTGGCCAGCAGCATCTCTGGCTGGTTTTCTGGTCCATGCTCTGCGCCCTGCTGGTGGGGATCCCTGCCGGGATTGTGCTGAGCCGTCCTTTTGCGCGACGTCAGGCTGAATATGTTATGCAGATCTTCAACGTCGGCAATACCCTCCCGCCTCTGGCCGTGCTGGCGCTGGCTATGGTCGTGGTGGGCATCGGTGAGCGACCGGCGCTGATTGCGCTGTTTCTTGCTTCGCTGCTGCCCATTGTGCGCAATACCTATGCCGGCCTGTGCGCGGTTCCACCTGCGCTGACCGAGGCGGCTAAAGGCATTGGCATGACCCGCCTGCAGCGGCTGCGCCAGGTTGAGCTGCCGGACGCGCTGCCGGTGATATTAGCTGGCGTGCGCATCGCCACCGCAATTAACGTCGGCACCGCGCCGCTGGCCTTTTTGATAGGCGCCAGCAGCTATGGCGAGCTGATTTTCCCCGGGATCTATCTGAACGATTTCCCGACGCTGATTCTGGGTGCGGCCGCTACCGCGCTGATTGCCCTGATCCTGGACATGCTGCTGGCCGCGCTGGGCCGCATTCTTTCGCCACACGCTGCAACTTAACTCATGGAGCACGTTTTGATGACCCCCACCAGGCTGTTTTTCAACCGGCTGCGCGGCGCTGTGCTGGCCCTGAGCGCTGCGCTACTGCTTAATCAGTCAGCGCTGGCGGCTGCGCCCATTACGCTCTCAACCAAAAGCTTTACTGAACAGCATATTTTGTCTGCCCTGTCCGTTTTATGGCTGCAGAAAAACGGGTTTACGATCGTCCCTAAGACCAATATTGCAACCACCATCAGCCGTAATGCCATGATCAACAAACAGATCGATATGACATGGGAATATACCGGCACCTCGCTCATTATTTTTAACCACATCAGTAAGCCTATGTCTCCTGAACAGGCGTGGGAAACAGTAAAAAAGCTGGATGCGAAACTGGGCCTGGTCTGGCTTGAACCGGCACCGATGAACAACACTTACGCTTTCGCCATGCAGCGACGTCGCGCAGAGCAGGAGGGTATCACCACCCTGTCGCAGCTGGTCAGCAAAATGGAGCAGGTGCGCGCCAGCGATCCGGAGCATAACTGGCGGCTGGGACTCGACCTGGAGTTTGCTGGTCGCTCCGATGGCCTGAAGCCGCTGCAAAAAGTTTATCAACTACCGCTCGATCGCCCGCAAATCCGTCAGATGGATCCCGGCCTGGTCTATAACGCGGTCCGTGACGGGTTTGTGGACGCCGGCCTGATCTATACCACCGATGGCCGTGTCAAAGGCTTTGACCTGCTGGTATTGAAAGATGATAAGCACTTCTTCCCCAGTTACAACGTCACGCCAGTGGTACGTAAAGAGGTGCTCGCTGCACATCCGGGCCTGGAGAAAGCGCTGAATCAGCTGTCAGCATTGATTACTGATGACGCTATTTCAGAAATGAACAAGCGGGTGGATATCGATCATCAGTCACCCGCTCAGGTTGCACGCGATTTCCTCCAGACCCGCAACATGCTGTAAGGAGACACCATGGATACCCTCTATTACATCACTGATAACTGGCAGATGCTGCTCGGCCTGACCTGGCAGCACACCTGGCTGGTGCTGGTGGCGGTTGGTTTTGCCATCCTGGCTGGCGTACCGCTGGGCATTTTAATTGTCCGCTTTAAGTGGCTGGCGACACCGGTGCTGGGCGTCGCCACTATTGTACTGACTATCCCCACCATTGCGCTGTTCGGGCTGATGATCCCGTTGTTTTCGCAGATCGGCCAGGGCATCGGCGCCCTGCCCGCCATCACGGCAGTGTTTCTCTATTCGCTGCTGCCTATTGTGCGGAACACCCATACGGCGCTGGAAAACCTGCCCTCCGGACTGCGCGAAGCGGGACGCGGCATCGGTATGACTTTCTGGCAGCGGCTGCGCTGGGTAGAGATCCCGATGGCGCTGCCGGTGATTTTCGGCGGCATCCGCACGGCGGTGGTGATGAACGTCGGCGTTATGGCGATCGCCGCCGTTATCGGTGCAGGCGGTCTCGGACTGCAGCTGCTGGATGGCATCGGCGGTAGCGATGTACGCATGCTTATTGCCGGCGCGCTGATGATATGTCTGCTGGCTATCTTTCTTGACTGGCTGCTGCACCGGCTGCAGCTGGCACTGACCCCGAGGGGGATTCGCTAATGATTAAACTGGAAAACCTGACGAAAACCTTTACCCAGAAGAGCGGCGCAGCCTTCAATGCGGTTGATAACGTCAGCCTGGAGGTACCGGCAGGCGAAATGTGCGTGCTGCTCGGCCCTTCCGGCTGCGGCAAAACCACCACGCTGAAGATGATTAACCGGCTGATACCGGCCAGCGGCGGCCGGATTTATATCAACGGAGAGGATACCAGCGGCCAGGATACGGTAACGCTGCGCCGCAATATCGGCTATGTGATCCAGCAGATTGGCCTGTTTCCGAACATGACGATTGAGGAGAATATTACGGTGGTGCCGCGTATGCTGGGCTGGGATAAAAAGCGCTGCCGCGAACGGGCTACGGAGCTGATGAGCATGGTGGCGCTGGACCCGACTAAATTTTTGCATCGCTATCCGCGTGAAATGTCCGGTGGTCAGCAGCAGCGTATTGGCGTTATCCGCGCCCTGGCCGCCGATCCACCGGTATTGCTGATGGATGAGCCGTTTGGCGCCGTCGATCCGATAAACCGCGAAGTAATCCAGAACGAGTTTCTGGAGATGCAGCGACAGCTGAAAAAAACGGTCATGCTGGTCAGCCACGATATTGATGAAGCGCTGAAGCTCGGCGATCGCATTGCGGTGTTTGGTCAGGGAAAAATTGTGCAGTGCGCCAGCCCGGATGAGCTGCTGGCAAAACCTGCTAATGACTTTGTCGGATCCTTCGTTGGTCAGGATCGCACCCTTAAGCGCCTGCTGCTGGTACAGGCGGGCGACGTCACTGACCAGCAGCCCACCATTACCGTACGCCGCAGCACGCCGCTTACAGAGGCCTTTGCCACCATGGATGACAACGATATGCGTTCCGTTACGGTTGTCGATGAGGATGGCAGGCCGCTCGGATTTGTGAAGCGGCGCGAAGCGCGCGGCGCTGCCGGCCAGTGCGGAGAGCTGCTGCACCACTTTCGCGTCACCGGTAAAGCTGAAGAGAACCTGCGCGTGGTGCTGTCAAAGCTGTATGAGCACAATACCGTCTGGATGCCGATTGTCGATGAAGATGGGCGCTACAGCGGCGAAATTTCGCAGGATTACATTGCGGATTATCTCAGTTCTGGCCGGACCCGCCGCCGTCTGAACCCCTGAACGCTGCGTGCGCCGGAAGCGGCGCACGCGTGGCTCGTTAATCGTGTTCTGACAGGCTGACAGCTGCGGGTCAGCCGGCTGCGGGTTGTGCCCTGGTAAAGGAAAACGCCGGCCCGGTTAACGCCTCCGGATCGATATAGCGCGTGAGATCGCGCTGCTCAGCGCGCGGCAGATAAGGCAGCTCTCCCAGCAGCGGCGCGGCAAGCCGGTCGCGCAGCACGCTGACAATATCCGCATAGTGAGCCAGGCCCGGATTGATGCGGTTTGCGACCCAGCCTGCCAGCGTCAGGCCATCGTGCGCAATCGCCTCCGCTGTCAGCAGCGCATGATTAATACACCCCGTTTTTATCCCCACGACCAGCACGATCGGCAGCTGCTGCTGCTGTACCCAGCTGGCGAGCGGCTGCCGATCGTTTATCAGGCTGCGCCAGCCGCCTGTGCCCTCCACGATCACATATCCCGCCTGCGCCTGCAGATCGGCCAGATGACGATCCAGCAGCGCGTAATCGATATGCTGCCGTGCCCCCGGTCCGGACGCGTCATCGGTCAGAATAACCGGATTAACCGCCGGATAGCTGAGCGTCAGCCCTGACGCCTGCTGCAGCAGTTCTGCATCGCGGTTGCGTAATCCTTCCGGCGTGGCGCGCGCCTCTTTTGCCACAGGTTTAAAACCTGCGGCGCAGATGTTTGCCTGTGCCAGCAATTGCAGCAGCGCGCATGCAACCACTGTTTTTCCTGCTCCGGTATCGGTACCTGTGACAAATAGCGTTTTCACCTGTTCCACTCCTTCCAGTAAGCAGCATGGATAGCCTGCGAAGAAGGCAGTGTAGGTAATTGACGCCGCCGGATGCTTGCGTTAGCGCAAACTTAAGGTGGGCTGTAGTTATCCCTGCAGCAGTTTAATCAGCAGATGACCGTTATAGAGGGCATCTTTGATCAGCGCTGCCGCCCCCAGCGTACCGGGATCGCTCATTAACGCAGGCACCAGCTCCAGATCGCGGCTGTAAGCGGGCAGCGCCTGCTGCCGGATAGTGCTGTTTATGGCGGGGAAAAGTACGTCTGCCGCCTGATTGAGTGGCGAACCGATAAGAATTTTTTGCGGGTTGAAAATATTCACCATCATCGCCAGCATACGCCCGACGTGATGCCCCACGCCGGCAATCGCATCGTGCGCCAGCCGGTCACCCTGCTGCGCAGCGCGGCAGAGGTTTTCCAGCGTCAGCGGCTGCTGATGCAGCGGGCTGTCAGGCTGTAGCGCCAGCCGCTGCTGCGCCAGCTGCAGCAGACTGGAAGTGCTGGCCACGGTCTCCAGGCAGCCGTGATTACCGCAATAGCACTGCTGGCCCCAGGGATCGATCTGGGTATGCCCTATCTCCACCAGCGCACGGCCGCTTTTATGCAGCAGCTGACCGCCACTGATGACCCCTGCGCCTACGGTCTCATCAATAACAATCTGAATAACATCCTGCGCGCCGCGCGATGCGCCAGACTGCGCCTCTGCCAGCGTCCACGCTGAGATGTCATGCTGCACAAACACCGGCAGGCCGGAACGCTGCGCCAGCGTTTCGCCCAGCGGCATATCCTCTACATCATAGCCCGGCATGCGATGAACCACGCCGGAGGCGGCGTTGATAAGCCCCGGGGTGGTGATAGCGATAGCTGTCAGACGCTCCAGCCGCTGCTGATGCCGGATAAAGAACGCATCCACCAGCGTCTGCAGCGTCTGCAGCAGCGGCACGTCAGACGTCACGGGCAGCGGCAGTCGATCCTCTTCCAGTGCGCGGCTGCTTAAATCGCGCAGCGTCAGCGTGATTGCGCCGGGCTGAATACGTATCGCCAGATAGTGCCACGCCAGGGTATCGAGCACGAGACCAATCGCCGGACGACCGCGGCTGCCCGGCTCCTGAAACTCCGTTTCCTGCACCAGATGCGCATCCAGCATTTCGCGTACAATTTTAGTAATGCTGGCGGGTGCCAGCTGCGCCCGCCTGGAGAGTTCAATACGTGATATCGGCCCATGCTGGTCAATCAGACGGTAGACTACGCCTGCGTTAGTCTGTTTGATGTGGTCAATATGACCAGGCTGACTCTCCCGATTCACACCCTGCTCCCGGATATTTTCGCGCTTCTAAATAAACATTCGCTATGGTGAGGCACTTTGCCGGAGAGCGTTAACTATTTGGCTGGAAATGTGACTGGTCGCACAGATTGTTCGGCTCCGTCTGCCCTGATTGCGTCAGATTTCAGCGTTTTCCAGCATCAGCGCCTGCATGTTGCGCATCTGGGCGGTGGGTTCCCGCAGCGCTGACCAGACCAGCCACACTTCCGAGCGCGCATCGCTCTCCTCCAGCGGGATCCAGATCAGATCGGCGAGCCGCGCCCGGGCAAACGCAGCGGGCAATACCGAGATCCCCAGCCCGGTCGCTACCAGTCCCAGAATCGTCATCGCCTCACCCGCCTCCTGCGTGATAACCGGGCTGACGTGATAGCGATGCAGCAGGGCCAGAATGTCACCGTAGAGCGCCGTACCGCTCTGCGCGTCAAAGAAGATAAACGGCTCCCCGGTCAGGGCGCGAACGGAGAGGCTGCGGTGCTGCGCCAGCGGATGATCGCGGTGCATCACCGCATATAACGGCTCCCGCAGCAGCAGCTGGTAATGCAGATCTGCCGGCAGCGGCGTATTGCGCATCACACCCAGATCGAGCTGGCCATCAAGCAGCGGCGTCAGCTGCTGGCGGGTGTTGTGCTCCTGCATATGAATATGCACTTCCGGCCAGCGCTGGCGAAAACGAAACAGCGCATCGGAAACCAGTCCGGTAAACGGGGCTGATGAGGTAAAACCGATGCGCAGTTCGCCCTGCTGCCCCTGATGAATGCGTGCCGCCCGGTCAGCGCTCTGGTTTACCTGCAGCAGAATAGCGCGCGCATCCTGCAGAAAAGCGGCACCGGCCGGCGTCAGCTGTACGCTGCGATTGGTGCGCACCAGCAGTCGGGCCTGAATGCTCTGCTCCAGCTGCTGGATCTGCTGGCTGAGCGGCGGCTGAGAAATATTGAGGCGCCGCGCCGCGCGGCCAAAATGCAGCTCCTCAGCGACAGCAATGAAATAGCGCAGGTGACGCAGCTCGATAGCCATATTTTTAACATATCAGTTGAGAGGATTAATATATTGTACATCTCATTAACGCCTTTCTACAGTAAATCACTCTCTCTCAATAAGGATATCCTGTGAGCCGCCTTACCTCGCTGATATGGCGTAACCCTATCGACGTCACTGCTGACGCCACCCCGTCCCGCATCGGGCGCGACTCACCGCAGTTCCTGCCGGTGACGCTGGCGCTGTTTTCTGCCGGCCTTGCCACTTTTGCTCTGCTCTACTGCGTCCAGCCTATTCTGCCGGTGCTGTCGCAGCAGTTTGGCATTACGCCGGCGCAAAGCAGCATCTCGCTCTCGCTCTCTACCGGATTGATGGCGCTGGGGCTGCTGTTTACCGGTCCGCTTTCAGACGCTATTGGCCGTAAGCCGGTGATGGTAACGGCGCTGATGCTGGGGGCGCTGTGTACGCTGCTGTCGGCGATGATGCAGAGCTGGCACGCCATTCTGCTGATGCGGGCGCTGATCGGCCTGTCGCTCAGCGGCGTGGCCGCCGTTGGCATGACCTATCTGAGCGAAGAGATGCATCCCCGGGTGGTGGCTTTTTCGATGGGACTCTATATCAGCGGTAACTCCATTGGCGGCATGAGCGGCCGTCTGCTCACCGGGGTGATCACCGATCTCTTTTCCTGGCGAATCGCCATTGGCGTCACCGGCTGCTGCTCGCTGGCGGCGGCGCTGATGTTCTGGAAAATCCTGCCCGCATCGCGTCACTTCCGCCCCGCCTCGCTCCGCCCGCGCCATCTGCTGATCAACTTCCGCCTGCACTGGCGCGACGGCGGGCTGCCGCTGCTGTTTGCCGAAGCCTTTCTGCTGATGGGCGCGTTTGTCACCCTGTTTAACTATATTGGTTACCGGCTGATGAGTGCGCCGTGGACTCTCAGCCAGGCGGTAGTAGGATTACTGTCGCTGGTCTATCTCACCGGCTCATGGAGTTCGCCAAAAGCAGGAGCCCTGACCGGCCGCTTTGGGCGCGCGCCGGTGATGCTGAGCGCTATCGCTATTATGCTGGCAGGACTGCTGCTGACGCTGGCACCCACCCTGTGGCTGATCGTTCCCGGCATGCTGCTCTTTACCGCCGGTTTTTTTGCCGCTCACGCCGTTGCCAGCGGTTGGGTGGGAACCCGCGCCCGGCGCGCCCGAGGCCAGGCCTCTTCACTCTATCTGTTCAGCTACTATGCCGGATCCAGCCTGGCCGGTACGGCGGGCGGCCTGTTCTGGCATAGTTACGGCTGGCCGGGCGTCACGTTATTTATTACGCTGCTGCTGCTGCTGGCACTGCTCACCGGTTTTCTGCTGCTGCGCCGCCGCCTCTGACCCGCGCTTATGGCCAGGCGGAGCGCCCCGGCTCCGCTTCTGCCACCTTTCTCCAGGTCCACCTGAAACAAAACTGCAATTCATCGTTATAATCTTTTCTATTCCAATAATAGTCAGACGTTTTTTTTTACAGCAATGAGGTGGTTAATGGCGCTTTTTTACTATGTTGATAAACATGCCGGGTATAACAATAATCATGTGGTGCACGCAAAAGGCTGCCCGTTCCTGCCTGCCGACCCTGCGCGGCGCTTTCTTGGCACTTTTTATGCGCCGAACGCGGCGATCCAGCAGGCGCGTAAATTCTATCCGGGCGCCATGGGCTGTGAGCACTGCTGCCCGGTGGGTGTAAAAAAAAAACTGACCCCCTGCAATAGCGTGGCCCTGAAACATATGGTGTGACTCTGATAATTCTGGTCTGAAGTCACACTGTTATAAATAAGGGTTACGTCGCCACTCTGTCAGCCCTGAATTCCGCGCTTTTCCCCGCCAGCGGCTGATGCCGGTAATAAACAGAGGAATAAAAAAGCCTTAGCAGGTTTCCATCTGCCGGTTCATCAGCCACAATAGAGATAATTTGTGACGCAGATCACCTTTGAGGCGTCTCTGCTCCCGTTAACCTGCTGTCTGACTAATTTGAACTTCATGCAAACATCTACCGTTTCCCGTAAAACAGCCTGGCTACGCGTTGTCCTGCTGGCCATTGCGGCGTTTGTCTTTAATACCACTGAATTTGTGCCGGTCGGCCTGCTTTCTGATATTGCAGCAAGCTTTACGATGAAAACGGCAGATGTGGGGATCATGCTCACCATTTATGCCTGGGTGGTGGCGCTGCTGTCGCTGCCGCTGATGCTGCTGACGCGCAACGTTGAGCGGCGTCTGCTGCTGGCGGTGCTGTTTATTCTCTTTACCGGCAGCCACGTGCTCTCAGCGTTTGCCTGGGACTTCCGCTCTCTGGTGGTGTCCCGTGTCGGGATTGCGCTGTCACACGCCGTGTTCTGGTCGATTACTGCCTCGCTGGCTATTCGCGTGGCACCGGCAGGTAAAAAAACGCAGGCGCTGAGTATGCTTGCCACCGGAACCGCACTGGCAATGGTTCTGGGGGTGCCTATCGGGCGCGTAATCGGGCAGTATCTCGGCTGGCGCACCACGTTTGGCATGATTGGCCTCTCGGCGCTGGTGCTGATGATCCTGCTGGTGCGTGTGTTACCGCGTCTGCCCAGCGAGCATACCGGCTCACTCAGCAGCGTGCCGATGCTGTTCCGCCGTCCGGCGCTGGTGACGATGTATCTGCTGGTGACGCTGGTGGTCACGGCGCACTACACCGCTTATAGCTATATTGAACCCTTTATGCAGGTGGTAGCGAACGCGGATGCCAATTTTACCACCCTGCTGCTGCTGCTGTTCGGCTCTGCGGGCATTCTCGGCAGTATTCTGTTCAGTACGCTGGGTAACCGCTTCCCGTCTGCGATGTTAATCGCTGCTATTGCGCTGATCACGCTCTGTATGGGACTGCTGATTTTTGCAGCGGTGCGCCCGAGCGCCATTATCACCCTCTGTATTATCTGGGGCATGGCGATGATGATGATCGGACTGGCGATGCAGGTTCGCGTGCTGTCACTGGCCCCGGATGCCACCGATGTGGCGATGTCGCTCTTCTCCGGTATTTATAATATCGGTATCGGAGCCGGCGCACTGCTCGGCAGCCAGGTCAGCCAGCATCTGCAGCTCTCAGACGTGGGTAACGTCGGGGCGCTGATAGGGCTTTTCTCGCTGTTCTGGTGCGTGGCGATTTTCCGCCGCTATCCGCAGTTACGCTCTAATGGCTGACTGACTGACCGACCGGCAGCTGCAGGGATGCACGCTGCCGGAGCCCGCTTTTTGTATTACGCCTCGCATCCTGTCCGTTTTGCCTTTTATAATCCCACTGACTCTCTCCGCAGGGACCGTTATGAACAGTAAACGAGTAACGCTGATTCTGTCGCGCGCCGTCAGCCACGTCATGCTTGAGGATATCCGGGCGATTGTGCCAGCCGCTGCGCTGAGCGTTTTTATCAATACCCTGGATGAAACCCGCTACGCCACGGTTGAGTGCCTGCAGAGCGAAGAGAGCTGTGCGCTGCTCGCCTCCGCTATTGTGGTCTGGCGTCAGCTCGGGCAGATTCAGCACATTGACTACCATAAAGGCGATCGCCTGCGGCAGATCGCGGATGCCACGCAGTTTGAACTGTTCAGCATGATGAAAACGCATCGCGCGCTGCTCCGGCTCGCTTAATAAGGATTGCTATGAAGATTGGTTTGCTGTTTCCCATTGCCATTATTGTTGCCGGCGTAACGTTTCTGGCCTGGTTTATCGCCAGCGGTGCAGCGGTGCCGGGGTCGTAAAGCGGCACCGCTGCGGCGGCAGCAGCCGACGTCTGCGCCTTAACGGATATGCTTCTGGCTAAAGAGCAACGCCGCGCCGCTCAGCAGCGACATCGCCATCAGATAATAGCCCGGTGCCAGGCTACTTCCCGTCCAGCTAATCAGCAGCGTGCAAATCAGGGGCGCAAAGCCGCCAAAGAGGGTAACGGCGACGTTATAGCTGATCGCCATGCCGCTGGCGCGCGTGCCCATCGGAAAGAGATCGGCCATCACTGAAGGCACCACGGAGAAGTAGACCGACTTCAGCAGCGCCATCCAGCAGACCAGCAAAATCAGCGTCACCGGCGTGGTATGGTTCGCTAACAGCCGGAACGCCGGCCAGATGGTAACCATTAGCAGTATCAGCGATCCCCACATCAGCGGTGCGCGGCCAACGCGCTCCGCCCACAGGCCCATCAGCGGCGTCACCAGCGTCAGGATCACCCCGCCCAGCAGCGTAGCGGTAAAGGCCGCGCTGCCTGAAAGGTGCAGATTTTTGGTCGCCCAGGTCGGCACATAGTTCAGCATGTAGTTAACCGCCGTCGAGATCACCATCAGGCCAATCGCCAGCAGCATCAGCTGCTTCTGGCGCCCGAACAGGCGCTTCAGCGGCGCGGGCTCTGGCGGGCGGTCGGCAAAGCTTGCGGGCTCATGCACATGGCGGCGGATATAGAGACCCAGCGGACCAATCAGCAGCCCAAAGGCAAACGGAATGCGCCAGCCCCACGCCTGCATTTCACTTTCGCTCAGCAGCTGCGTCAGCCCCAGCCCAAACGCAGAGGCCATCAGCGTACTGGCTCCCTGGGTCGCGAACTGCCAGCTGGCAATAAAGGCTTTGCGCTCGGGATAGTGCTCCACCAGAAAGGCCGTCGAGCTGCCAAACTCGCCGCCAGCTGAAAATCCCTGAATCAGCCGCGCTACCAGAATCAGCAGCGGCGCCAGCAGCCCGATGTGCGCATAGCCCGGCATAAAAGTGATGATCGCCCCGCCCAGCATCATCAGATTGATTGAGAGCAGCAGCGCCCGCTTGCGTCCGTGGCGATCGGCGTAGTTACCCAGCACGATTGCCCCCAGCGGGCGGATCAGAAATGAGACGCCAAAACTGCCAAAGGTCAGCAGCAGCGAGACCGCCGGATCGCTGACCGGGAAAAACGCGTGGGCAATATAGCTGGCAAAAAATCCATATACCGCAATATCAAACCACTCCAGGGCGTTGCCGATGCAGGTGGCAAACAGCGTTTTATGCAGCGCAGGTTTACTCCCCGCGAGCGTGGCGGCCGGGTTCAGGCTGCTCATTGTGCACCTCCTGCTCTGGCACGATGCTGTGCAATAAGCGCGTCACCCCGCTCGCCCAGATCCCACAGCAGCGCGGTCATGATCTGCAGCCCTTCGCGCGCCACCGGCGTCAGCAGATGCTCATTGACGCCATGCTGCCCGCAGGCCGGATAGGAGTGCGGCACCCAGAGCGTCGGTAATCCCAGAATGTCCGCAAACACATCGTTCGGCAGCGATCCGCCCAGATTCGGCAGCAGCGCCGGAGGCTGCTCACACAGCGCCGTCATGGTATGCATGACCCACTCCACCAGCGGATCGGTCGGATCAAAACGCGTTGCCGGCGATCCGTGCAGCACCTCAACCTCAACGTCAGTAAAGCCTGCGGCGGCAAGGTGAGCCGTAACGTGCTCGCCCAGCCGCTGCCAGTCGGTTCCCACCACGAAGCGCAGCTGGCATACCGCCGTGGCGCTGGCGGGGATAGCATTCATCGGGCGTGCCGGATTGCCGGTGATAAAGGTCAGCACTTCCAGCGTGTTCCAGCCATAAAGGCGTTCGGCAGGCGTCAGCCCCGGCTCCCCCCAGTTGCAGGCAAGCGCAGGATCGCCCGGCATGCCGCCCACGCGGATGCTGCTCAGGATCGCACGCACCGCGGGCGTCAGAGAGTCAGGTTTCAGCGCGGCGACCTGCAGCTCACCGCGGGCGCTTATCAGTGCTGCGATCGCATGGGCCAGCCGGGTACCGGGGTTACTCAGCAGGCCGCCCCAGTTGCCGGAGTGACAGGCGTTGTCGCGCGCGTTGATGGTGAGACGAAAATTCACCGCGCCGCGTGAGCCGAGAAACAGGGTCGGACGGGGTGCGCTGACGCGCGGTCCGTCTGACGCGATAAAGAGATCCGCCTTCAGCAACGCAGCATGTTCCCGGCAGAGTTCCGCCAGGCCCGGCGAGCTAATCTCCTCACCCATTTCAAACAGCAGTTTGCAGTTAAAGCCGAGCCGGCCGCCCCGCGCGTGCCAGACCTGCTCCAGCGCCGCCAGATTTATGCAGTGCTGGCCTTTATTATCCGCGCTGCCGCGCGCATACCAGCGATCGCCCTCTGCCGTCAGCTGCCAGGGATCCAGATCGGCGCGCCAGTTTTCATCGTCACCAAAGACCACATCGCCGTGACCATAGCTCAGCAGCGTGGGCAGCGTCGCCGCTTCCATACGGATGGCAACCAGGAACGGCGGCTTATCCGCCAGCGGGTTGGCGATAAAGTGCAGCTCAAAACCGAGCGCGCTCAGCTGCGGGCCGATCTCCTCGCGCAGGTAATGCGCCAGCTGCGGCGCACGATCTGGTCGCTGACTCTCCGTGCGCAGCGCCACGCGTCTCGCCAGCAGCTGCTGAAACTCACCGCTGTCGAAGTAGCGCAGCGCGGCTGATATCGCCCGATCTCGTGTCATGTTTGCATCTCTGTTTGCGTTATTGTGCTGACATAGTTACGAAATCACTGCTTTGCCACAATTATCAATTTATCGAGTATGCTTTGCTTTTACAGCAAAGCTTCCCTGCCCGTTTCTGAGGCATGCACTATCATGAGGCACGTCGATGTTAAGCACTGAACTTCGCTATTTTCTGGTGGTTGCCCGGGAAGGATCGCTCAGCGCGGCCAGCGCGCAGCTCTACGTGGCCGTTTCCGCTATCAGTCGTCAGATACAGCGGCTGGAGACGCAGGTTGGCACGCCGCTGTTTCAGCGCCACGCGCGCGGGATGGTGCTGACGGAGGCGGGGGAAATCTTTGCGCATCACGTGCGAAAAACGCAGCTCGATATGGAGTATGCCCTGGCGGAAATCAACGGATTACGTGCGATGCGGCGCACGCTGATCCGCGTGGCCTGTACCGATGGTCTGGCGTTCAGCCTGCTGCCGGCGCTGATCGCCGCGTTTCGCGCTGACCACCCGGCCACGCTGTTTGAGGTACAGGTGGCAGACGCACAGGGTGTGGCAGAGCAGCTGCGTCAGGGCGCGTGCGATATTGCGCTGCAGTTCAGCCTGCGTGCTGAACAGGGAGTGGAGGTTATCGGCTCCTGGCCTGCGCCGGTGTTGCTCCTGATGCAGCAGCAGCACCCGCTGGCCGCAGCGTCCGCTATTACGCTGGCGCAGCTCAGCCACTATCCGCTGGCGCTGCCGCAGCAAAATACGACCGTACGCCAGCTGTTTGAACTGGCGAGCCACATGAGCGGCCAGCTGATTGAGCCGGTGTTAACCTGCGACAACTTCTCGGCGCTGTTTAACTTTCTGCTGCAGACGCCGCAGGCGGTGACAATCTGCAGCGCCTTTACCGTACGCGGCCAGACCGGACGGCATCAGCTCGCCCTGCGGAGCATTAATATCGAACAGCTCAGTCAGCGTACACTCCAGCTGCAGGCGCAGTCAGGGCGGCCCCGCAGCGCCGCCCTGACGCTGTTCCTCGCGTTCCTGCAGCAGCAGCTGAGCGCAGAAGATCCAGCGCTTACTGCTTAATATCGACCGGATAGAAGTTGTGCTTGCCAAACGGATCAACCTGATAGCCGCTGACCGACTTGCGCACCGGTTCAAAAATAGTGGAGTGTGCGATCATGACCGCCGGCATCTGGTCATGCATCATCTGCTGCGCTTCCTGATAGAGCGCAACGCGCCGCTCGTGATCCTGCTCGGCGCGCGCGGCGGTAATGATTTTCTCAAACGGCTGATAGCACCACTTTGACGAGTTGGAGCCGCCATTCGCTGACGTGCAGCTGTAGAGCGGACCAAAAAAGTTATCCGGATCGCCGGTGGCGGTGGTCCAGCCCATCAGCGCCGCCTGATGCTCGCCGCCCTTGACCCGCTTAAGATATTCGCCCCACTCATAGCTGACGATGCTGGCTTTGATGCCCACCTGCGCCCAGTCCGCCTGAATCATCTCAGCCATCCGGCGCGCGTTGGGATTATAGGGGCGCTGCACTGGCATCGCCCAGAGCGCGATTTCGGTACCGGGTTTGATGCCCGCCTCCTGCAGCAGCGCTTTGGCCTGTTGCAGATCGTAGGCGTAATCTTTCAGCTGCCGATCCGCGCTCCAGACGCCCGGCGGCAGAATGTTTTTCGCTACCGTGCCGGTGCCTTTGAAGATTGCGTCGATAATCGCCTGTTTATTGATGGCCATTGCCAGCGCCTGGCGCACCTTCACATTATCCAGCGGCGCTTTGGTGGTGTTAAACGAGAGAAAACCGGTGTTCAGGCCCGACTTCTGCTCCAGCGTCAGATCGGGATTGTTGCGCATCTTATCGAGATCGGCCGGATTCGGGAACGGCATAACCTGGCACTCATTTTTCTCCAGCTTCGCCAGTCGCACCGAGGCGTCCGGCGTGATTGAAAATATCAGCCGATCCAGTTTTGCTTTGCCCTGCCAGTAAGCCGGGAACGCCTTATACAGAATGCGTGAATCTTTCTGATACTGCACCAGCTCAAACGGGCCGGTGCCAATCGGCTGCATATCAACCTTTTCCGGCGTGCCCGCCTTCAGCATTTTGTCCGCATACTCGGCGGAATGAATGGAGGCGAAATACCACGCCAGATCGGCAAGAAAAGGCGCTTCCGGGTGCGCCAGCGTGATACGCACGGTGTGATCATCTACGCGGTCAATGGCGGTGATGAGTTTTGCCAGCTCCAGGCTCTCAAAGTTCGCGTAGTTGCCGCCGGATACGGTGTGATAGGGATTTTTTGCATCCATCTGCCGCATAAAAGAAAAAATCACGTCGTCCGCATTGAAGTCGCGTCCCGGCGTGAAAAGTTTATTGCTGTGGAATTTTACGCCTTTGCGCAGATGGAAGGTGTAAACCCTGCCATCGGGGCTGATCTCCCAGCGTTCTGCCAGCGCAGGCTGTAAATCGGTCGTGCCGGGACGGAAGTCCACCAGCCGGTCAAACAGCGGTACGGCGCTGGCATCCACGCTGGTGCCTGAGGTATAAAGCTGCGGGTTAAAGTTTTCCGGGGAGCCTTCAGAACAGTAAACCAGCGTCTTCGCTGACACACCGCCCGCCACAGCCACGCCCAGCAGGCTTAGCGCCAGTTTGCTCATCATCATTTTCATACTGTTTCTCGCTTTTTATTGACTTATGTTGGTCTGCATCGCTATTTATTTCATTGATAACATGTTTTCACCGCCAGGCGTATCACCTGCGGACCCTTACTGATAAGGAATTGTGATGACAGACCAGCTTGCCCGGGAACTGACCCGGCGGTTTTATCGTTATCTGGCGGTCTCCAGCCAGAGTGATGCAAAGTCCACCACCCTGCCCAGTACGCCCTCTCAGCATGAGATGGCTGCGCTGCTGGCACAGGAGCTGCGAGACCTGGGGCTGCAGCAGGTCGAGATTGACCAGCACGCCACCGTAACCGCCGTTAAGCCCGGCAACACGCCTGGCGCACCCCGTATCGGTTTTATTACCCATATCGATACCGTGGACGTTGGCCTCTCGCCCGATATCCATCCGCAGACGCTGACCTTTACCGGCGACGACCTCTGTCTTAATGCTGAGCAGCAAATCTGGCTGCGCGTGGCGGAACATCCGGAGATCCTGCCTTACCGCGGTCAGGAGATTATTTTCAGCGACGGCACCAGCGTGCTGGGTGCCGATAACAAAGCTGCGGTAAGCGTGGTGATGACGCTCATGGCGAATCTGCAGGGCGCGCACGGCGATGTCGTGGTCGCGTTTGTGCCGGACGAAGAGATTGGGCTGCGCGGTGCCAAAGCGCTGGATCTTGAGCGGCGTTTTAACGTCGATTTCGCCTGGACCATCGACTGCTGTGAGCTGGGAGAGGTGGTCTATGAATGCTTCAACGGCGCCAGCGCTGAGCTGGTGTTTAGCGGCGTGCCGGCGCATCCGATGTCAGGGAAAGGGGTGCTGGTCAATCCGCTGCTGATGGCGCATGATTTTATCAGCTGTTTTGATCGCCAGGCGACGCCGGAACAGACCGAGGGCCGCGAAGGCTATATCTGGTTTAATGAGATGCAGGCGAACGCCAGCCAGGCGGTGCTGAAAGCCTCCATTCGTGATTTCGATCTGCAGGGTTTTGCCGCGAAGAAACAGCAGCTGGCAACGGTTGCCGAACAGATTGCCGCCCGCTATCCCACCGGCAAGGTGGCGCTGACGATAGGCGACGTTTACAGCAATATCAGCAATGCGATTGGTGAAGATCGCCGCGCCATCGATCTGCTGTTTGCCGCGCTGGCGCAGGCTGGCGTGACGCCGAAAGTGATCCCGATGCGCGGTGGCACCGATGGCTCTGCGCTGTCAGCGAAAGGTCTGCTGACGCCTAACTTTTTCACCGGCGCGCACAATTTTCATTCGCGCTTTGAGTTTCTGCCGATCCCCTCGTTTGTGAAGTCGTATCAGGTGGCGGAGGCGCTCTGCGCGCTGGCTGCCAGGCCAGCCTGACAGAGGGCAGGCGTTGCGCCTGCCCCTCTTTATCAGGGCTGTTTGCTGGCAGTCACGTCAATGCCCGGAAAATATTTGGCTGCCAGCCGGGTCACGGTGCCGTCCGCCTGAACCTTGCTGATAGCTTCATCCAGCGCCGTTTTCAGCTGGCTGTCGCCTTTGCGCAGTCCATAACCGATGCCGGTGCCCAGGATAGCGTCATCCTCAACCGGTCCGCCGGCAAAGGCAAAACCTTTCCCCTGCGGCTTATCCAGGAAGCCGGACTGCCCGGCCGCCGACATCACCAGCGTGCCGTCCAGACGACCGGCGACCATATCGTTATAGACCTGGTTCTGATCCTGATAGGACGTTACCGTCACGCCCTGAGGCTCCCAGTGTTTCTTCGCATAGGTCTCCTGAATAGAGCCCTGCAGCACGCCGACCGATTTGCCTTTCAGCGCATCTGCTGAAGGCTGCAGCTTCTCGCCCGCTTTCACAATCAGCATGCTGGGAATACGGTAAATCGGTTTGGTGAAATCGATGCTTTTTGCCCGCGCCTCGGTGATGTTCATCGCGGAGTTAATCGCATCAAACTTTTTCGCCTGCAGCGCCGGGATCAGCGCATCAAAGCTGCTCTCCACCCAGCTGCAATTGAAGTTGCCGGTTTTACAGATGGCGTTACCCAGCTCAATATCAAAGCCTTCCAGCTCGCCGTGCGCGTTGCGGCTCTCAAACGGCGGGTATTGTGACTCCACGCCATAGCGCAGGCTGGTCTGCGCCAGCGTCTGTGCCGATGCGATCATGCCCAGTGCAATAAACAGCGCGTTTAGTTTTTTCATTATATGTCCTCTTTTACCCTGTAACCCGGCAGAGCGCAGCTGCGCCCGCCTCAAGTGTGGCGTCATCTTTAGCAAACGAAAGACGGATTAATCGGTTATCGGTGCCATCTGAATAAAACGCTGAGAGCGGAATGGTCGCCACGCCGTAATCAACGATAAGACGTTTTACCATTTCGCTGTCGCTCTCGTCACTGAAATCGCGAAAGCTCGCCAGCATAAAAAAGGATCCGCTGGCGGGCAGCAGCCTGAACGGTGACGCCTGCAGCAGCGTGGCCAGCCGGTCGCGCTTTGCCTGATAGAGCGCAGCGAGCTGCAGATAGTGCTCCGGCTGCGCGAGATAGCAGGCAAACCCCGCCTGCATCGGCGTGTCTGCCGCGTACATCATGAACTGATGGATCTTGACGATTTCTGCCATGATCGCAGCCGGTGCCAGCGCGTAGCCAACCCGCCAGCCGGTGACGTGAAAGGTTTTGCCAAATGACGAGACGATAACGCTGCGCTGCGCCAGTTCCGGATGGGTCGCCATACCGCAATGCTGACGGCCATCAAACAGAATATGCTCATACACCTCATCTGACAGCACAATAATATCGGTGTTGCGCGTCAGCTGCGCCAGCGCGCTCAGGTCTGCCGGCGTCAGCACCTGTCCGGTCGGATTATGCGGCGTATTAATAATGATCATGCGGGTACGCGGTGAGAGACGGGCGCGTACCTCATCCCAGTTAATGGCAAAATCGGGCTGCTGCAGCTTGATCCCTACCGGCGTGGCGCCCTGCAGGCGCACCACCGGCGCATAGCTGTCGAAGGCTGGCTCAAAAAAAATCACTTCATCGCCTGCGTGCACCAGGGCTGAAATCGCCATATAGAGCCCCTGGCTGGCGCTGCCGGTGATCAGCACTTCGCTGTCAGCATCATAATGCTGGCCATAAAGCGTGCGCACTTTTTCCGCCAGCGCGTTTTTCAGCGCCGGCAGGCCGGTCATCGGCGCGTACTGATTCTGGCCGTCGCGCATCGCCTGCGCCACCAGCTCCACCAGCAGCGGATCGCAGGGAAAATTGGGGGCGCCCTGCGACAGGTTAATCGCCTGATGGCGGGCCGAGAGCTGACCGATCACGCTAAAGATCGTGGTGCCCACATCGGGCTGTTTTGAACAGAGAGAAACTGGCGTGGTGATGCTCATTGCTGCGGCCTCGCTGACTGACAGAGTAAGATTGAAAGATCAGATCGTTATTCAATGCATAGCGCCTTGAGACGACAAGCGAATTGTCGTCATAATAGCCATGAGAAAATTGCATAGCTGAGGATGTTATGGCCTGTTCTGCTCCTCCCCTGACAGCGATTAACGCGTTTCTGGTGACGGCGCGCTGTCTCAATCTGACGCATGCGGCGCGCGAGCTGTACCTGACGCAGAGTGCGGTAAGCCGCAAAATTGCCACGCTGGAAAACTGGCTGGGCTTTGCGCTGTTTCAGCGCCATGCGCGTGGCCTGCGGCTGACTGAACGCGGCGCGGCGCTGGTGCCGGAGCTGCAGCAGAGCTATCAGCAGCTGCTGGCGGTAACGGAACGGGCGCGCCAGCCGTCGCAGACGCTGCGGCTGAAAGCGCCCAGCTGCATTATGCGCTGGCTGCTCCCGCGCCTGATTGCGTTTGAACAGCGCTACCCGGCAACGCATGTCGCGCTGACCACGACCCAGGAGCATCTCTCTCAGCTGGAGGAGTTCGATGCGGCGATTGTTTATGGTCTGCCGCCACCCGATGCGCTGCGGCTGTTTGATGAGCGTCTGACGCCGGTGCTGGCCGCCGGGATGGCGATCCCGCAGCGAATTGAAGAGATGAGCGCGCTGACGTTTCTGCATCCGACGCCAGACCGGCGTGACTGGCAGCACTGGCTGCAGCAGCAGCGGATTGAGCTGGTGATGCAGCGTAATCAGCATTTTGCCACGATGGATCTCGCTATCAGTGCGGCAATACAGGGGTTTGGTATTACGGTGGCGGATATCACGCTGATTGAAAACGATCTGCTGGCGCAGCGCCTGGTGACGCCGTTCCCCGGCAGCGTGGCAACCGGGGCGGCGTACAGTTTACTGCAGCGTCAGGATAAGCGCGTCCCGCCGCTGCTCGCTGAGCTGGTGTCGTGGCTCAGCCGTGCCTAAAAAGCGACCCACTCCTCACTGGCTGCGGGTTTCGCCGCCGGCGTAGCGCCAGCCAGCGCCGGACGACGCAGCGGAGCAGCGGAAACCGGCGGCGCATGATGAACCGGCGCGGCGGCAGAGAGGCGGAAACGCGCGACGGAGAGCTGCAGCGCTTCCGTCTGCCGCTCCAGCGCGCTCGCCGCCGCAGAGACCTGCTCAACCAGCGAGGCGTTCTGCTGCGTCACGCTGTCCATCTCCGTGACTGCGGTGCCAACCTGCGAGATCCCTTTACTCTGCTCTTCGGAGGCCGCAGCGATCTGTTTCATAATTTCGCTGACATCCTGCACGGACGTCAGGATCTGATCCATCGTGGTGCCGGCGCTGCTTACCAGCACGGAGCCTTTGTCCACCCGCTCCACCGAGTCGGCAATCAGGCTGGCAATCTCTTTTGCGGCTCCGGCGCTGCGCTGTGCCAGATTGCGCACCTCGCTGGCCACTACGGCAAAGCCGCGCCCCTGCTCACCGGCACGCGCCGCTTCAACTGCCGCATTGAGCGCCAGGATATTGGTCTGGAAAGCGATGCTGTTGATGACGCTGGTAATTTCAGCAATTTTCTTCGAGCTGCCGGAAATGCCCTGCATCGTGGCAACCACTTCGCCTACCAGCTGACCACCCTGCTGCGCGGTGCCGGTCGCGGTATCAGCCAGCGCGCTGGCCTGACGGGCGTTATCGGCGTTGAGTTTCACCGTCGCGGTGAGTTGCTCCATGCTGGCCGCGGTCTGTTCCAGCGCGGCCGCCTGCTCTTCGGTGCGTGAAGAGAGGTCATTGTTGCCGGCGGAGATTTCCGACGCGCCGCGGTAGATATTATCTGTCCCGCTGCGGATAGCGCTGACGGCATCGCGCAGGCTCTCCTGCATGGCGCGCAGCAGCGGTATCAGTTTGCCCACGCAGTTGCGGCCTGCATCCTCCATTGGCTGGCTGAGATCGCCCTGCGCGATCAGCGTAAAGTGCTCGCGGATCCGCGCCAGCGGCCTGACCAGCATGCTCACCAGATACCTGTCCGTAAACAGCAGGATCAGCAGACCTGCGGCCACCGCCATCACGATGATGACTTTGGTCATGCCTGTCAGCCGGTCTACCGTGACCCGTGTTGCATCCAGTTTGCTGCCCGCGGACTGATTAAAGGTTTCGGCAGTGGCGCCAAACGCGCGGCTCAGCGCCGGCGTCACGCCGGTCGCCTGCGCTTTGTACGCTTCAGGCGTGCCCTGGCGCGCCAGCGCGACCTGCGGCGCAATGCCCTCATCCAGCAGTTTCTGCCAGCTGTTGATTACGCTCTGCGCTGTTGCCGGATCCATCGGACCGGGTGCCATCGCTTTAAACTGATCCAGCTGCGCTTTCATGCTGCTGAGCGCCTGCTCAACGGGGGCAAAGGCTTCTGTGCTGATTGCCGCGCCGGCGGTACGGCTCTCCATGACGCGCGACAGACGCGTTACTACCCGAAAATATTGATCGTTGCCTTTGCTCAGCACCGTCATCTGATTCACCAGCTGGCGATCGACCTCATTGCCTTTCCCCAGCGCATTCAGCGCATAAACGCTGAACAAACCGACGCCGCACCACAGCAGGCAAAACAGCCCGAGCAGCGCCAGTAAAACCGCGCGAATCGTAAAATTTTTAAAGATACCCATACCTGTTCCCCTGGATTGATACGCGTTATCGCCCGATAAAATCGGGCATATTGCGGTTATCGGCAGCAGGCAGGGAAAATGTAACCGTTTTGTAAGCTAAATAAGCGCCAGCGCAGCGGGGGGGAACAGCGCAATCGTGCGCCGGTCTGCTACCGGCATTACAGCTGCACGTGGCTGCGCATCATCAGCCGGAACAGGCGCAAACGGCGACGCATAAAGCGCTTTTTTAAAGTGGTAACCGCACGGCCCTGTTCACCAAACGCGAGCGTGACATCCTCTCCGGTGCGCCAGACGGGCCACTCCGTTTCATTGCGACCGCGCAGGCGATAGCTGAATTCAGTGGCATCCCTGGCAAACGCCACCCAGTATGCGCTTACCTCTGCCGCCAAAGTTTTGTCCGCGGCAGTATAAGGCCGGTTATCGGGCGGCGGCAGCGTCTCCAGCGCGTTAAACACATAGGGGATTTCATTACCGTGCCAGGCGCCGTGCGGGTAGAGATCGCGCGCATTTTCAGAAACATAGTTAAACCAGTAGCGCCAGACGGGCATGCCGGTACCGGACTGCGACTGCGCGATCAGCAGCGGCATGACGGTAAACGCCATGTCGCGTGCCACCGCGCGTCCCAGCAGCGCATCATCATGAATGTCATATAACCATTTCAGCAGGCGATAGGTGAAGCGGTTCTTTTCGCGCATCTGCAGCAGCACGCCGCGCGCGTCGACACCAAAATAGTTGAGTACGCTGGCTTCATCGCTGTTGCTGCCAATCATCAGCGGCACGCGATGCTGCCGGCCGGCGATAAAGGTGTCGAGCATCGGCTTTGGCAGCACGGCATCCCCGCTGATCGCTACCGGTCCCGGTGCCAGCGGCTGCGCCAGCGACCAGAATGCATCGCCGGGCAGCGCGCGCAGCTGTTCTGCCGTTGCGTTCTCCGGCAGTCCGAAATGGGCGGCGACCTCTATTCCCTTCTGCCGCGCCTGCGGCTGCGTCAGATCGGGCAGACTGTAGCTGCTCTGGACGATGCCTTTGTGAAACAGCCCTTCTGCCAGCGGTGAACAGCAGAGAGAGAGTACGCTGCGGGCGCCAGACGATTCACCAAATAGCGTGATATTGCGACGGTTGCCGCCAAAGGCGGGAATATTGCGCTGGATCCACTGCAGTGCCGCTATCTGGTCGAGCAGCGCAAAGTTATTGACGGTTGCGCCCGCCTTATACTGCGCATCCAGCGCCGGATGTGAGAAAAAACCAAGATGGCCCAGCCGGTAGTTAAGTGTGACCACCACCACGCCCTGGGCGGCCAGCGCTTTACCCTGATAGGGATCCAGGCTGCCGGCACCGAGGGTGAAACCACCACCGTGCAGCCAGACCATCACCGGCAGCGGTGCGCCAGGCTCAGGATCGGGGGTCCAGATATTGAGATATAAGCAATCTTCACTGAATGTGCCCGGATCGCCACCACCGATGCCGATACAGTATTCGCGATTTTGCCAGCTCGCCGCTCCCCACGCGGTCGCGTCGCGTGCGGTTTGCCAGGGGGTAACCGGCTGAGGCGGCCGCCAGCGTAGCGCGCCCGTCGGCGGCGCAGCATAAGGTATCCCTTTGAAAACATAGATGTCATCATCCATCAGGCCGCTGAGCTCGCCTTCTGCTGTCTTGATCCTCAGACGCGGTTCATTTTTCATATCGGGTTCCCTGATAAAGCGTGGCTCATTATTTGCAGCGACCTGATAAATGTCTATGTTCTTAAAGCATTTGCAGATTATGCCGAAACATGACCCGGATCGCTGAATGAGATCATCAAATATTTTGGCTTACTGTCGGCAGGCTGTTTAGTCTATTGTGGCGGGGCTGAATCCGGCAGGTCAGATGAGTTTCATCCTGAACGGGCGGATCTGATCGAATACCATGCTTACATCGGGGAAAAAGCGTAACCGTTCTGAACGGTGCCGCTGAGCAGAAGCGTATTTACATATGCGTCTGCCATTATAATGATAAAAAATCGCCGGCTGCTGAAATCATCGCTGATTTCGCTGACCGGCTCTCTGTTATCCCTCGTGAATTCCGCAGCGAATCAGACTGCGCTGCTGCATCTGCGCATAGAGCGCCATCTCATCCTGTACTGACGCGCCCAGCGCCGCTTCAAACGCTGCCTGACTGGCGTGACCCGCCTCGCGCGTTATTACCGCATTACCCAGATTAGACTGAAATATGCCCGCCGCGCTGACCGGCAAAAAATCTTCATACACGATAGGTTCTGCCTGCAGCCGGCCAGCCTGCAGCAGGGCTGACACGCTCTCTCCGGCGCGCGGAGGCTGCTGTTCACCGCGCTCCGTCAGACGATAGCGGAACCAGGCGAGCTGCTGCTCGCGCAGCGTCTCTTCATCATCAGGGAAATCACGAAATACCTCACTGAGGCGCTGCTGATGCTGCGCATTATCGCTGCCGGAGCCGGCGGCAGCCAGCAGCCGGTCATACAGAGCCCGGCCGGCCGGGGTCAGCGCTGCACCACGCTGCTCTATCTCGCCGAAGCGCGCCGTGTGCGTGCCCGGCGTACCGTCACTGAAATGCACCGCCTCTTCCAGCGCTTTAAAGCTGGTCTGCCGCAGCAGGATCGGAACCTGGCGCCGCGGCGGGCCTTCAATCAGCACTTTTGGCTCGATACCGCGCGACGGCATCAGCGCCTGCACGCGATCGATATCCAGCGTACGCGGCGTCAGATGGTTGATATGGCAGCCGCGGAAGCAGACAACGTCAGCGATCAGCCGGTGCTGCTGGCTCAGCGCATGATAGGTTTTGCTGTCCACCGTGGTCTGCGCGTGCCAGCGAAACGTTTCCAGCGCCTCGCTGACAAACGCGGCTGCGTCTCTGGCATTGAGGCCGCCCTGCTCCTGATGACGCCGGATAAGCCTGCGGCAGCCGGGCGTAAAGATGTCACGCGCGCCGAGTATCGCCATCGCTCGGGCGTGCAGCGCCGGATCGTCAATCAGCTCAGGACGCAGCAGCGACGTGAAAACGCGAAACGGATTGCGGCGCAGCGCGGTCTCGCTCACGGGCCGGAAAGCCGTGGAGTGAACCGGTACGCCCGCCTGGGACAGGTCGTAATAGCCCACCGGCTCCATGCCCATCACGGCAAACATCTCCCGCAGCAGAGAAAGCTCGGCGGCCGTCCCGACCCGGATAGCGCCATGGCGTTCAACGCTCAGCCGCGCCAGCTCATCCGCCGCTGCCAGCCGATCTTTCAGCGCGGGGTTCGCTTCCAGCGTGCGTTCATTAACCGCGCTGACCAGCTGCGTCAGCGCGCCATACTGCGGCACTTCCTGCTGATACATGGCCGACATGGCCTGTGAAAATAGCGTGCGGATCGCATCAGAGCTGAGAAAATTTTCCATAACAGGGGTCCTGAGCCGGAACAGTGCTGTTACTCTAAATCAAGGCACGCAGCGCAGGTAAAATTTTCCCTGAAGTGTGATCGCCCTGTCACTCCACGCCCGGTTTTGGATCGGCAAAGCGGTACTTGAGCACCAGCATCAGGGTTGTCAGCACGGCCGGTATCGCCAGCAGCAGGAAAATCTGGCTAAACGCCCAGCCCAGCGTCAGCAACTCTGCGCCGGCAAACGCGCTGAGAATCGCACCGATACGGCCTACGCCGTGCATCCAGCTTGAGCCGGTGGCGCGGGCGTGTGTGGGATAGAAGTGAGCGGAGAGCGCATTCATGCCGGTATTGGCGCCGTTAAAACAGAAGCCGCTGCAGAACGCGATTGCGCTCATCAATCCGACCTGCGCCGGAGAGAAGCCAAGCGCAACTATCGCAATGCCGCCGCAGAAGTAGATGGTCGCCAGCGCAAGACTGGCGTTCATGCGGTCCATCAGCCAGCCGGCAAACAGCGAGCCCAGCGTGCCGCCCGCCTGATACATGGCCGTGACAATCGCGGCCCCGGTGAGCGACATCCCCAGCGTGTTGATAAGCGACGGCAGCCAGCTGCCAATAAGGTAGACCAGAAACAGCCCCATAAAATAGCCGCCCCAGAGCATCAGGCTGCCAAACAGATAGGATTCTGATACCACGGTAGCTATCGCGCCGCGCCGCACGTTCAGAGTTTCACTGGCGTGATAGCGGCTGCCTGGCGCCACCTCTCCTGGCAGCATACGCTCAAGGATCGCGTGTATACGCGCCGCCGGCGCGCGCTGGTGAATCAGAAAACGCACCGACTCCGGCAGGCCATACATCAGCCAGGGCAGCACCAGCAACGGCAAAATGCCGCCCATGAGTAACACCGCGTGCCAGCTGTAGCGCGGTAGCAGCCAGGATGCTGCGAATCCGCCAGCCGCTGCGCCAAAGGTGAAGCCGCAAAAGACTACGGTGATAATAAAAGATCGGCGACGTTCAGGAGCATATTCCGCCACCAGCGTGCCCACGTTGGGCATGGCGGCGCCCAGCCCCAGTCCGGTCAGAAAGCGAAACAGCATCATCTGCTCGATGTTCTGCGCCAGCGCGGTGGCCAGCGTCCAGAGCCCAAAAAAGAGCACGCTGAGCAGGATCATGATGCGGCGCCCATAGCGGTCGGCCAGCGGCCCGGCCACCATCGCCCCCAGCGCCAGACCAATCAGCGCGGCGCTGATCACCATGCCCAGCTGATGGTTTGTTACGCCCCAGCCTGCTTTTAGCGCGGGCGCAATGAACCCCATCAGCGCGATATCCATACCGTCCAGTGCCACAATCACAAAGCAGAGCGCGATAAGCCGTTTCTGCCAGCGGCTCAGCGCATGACGGTTGATTAACTGGCGAACATCTACGGCTTCGGCGCTGGTCACGGTTTAACTCCTGCTGTTCAGCAAAAAGGTCATCAGTTTTGGTAAAAAAAACGGCGGATATGATAGCCCATCGTTAACCCTGCACTGCACAATTTTTTCACATGACGCCCATTTCACTCAAAAACAGAACGATTTAAGCCTCTGATAAAACATACTTTTGCAAAAACTGCTTTTCAGCCAGCCGGGACCAGGTTGCAAAAACAAGGGGTTAAGGGAGACCGTGTATGAAAAGACTTTTGTTAAATTCATTTTGCAATTAAGTTAACAGAACGCATTTTTGCTGGTTGCTCTCGCCAGCCCTTACGGATTACGTTGACCCTATGGATAAAAACACGGTTTTCAGCCAGCGCATTCGCCTGCGCCATCTGCACGCTTTCGTCGCCGTTGCGCAACAGGGAACGCTGGGGCGTGCAGCAGAGACGCTCAGCCTGAGCCAGCCTGCGCTCTCCAAGACCCTGAATGAGCTTGAAGAGCTGGCAGGCGCGCGCCTGCTGGATCGCGGGCGTTCAGGCGCGCAGCTGACCACGGCGGGCGAACAGTTTCTGGTTTACGCAGTAAAAGTGCTGGACGCGCTGAATCATGCTGCGCAAAGCTTTAACGCGCCGGCACCGGGACGGCCGGTTATTATCCGGCTGGGGGCGCTGACCACGGCGGCAATGGGCATGTTACCGCAGATTCTGAACCGCTTTCATGAGCAGCAGCCAAACACCACGGTGCAGGTAGCCACGCTGCACAACAACGTGCTGCTGGCCGGGCTGCGCGCCGGTGAATTTGATGTCGGCATTGGCCGCATGGCCAGCAGTGAAATGATGGCGGGGTTAAGTTATGAGTTGCTGTTTCTGGAGTCGCTGAAGCTGGTCGTCAGGCCGGAACATCCGCTTTTAAGTGACAACGTCACACTGTCCCGCGCCATGCAGTGGCCGGTGGTGATCTCGCCGGAAGGCACCGCGCCGCGGCGCATCGCGCAGCATATGCTGGATGAGCAGAGCTGCAGTTTGCCTCCGGACTGCGTTGAAACCTCCTCTACCTCCCTTGCCCGCCAGCTGGCGCTGCGCTACGACTACGTCTGGTTTGTTCCTTCTGGCGCGGTCAAGGAGGATCTTGAACACCATGCCCTGCATGCACTGCCGCTCGCCTCACCCGGTCCGGGCGAACCGGTAGGGATCATCACCCGCAGCGGCTATCCGCTCAGCCTCAGCGCTGAAGTGCTGATCGCCACGATCCGCAAGTTTCACCATTAGCGGCTGCGCTTTGCATGCCGCTCGCGGTTGTCGAGCCGCGCCTGCTCAGTTTTACGCAAACTCACATAAAGCGCGCCCGCACCGCCGTGCTGCGGCTGTGCGGTACAGAAGCTTTGCACCTGATCAAACTGCTGCAGCCAGCGCGCCAGATAGCTGCGCACAATGTTGGCATGCGACTCGTCATCACGTCCTTTGCCGTGAATAATCAGCAAATTACGCAGCCCCTGCCGGCGCGCTTCCTGCATAAAACTGAACAGCGACTGGCGGCAGGTCTCCACCGGCTGACGCAGCAGATTCAGGCTCGCCTCCAGCGGATATTTGCCCAGCCGCACTTTATCCACGACGCCCTGCTGAATGCCTTCTGCCCGGTACTCCAGCGGTGATGTGAGCGGGACAATCTCCAGAAAACCGCGCGTAAGAAAGTTCTCTTCGCTCTCCGGCGGCACAGTCCGTGGCGCTTTAGTGGAGGGCGCACGCAGCCACTGCGTATTAGCACAATCTTTCAGGGGCGTGACATCCCCCATGGCATCGCGGAACAGGTCTTCATCATCAAGGTTCATCATGTTTCCCCATACCCGTTTAAGCATATGCGCACGGCATACTGATAAAACTGAAGAATAGCAAAGGTTGCCGTACGGGGTAAAAGGTCTGCACCGCAGAGGCCGGATGCTGTTACGCCGCGCGGGTGAGATCAATCGGGCGAATACCCATTAATTGTAAGGTTTTTGTGCCAGATCCAGCCTGCATGCATTCACAGCAGGAAGAAAAATGGTAAAATTGACGGCAGTCAATAATCATCGAGCGTACAGATATGATCCAGGAAAAACGCAGCATTCGACGTATTCAGTCTGGCGGATGTGCGATCCACTGTCAGGATTGCAGTATCAGCCAGTTGTGTATTCCTTTCACACTGAATGAGCATGAGCTTGATCAGCTGGACAACATCATCGAACGTAAAAAGCCGATTCAGAAAGGCCAGACATTATTCAAAGCGGGTGACGAACTGAAGTCGCTGTATGCCATTCGCTCCGGCACAATCAAGAGTTATACCATTACCGAACAGGGCGACGAGCAGATCACCGGCTTTCATCTGGCAGGCGACCTGGTCGGGTTTGATGCCATCGTTAACGCTAAGCACCCGGGCTTCGCACAGGCGCTGGAGACGGCCATGGTCTGCGAAATCCCTTTTGAGACGCTGGACGATCTGTCAGGCAAAATGCCCGCACTGCGTCAGCAGATGATGCGTCTGATGAGCGGAGAGATTAAAGGCGATCAGGATATGATTATGCTGCTCTCCAGAAAAAATGCTGAAGAGCGGCTGGCCGCCTTTATCTGGAATCTCTCGCGGCGCTTTGGCCAGCGCGGTTTTTCGCAGCGCGAGTTCCGGCTGACCATGACGCGCGGCGATATCGGCAATTATCTGGGACTGACGGTTGAAACCATCAGCCGCCTGCTGGGGCGTTTTCAGAAAAGCGGCATGCTGGCTGTTAAAGGCAAATATATCACTATTGAAGATCACGCCCTGCTCTCTGAGCTGGCGGGTCAGGCGGAACAACCCGCCTGAGGCGTTGCCGGGTCAGTAATTGTTATTTTATTGATCCGGCTACACCTTTTCCGCTTCTGCACGCCCGGAACTTAGGCTATCTTTATTCCATATGGCCTGGGTCTAAGGAGAGTGCGCTATGTCCCGTTACCAACATGTTCTGGTCGCGATCGATCCTCAGCAGGACGATCAGCCGGCGCTGCGTCGCGCGGTTTATCTGAATCAACGCATCGGCGGAAAAATTAAAGCGTTTCTGCCTATCTATGATTTCTCCTATGAAATGACCACCCTGCTTTCGCCTGATGAGCGCACGAATATGCGCAAAGGGGTGATTAGCCAGCGCACCGAGTGGATCCGTGAGCAGGCGCAGGCCTATCTGGATGCCGGCGTAGATATCGAAATCAAAGTGGTCTGGCACAACCGCCCTTTTGAAGCGATTATTCAGGAGGTGCTGGCGCACAATCATGACCTGGTGCTGAAAATGGCACACCAGCATGACCGGCTGGAGTCGGTGATTTTTACCCCCACCGACTGGCATCTGCTGCGTAAATGTCCCTGCCCGGTGTGGATGGTAAAAGATCAGCCGTGGCCGGAAGGCGGTAAAGCGGTGGTGGCGGTAAACCTCGCCAGCGAAGAGCCGCATCACGATGAGCTGAATCAGAAACTGATCCGCGAAACCGCGCGTCTGGCGGAAATGGTAAATCACACCGAGGTCCATCTGGTGGGCGCTTATCCGGTTACGCCGATTAATATCGCCATTGAGCTGCCCGATTTTGATCCCAGCGTCTATAACGACGCTATCCGCGGTCAGCATCTGGTGGCGATGAAAGCGCTGCGACAGAAATTCTCCATCGGTGAAGAGTTTACTCACGTCGCTAAAGGCCTGCCGGAAGAGGTGATCCCCGATATCGCTTCACAGCTGGATGCCGGTATTGTCGTGCTCGGTACGATAGGCCGTACCGGCCTCTCGGCGGCCTTTCTTGGCAACACCGCTGAGCAGGTTATCGACCATCTGCGCTGTGATTTACTGGCCATCAAGCCGGATGATTTTAAATCGCCGGTCGATCGTGATGATGAGGAAGATGAAGAGGATTAACCGTCACGGGCGCTGCGGCGCCCCTGCATGATGACGCCCGTCCTGATCCATTACCCCGCTTAACAACATCCTATACCGCAGCGCGTAGCCTGAACGGGCTACGCGCTTAACTGCCCGACAGACGCATTCGCGATTTCAGAAAAAATATTGCCGCAAAAAGAGACATGCATCCATACGGCATTCACGCTAAATTGGCTGAGACAGGCTGATTATTACATGCAATAATCAGCGGCTAATCTGTTATACATCAAGAGTCCAGCACGTTTTCGTACTCATTTTGCGTAAGGCGAAGGATCATTTTTATGAAGCTGAAGAACACCATTCTGGCGTCTACTCTGTTATCGCTGCTGGCAGCTAACGCGTTTGCTGCCAAAGAGCTGACGCCGGAACAAGCGGCCGGCCTGAAACCATTCGAACGTATTAATATCAACGGCCGCTTCAACGCAATCGGTGATGCCACCAGCGCAGTCTCGAGAGCAGCAGATGAGAAAGGCGCTGACTCGTTTTACGTTCAGGGCATCAATGATACCAACGGTAACGGCGGCAACTGGCGCGTCACCGCAGATTTATACAAAGCGGACGCCGCTAAAGCATCGACCGATACGCAGTATCGCGTGATCAACGGCGTTAAAGAGCTGCCGAAAGCGGAAGCCTACCGCCTTGAACCGTTCGACACGGTTTCAGTCAGTGGCTTCTTCTCCAGCCAGCCCGCGGTAAATGATGCGATCTCCAGAGCCGCACAGAAAAAAGGCGCCGCCTCATTCTTTATCGTGCGCCAGGTTGATGCCAATAACGGCGGCAATCAGTACGTCACCGCCTATGTCTATAAAGCTGATGCCAAAGCGCGTATCGTCCAGGATACATCAAACTCGATTCCTGCTGATTCTGAAGCCGGAAAAGCCGCGCTGGCCGCTGGCGGCGCAGCGGCGTCGCGCGTGGCGCTGCCGGGCGTAGCCTCTTCTGATACGCCAAGCACCAATGTAGGTCGCTTCTTTGAGACGCAGAGTTCAACCGGCAAACGCTATACGGTGAAGCAGTCAGATGGCCGCAGCGTGCAGGAAGTCAATGCGATTACCGCCGCGCAGATGCAGCCGTTTGATACCATCACCTTCTCCGATCATTTCGGCACGCCGACTGAGATTTCAGAGGCCGTCGGCAAGCGGGCTATCGCCAAAGGCGCGAAGTATTACCACATCACGCGCCAGTGGCAGAACCAGAGCGGTGGCAACCTTACCGTTACCGCCGACCTGTTTAAATAATGATGCAGCGGGGCAGCCAGACTGCCCTGCTGTTTGCATAGTTCCTGCACAAATCTGCATACTCTTGCATTGCCATCCCTCTCTCCTCCTCGTAAAATCTGCCGCCTGTTTTCAGGGGATTCCGTTTTAATCTGCGCCTGATGGTGCACTACACTTCTACGGAAAGTTCACGACCCAGCATACTCTGCTGTTCAGGAAAGGCATTTTGGATAAAAAATTAGGTCTTAGCGCGTTGACGGCTCTGGTGCTCAGCTCCATGCTTGGCGCGGGCGTGTTTAGCCTGCCGCAGAATATGGCGGCCGTCGCGGGGCCGGCGGCGCTGCTCATCGGCTGGCTCATCACCGGCGTGGGTATTATTTTTCTCTCCCTCGCAATGCTGCTGCTGACGCGGCTCAAACCGGAGCTCGACGGCGGTATCTTTACCTATGCCCGCGCCGGGTTTGGTGAGCTAACGGGATTCTGCTCGGCGTGGGGCTACTGGCTCTGCGCCGTGATCGCCAACGTCTCTTATCTGGTGATTGTGTTCTCTGCGCTGAGCTTTTTTACCGATACGCCGCAGCACGTGGTGTTTGGCGACGGTAACACCTGGCAGGCGATGCTGGGCGCTTCGGTGCTGCTCTGGCTGGTACACTGGCTGGTGCTGCGCGGCGTGCAGACCGCAGCGAGCATTAATATGCTGGCCACGCTTGGCAAGCTGGTCCCGCTGCTGCTGTTTGTGGTGCTGGCGCTGCTGGCATTTAATTATGACCGGTTCAGCTTCGATTTCAGCGGCGCTGAGCTGGGTCAGCCCCTGTGGCAGCAGATCAAGCAGACCATGCTTATCACGCTGTGGGTATTTATCGGCGTTGAGGGAGCCGTGGTGGTATCGGCGCGCGCGCGCAATAAACAGGATGTGGGGCGCGCCACGCTGCTGGCGGTGCTGGCGGCGCTGCTGGTTTATCTGCTGGTCACGCTGCTCTCGCTGGGGGTGATCCCGCGCGCTGAGCTGGCGCAGCTGCGCAACCCGTCAATGGCGGGGCTGATGACGCATCTGCTGGGTCACTGGGGCGATGCGGTGATAGCCGCGGGGCTGATTGTCTCGGTCTGCGGCGCCTATCTCAGCTGGACCATCATGGCGGCTGAAGTTCCCTTTATCGCTGCCCGGCAGGGTGCATTTCCGCGCAGCCTCGCCCGACAGAACCGTCATAACTCGCCTGCGGCGTCGCTGTGGCTGACCAACGGCAGCGTACAGGTTTGCCTGATCGCCATCGCGCTGACCGGCGCTGACTACAATACCCTGCTCACGATCGCCTCAGAGATGATTCTGGTGCCTTACCTGCTGGTGGGACTCTATCTGATGAAGGTGGTGCGCGGCCAGCAGAAACCGCTGGCGATGAGCATCGGGCTGGGTGCCACGCTGTATGGCCTCTGGCTGCTCTACGCCTCAGGCCCGCTGCATCTGCTGCTCTCCGTGGTGCTTTACGCGCCGGGACTGCTGCTGTTTCTCTACGCGCGCCGCGGCGGACGCGGTGACAAACCGCTGCTGCAGCTGGAGCGCATGGCGATTGTGCTGTTGATGGCGGCATCGCTGCCCGCGCTGTGGCAGCTTACGCAGTAATCAATGCGCGAGTGCCGGAATGGAGACGCACAGCAGATCGTTCTGCTGTGTAAGATTGAGGGGTTTGCTGTATTCGTGGTGGATCCCATCAAGCTGTTCCGCAGAGAGCGGATAAGGCAGCTGGATATCAAACCGGCTGATATGCTGCTGCTCCGCCAGCGTGATCAGCCGGGCGATATTGATCTCATCGCTGACCTGCGTTGAAATGATTTGCAACGCTAATTCTTTCAAGTGATCGTCGCTGGCCTGTAAGCTGTGCGCAGACTTACGGGTCACCATGCCAAAAATGGGCATGACACCGTAAATGGCGTCAACAAAGCTCCAGCGTTTTTTGCAGGAAGCGGAGAGAAAGTCACTGTAATTGAAGCAGATGCGATCACTGTATCCGGCTGAAGCCAGCTCTTTATCAGACACCCTCGCACTCCTCCTGTTTTTCAATGCGGTTCCGAACCTTGCGCCTTAACGCGCCGCTAATAATGGCACATTTCACGGTATACATACCAGTGAGACAGGGATATTTCGTGCGGTAGCGTAGTGCTCAGGACCAGGAAAAGCTATGCTGCTGCCATTCTTTTTCAGCGCGCTTACCTATGAACAAAATTGTCTATGTTGAAGATGAGCCGGAAGTCGGCGAGCTGATCGCCGCCTATCTGGGTCGCCATGATATTGACGTGGTGGTCGAAACGCGCGGCGATCGCGCCGAGGCGACGATTCTTAACGTCCAGCCGGATCTGGTCCTGCTGGATATTATGCTGCCGGGTAAAGATGGCATGACGCTCTGCCGCGACCTGCGGGCGCACTGGAGTGGTCCCATTGTCCTGCTGACCTCGCTCGACAGCGATATGAACCATATTCTCGCGCTTGAAATGGGCGCCAATGACTACATTCTCAAGACCACGCCCCCTGCCGTGCTGCTGGCGCGGCTGCGTCTGCATCTGCGCCAGGCGGTGGTCAACAAGCCGGAGAGCACGCCGGCACAGCAGCAGTCGCAGAAAGTGCTGCGGTTTGGTTCGCTGACCATCGATGCGCTGAACCGTCAGGTGCTGCTGTTTGATGAGAACATTACGCTTTCAACGGCCGACTTCGATCTGCTGTGGCAGCTGGCGAGCCACGCCGGCGAGATCCTCGATCGCGACGCGCTGCTGATGACGCTGCGCGGCGTGAGCTATGACGGCATGGATCGCAGTATTGATGTGGCTATCTCGCGGCTGCGCAAAAAGCTCTATGACAGCGCGACTGAGCCGTTTCGCATCAAAACCATCCGCAACAAAGGCTACCTGTTTGCGCCTCAGGCCTGGGATACCCGCAGCTGATGAGAAAGCTCTTTATTCAGTTTTACCTGCTGCTGTTTGTCTGCTTTCTGGTGATGACCCTGCTGGTGGGCCTGGTGTATAAGTTTACCGCCGAGCGGGCTGGCCGGCAGTCGATGAATGACCTGATGGCCAGCTCGCTGTTTCTGATGCGCAGCGAGCTGCGCGAGATCCCGCCGCGCGACTGGAACAAAACTATCCGCAGTCTCGATCTTGACCTCTCTTTCGATCTCAATATCGAACCTATGAGCAAATACCAGCTGGATGAGAGGGATATGAAACGTCTGCGCGCCGGCGAAATTGTCGCGCTCGACGATCAGTACACCTTTCTGCAGCATATTCCCCGCAGCCACTACGTGCTCTCTGTCGGGCCTATCCCCTATCTGTTTTATCTGCATCAGATGCGGCTGCTCGATATTGCGCTGGTGGCGTTTATTGGTATGTCGCTGGCACTGCCGGTATTTATCTGGCTGCGTCCGCACTGGCAGGAGATGCAGCGGCTGGAGAAAGCCGCGGAGCGCTTTGGCCGCGGTGAGCTGGACGTGCGCACCCATTTTGAAAGCACCTCCAGCCTTCACAGTCTCGGCGTAGCGTTTAACCAGATGGCGGATAACATCAATACGCTGGTGGCCAGCAAAAAACAGCTGATTGATGGCATCGCCCACGAGCTGCGCACGCCGCTGGTGCGCCTGCGCTACCGGCTGGAGATGAGCGATAACCTGACAGAGGCGGAGTCCGCCGCGCTGAATCGCGATGTGGGCCAGCTGGAGAGCCTGATTGAAGAACTGCTGACCTATGCCCGGCTGGACCGTCCGCGGGTCGACCTGCATCTGCAGTCGTTCGACCTGGCGCAGTGGCTGCGGCTCTATATTGCTGATGTACAGAGTATGCAGCCGCACACGCAGATCGCGCTGGATATTCCGCAGCTGCAGAATACCGGCAGCGCCGACATGCGGCTGATGGAGCGGGTGCTGGATAACCTCGTCAATAATGCGTTGCGCTACGCTACTGAGCGGCTGCGCGTCAGCCTCTGGTTTGACGGCACAACCGGCATTTTGCAGGTAGAGGATGATGGTCCCGGCATTCCGGCCGAAGAGCGCCAGCGGGTTTTTGAGCCTTTCGTTCGTCTCGATCCCAGCCGCGATCGCGCGACCGGCGGCTGCGGCCTCGGGCTGGCTATCGTCCATTCGATTGCCCAGGCGCTGCAGGGTCAGGTGGTGATCGAGAGCTCGCCGCTCGGCGGCGCCAGCGTTCGCTTTTGCTGGCCGGTTGATTTACCCTTGCGTGAGACACCCCCCCGCTTACCCGCTTAAGGAGATCTGGCTGTGACATCAGCTTATCAGGAACTTACCCGCACGTTTCAGCGCCTTTCCCGTTTCGGTCACCTCGGTGCGATTGCCGGGGTTGATATGCAGACTACCATGCCGCCCGGCGGCAGTCAGGCGCGTGGCGAAGCGCTAGCCGAACTCAGCGTATTTATGCATGAGCTGCTGACCGCGCCGGCGCTGGAAGGGCTTTTCTCTGCTGCTGAGCAGGAGTCGCTGAACGATGTTGAGCAGGCAAACGTGGCGGAGATGCAGCGCGCCTGGCGTCAGGCAACGCTGCTTCCCGCCGCGCTGGTCGAAGCAAAATCGCTGGCGGGCTCGCGCTGCGAGCATGCGTGGCGATCGCAGCGCCCGGCGAATGACTGGCAGGGCTTCAGCGCTAACCTCAAAGAGGTTGTCCGGCTGAGCCGGGAAGAGGCGCAGCTGCGCGCCGCTGCGGCCAGCACGTCGCGCTATGACGCGCTGCTGGATCTGTATGAGCCAGGCATGACCAGCGCCCGGCTTGACGCCACTTTTGGCGCGCTGAAAAGCTGGCTGCCTGATTTACTGCAGCGGGCGGTGGCAAAGCAGGCGCAGGCGCCGCTTCAGCCGCTGGGACCCTTTGCCGTTGAGTCACAGAAGCAGCTGGGGCTGAGCGTAATGAAGCTGCTCGGCTTCGATTTCAATCATGGTCGTCTGGATGTCAGCGCCCACCCTTTTTGCGGCGGTGTGCCGGACGACGTGCGCATCACCACGCGCTACAACGAAAGCGAGTTTCTCAGCGCCATGATGGGTGTGATCCATGAGACCGGGCACGCGCGCTACGAACAGAATCTGCCACAGCAGTGGCGCGGTCAGCCGGTGGCCCTGGCGCGCTCTACCGCGATTCATGAGTCGCAGAGCCTGTTTATGGAGATGCAGCTGGGCCGCAGCCGCGCCTTTTTGCAGCATATTCAGCCGCAGGTCGTCGCGCTGATGGGTGAGCAGCCTGCGCTGGAGACGCCTAACTTTATTCGTCTGGCGCAGCGCGTCAAGCCTGGCTTTATCCGCGTCGATGCCGATGAGCTGAGCTATCCGGCACACGTTATTCTGCGCTATGAGATTGAGCGCGCGCTAATTGAAGGTGAGATTGAGGTAGAGGATATTCCGGCGCTGTGGGATGAAAAAATGCAGCAGTCGCTCGGCATTGATACCCGTGGCAACTATCGCGATGGCTGTATGCAGGATATCCACTGGACCGACGGCGCGTTCGGCTATTTCCCGACCTATACGCTGGGCGCGATGTATGCGGCACAGCTTTATCAGGCAGTTAAGCGCGCGATCCCGCAGCTGGAGACGCTGATCCTCAACGGCGAGCTGCAGCCGGTATTTGACTGGCTGCAGCAGAATATCTGGCAGCACGGCAGTCGCTTCCCGACTGAACAGCTGCTGCGCAACGCCACCGGTGAAGCGCTGAATCCGGACTATTTCCGTCAGCACCTTGAGCAGCGCTACCTCGCCGATTGACCCCGCAGGCGGCCGCACCGGCCGCCGTTTTTCCGCCTTGTACAATCCGTTACACGCCGATACCAATCCCTCACGGAAAGCGAAATCGCTTTTTCATATAGTGTTTTCACCGGCCCCGCAGTGGGCTACATATGAAAAAATAGTCCGAGGATTAAGCGATGAAAAAATTATGTGCACTGGTAATCGCCGCTGCTATGGGTCTCTCTTCTGCTGCTTTTGCTGCTGAGACAACCGCTGCTCCGGCGGCAACTGCCACCACCAGCTCCACTACCGCTGCGCCAGCTAAACATAAAATGGTGCATCACAAACATAAAGCTGCTGCGCAGAAAGCCCAGGCTGCGAAAAAGCATCATAAAAAAGCAACCAAGCCTGCTGAACAGAAAGCGCAGGCCGCTAAAAAGCATCACAAAAAATCAACTCAGCCCGCTGCACAGAAAGCGCAGGCTGCCAAAAAGCACCACGTGAAATCCGCTAAACCTGCTGCACAGAAAGCGCAGGCGGCTAAAAAGCACCACGCTAAAGTTGCGCAGAAAGCGCAGGCAGCTAAAAAGCATCACAAAATGAAAAAATCAGCGAAATAAGTTCGCGCCAACACCACGATGTTGTTTAAAACACCCGGTTATGCCGGGTGTTTATTTACTGGAGTAGCGAAAAATGGTGCGTCGCTATCGCTTCGAAATTATTCTCTTTGTGATGATTCTCTGCGGCATTGTCGCGGCCAGTTTTTTTATTTGATGGCTGTAGCGCGCTGATTACTCCGATATTTCTCCCTTTTTTACCGCTCACCGACTATAGTTATCGCCTAAGCGTGATAACAAAAACTCCCTTTTATTCTCCCTGTCGAGAGAACTATGCGCCTGGCAATTCTGTTATTTATTGGTATTTTCGGCTTTACCCTCACAGCACACGCCGATGATGAAGACGGGCTGAGTCCCGAAGAGATCAAGACGCTGTTTTTTGGTAAAGACCATCGCCAGGCAATAAGCGACGTGGCCGCTGCGCCCTGGGATGCCATTGGTCAGCTGGAGACGGAAAGCGGCAACCTCTGCACCGCCACGCTGATCTCTGCTCATCTGGCCCTGACCGCCGGCCACTGCCTGCTGACACCGCCAGGCCGGTTCGATAAGCCGGTTGCGCTGCGCTTTATGGCGGGTGAAAAAGGCTGGCGTTACGAAATTCACGATATAGATGCCCGGGTTGAGCCGTCGCTGGCGCGGCGCCTGCAGGCCGATGGCGAGGGCTGGATTGTGCCCTCTGCCGCCGCGCCTTACGATTATGGTCTGGTGATCCTGCACAACCCCCCTTCAGGTATTGTGCCGATCCCGCTGTTTGATGGCTCTCGCAGCGATCTCACCGCCGCGCTCAAAGAGAGCGGACGCAAAGTCACGCAGGCGGGTTATCCGGCCGATCACCTCGATTCACTCTATTCGCATAGCGACTGTATAGTCACCGGCTGGGCGCAGCGCGCCGTGCTTTCGCACCAGTGCGATACGCTGCCTGGCGACAGCGGCTCCCCGCTGCTGCTGAAAAAAGATGATGGCTGGCAGCTCATCGCCGTACAGAGTTCGGCTCCGGCGCCGGTCGATCGCTATCGCGCGGACAACCGGGCCATTGCCGTGACCTCGTTTAAAGATAAACTCGAAGAGCTGGCTGAGTAAGCAGGCAGGCGCGCGATCACGCACACCTGCATGCGTTATGCATTCAGCTCAGCTGCTCCATCGCCTGCAGCACCCGCTTATCTGAAACCGGATAGGGAGTACCCAGCTGCTGAGCAAAGTAGCTGATGCGCAGCTCTTCAATCATCCAGCGGATCGCCACTACATCGGCATCATCCCGGCGCTGCGGCGGCAGCTTGCTGCGCCAGACGTTCCACGCCTGTTCCACCGCCTGTACCTTCAGCATGCGGGCGCGGTCGCTGTGCGGATCGGCGGGCAGCTTCTCCAGACGGCGCTCGATTCCCTGCAGATAGCGCAGCGTATCTCCCAGCCGATCGTAGCCGTTGCCGGTGACAAATCCGCGATAGACCAGACCGCTCATCTGCTGTTTGATATCCGCCAGCGCCAGCGCCAGCGTCATATCCACGCGGCCTTTCAGAAATTTGTTGATATTGAACACGCAGGTGAGGATCTGCTCAACCTGCTGCGCAATCGTCACCACGGTGTCGTTCAGCTCCGCCCGCACTTTATCGCGCAGCTGCTCAAAATTCTGCTGCTGCCACGCGGGGCCGCCCGCCTCCGCCATTAGCTTATCCACGCCGCAGGCAATACAGTCGTCTATCAGCTCCAGCACTTTGCCATACGGATTAAAGTAGAGCCCGAGCTTGGCTTTATTCGGCAGCTTTTCATGCAGATATTTAACCGGTGACGGAATGTTCAGCAGCAGCAGGCGACGCTGACCGCGCCACATCATCTTCTGCTGCTCCTCTTCACTGTCAAACAGGCGGATCGCCACGCTATCTTTTTCATCTACCAGCGCCGGCCAGGCTTTGACCTGATAGCTGCCGCGTTTCTGCTCATAACTCTGTGGCAGGTCGCCAAAACTCCAGATGTGCAGACCGCTCTGCTCCAGACCATCATCGGCAACCTTCGACAGCGTCTCCTGCACTTTGCCTTTCAGCGCCTGTTTCAGCTGATGCAGATCTTTACCTTCCTGCAGCTTGCGGTTGTGCTCATCCACAATGCGGAACGTCATTTTAAGGTGATCGGGCACCTGATCCCAGTGCCAGGCATCGCGCTCAATCGTCACGCCTGACATGCGCCGGAACTCACGCTCCAGCGCATCCAGCAGCGGCTGTGCCAGCGGCTGAACGCGACCGAGAAACGCTTCCGCGTAATTGGGGGCCGGCACAAAATTGCGGCGCAGCGGTTTGGGCAGCGATTTAATCAGCGCGATGATAAGCTCACGCCGCACGCCGGGGATCTGCCACTCAAAACCCGCTTCATCCACCTGGTTCAGCAGCGGCAGCGGGATATGAACGGTCACGCCATCCGCATCGGCGCCTGGCTCAAACTGATAGGTGAGCCGCAGCTTCAGATCGCCCTGCTGCCAGACATTAGGGTAGTCGAGCTGGCTGACCTTATCTGCCCCCTCTTTGATCAGCATCTGCTTGTCAAAGTTGAGCAGGTCCGGATTCTCTTTACTGGCCTGCTTCCACCAGCTGTCAAAGTGACGGGCAGAGACCACCTCTTTGCCCAGACGGCGATCGTAAAAAGCAAACAGCGTTTCGTCATCCACCAGAATGTCGCGGCGGCGTGACTTATGCTCCAGATCCTCAACTTCACTGCGCAGCTTCAGGTTGGTGCGGAAAAAGGCGTGGCGCGTCTGCCAGTCGCCCTCAACCAGCGCATGGCGAATAAACAGCTCGCGGCTCAGCTGCGGATCGATGCGGCTGTAATTCACTTTACGCGCCTGCACGATGGGCAGCCCGTAGAGCGTTACCTTTTCCGTAGCCATCACCGCGCCCTGTGCTTTCTCCCAGTGCGGTTCGCTGTAGCTGCGCTTGATGAGGTGCTGAGCCAGCGGCTCAATCCACTCCGGATCGATGCGTGCCGCCACCCGGCCCCACAGGCGGCTGGTTTCTACCAGTTCGGCCACCACGGTCCATTTGGGCGGCTTTTTAAACAAACCGGAGCCAGGGAATATGGCAAAGCGGGCGTTGCGCGCGCCGGTAAACTCCTGCTTCTCCGCATCTTTCTGTCCGATATGCGACAGCAGGCCGGTCAGCAGCGCACAGTGTACCTCACGATAAGGTGCCGGCTCGCTGTTGACGGGCATCCCCTGTTCACGCACGACCTGACGCAGCTGGGTGTAGATATCCTGCCATTCGCGCACGCGCAGATAGTTGAGATAGTCACTTTTACACTGGCGGCGGAACTGGTTGCCCGACAGCGCTTTCTGCTGCTCCTGGATATAGTTCCAGAGATTAACAAAGGTGAGAAAGTCAGACTCTTTATCAGCAAAGCGGCGATGTTTCTCATCGGACGCCTGCTGTTTCTCGACCGGCCGCTCGCGCGGGTCCTGAATCGAGAGCGCCGCCGCGATAATCATCACCTCGCGCACGCAGCCAAAGCGCTGCGCCTCCAGCACCATCCGCGCCAGCCGCGGATCCACCGGCAGCTGCGCCAGGGTACGACCAGAAGGCGTCAGCCGGTAGTGCTCATTTTCATTAAGAGTAATGGCGCCCAGCTCTTCCAGCAGCCGCACGCCATCCTGAATATTTCGTTTGTCAGGCGCTTCCACAAACGGGAACGCCGCAATATCGCCCAGCCCCAGGGCGGTCATCTGCAGGATCACCGACGCGAGATTGGTCCGCAGGATCTCCGGATCGGTAAAAGCGGGCCGGCTGAGGAAATCAGCCTCGGAGTAGAGCCGGATACAGATCCCTTCCGAAACGCGGCCGCAGCGCCCTTTACGCTGGTTTGCCGAAGCCTGTGAAACCGGCTCAATCGGCAGGCGCTGTACCTTGGTGCGATAGCTGTAGCGGCTGATTCGCGCGGTACCGGGATCGATGACATATTTAATGCCCGGCACGGTGAGCGAGGTCTCTGCCACGTTCGTGGCCAGGACAATGCGCCGCCCGCTGTGGGACTGAAACACGCGATTCTGCTCGGCATTGGAGAGACGCGCGTAAAGCGGCAGGATCTCGGTATGCGGTAAATCGCGCTTCATCAGCGCATCGGCCGTGTCGCGGATCTCACGCTCTCCGCTCATGAAGATCAATATATCGCCACGGCTCTCCTGCCCCAGCTCATCCACGGCGTCAAAAATGGCCTGCAGCTGATCGCGATCGCTCTCGTCCGCTTCTTCCGCGATAGGCCGGTAGCGCACCTCCACCGGGTAAGTCCGGCCTGACACTTCGATAACCGGCGCATTATTAAAGTGACGCGAGAAGCGCTGCGGATCGATAGTGGCGGAGGTGATGATCACTTTGAGATCGGGGCGGCGCGGCAGCAGCTCACGCAGGTATCCCAGCAGAAAATCGATGTTGAGGCTGCGCTCATGCGCCTCATCAATAATGATGGTGTCGTACTGCAGCAGCAGCCGGTCCTGCTGGATCTCCGCCAGCAGGATACCGTCGGTCATCAGTTTGACCTGCGTGCTGTCGCTGACCTGATCGGTAAAACGGACTTTATAGCCGATGGTACTTCCCGGCGCGGTCTCCAGCTCTTCCGCTATGCGGCTCGCCACGGTGCGGGCTGCCAGACGACGCGGCTGCGTGTGCCCGATCAGGCCTTTCACGCCGCGTCCCAGCGCGAGGCAGATTTTTGGCAGCTGAGTAGTTTTACCCGATCCGGTTTCACCGGCAACAATCACTACCTGATGATCGCGAATCGCGTCTGATATCGCCTGCTGCTTCTGGCTGACCGGCAGATTTTCCGGAAAGGTGATGCGCGGGGTACCCGCCACGCGCCGGGCGATGCGCTGTTCGGCAACGCTGAATTCCTCCGCCAGCTCTGCGGCAATGGTCTGCTGTGCGGCGCTGTTTTTCACCTTTGCCGCACCCTGCAGACGTCGCTGCAGGCGCTGGCGATCGCGCAGCGTCAGCGCATCAAGCCGGGCCCAGAGTGGAGCTAAAGGTGATTCAATGGATGATGACATAGGGATGGATTACCTGTTAGTGCAGCACGGTGGAAACACGCGCGGCGCCGGGACGCTTTCCCGGCAGATTCAATCAATTACCGGACGCCATAATAGCATATTCTCAGCCTGCTGGCTGAGCCGCTCCGGCTGGCTTATTCAATTAATTCGAACATTGGCCTCGAATTATTACGCTTTTACGCTGCCGGTGAACGCCGTAGAGTATGGCGCATTGAGCGGGAAGCCCGCCGCATAACCCACAGGAACCTATTATGAGCCACGTATTAATTCTGAAGTCCAGTATCCTTGCCGGCTATTCACAGTCAGGCCAGCTGGCTGATTTTTACGCTGAAGAAGCGCGCGCCAACGGCGACAGCGTAACCGTACGCGACCTGGCTGCCGATCCGGTACCGGTACTGGATGGTGAACTGGTGGGTGCTCTGCGTCCTTCAGATGCGCCACTTTCTCCACGTCAGCAGGAGGCGCTGGCGCTCTCTGATGCGCTGATCGCTGAGCTGCAGGCGCATGACACCATTGTTATTGCGGCACCGATGTACAATTTCAACATCCCGACGCAGCTGAAAAACTACTTTGACCTGATTGCCCGCGCGGGCGTGACTTTCCGCTACACCGAAGCGGGTCCGGAAGGTCTGGTTAAAGGCAAACGTGCGGTGATCCTGAGCAGCCGTGGCGGTATCCACAAAGATACCCCAACCGATCTGCTGACGCCGTATGTGAAGCTGTTCCTCGGCTTTATCGGCATCACTGACGTTGAGTTTGTCTTCGCGGAAGGTATCGCCTATGGTCCGGAAGTGGCGACCAAAGCGACCGCTGATGCGAAAGATGCGATTAAACAGCGCGTCTCTGCCTGATTAATAAAAAAAGATATTCTGCTTCATTTTACCGGGCCTGAGCGCCCGGTTTTTTATTTTAACGTCAATATATCTTTGCTTCCCGGCGGCTGCCCGCTTTTTTAATTTACACTGCAGTATCACTCTCTCATTCTGCTTTACGATTTCAACCCTGTTACTGACAACCCGCGCCCGCATTTTAATTAAAGCGCAGCACCGCCCGACGTTTAATAAAAATCGAAATACGAAAGTTTCCTCACCAGTAACGTGGCACGATTAATCCGCAATCAAATCCAGCCGTGCAGGCTGTAATTACATTTGAACTTTTCCTCAAATAATAATTTTTTTACCAGGAGAATAATATGGCCTTACTGTTATGCTATATCCATGTAAGCGATACGCTGCCCGGACAAACTGCAACCGTTAACTCTTTTTCGGGTGTGAGCGACAAGATTAAAATGTTTGAGATGCCCATTAAAAGAACGGGTAACTATGACGCACAGTTGAATGCCAATGTTAAAAACACACGCGAAATCGCTGTAATTGAAGCTAAAAAGAAGGTTTCGCAGCTGACATCAGCTTTTGAAAAACTTCATAGCACGGGCAATCGCACGCCATCTTCTTCCGTAACACGCCCTATCGCTGCACCGGTTATAGCGACGGCTGTAGCAGCGCCAGTTGCGAGAGTACAGGATATCTCTATCGCCCGACCGAGTGTGTCAGCATCTTCTCTGGCAGAAGCAAAACCTGACCCTGTCACCACTCAGGCAAAAACTACAGCCGGGCATAAAGGCGCGCCCTCATTGCTAACCCCAATTAAGCATCAATTTGCGCAGTTCTGGTCATCGATAAAAAGTTATATTTCGTCACTGACAGATGCATTCCGGCAGCAACAGAGCGAAAAAATAGCACACTTTGAAAATACCGCCAGAACCAAATATGAAGGCTGTAAATCAATGACTGAAATAATAAACGCATATGACAATAGTCCTTCCAATGCTCTCTTTCTTTATAACGCAGCAAAACAGGAGCTAATATTTAATGCTATAAGTGACATCATTGATCAGGCAGGAAAAGAAAATAAAGAAATCGATCTGCGTAAGCTATGCGATCAGGCTAATCGCTATGCGGTTAATTCAGGCGCTAACGCCAGATTTTTCACGCTATCAAAAAATAACACTATCGGGCACAATATAAAATATGGCGTACCAATTATGCAGCAGCGCGTCAGTCGGGTAGAGGAAGACATTGGAAGTAAAAACGCAACCTCCGCAACCTTACGTCGTAATTCGCAGAGCTTAAGTGGGCGCCAGCGTGCTAACTCAGTACAGTCAATAACCCGGAGGATGGTTAATGACGCCTATTCAAAACTGTTTAATGATATACACAATGACAAAAGAAATATTTATGGTGCACGCCACAGCTTCGACCGTAACGAAATGCGTGCCGCGCTGCTTGAAGGGCAGCCGGCGCTGACAGGCTTAAGAACCAGCAGTGCAGCATAATGTCTGACAGCAGCAGATCCTTCGCAAGCCACACCCGGTGGCGGGAAAGCGCTGAGCCTCCCGCCACCGGTTACTTCCGCAGCCACTGGCCGTTGATGCCGCGCACATATTCCCCTGCGCTGGCCCGGCTCACCAGCTTCTCTCCGGCAATCCGCGCGACGTCGCTGGTTGTGAGTTTGTTTTCCCCGGCAATGCGCTGATACGCCATCCGGCGGCCCTCATTGATACGACTCACCAGCGCCAGCGTGACCTCATCCTGCTGCCGTGCAGCAACATAGCCGCTCAGCGTTTCTCCGACCCGCCCCTGCTGCCGCGCCTCATCCAGCGTCAGCGCATGGGCAGACCCGGCCAGCAAAACCAGCAGCAGCGCAACGGCGCGTATTGTTCGGTTGCGGGCCATCAGAACAGCCCGCTCTGGTTCTGCAGCAGCGCCTCGACATCTTTATCCACTTTAATGTGGATCTCATGTTCAATTTTCACATTCATATTTATCGTAATCGGCGCATCAGGAGCGGCCACTTCAATCCGCGGTACGCATCCTGCCAGCATAATGCTGCCTGCCAGCAGCGCACCTCTTAACCTCATCATCAGGGATCCCTCTTTGATGGCAGGGTGGCGTTCTGCTCCACCCAGGATTGTAAATTATCGCCAAAGCGCAGGCTGCGCCATAGCTGGAACAAATTCTCCTGATGACGATAGTTGAGATTGATTGTCTGGCGCCGGTTGCTGAATTGGCTGACGCCGGTGACCTGCGACTGCATCATCAGATTACCGGTATTATCCAGATCGAGTGTGGCCCAGGAGCGTGAAATCTCCAGATAACGCAGCCAGCTGAGCGCTGCCCCGGCGGCGACATTGTCTTTTACAATCGCGTCTGCCGTATCCTTATCCAGCCGAAACGTGAGCGGCCCGCTGTTAGCAATCCAGCCATTTCTGATCAGCCACTGCGGATTACTGAGCCACAGCGGCAGCTCGCCATTAACCTTACCCGACATAGCAAACTGTTTGGGCTTGAGTGCCGTCACCAGCCGGCTGAGATCGATCTGGCGCAGCGAAATCCTGGCCGCTTCGCGCTGCGGCATGCGCAGCGCCGGCATACTGACGTGCCCGCCCAGTAAATCGAGCGTCACGTTACTCAGGGTAAGCGGCTGTCTCTCCTGCCAGGGATAGTAACCCTGCAGATCGGCCGTGATATTCTGCAACGCAAACTGATTGTTAACCTCGCGGATACGCAGCGAAACCGGTCCGCGCCGTCCCAGCTGCCACTGCTGAGCGCGGTAGCGAAACGGCAGCGCAAAATCGATGCCGTTGATGTCACTGTCCGGCAGCTGCAGGCTGCCCTGCTGAACCGCAAAGAAGCCGCCTGCCTGAAATGCCTGGCTGGCTCCGGCTGAAAACGCGACCTGCGCCCGCAGCTCACCGCTGCGAATACGCATTTTTAAGTCGCTGCTGAGCAGCGGCTGGAACACGCGCAGCGACTGTGCCGGCCACCAGGCCTCCCCGCGTAGCCGCTCACCATCCCAGCGCCCGTGCACGCGCAGCGGGCCAATATCTTCAGCGCGCAGTTCACCGCGCCATAAAAACCGTGCCGGATCGCGACCTTTCACATCAAACGTCAGCCCTGCAGGCGGCAGCCAGCCGCCGTAGCTGAAGTGCGTTTGTCCCGCATCAAGACGAAAACTGCCTGCAAAACCGGGCTGCGTGCTATCCCGCTGCCAGCGCAGCGGCGCAGTGAGCCGGATACGCGGCCGGTCAATCTGCACCGGCCCCCACGCCAGCTGATTCAGGCCGGTATTGAGCGTATCCAGCGTAATGCGCTGATCCAGCCAGCTGCCGGTGCCTGCGACATCCCACTCTGCGTTAAACGGCTGCAGTTTGCCGTCGCCCCAGTAGCGCCAGCGCCAGCTGCCGCTGTCTGGCCAGAACGCAGCGGCGCGGCCATCCAGATGCAGCGTAAAGTGACCATAGTCGCGCTTATGCGCCGTCAGAATCGCCTGCAGCCGGCCATCAATGCCCTGCGCTGAAAGCGAAACGCCCGCCAGGGGCCAGCGCGCTTCACCCACTTCAGGGAGATCCAGCAGCTGACCGCGCAGGCGCAGCAGTGCGCCTGGCTGGAACGTCAGCGTCGGCGCGCTGAGTGCGCCGCGCAGCTCGCCGGGCAGGCTGCCATAGAGCTGCAGCCCGGCAAATTTACTCTCGCCGGTAATGCGCAGCGGCAGCGCGTTATCCGTTACGCGCAGCGGTCCCGGCCCTACGCTCAGTACCACATTACCTTTACCGCCGCGCCCCTGCGTCAGCAGATTCAGCCGCCCCTGCACGCGCAGGTTGTCCATCCCCTGCTGCCATCCGGTCAGGGTCAGCCCCACGCCGCCTGACAGCATCTGACTGGCCAGAGGCCAGCGCCAGCGCCCGTCGGCGATCTGAAACGTATCGCGGTCGCTCTGCCACGGCAGCTCAAGCAGCGGTGTCTCATCGCCCTGCTCCTGAACGATCAGCTTACCCTGCTGCTGCTGCCACTGCAGATCCAGCGTCAGCGGCTGCGGCCACTGAGCCACGCTTAGCTCACTCTGCAGCGCGCCGGTTACTGGCAAGCCATCCGCAAATGTGGGCAGCGCTACGCTGCCATGTAACGCCAGCGGTTGTGTCAGAAAAGGATGTTGTAACTTAAGAGAGTCGACCGTCAGCGTCTGGCCCTGTAAGCGTGCGCTCAGGCTGAGATTATCGCCGCGATAGCGCAGCTGCTGCTGTTCCGGTGCAAGCGTGAGATCGAGTTCACCGGCATAGTGCTGCCACGGCAGGACGGCCAGCCTGCCGATATGCACATCGGCCCCCGGCAGGCGCTGCTGCCAGTCGGCCAGCGTACGCGGTACGGCAGAAGCTGGCTGCGGCGGCAGCGACTGCCAGCAGGCGCTGTTAAGCGTGACACGCTGTGCGCTAAGCTGCCAGCGCTGCTGTGAGCGGCCCAGCGCCACCTGCTCAACCTTAGCCAGCGTACAGCTGCCCGTCAGGTAACGCAGCTGCGGCAACGTCACTGCGCCCTGCTGCCAGCCCGGCCTGCCCTCAATTTCGATGCGCGTCTCATCCGGCAGCCAGATGCCGGCCAGCCGTGGCAGCCACTGCGTCAGCGTCAGCAGCAGGCCCAGCAGCAGCAGAATCAGCGCCAGCAAGGCGGCAAGTAGTCGGCGAAGGCCACGCGTCATGGCGGGTAACTATCCTGTTGTTTATATTTTCCTGCCGAAATGATGACACGTAATCATTCGCAAATGAAGGTGTTAGCCTGGCCTGCTGCGTGAAGAAAAGCAAAGTCGCGCAGAAACCGTTATCCTTTAATGATACCGACATGGCATTTTTCAGGAGCGAAACAATGAAAGTTGCGGTTTACAGCACCAAGCACTATGACCAGAAATATTTTGAACAGGTCAACGCCCGTTTTGGATTTGAGCTGGTGTTCTTTGATTTTCTGCTCAGCGAGGATACGGCAAAAAATGCTGCCAGCTGTGACGCGGTCTGTATTTTCGTAAATGACGACTGCGGCAGAGCGGTACTGGAAGAGCTGGCGGCATTGGGCATTAAGTATATTGCCCTGCGCTGTGCCGGATTCAACAACGTCGATCTGCAGGCGGCTGCTGAGCTGGGCATGGAGGTAGTACGCGTGCCCGCCTACTCCCCGGAAGCGGTGGCGGAACACACGGTGGGTATGATGTTGGCGCTGAATCGCCGCATTCATCGCGCTTATCAGCGCACCCGTGACGCAAACTTTTCGCTTGATGGCCTGACCGGCTTCAACATGCACAATAAAACCGCAGGCGTGGTCGGTACGGGGAAAATCGGCGTGGCTACGCTGCGGATCCTGAAAGGATTTGGCATGAAGCTGCTGGCCTGTGATCCCTACCCGAGCGACGCTGCGCTTGAGCTGGGTGCAGAATATGTCGATCTGAAAACGCTGTTTGCCCGCTCGGATGTGATTACGCTGCACTGCCCGATGACGCCGGAAAATCATCATATGCTTAACGCGCAGGCGTTCAGCGAAATGAAAGATGGCGTGATGATCATCAATACCAGCCGCGGCGGCCTGATCGATTCGCAGGCGGCTATTGAAGCGCTAAAACAGCAGAAGATCGGGTCGCTGGGAATGGACGTCTATGAAAATGAACGCGATCTGTTTTTTGAGGACAAATCGAACGACGTTATTCAGGACGACATTTTCCGCCGCCTCTCTGCCTGCCACAACGTGCTGTTTACCGGACATCAGGCGTTTCTGACCGCAGAAGCCCTGACCGCCATCTCAGAAACCACGCTGGGTAATCTGCAGCAGCTCGATCAGGGCGAAGCGTGCCCGAACCGGGTTAAGCCCTGAAATGGTGCGCCCGCATCAGCGGGCGCACGTGCCACCCATGAGCGCCTGTTCATCGCAGCGGCGGCCGTTTGACAGCTGACACATGCCGATACGTGAACCATCCAGCTGGCGGGAAAATGCCAGCGTGCCCCCGGCACCGCTGCAGCTGCTTTCTGCCATCGCGGACATCACGACGTGCGGCTGGACGTGAGCCGCGGTCGCCTGCTGCGGCGGTTCGTTATCAGGGGTACTGCTGCAGGCGGAGAGCAGCAGTGCTGCACCAGCCAGCAGTAAAGAGGCAGCTTTCATTAGTCGGACTCCGGGGACAGGGGACGAAAAGTGCTCACAGCATATGACAGCCTCTGCTGCGAATCGAGTGCGGACATAGCTTTTTACAAAATTTCAGACCTTTCATTGCAAGCAGAATTATCCTGAAGAGAAGATTTTTGCCGGTTATCTTCTAAAATAATCCGTTATTTCAATTGCTCAGGGGAAATTATGTTAACCGATATGCTGTTACGCATCGCGCTGGCCGGCGTTCTCGGCGGGCTTATCGGACTTGAGCGTCAGATGCGGGCAAAAGAGGCGGGTCTGCGTACCCATATTCTGGTGGGGATCGGCAGCGCCCTGTTTATGCTGGTCTCGAAATATGGCTTTGCCGATATGCTTAGCAGCGACCATGTGGGTCTTGATCCCAGCCGCATCGCGGCGCAGGTCGTCAGCGGTATGGGCTTTCTCGGGGCCGGTACCATCATTATTCAGAAGCAGATCGTAAAAGGCCTGACTACCGCAGCGGGCCTCTGGGTTACCGCCGCCATCGGTCTGGTTATCGGTAGCGGGATGTATGAAATTGGCATTTATGGCACGCTGCTGGCGCTGGTCGTGCTGGAGGTTTTTCGCCGCCTCAGCCACTGGCTGATTGGCCGCCATCATACGCTGATTGTGCATCTGAAAGCCAAAAGCGTCCCGCTGGTGTTACTGGTGCTGCAGCGTGAAGGGATCCGCTACGGGCATATCGCGGTGGTCAACCGTGACGAAGATAGCGGCCTGTGTGAACTCAGCGTAGAGGTCACACTCTCCCGCCGGGCACCGCGCCACAGCCTTTATGAGAAGGTCATGGATATTAAAGGGGTGCAGTCACTGGAGATGGTATAGAGGCGCAGACAGAGCAAAATTATTAGCCACGGATGCGGCAACAGATTAAAAGCGTTCACGCGAGGCTGGTATTCGCGCGCGCAATCCGTACCATACGCATCCATAACTACAGGTTTATGACCGCCAATGCGGGTTTCAGCCGCCTGTTCTGTTCGCCGGCACTCTCAAGCGTGAAAATAATGTCAGAAAATCAAGACGTAACAAAAAAAGAGCAATACAACTTCAATAAACTGCAGAAGCGCCTGCGCCGCAACGTCGGCGAAGCGATTGCTGACTTCAACATGATTGAAGAAGGCGACCGCATCATGGTCTGTCTCTCAGGCGGTAAAGACAGCTATACCATGCTGGAGATCCTGCGCAGCCTGCAGCAGAGCGCGCCGGTGAATTTTTCGCTGGTGGCGGTCAATCTCGATCAGAAGCAGCCCGGCTTCCCGGCGCATATTCTGCCCGCTTATCTTGAGACGCTGGGCGTGGAGTATAAAATTGTCACCGAAGATACTTACTCTATTGTTAAAGAGAAGATCCCGGAAGGCAAAATCACCTGCTCACTCTGCTCGCGTCTGCGTCGCGGTATTCTCTATCGCACCGCCAGCGAACTGGGCTGTACTAAAATTGCGCTCGGCCATCATCGCGACGATATCCTGCAGACGCTGTTTCTTAATATGTTCTACGGCGGCAAAATGAAAGGCATGCCGCCCAAGCTGATGAGTGATGACGGCAAGCATATTGTTATCCGCCCTCTCGCCTACTGCCGTGAAAAAGATATTATCCGCTTTGCTGAAGCGCGCCAGTACCCGATTATCCCCTGCAACCTGTGCGGTTCGCAGCCCAACCTGCAGCGTCAGGTGGTGGCCGATATGCTGCGCGACTGGGATAAACGTTTTCCGGGCCGCATTGAAACCATGTTCAGCGCCATGCAGAACATTGTGCCTTCGCATATGGCGGATATCAGCCTGTTCGATTTCAAAGGCATCCGCCATGGCGATGAAGTGGTTGATGGTGGTGATATTGGCTTCGATCGCGAAACGCTGCCGATGCAGCCCGCGGGCTGGCAGCCGGATGAGGATGCAGCAGCCACCGCGGAGCTGCGGCTGGATGTATTAGAGATAAAGTAGTTCTGCTGAGAACTACAAAGGCGCGTATCCCGGCGGGAACGCGCTTTTTTTATTGATGCGGCGGCGGATCGCTGATGGGTGGCACATCGGGATCGTGCGGCGGCTCCGGCTCCGGAATGGGCTGCGGCTGCGGAACAGGCTCCGGAATCGGCACCGGGTCGGTTGGGATCGGTTCACTGGCGTGGATAGCTTGCATCGCTTTCTCCTGTTGCGGAACGTACTTTAAGCGTAGGAAAGCTTTGCTGAACAAGCCAGCATAAAAAAAACCGGCCCTGGGGCCGGTGTCAGAGGAATTAACTGTGCTATGCAGTAATTCGCAAACAGGAAGTAAGACAATATGGAGTACAACGCCCATCGCCTGACGTTGCATTCACCTGCGAAAGAGAGTGTGCCGCGATTTTCCGCAGGGTGAGTTGATATCGATCAGCTTTTCCCGCTTTTGCTACAGCCATTTGCGTTTTTTCAGCCATACCGCCACGCCCCCGACCATCAGCAGCAGGATCAGACAAAACAGCAGAAAACCGTGCTGCCAGTTACCGCCCGGAATGCCACCGAGGTTGACGCCAAACAGTCCGGTAAGAAAGGTCGCAGGCAGAAAAATCATCGCCATCAGTGACATGGTATATGTCCGGCGGTTCATCGACTCCGCCAGCAGCGAGGCGACCTCGTCAGCGAGGATGCCGGTGCGCGCCACGCCGGCGTTGAGATCGTCCAGGCCGCGGCCCAGACGGTCCGCCACGTCCTGCATGCGTCGCCGGTCGTCGTCACTCATCCACGGGAGTTTCTCGCTGGCCAGTCGCGCATAGACATCACGCTGCGGTGCCATATAGCGGCGCATGACGATCAGCTGCTTGCGCAGCAGCGCCAGCTCGCCTCTGGCCGGCACCTGCTGATCCATCAGCGCATCTTCCAGCTCAATAATCTTGTCATGCATATCTTCAATGAATTCGCTGGCGTGATCGGTCAGCGCGTCGCAGACATCCACCAGCCAGCTGCCGCCGTCTGCCGGGCCATTACCATGCTGCAGCTCATTGAGCACTTCATCTATCGCGTTGACTTTGCGGCGGCGCGTAGAGACGATCAGTTTGTCATTGATGAATACGCGCATCGCCACCAGCTGATCGGGACGCGAGTCGGCGTTGTGGTTCACGCTGCGCAGCACAATCATAAAGCCGTCGCCAAGCCGCGTGACGCGCGGCCGCATACTGTCGCCTGCCAGCGCATCGCGCACGGCATCGGGGATCAGCGGCGTATTCTGCAGCCACTCCGCGCTCTGGCGCTGCGCGTAATTCAGATGCAGCCAGCAGTGGCGCTCGCAGTGGATGATATCGTCATCTTTAATCGCGATAACGCCACCTTTGCCATCAAACTGACAGGCAATAATGGCATCTGATACCTGTAATGCTTTCCCTTCAATAACGTTCACGTCCCCACTCCACGCTCTCAATCAACAGGCTACAGTCTAGCGCCGCGCCTTTCAGTTGCAATCGCGCCGGTGTATGCAAACGTGACGCAAGGTACTCAGTGCTTTTCAATCCACAACTCGCGACTGTAAGCCACATCTTCCGGGTTGGTGATGGGATAGCCTTTTACCCACGGTTTTATCAGGCGGCCGTTTGTATATTGATATAGCGGTGCGATGGGTGCCTGGTCGGCAATGATCTGCTCCGCTTTGTTGTAATCTGCATTGCGCGCCTGCACGCTGGTTTCGGTACTCGCTTTCGCCAGTAGCGCGTCATACTCCGCGCTGTTGAAACGCGCAATATTCCCGCTGTGGCTGGCCGTCAGCAGACTGAGAAAGGTAGAGGATTCGTTATAATCACCGACCCACGAGGCGCGGATCACATCAAAATTTCCGCTGTTGCGGCTGTCGATATAGGTTTTCCACTCCTGGTTTTGCAGCGTAACCTCTGCGCCCAGAGTCTTTTTCCACATCGAGGCGACGGCGATAGCAATTTTCTGATGGCTTTCTGAGGTGTTATAGAGCAGCGTCAGATGCAGCGGCTTAGCTGGACCGTAGCCCGCTGCCGCGAGCAGCGCTTTCGCCTGCGCATTCAGCTCCTGCTGGCTATGCTGCTGCAGATAGCTCTGCTGTGACGTAAAACCGGCCGTCACATCGGGAGTGAAATGCCACGCCGGCTTCTCGCCGGTCCCCAGCACCTTCTCCGCAATAATGCGGCGATCGATACTCCACGAAAGCGCTTTACGCACGCGCACATCAGCCGTCGGTCCTTTCTGCGTATTAAAGGCGTAGTAGTAGGTCCCGAGCTGGTCAGGGGTATAGACCTCACCCGGCAGACTCTTTTTCAATAGCGCAAACATATTTTTCGGGAATGATTCGGTGATATCGATATCCCCGGCGCGGTAGCGCTTAGTGGCGCTGGACTCTTCATTGATGGGCAGAAAGGTCACCTGCGTCAGCACTGAATGCTTGTCGTCCCAGTAATGTTTATTGCGCACCAGAACAATCTTTTCGTTTACGACCCGCGTTTGTAACTGATAGGCGCCATTTCCCACCAGCTTGCCCGGTGCGGTCCACGCGTCACCTTCAGCCTGGATAACTTTTTGCGGCACGGGAAACAGCGCGGCGTTGGCCATCATGGCTGGCAGCCACGGCACCGGTCGTGACAGCGTCACTTTCAGATGGGTGGCATCGGTGGCCGTTACGCCCAGTTTCTCCGGACTCATGCTGCCTTTGGTAATCGCTTCCGCATTTTCAATACCGCTCAGCGCCGCAAACCAGGCAAAAGGCGAACTGTTTTTCGGATCGACCAGACGCTGCCAGCTGTAGACAAAATCCTGCGCAGTGACCGGGCTGCCATCTGACCAGCGCGCATCTTTGCGCAGCGTAAACAGCCAGATTTTATTGTCATTACTGCTCCAGCTCTCAGCGACGCCGGGCACAATCTGGCCTTTTGCATCCTGGCTGGTGAGGCCTTCAAACAGGTCGCGCATGACCTGAATTTCCGGCAATCCCACGGCTTTCATGGGATCAAGCGAGGCGGGTTCATCTTTGATGTGGCGAACAATTGTCTGCTGGCTGGCGAGCTGCGCGCCAGCCGGTATCTCAGCAGCAGTAGCCGGGAAAAACGTGCTGCTGACGATCAGCGCCAGCGCCGTGGGGAAAAACAGAGGCTTCATCATCACTCCTTAACAGAAAAAAGGGCGACCTGAAGTGCGTAATGTCGCCAGCAACTCCGGCAACTGTAACGCAAATTGCTGATTGGTATGTAGCTATTTCCCGGTTTGCTGTTTACCGTTAATGTAGTGCCGGACAGGCGCGCGCCCCGCTCGTTTGCAGAGCCGCTCACAGGAGAGCCTGATATGTCATTTCATCACCCGCGACCGCAGCGCGGTCAGCTTGATGCGGTCTGGCAGCAGTATGGGCGCTCGGCGCTCGGCGCCCCGCTGCTCTGGTTTCCGGCGCAGTCAGCTGATGAAGAGAGCGGACTGATTATCGCCGGCACTCACGGCGATGAGAACGCCGCAATCGCCACGCTTTCCGCCGCGCTGCGGACGCTGCCAGCCTCCCTGCGCCGCCATCATGTCATTCTGGCCGTGAATCCGGACGGCTGTCAGCTCGGGCTGCGCGCCAACGCGCGCGGCGTCGATCTCAACCGTAACTTTCCCGCCGCTAACTGGCAGCGGGGCGATACGCACTACCGCTGGAACAGCGCCGCTGACGCACGCGATGTGGTGCTCTCTACTGGTGAGAAGCCCGCCTCCGAACCCGAAACCAGCGCGCTGTGCCAGCTGATCCATCAGCTGCAGCCGCGCTGGGTGGTCTCATGGCATGAACCGCTGGCCTGTATCGACGATCCCCATCACAGCGCGCTGGCGCGCTGGCTGGGTGAGCAGACCGCATTGCCGGTGGTAAGCAGCGTGGGATACGCCACGCCGGGTTCTTTTGGCAGCTGGTGCGCCGATCTGGGGCTACTCTGCATTACGGCGGAAATGCCGCCGATTTCCGTTGATGAGGCGACCGAACGCTATCTTGAGGCGATGATTAATCTGCTGCGCTGGCAGGCGCCGCATTAAGTGTGCCATAGCTGAATGAGAGCGCGGGATCGACATCTGCTGCCAGCCAGGTCGGGCCATCCAGATCGGTGAAGGCGGCCTGTGAAACCAGCGGCAGCGCGGCCCGGATAGCGCGCGAGGTACAGAGCATACAGCCCAGCATCAGCGTAAATCCCTGCTCACGCGCGGTAGCGGCCAGCGCCAGCGCCTCTGTCAGGCCGCCGGTTTTATCCAGCTTGATATTGATCATCTCGTAGCGCCCCGCCAGTTCCGCCAGGCTGTCGCGCGTATGGCAACTCTCATCTGCGCAGATCGGCAGCGGATGGACAAAATTTGCCAGCGCAGCATCCTGCCCGGCGGGCAGCGGCTGCTCCAGCATCGCAATATTGAGATCCGCCAGCAGCTGACAGCGTGCCGCCAGCCCTTCCGCTTCCCAGGATTCATTTGCGTCGATAATCAGGGTCGCTTCCGGCACCGCGCTGCGGATCGCTACCAGCCGCTCACTGATCAGATGATTATCCATTTTCACTTTGAGCAGCTTTGCACCATGCTGCCACAGCGCCAGCGCGCTGCTGGCCATCGCTTCCGGCGTATCGATACTGATGGTGCGCGCCGTGGCTACCTGCCCGGCCAGAGGGCGATCGCACAGCGCGGCCAGCGTCTGCCCATGCTGCTGGCGTTCCAGATCCCAGAGCGCACAATCAATGGCATTGCGCGCCGCACCCGCCGGCATCGCCTGCTGCAGCGCGCTTCGGGTTAAGCCCTGCTGCAGCGCGGGCAGCTGAGCGGCAATCTGCGCCAGCACTGAGGCCTCGCTCTCACCATAACGGGCATACGGGGTCGCTTCTCCGGTGCCTTTAATACCATTCTCTTCAATTTCCACCACCACAACCTGCGCTTCCGTCCGGCTGCCGCGCGAGATAACGAACGGCGAATGCAGTGGCCAGGCTTCAGGATAACTCTTCACTGTTCTCATTTTTACACCTTAAAATTGTGCGCCTGATGTGAAGCTGAGCGATTATTGTAAGAAAGGTAATCGTAAACCCCTAAAAATTATGGCATAAACTTTAACGGTTTTCGTAAAGTCGCGCGCTGCGCTGACTTTTCATTTAAAAAGGAGATTGTATGTCACAGAACGTTCACTTTCAGGGTAATCCTGTTCCGGTTGCCGGCCACTTCCCGCAGGCAGGCGAGCAGGCGCAGCCTTTTACGCTGGTCACTAAAGATCTGGCTGATGTTTCGCTGGCAGACTATGCCGGAAAGCGCAAAGTGCTGAACATCTTCCCGAGTATCGATACCGGCGTCTGCGCCGCCTCGGTTCGCAAGTTTAACGAGCGCTCCGGTGATACCAGCAACACCGTGGTGCTCTGCATTTCAGCTGACCTGCCGTTTGCCCAGTCACGCTTCTGCGGCGCGGAGAACGTCGCCAATGTGGTCACGCTTTCCGCTATGCGCGGCTCTGAGTTCAAAGAGAATTATGGCGTCGCTATCTCTGACGGCCCGCTAAAAGGCCTGACCGCCCGTGCGGTAGTGGTGCTTGATGAGAATGACAAGGTGCTTTACAGCCAGCTGGTCAATGAGATCACCGAAGAGCCCGATTACGATGCAGCGCTGGCCGCGCTGAAGTAAGTTGCTCATAAAAAAACCGTCCTTACGGGACGGTTTTTACTGTTCAGAACAGGCCAGCGCCGCTACTCGCTCTCTCCGCGCTTCTGCCCTAATCCATATTCACGCAGTTTATTGGCAATCGCCGTGTGCGATACGCCCAGACGTTTGGCCAGCTTACGCGTGCTGGGATAGGAGAGATAGAGCCGGGTCAGTACCGAACGCTCAAAGCGGCCGGTGATCTCATCCAGCGATCCCTCCAGCGCCTCTTCACCCAGCGACACATCCAGCGCCTGCTCCGGCAGCACGATATCCTGCGGACGCAGCTCATAACCTTCCAGCTGCGTCATGGCCCGATAGAGCGTGTTTTTCAGCTGCCGGACATTGCCCGGCCAGCTGTAGCGCGTCAGGAACGGCAGCAGCTGCGGTGACAGGCGCGGGCGCGGCAGCCCCTGCTCATCGGCAAAACGCGCCACAAACATCTCTGTCAGCGGCAGAATATCAAGCGGACGCTCGCGCAGCGGCGGCAGATTCAGCGTCAGCACGTTGAGCCGGTAAAAGAGATCCTCGCGGAACTCCCCGCGCTGTACCATCTCAATCAGGTTCTTTTGCGTGGCGCAGATCACCCGGACATCAACATGCACTTCATGATCTTCGCCTACGCGGCGAAAGGTCCCGTCGTTGAGAAAACGCAGCAGCTTGGTCTGCATACGCGGCGACATCTCACCGATTTCGTCCAGCAGCACCGAGCCGCCGCTGGCCTGCTCAAAAAAGCCCTTTTTCCCTTCCAGCGCGTTGGGATAGGCGCCGGCCGCGTGGCCAAACAGCTCGCTCTCCGCCACGTCGTCCGGAATCGAACCGCAGTTGAGCGCGAGAAACGGTTTTTTACCGCGTGCGCTGCGCAGGTGGCAGGCGCGCGCCAGCATATCTTTGCCGGTGCCGGTATCGCCCACAATCAGCAGCGGCGCATCGTGCATCGCCAGTTTACGCGCCTGCTCAATGACCTGACGCATTTTAGGCGTCACCGCCACGATATGGTTAAACTCGGACTCATCCGTGACGCTGAGATTCTGCAGCTGACGTCCCATACGCGCCGTGGACTTCAGCGTGATCATTGCGCCCACCGGGTTATCGCCCTGCTCATCGCTGTCTGCAAGGTAGATGGGTCGCGCTTCCAGCAGAAAGTCACGCCCCTGAATCACCACATGCTGGGTCTGCGCCTCTACCCGTTCGCTCTCCAGCCAGCGCTGAAAATTAACGCCGCCAATCAGTGACGCCACGCTGTGATTGCGGATTTTCTGCTCATCCAGCGCAAACAGATGCTGTGCCGCCGGATTGGCCAGCTCAATTTTGCCTTTAAGATCGATAGAGAAGACCGGCTCCGGCATCGCCACCAGCAGCGCGCTGAGCGCGCGATGTTCGCGCTCAGAGGGCAGATATGCCACGGTACGCACGTCGGTGACGCCGGGCGTGCGCCGGATCTCTGCCATCAAATTGCTGAAAGCGTCAAACTCCAGCGCAGAAAAGCTGAGATAGATGCGGCCCTGCGGGGCAATTTCGATGCCGCGTAAATCGATATTGCGGGCGACCAGCAGGTCGAGCAGTTCACGCGCCAGACCGATTCGGTCATGACAAAAAACTTCCAAACGCATGGCAGTAAGCCTTAGTCAGGTTTTGATTTCAGAGATAATACGCTAACTTGCAGCACCCCAGAAGGGCTGTGTCATGAAAAGTTGACAGTGCAGCACAGATTCCCCTTTTCGCCGGGTCAGACAGAGCTGCTTATGCCAGTAAGAAACGAAAAAGGCAACGTTTACGTTGCCTTTTAGCATGGGAGCAGAATGAAAGTGGCAGGAACGTTGATTATTTAGCACTCTGCTCTGAGGCGGAGCTGCCTTTTGCCAGCGAGGTTTTAAGCTGGCTCACCAGGTCGCGGCGGAAGTCGCCAAGGCGGGGTTTATCCTCTTCCAGCCACGGCAGCGGACGGCACAGCTCCATCGCTTTTATGCCCAGCCGCGCGGTCAGCAACCCGGCACCGATACCCTGTGCGGCACGGGCTGAAAGACGCGCCGCGATATCCTGCGACATCCAGTCCATCCCCACTTCGCGCACCAGTTCGGACGCGCCGGCAAAGGCCATATTGAGCAGCACCAGACGAAACAGACGGATACGGCTGAAATAACCCAGTTCGATGCCGTAAATCGCGGCGATACGATTCACCAGCCGCAGATTACGCCAGGCGATAAACGCCATATCCACCAGCGCCAGCGGGCTGACGGCAATCATCAGGGTCGATTCCGCGGCGTGGCGGCTGATTTCACTGCGCGCCTGGCGATCGAGTACCGGCTGCACCAGCTGTGCGTAGAGCGTGACAATCTCGCGATCGTTATGCGTCTCATGCAGCGCGGCATACCAGCGCTGCAGCGCCGGATGCGCCTGATCGAGCCGCGCCTGCTGCGCGAGATTTTCACAAAAGGCGCGTGCTTTGCCGATGCCGTGACTCTGCAGCAGGTCACGCGCCACATCGCGCGATTCTGCGCGCTGGCGCAGCCGCCACAGACGCCGCCACTCCGCAATCAGTGCGCCGGCGCCAGCCAGCACAATCAGCCCGCCTGCCGCCCCGCTGCCCAGGGCAAACCAGTCGCGCGCCTGCCACGCATCGTGCATAAACTGTACGCCCTGAGCCAGCACGCTCACGGTGAACACCGCCACGCCGGCAGCGGCTATTTTACGCCACAGGCTGCGTTTAGGTCGCAGCGCCGCCTCCACCATCTTTTCACCGGCGCCTTCAGGCAGCGGATCTGCCCCGGTCGCTGCGACAAAATCGGCGGTTTTTACGTCAAACGTCTGCGCAGCACGCAGCGGCGGCTGCGCATCGCTGCTGAGCGGACGGGCAAAATCGATTCGCGCTTTTAACGGCGTCTCATCACTCATCGCAATTTATCTCCCAGTAAAAATTCCAGCGCGGCATCCATGCGGATATGCGGCAGAGGCCGGTCTATATCCAGCGATTGCGGCCGGAATTGCTCAAACTGAAACCCCTGCTGCTGCCAGAAGCTGTTCCCCGGCAAACGGGGCGGCACCTCACCCGGATAAACGGTGAGCGGCTCACCATCTGTCAGCCGCTCACCGCGCAGTGCCGGCAGCTTTTCGCCCCGGTGATCCACCAGGCCGCTTTCGGTAGCCTGTATAGCGGCCAGTCCGAGGCAATCCATGCTGATACCTTCAAATGCGGCGTTCTGCCAGGCATCCTGTACCAGCTGCTGCAGCAGCGACACCATATTGGCGTGCTGATCGGCGGTGATGTGATCGGCTTTCGTCGCGGCAAACAGCAGCTTGTCTATCACCGGGGAGAAGAGGCGCCGGAACAGGGTCCGCTGGCCGTAATGAAAACTCTGCATGAGCTGAGTCAGCGCCAGACGCATATCGTTAAACGCCTGCGGCCCGCTGTTCAGCGGCTGCAGGCAGTCCACCAGCACAATCTGCCGGTCAAAACGCAGAAAATAATTTTTATAGAAGCCTTTCACCACGTGCGAACAGTAGTAGTTATACCGCTGCTGCAGTACGGCAAAATTACTGCCGGCCGGCGCCTGTGCCAGTTTGCTCACAGCCTGCTCATCCGCATCGGGCCACGGGAAAAACTGCAGCGCCGGCGCGCCCGCCATCTCGCCCGGCAGCACAAAGCGGCCCGGCTGAATAAAGTGCAGCCCCTGGCTTTTGCAGTGGTGCAGATAATCTGTCCAGGCGGCGGCAATCTCTGCCAGCTGGTTTTCATTAGCGTGTGCCAGCGGATCGAGGTTATGGCAGAGCTCACGCCAGCGGGCTGACCATTTCTCTCTGTCGCCCTGCAGCAGTCCGCGCATCTGCCGCGACCAGCTGACATAATCCTGCGCCAGCATGGGCAGATCGAGCAGCCATTCACCGGGATAGTCAACGATCTCAAGATAGAGCGTGGCGGTATCTTTGAAGTGACGCAGCAGTGAGTTATCAGGCCGGTAGCGCAGCGCGAGGCACATTTCGCTGACGCCGCGCGTTGGGGTGGGCCATGCGGGTGGCGCGCCGTAGAGCTGAGCCAGTCCTTCATCATAGGTAAAGCGCGGCGTACCGAGCTCGCGCTGCGGCACGCGCTTGACGCCAAGTAAACGCTCTTCGCGTACCACTGAAAACAGCGGCAGGCGCGCGCCGTGATGGACGTTCAGCAGCTGATTGACCAGCGAGGTAATAAACGCGGTCTTGCCGCTGCGGCTCAGTCCGGTGACCGCCAGGCGCAGATGACGATCCACGCCGCGGTTCATCAACGCGACAAGTTCATTTTGCAGTTTTTTCATCGTTCTCCCTGATGAATCGCGCTGACAGACGGCGAAACGCCCTGCTCAGCAGCGGTTCCAGGGCGGCCGCCAGCAACAGGCGCAGCGGACGGCGCGCCACCGATTTAACAGCCCAGCCGGCGAGCCCGCCGGGACCATATGTTACCGCACTGATAATGATGAATTTTCCGGCCGACTTCAACGCAGGCGTTGCGCGACGGCGCAGAGCAGTCATTCGCTGAGTATGCATAAAGCCCCTTATGAGTTGAGATGCGGACCCGCGAGGGTCCGGGGATCAGAGCTGACGAAAACGGCTGCGCACGCTGAAGGTTTCAGAGGTCACGTAACGCTCTACATCGCGAACGCTGCGCTCATCCTGGCTCAGGGTCAGCGCCAGCTCATCCAGCAGTTCACGGGCCGTTGGCTGCTTCTGATCCGGCAGCGTGGCCGGTTTCTCATCCAGCACATAGCCGAGAATAAAATAGGCGGTCACGGTGATCATAAACAGGCCAAAGAACAGTGACAGCACGACGATGACGCGCAGCAGACGCACCGGTATGTCGAGATATTCCGCTACGCCGGCACATACGCCGCGTACTTTGCCCTGCTGCGGAATGCGCCAGAGTTTGCGATCGCCTGTCATGGCTGCCTCCAGTTTGGATGCTCCGCATCAAGAATCGCTTCCAGCGCCTGAACGCGTTCGCGCATACGTTGCGCCTCCTGCGTCAGCTGCTGCAGCCGCTGCATATCATTATTTGACAGTTCACCTGCGCTGCGCCGGTTGCTGTAATGCAGCCATAACCAGATGGGTGCGACAAACAGCACAAAAATCGTCAGGGGTATGGCAAGAAAAAGTGCGCTCATTGACTCTCCTTAATCATCTACACCGTTTCAGCCGGGCCCGAAAACGGGCCCGGACGCGATCACTCACCGCGGTTCATTCTGGCTTTCAGTGCGGCAAGCTGCTGGCTGATTTCATCATCAGCTTTCAGCTCAGCAAACTGCTGATCCAGCGTTTTTGATTTACCAAAGCGCTGGCTTTCCGCTTCAGCTTCCATATGGTCGATACGACGTTCAAAGGACTCAAAGCGCGCCATCGCATCATCAATTTTGCCGCTGTCGAGCTGACGACGAACATCGCGTGATGAGGAAGCCGCCTGATGGCGCAGCGTCAGCGCCTGCTGGCGGGCGCGGGTTTCACCGAGCTTATTTTCCAGCTCGCCGATCTCGCCTTTCATTCGCTCCAGCGTTTCATCCACCTGCGTTGATTCCTGCTGCAGCAGGCTAATCAGATCGGTGAGTTTCTGTTTCTCAATCAGCGCAGAGCGTGCCAGATCCTCTTTCTCTTTGCTGATAGCCAGCTCCGCTTTTTCCTGCCACTCCGACTGCTGGACCTCAGCCTGTTCAATACGGCGCAGCAGCTGCTTTTTCTCAGCCAGCGCGCGCGCTGAAGTTGAACGTACCTCAACCAGCGTGTCTTCCATTTCCTGAATCATCAGGCGTACCAGTTTCTGCGGATCTTCTGCGCGCTCAAGCAGCGAGTTAATGTTAGCGTTTACGATGTCAGCGAAACGAGAAAAAATACCCATAATGATGTTCCTCAATATTGTCATGTATATGGTCGGGACGCCTGTAGTGCTTACAAGATGCGTGCCAACTTTTAAGTAACTGATTTTATTGAGTGCGCTGGGTTTACATTCCTGCTGCGAAAGGCCAGGATGAGTAAATTACACAACTGTTGGTGAAATTCATCATGGCTAATGGCAACGATAACCTGCTGGGCGAGTCGAATAATTTTCTTGAGATGCTGGAGCAGGTGTCTCAGCTGGCACCGCTGGAAAAACCGGTGCTGGTCATTGGTGAGCGCGGCACCGGTAAAGAGCTGATCGCCAGCCGGCTGCACTATCTGTCTGAACGCTGGCAGGGCCCTTTTATCTCGCTTAACTGTGCAGCGCTTAATGAGAGCCTGCTCGACTCGGAACTCTTCGGGCATGAGGCGGGCGCTTTTACCGGCGCGCAGAAGCGTCATCTTGGCCGCTTTGAGCGCGCCGACGGCGGCACGCTGTTTCTTGATGAGCTGGCGACCGCACCGATGCTGGTTCAGGAGAAGCTACTGCGCGTAATCGAATATGGCCAGCTGGAGCGCGTTGGCGGTAATCACGCGCTGCAGGTTAATGTACGCCTGGTCTGCGCCACCAATGAAGATCTGCCCGCGCTTGCTGCTGCCGGAAAATTCCGGGCGGACCTGCTGGATCGTCTCGCCTTTGATGTGGTGCAGCTGCCGCCGCTGCGCCAGCGACGCAGCGATATTCTGCTTATGGCGGAGCATTTTGCTATTCAGATGTGTCGCGAGCTGCGTCTGCCGCTGTTTCCCGGCTTCAGCGAACGTGCGCAGTGGGAGCTGCTGGATTACCACTGGCCCGGCAATGTGCGCGAACTGAAGAATGTCGTGGAGCGTTCCGTGTATCGTCACCGCAGCACCGAAGAGCCGCTGGACACGATCATCATCAATCCGTTTGCTTCACGTGCCACAGATTCAGCAGAGCCGCAGCGCCCTGCCGAATCTGCAGTCCTGCCCGCGCTGCCGCTCGATTTGCGCCAGTGGCAGTATCAGCAGGAGCGCGCGCTGCTGGAAGTGAGCCTGCAACAGGCAAAGTTTAACCAGCGGCGCGCGGCCGGGCTGCTGGGTGTGACCTATCATCAGCTGCGGGCAATGATGAAAAAGCATGATATTCAGGTACGGGATGAGGGTGAGCAGTAAGGTGGCAGCAAGGCGGCAAGTGAAGCAGCGACCGGGAGCATACATCAGTATGTAACCGCTTCTGCTGAACGCGGCCAGTGCAGCTGCCGCAGACCAGACAGCCTTTTTTCAAACTGACTGGTGTGGCAGCAAGGCGGCAAGTGAAGCAGCGACCGGGAGCATACATCAGTATGTGACCGGTTCTGCTGAACGCAGCCAACGCCGCTGCCGCGCCAGTCAGGAAGAAAAAAAAAGCCCGCACAGGGCGGGCAACATAATACTGGAAGCAATGTGAGCAATGTCGTGCTCTTCTCCGGCAGAGCCACCGGTGAAGCGCAGGTGAATAATAATCATTCCTATTATCATCTGTAAAGCTTTATTGAGAATTTTTCTCATTCCCACACAGTTACTGCGCCTGCTTTCTGGACGATATGGCTGTTATTGCTGCTGGCGTGCGGGGGAGTTTGGGAACTCTTACCGGTTTGCGATACACTCTGGCTATTGCCTCAGAATCGTTGAGTTCTATGCTAAAAATTCTCTTCTCGCTGCTGCTGAGTTTCAGCGCTTTGAGCGCGTCTGCTGCGCCTGCGGAATCGATCCGTCAGACCGGCTTTGTCTATTGTGTAAACGGCAGCGTTAACACTTTTAACCCGCAGATGGTCAGCAGCGGCCTGGTGGTTGATACCCTGGCCGCGCAGCTCTACGACAGACTGCTGGACGTTGACCCTTACACTTATCGTTTAATACCCGATCTGGCGCAGAGCTGGGAAGTGCGCGATAACGGCGCAACCTACCGGTTTCATCTGCGGCGGAATGTCTCTTTCCAGCATACCGCCAGCTTTACGCCCCGCCGCACGCTGAACGCCGATGATGTGGTATTCAGTTTTGCGCGGATGTTTGACCGGCATCATCCGTGGCATAATGTTAACGGCGGCAGCTATCCCTATTTTGACAGCCTGCAGTTTGCCGACTCCGTCCAGAGCGTCAAAAAGCTGGATCGCTATACCGTGGAGATCCGCCTGAACGCGCCTGACGCCTCTTTTTTATGGCATATCGCTACCCACTACGCGCCGGTACTGTCACAGGAGTATGCCGCGCAGCTGGATGCCAAAGGGCAGCAGGAGAAGCTGGATCGCGAACCGGTGGGCACCGGCCCCTATCAGCTGAGCGAGTATCGTACCGGGCAGTATCTGCGTCTGGCGCGCAATCCCTGGTACTGGAAGGGCATACCGCGCCTGCAGCAGGTGGTGATTGACCTGGGCGTTGGCGGCACCGGACGCCTGTCAAAACTGCTGACCGGCGAGTGTGACGTACTGGCTTATCCGGCGGCGAGCCAGCTCTCGATCCTGCGCGACGATCCGCGTTTGCGCATGACGCTGCGCCCCGGCATGAATATCGCTTATCTGGCGTTTAACACCCGCAAAGCGCCGCTGGACCGGCCTGAAGTGCGGCACGCGCTGGCGCTGGCAATCAATAATGAGCGCCTGATGGAGTCCATTTATTACGGCACGGCGGAAACTGCGGCGTCTATCCTGCCGCGCGCCTCGTGGGCCTATGACAGCGACGCCCGCGTAACGGAATATAATCCGGACAAATCGCGCGCGGCGCTGAAAGCCCTCGGCATCGAAGACCTGACGCTGCGTCTGGTGGTGCCAACCACCTCCATGTCCTGGAACCCCAGCCCGCTTAAAACCGCCGAGCTGCTGCAGGCGGATCTGGCGCAGGTCGGCGTTAACGTTATTATCACCCCGGTTGAGGGCCGCTTTCAGGAAGCGCAGCTGATGGCGATGAACCACGATTTAACCCTGAGCGGCTGGGCCACCGACAGCAACGATCCTGATAGCTTCTTCCGTCCGCTGCTCAGCTGTGCGGCGATCCGTTCCCAGACCAACTATGCTCACTGGTGTTCCCCGGCGTTCGATGAGTCTCTGCAGCGCGCCCTGCTCTCTCAGCAGCTCTCCGCGCGGATTGAAAGCTATGACCGTGCACAGCAGCTGCTTGCTCAGGAGCTGCCGGTATTGCCGCTCGCCTCTTCACTGCGCGTGCAGGCGTACCGGCACGATATTCAGGGGCTGGTACTGAGTCCGTTTGGCAACGCCTCTTTCGCCGGCGTACATCGTGATGAGCAGAGCGGAGAGTAACCGATGATTATCTATTTACTGCGCCGTTTGCTGCTGCTGGTGATCACCCTGTTTCTGCTGTCGCTGGTGAGCTTCAGCCTGAGCTATTTCACCCCAAACGCGCCGCTCGAAGGCGCGTCGCTTCTCGATGCGTGGTGGTTCTGGACCCAGGGTTTGCTGCAGTTTGATTTTGGCGTCTCCAGCATTAACGGGCTGCCGGTTGATCTGCAGCTGCGTGAAGTCTTCCCCGCCACGCTGGAGCTGTGCGTGCTCGCGTTTATGCTCGCGCTGCTGGCCGGTATTCCGCTCGGTATCTGTGCCGGGGTCATGCGTAAAAAATGGCCGGACAGAGCGATCAGCGCGCTGGCGCTGCTGGGCTTTTCCATGCCGGTATTCTGGCTGGCGCTGCTGTTTACCCTGTTTTTTTCACTAACGCTCGGCTGGCTGCCGGTATCGGGTCGATTCGACCTGCTTTATCCGGTGCAGAATGTCACCGGGTTTGCGCTGATCGACGCCTGGCTGAGTCCGTCGCGCTGGCGTCATGAGATGCTGCTGAGCGCGCTGTCACATATGGTGCTGCCTGTGATCGTGCTCGCCGTAGCACCCACCACCGAAGTGATCCGGCTGCTGCGCATCAGTACCAGTGAAGTGATGGATAAAAATTATGTTAAAGCGGCGGCTACCCGCGGCCTGTCGCGCTTCACCGTAATCCGCCGTCACGTGCTGCATAACGCTCTGCCACCGGTGATCCCGCGGCTGGGACTGCAATTTTCGACCATGCTGACGCTGGCGATGATCACCGAAGTCGTTTTCAACTGGCCGGGTCTGGGACGCTGGCTGATTAACGCCATCCGCCAGCAGGATTATGCGGCCATTTCCGCTGGCGTAATGGTTGCGGGCGGGCTGGTGATTATCGTCAGCGTTCTCTCTGATATTCTTGGCGCCGCCCTGAACCCGCTAAAGCACAAGGAGTGGTATGCCCATCGATAACGTTTACGCCGAGAAGCGGCTGCCAAGCACGCTGCGCCTCAGCTGGCATCACTTCTACCGCGATACGGGCGCGATGATCGGCCTGTATGGCTTTGGCACGCTGCTGCTGCTCTGCCTGTTTGGCCGGCTGATCGCGCCGTATGGCATCGATCAGCAGTTTCTGGGCTATCAGCTGCTGCCGCCCTCCTGGTCACGCTACGGCGACGTCTCATTTTTCCTCGGCACTGACGACCTGGGCCGTGATGTGCTGAGCCGCCTGCTGAGCGGCGTGGCGCCGACGGTGGGTTCCGCGCTGGTGGTGACGCTGCTGGCCGCGCTGGCCGCGCTGCTGCTGGGTATTCTGGCGGGCATGACGCGCGGCGTGCGTTCCGCCGTGATGAACCACGTTCTGGATACGCTGCTGTCAATTCCGTCACTGCTGCTGGCGATTATCGTGGTTGCTTTTCTCGGGCCGCAGCTGGCGCACGCCATGCTGGCGGTGCTGCTGGCGCTGATCCCGCGGCTGGTACGGGAGATCTACACCGCCGTGCACGATGAGCTGGAGAAAGAGTATGTTGTGGCGCTGCGTCTGGACGGCGCCCGCAATCTCAGCATTCTCTGGAACGCGGTGCTGCCCAATATCCTGCCGCTGCTGATTGGTGAGTTTACCCGCTCACTGTCGATGGCAATCCTGGATATCGCCGCGCTGGGCTTCCTGGACCTGGGCGCACAGCTTCCTTCGCCGGAATGGGGAGCGATGCTGGGAGATGCGCTGGAGCTGATCTATGTTGCGCCCTGGACGGTGATGCTGCCGGGTGCGGCGCTGATGATAAGCGTCCTGATTGTTAACCTGCTGGGCGACGGTATCCGTCGCGCGGTTGAGGCGGGAGCTGAATAATGCCGCTACTGGATATCCGCAATCTGACGATTGAGTTTATGACGCCCGAAGGGCCGGTCAAGGCGGTGGACCGCATTAACCTGACGCTGAGCGAGGGAGAGATCCGCGGGCTGGTGGGGGAATCAGGCTCCGGAAAAAGCCTGGTGGCTAAAGCGATCTGCGGCGTTACGAAAGATAACTGGCGCGTTACCGCCGATCGTATGGTGTTTGACGACATCGATCTGCAGCGTCTTTCGCCGCGCGAACGGCGTAAAATCATGGGGCACAATGTCTCGATGATTTTTCAGGAGCCGCAATCCTGTCTCGATCCCTCGGAGAGCGTCGGCCGCCAGCTGATGCAGGCGATCCCACGCTGGACGCATAAGGGCCGCTGGTATCAGCGCCTGTGGTTCTGGCGCAAAGCACGCGCTATTGAATTACTGCACCGGGTAGGTATTCGCGATCACAAAGATATTATGCGCAGCTTTCCCTACGAACTTACCGAGGGCGAGTGTCAGAAAGTGATGATAGCGATTGCGCTGGCAAATCAGCCGCGCCTGCTGATTGCCGATGAGCCGACTAACGCCATGGAGCCTACCACCCAGGCGCAGATATTTCGCCTGCTGAGCCGCCTGAACCAGAATAACAACACCACGATTCTGCTGATCAGCCACGATCTGCGCACCATGAGCAAATGGGCTGACCGCATTAACGTGATGTATTGCGGACAGACGGTGGAGACCGCGCAGAGCGAAGAGCTGATGAGCACGCCGCACCACCCCTACACGCAGGCGCTGATCCGCGCGATGCCCGATTTTGGCAGCGCGCTACCGCACAAAAGCCGTCTGAACACGCTCTCCGGCGCGATTCCGTCGCTGGAGCATCTGCCGATTGGCTGCCGGCTTGGCCCGCGCTGCCCCTACGCGCAGCGCAAATGCGTTGAAACGCCGCGCCTGACCGGCAGTAAATCGCATCTGTTTGCCTGTCACTTTCCGCTTAACCGGGAGCGTCAGTAATGGAAACCCTGCTGGAAGTACGCAACCTGAGCAAAACCTATCGCTATCGCACCGGGCTGTTTCGTCGCCAGCACGTCGAGGCGGTAAAAAATGTCAGTTTTACGCTGCGTGAAAAGCAGACACTGGCAATCATTGGCGAGAACGGCTCCGGCAAATCCACGCTGGCCAAGATGCTGAGCGGCATGGTGGCTCCGAGTGCCGGTGAAATGCTGATTGACGATCATCCGCTGAGCTATGGCGACTACGGCTATCGCAGCCAGCGCATCCGGATGATTTTTCAGGACCCGTCGACCTCGCTGAATCCGCGCCAGCGCGTCAGTCAGATCCTCGACCTGCCGCTGCGTCTGAATACGGAGCTGGATGATGAGGCGCGCGAGCAGCGTATTATCAGCACGCTGCGTCAGGTCGGGCTGCTGCGCGACCATGCAGGATACTATCCGCATATGCTGGCGCCGGGCCAGAAGCAACGCCTGGCGCTGGCGCGGGCGCTGATCCTGCAGCCCAAGGTGATCGTGGCCGATGAGGCGCTCGCCTCGCTGGATATGACCATGCGCTCTCAGCTGGTTAACCTGATGCTGGAGCTGCAGGAGAAACATGGCATCGCCTATATCTACGTCACGCAGCATCTTGGCATGATGAAACATATCAGCGATCAGGTGCTGGTGATGCATCAGGGTGAAGTGGTTGAGCGCGGCGGCACCGCGGATGTTTTAGCCTCGCCGCTGCATGAGCTGACCAAAAGGCTCATCGCCAGCCACTTTGGTGAAGCGCTGACCGCTGAAGCCTGGCGGCGCGCGCTCTGAATGCCGCCCGTCTCGCGGAAAACGCGGTGCGGTTTACCGTATTTGACACAGACGTGCTAGAATCCGCACGTCGATTAACGTCGGTCGTATACTTTTTAATCATCACGACCGCCAACAACAATGACCATAAGGATTACAGCTATGGGTTTTCTTTCCGGTAAGCGCATTCTGATTACTGGCGTTGCCAGTAAACTCTCCATCGCCTACGGTATTGCGCAGGCGATGCATAAGCAGGGCGCAGAACTGGCTTTCACCTACCAGAACGACAAACTGAAAGGTCGTGTGGAAGAGTTCGCTAAAGAATTGGGTTCAGACATTGTTCTGCCTTGCGATGTTGCAGAAGATGAGAGCATCACTGCCCTGTTCACTGAGCTGGCAAAAACCTGGCCAAAATTTGACGGTTTCGTGCACTCTATCGGCTTTGCCCCGGGCGATCAGCTGGATGGTGACTACGTCAATGCCGTGACCCGCGAAGGTTTTAAAATCGCGCACGACATCAGCGCTTACAGCTTCGTGGCAATGGCCAAAGAGTGCCGCGCGATGCTGAACCCGAATGCAGCCCTGCTGACCCTCTCTTATCTGGGCGCAGAGCGTGCTATTCCAAACTACAACGTTATGGGTCTGGCGAAAGCGTCGCTGGAAGCTAACGTACGCTACATGGCTAACGCAATGGGTCCGGAAGGCGTGCGCGTCAACGCCGTATCTGCGGGTCCAATTCGTACCCTGGCTGCCTCCGGCATCAAAGATTTCCGTAAAATGCTCTCCCACTGTGAAGCGGTTACCCCGATTCGCCGTACGGTGACCATCGAAGACGTAGGTAACTCTGCGGCCTTCCTGTGCTCCGACCTGGCAGGTGGTATCACCGGTGAAGTTGTTCACGTTGATGGCGGCTTTAGCATTGCTGCGATGAACGAGCTGGAACTGAAATAAGTTTTGCAGGGGCGAGCCTGACTCGCCCCACTCCCTCTTTGACCGCACTATATACCCATTCGATATTAATTATTCCCCTTCATTCTTTTGCCTGTGCCTGACCATCAGCGACGATAAGCCTGCCCCCGAGTGGCGACACGCTTTTCAGAATTTCCCGTCGTACGCTCAGCCCGAATTTAGCGAAAGGATGGATTATGGAACAACGCCGTTTTACCGGCCATAACCTCTGGCTGTATGAAAGCCAGGCTCGCCCATACACCTCCACCACTGCCCCGCTGGTCCCCGAGGCCGCCCTGGTTAACGATCGATTCCTGCTTGGTCTGCAGCAGGAAGTAACGGTTTTACAGCCGCTGTTTCGCCGCTTTCAGCCGGCATTGCTGGCGGCTCGCGATGTAAGCCAGCTGTTGTTTCCCGACAGCCTGACGGCATCGCAAACGCATACGCTGACACTCTATGACCGGCTAAGCGCGGCCCTGACGGTCGCCCAGGTAGCGGGCGTTCAGCGCCTGTGCAATCACTACTCAGCGCGCCTCAACCCGCTCCCCGGTCCCGACTCTTCCCGCGAGAGCAACAATCGCCTGACGCAGATGACGCAGTATGCCCGTCAGCTGGCGATGCAGCCGGCGCTTATTAACGCTCACAGCCTCGGCGCGCTGGAGGCGGTGGGACTGACAGAGCCCGATATCATCACGCTGACCCAGATTATCGGTTTCACAGGATTCCAGGCGCGGATGGTGGCTGGCGTGCAGGCGCTGCTGGCACAGCCGGTACGCTGGATCCCCGGCGCATCAGTGCCGCCCGACGCCTGCGCCACGCTGTTTGCTGAAGATAATCTCTGCTCGCCCGGGCTGAAGCCGCTGGAGCGACGTTACGCCAGCCTGCAGCAGCTGAGCGCGCAGGCTGACTGTCTGAACGATAGCGATCTGGAGCCGCTGAGCTGGCTGCTGATGTATGATGCGCCGGTTCTGAGCGGCCTGCAGCGCCTGAAACAGCAGCTGCTGCCGGTTAACCCGGAGGCGGAAGCGCTGGCGCTGGCGGTCAGCGCGCGTATTCTCGGCTGTCGTCAGCGTTTTACACGCTACGCCGGTGAGTGGCGTGAAGCGTTGCTGGCTGACGCTGCGCATAATCGCGACGCGGTGGCTGCGCTGAGCGGGCAGCTGACGCGTCAGCCCGATCGGTTTAGTGCCGCCCACCTGCAGCCGCTGATCAACAGCGGCTGGGATCATACCGCCCTGTTTACGCTGTTGCAGAGAGTGGCGCTGGCCAGCTGGGAAGACCGGCTTACTATGGCGCTGGCAGAGACGCGTCAGTCATGAAGATGGCGGCGCGCCTCATCAAAAAAGTGCTGCGCCAGCGGTGAGGCACGTCCCGGCTCTGCGATCACCAGCGCAGCCTGTCGTCCCATTGGTGCCATATCGATCGGGCGCCGCGCCAGGTTCTGCAACAGTTCGGGCAGCAGATGTCCGCACGGTGATACCATTACGCCGAGGCCAACCTGTGCGCTCTGCAGCAGTTGCATAATGGAGGCGCTCTCAACGATCACACGCGGCAGCACACCGGTTTCGCGCAGCTGGCCATCAAGATAACGCCGGAAATAGCGCGTGGGTTCAGCCAGACAGAGCGGCTGCGCTGCCAGGGTATGCAGTGAGAGCCGCTGCTGCTTCAGCAGCGCCGGAAAGTGCTGCGGGTTAAAAATCGCTTCCACTCCGCCGTCGTTCAGCAATGCCGTCTGAAAGTGCAGCTCGCGCAGGGACGTCAGCTCAAAAAAGCCGATGCCGCCGTCAACGGTATGGCTGTTCAGCGCTTCCAGTAACTGATCGGCGCTCATCGCCGCGACGCGATAGTCCAGCTGAGGATAGCGCGCCTCGACCGCTTTAAGCAGCGCCGGCAGTGCCACGCTGCACTGCGGCATCACGCCCAGCCGCAGCGTACCGTTTACGCCATGCTTAAGAGATTCAACCTCCAGCTTCAGTCCCTGATAGACAGAAACAATTTCCCGCGCCCAGGTCAGCACCCGCTCACCTTCCGGGGTAAAGCCGTCAAAGTTGTTACTGCGGTTAATCAGCGATAACCCCAGCTCACGCTCGAGGTTTTTGAGCCGCATTGAGAGCGTAGGCTGGCTGACAAAACTCGCTTCTGCCGCCCGGCCAAAATGGCGCTCCCGCTCAAGATTACACAGGTAAATTAATTGTTTTATGTCTATTTTGATTACCTATCAACGACTTATGAACTATAAAACATCTGATAAAATTATTATGTACTAACCTGCGTAATAAATAAAAAATTGCTCAGATACAGAGTGCGGATGATCAGGTAGCTCAGCATGAATGTCAAAATGAAACATCTGTGTGCCGCATCTCGCACGTTACCTTCTCATTACGATGACATCATTCAGCGGCTCACCTTCCATAACCTCGCCCTCTTCCGTCGCCAGGCTGTAGCGGTACATCTTGCACGGCCCTGAGTAGCCGTTGCACTGATACACAATTATGCTGCCGGGCTTTACCGCTGCAGCTGAGACCTGATCCCCATTGATTAATACACCGTGATGTGGCAGATGCCTGGCTTATTAATTCCAGCAAAAAACCGCCTGGGGGCGGTTAAAAAACGGTGTGAATCGCTGCTCTTTGGCTGAATTACAACCTGCCAATGGCCGCTACTCCTTGCTGGATAATTCGTTAGCCGATTTTCTCCAGAGAAGCCCGGCTCTTTCTACTGAGGTGCGACACGAACTGGTATAACTTCATTCATGCTTTTCGGACGCATAGGGAATGTTTCTGACTCTATGGCTCCTTTTATAGCGTCGACTGCTGCAGCACAGAGCTTTTGGTTTCCTTCAAGCACCATGACATCCGTAGGCTGCTGGCCTACTGGCTGTGTAACTTGCAGGGTGCAGATCTTGCCTCGGTATAGATCAGTATCAAAGAGGCGATATTGTATGGCAGAAGTGAACTGGCATACCCACAGAAGTGTATCTCTGTCTGCTTTCGCCTGAGGAATTTGCGACTCACATTGATTCTTCAACTCGACCGCAGTTGGAAATTTAGAAGATTGCTTCGCCTTTAGTCTGGCCTGAGATTGCGGATTAGACTGACAACCAGCCAGCAGTACGACAAGAGCTAAAAAAAACGATTTTTTCATCATGGCTTCCATGCGGGTAATTTGGTCTCTTATATCACCCAAATTACCCGCATGGAAAGTTACACCTAGCCAGGGCTAACATTCCCTGAATGCATCCTGTTGCGAGGCTCTGTTTTCGTCAATCCTGCTGATGGCTCTTAATTTGCCGTTGCACTCATTCAGCGAATCCAGCAGCCGCAAGTTAAGCAGGATGCCGTCACCCCAGGTCGTCAGTTTCGGAAGAGCTGGCACCGGGCAATTACTGAGCAGGCTTGCCGGTATCGGCAGCTGCGGCTCCTTTTCTGTTCAGGGATTGATGACAGGGTGAACAGAACAAGCCCGGTTAAACTTCTTACTGCCACCTGAGGAACTTCCCTGATCCTTCCCGCCGCTAAATGCCCGATGCAGCTTTAGTTGATCATAATGAGAACGCCGCGATTACGGCTATTCGCGTGTAAAAGATGCCCGCTGTCTCACGGATAGATTTGAGATCGCTTTGAGTGGCGGGGGTGAAAACGAAAAAGGCACTGCCGAAGCAGTGCCTTTGGTGTTGCAAAATGAGAGCTGGACCGCCGTCGGGGATTTTAACCCCGCTCTCTGCCCTAAGTAGCCAGCGCTCTGTCCAATGAGCTAACGGCGGATAACTGCGGTGCCAGACGTTTTCAGATTGCTGTTAAAGCAGCTGGTGAGCCTTACCCGATGGCAAACTGATACTGCCCGCGAAGGCAATTTAACGTATGACCTGATTATAACATATTGGTTACCCGACGATGCCGGGACAGAGCAAACAGAGGGGCAAGCGCGGTCTGGCCAGCTGTCAGCTGGCTCTGCCTGAGCCGGTAAGCGATACGGGCCGGGGGATAACTCATAAGCATTAATGATAAATAAACATTTACTTATAGGATTATTCTGATACATTAGGTGTGCAAAGATTGCACACAGCAAAAGGACTATAAAAATGAAAAAAGTCGCCACGCTTCTGGTTTTAACTGCAGCATTTGTTTTTTCAACGGCAGCGGTTGCCTGTCCTAAAGGGACCCACCCTCACGGCGGTACCGGCTCGCACCATGCTGGCGGTACGTGTTATTGATTCCTGTAAGTGCGTTTGCAGGATAAAGAGCCAGCGTTGTTCTCAGCCAGCCCACCGACAGGTGGGTTTTTTTATGCCCTCTGCGCTTCATAACCGGTAAGCGCTGCGCACAAAAAAGCTGCCCGCAGGCAGCTTCAGGGTAATGCCCTACCCGGCGCTTATCTCCGGCACTCGCAATGGCTTAGCTCTTGAAAGGGCAGCGCCACTATCGCAAATATCAGTCCGGCACGTTTAACAATGATTGCGATATTCACTATTAGCAGGCTTATAAATCAGCTTACCCCGAGCGCCTGTTTGACTTCATTCGCAATTTTTTCAACCTGCGGGCCATAGATCACCTGCACATCATGTTCCGTCACGCGGTTAACGCCGTTAGCTCCGGTGGAAAGCAGCGTCTGATCAACTACCTCATTCATTGCCTTGACGCGTACCCGCAGGCGGGTAAAGCAGCAATCGACTTCCTCTATATTCGCTTCGCCGCCCAGACCGCTGATAATGACTCTGGTACGCTCGTCTGCCGTGACCTGCGGCGCTTTCTGCTCATCTTCACTCTCGCGTCCCGGCGTCTCTACCCCCATACGCGTGATGACCAGGCGAAACAGATAGTAATAAAGCGGCGCGTAACAGGCACCCAGCACTAGCGTCCACCACCAGTGGGTCTTACTGCCGCCGAGAATGCCGAATACCACCAGATCGATAGCGCCGCCCTGCACGTTGCCAATCATCAGGTGCAGCATCGACATCAGCATAAACGAGAGGCCGGTCAGCAGCGCATGCAGCACATAAAGTACTGGTGAGACAAAGATAAAACAGAACTCCAGCGGCTCAGTAATACCGGTGGTAAATGAGGTCAGCGCCCCCGCCAGCACCAGCGCTTTTACCCGCTGCTTATGCTCCGGACGGGCCGTATGGTAGATCGCCAGGGCGGCGGCCGGCAGACCAAACATCATGACCGGGATTTTGCCCTGCGCCAGAAACTGCGTGGCGGTGCGCACGGTGTCATCCGGAATCGCCCCCGGATGCGTCAGCGAACTGTTAAAGATATTGAGCGCGCCGACGACGCTCTGCCCCTCGACGGTGGCCATCCCGCCAATCGGGGTAAAGCGCACCGTCTCGTTCAGAATATGGTGCAGGCCGGTCGGGATCAGCAGCCGTTCGCACGCTCCCAGCAGAAAGGCGCCATATTGCCCGCTTTTACCAATCATCTCTCCGACCCAGGCAATACCGGCTCCGATAGTTGGCCAGATGAGCGCCAGCAGCACGCCCGCCAGCGGCAGCACAACCACGGTAATAATCGGCACAAAGCGGCGTCCGCCAAAAAAGCTGATCGCCACCGGAAGCTGCTGAGTATAAAAGCGGTTGTGCAGTACTACCGTAAGCAGCCCGGCAATCACCCCGCCCAGTACGCTCATGTTGTAGGTAAAAATGCCCAGCATCTGGATATATTCTGCCGACAGCATCATCGCGCTGGTTTGATCCATCCCCGCCTGCTGCAGCGCCTGCGGCGTGGTGGTTGCGGCGGTCAGCCCTTTGGCTGCCAGGGTGGCGCTGATGCCTGTGTTCATCATCAGATAACCAATGACGGCGGCAAAAGCGGCCGTGGGTTTCTCCGCTTTCGCCAGCCCGATTGCGCTGGCAACGGCAAAGAACAGCGGCAGGTTGGCAAAAAGTGCACCGGCAACCTTGCGGATAAAGCCGATGATCAGCTGTGGCACCTGCATCTGTGCAAAGGCTTCACCGGTGATCGCCGGGTTCTGCAGCGCGGCGGCCAGTCCGAGAAATATGCCAGCGGCGGCGATAACCGAGATAGGCATCATCAGCGCTTTACCAAACGCGTGGATCTGGCTGGTGAGTTGTTTCATGACGCGCTCCTTCACACGGTGAAAGAGCAATTATTAGCCACTATTACGCTGCTTACGCAGCCGCGTGTCTCTCAGAGCTGAGGTAATTTGAATTAGATCACAGTTTGTCGCCATGGCGATAAACGCCGCCTATCGCTCAATTAAGTCAATCAATTAGACAACCTCTGTTCTCAGTCGCACACTTCTTTTCAACAGAAGACATATTCTGATAACAACTCATAAACAATAAGCCTGCGACTACCATGAAATTTAAACGTAAAATTCAGCCTTACCGCGCTGCTGCTGGCGGCTGGGGTTCACTGGAAGCGACCACCCGTTTCGTATTTGACAGCAAAGCTGCCCTGAAAAATATGCGTAATCTGATGCGCATGAACAAAGCGCGCGGCTTCGACTGCCCCGGCTGTGCCTGGGGCGATGATAATAAAAGTACGTTTAGCTTCTGTGAGAACGGCGCCAAAGCGGTGACCTGGGAAGCGACGCGACGCGTGGTCGAGCCTGAGTTTTTTGCTCAGCACAGCGTCAGCACGCTCTATCAGCAGAGCGACTATTTTCTCGAGTATCAGGGGCGTCTGACGCACCCGATGCGCTATAACAGCACCACCGATCACTATGAACCCATCAGCTGGGATGCGGCGTTTGCGCTGATTGCTCAGCACCTGAAAGCGATGGACCATCCCGATCAGCTGGAACTCTACACTTCCGGGCGCGCCAGCAATGAAGCCTCCTGGCTCTATCAGCTGTTTGGTCGTGTGATGGGCACCAATAACTTCCCTGACTGTTCCAACATGTGCCATGAAGCCAGCGGCAGCGGCCTGAAACGCAGCATCGGTGTCGGAAAAGGCACCATTCGTCTCGACGATTTCGATCACGCTAACGCCATTTTTGTGCTCGGGCAAAACCCGGGGACCAACCATCCGCGCATGCTGCACAGCCTGCGTCACGCTGCCGATCACGGCGCAAAAATTGTGACATTTAATACCCTGCGTGAACGTGGTCTGGAGCGCTTTGCCGATCCGCAAAAGCCGCTGGAAGTGGTCACATCCAAAGCCGGCACCATCAGTTCCGCCTACTATCAGCCCAACCTCGGTGGCGATATGGCCGCCCTGCGCGGCATGGTGAAAGCGCTGCTGGAAGTGGAGCGCGCGCGCCTTGCTGCCGGTGAGCCGGGCATTTTCGATCGGACGTTTATCGCCGCAAATACGCAGGGCGTTGAGGCCTATCTGGACGCGGTAGATAACACCTCGTGGCAGCAGATTGTGCAGCAGTCAGGCCTGAGCGAAGCGCAGATCCGCGAAGCGGCGGCCATTTATCAGAGCGCGGAACGGGTGATTATCACCTGGGCGATGGGGATCACGCAGCATAAGCACTCCGTCGACACCGTACGCGAAATCGTCAACCTGCAGCTGCTGTTTGGTCAGCTGGGTAAAAAAGGTGCCGGCCTCTGCCCGGTACGTGGCCACAGCAACGTGCAGGGCAACCGCACCATGGGTATCGATGAAAAGCCTTCTAAGCCTTTCCTTGATGCCATGGGCGCCCATTTTGGTTTTGAACCCCCGCGTAATGCCGGTCACAACACCGTTGAAGCGCTGGGCGCCATGCTGCGTGATGAAGTGAAAGTGCTGATTGCTCTCGGCGGCAATCTGGCGGCGGCAGCGCCCGACTCTCCGGTTACGGAAGCCGCGCTGCAGCACTGTGGTCTGACGGTGCATATCAGCACCAAGCTCAACCGCAGTCATCTGGTGCCGGGTCATGAAGGGCTGATCCTGCCTACGCTGGGCCGCACCGAGCGCGATCGTCAGGCTGGTGGTAATCAGTTCATTACCGTTGAGGACTCATTCAGTATGGTTCACGCTTCAGAAGGCGTGGGCATCCCGCTGGCGGAGACGCAGCGTTCAGAAACCGCCATTGTGGCAGGTATCGCCCACGCGACGCTGGGCAGCGATCATATCGACTGGCTCGGCATGGCGGCGGACTACAATATTATCCGCGATCATATCGCCGCGACGATCCCGGGCTTTGCTGATTTCAATACAAAGTGCGACCAGCCTGGCGGTTTTTATCTCGGCAACGCGGCGGCAGAGCTGCGCTTTAATACGCCATCGCAGCGTGCTGAATTCAGCGCGTCCGCCCTGCCCGACTCGCTGTTTCCTCAGCTCGGCAGCGACGTGACCGTGCCGTTTACGCTGCAGACGCTGCGTTCACACGATCAATACAACACCACGATTTACGGTCTCGACGATCGCTATCGCGGCGTCTATGGTCAGCGTGAAGTGGTGTTTATTCATCCTGAGGATATGGCGGCGCTGGGCTTTACCGAAGGCCAGCAGGTGGATATTGAAACCCTCTGGAATGATGGCCTGACCCGTCGCGTCAGCGGCTTTAAACTGGTGCCGTACAATATTCCGCGCGGGAATCTCGCAGCCTACTATCCGGAAACCAACCCGCTGGTACCGCTCTCAAGCTACGGCGATATCAGCGGAACGCCGACCTCTAAATCGGTGCCGGTGAAGCTCACGCTTAGCGCCGCCCTGCCCACGCAGCGTATCGCCTGATTACGCGTTATTCTCTGAAACAAAAGCCGCGCTCTGCGGCTTTTTAACCCGTTTTAACCTTGCCGCGCGCCCCTGATTCGCGTAAAACTGTCCACCGCTCTTAGGCCACGAAACTGACTAAATTATGTTCCAGGATAACCCGCTGCTCGCGCAGCTGAAAGAGAAGCTTCACGCGCAGAATCCGCGCGCCGAAGGCGTTGTGAAAGGCACAGAAAAAGGCTTTGGCTTCCTTGAAGTTGATGCTCAGAAAAGCTACTTCATTCCGCCACCGCAAATGAAGAAAGTGATGCACGGCGATCGTATCACCGCGGTGATCCACACCGATAAAGATCGTGAAAGTGCAGAGCCGGATACCCTGATTGAGCCGTTTCTGACGCGCTTCGTCGGCCGGGTGCAGAAAAAAGACGATCGTCTCGCCATCGTGCCGGATCATCCGCTGCTGAAAGATGCCATTCAGTGTCGCGCCGTGCGCGGTCTGACGCACGATTTCCAGAACGGTGACTGGGCTGTGGCTGAAATGCGTCGCCATCCGCTGAAAGGCGATCGCGGCTTTTATGCTGAGCTGACTGAATTTATCGTTACCGCAGACGACCACCTGGCGCCGTGGTGGGTCACGCTGTCGCGCCATAACCTGGAGCGCGAAGCGCCAGAGAGTGAATGCGGCGGAATGCTGGATGAGCAGCTGACGCGTGAAGATCTCACCGCGCTGAATTTTGTCACCATCGACAGCGCCAGTACGCAGGATATGGACGATGCGCTCTATGCGGAAGCGCAGGCGGATGGCAGCCTGCTGTTGACCATCGCTATTGCCGATCCGACCGCTTACGTAGCGGAAGGCAGCGAGCTTGATAAGCTGGCCGCCCGGCGCGCGTTTACCAACTACCTTCCCGGCTTTAACATTCCTATGCTGCCGCGCGAGCTCTCCGATAATATCTGTTCGCTGCGCCCGCATGAGAAACGTCCGGTGCTCGCCTGCCGGGTGACGGTCCAGCCGGATGGCGCACTCGCTGACGACGTGCATTTCTTTGCAGCCTGGATTGAATCCAAAGCCAAACTGGTTTACGACAACGTCTCAGACTGGCTGGAAAACAGCGGCAGCTGGCAGCCGGAAAATGAGGCGATTGCTGAGCAGATCCGTCTGCTGCATCGTCTCTGCCTGGCGCGCAGTGAATGGCGTCAGACCCATGCGCTGGTATTCAAAGATCGCCCCGATTTCCGCTTCCTTCTGGGAGAGAAAGGCGAAGTGCTGGATATTATCGCTGAACATCGTCGTATCGCTAACCGCATGGTTGAAGAGGCGATGATTCTGGCCAACATCTGCGCGGCGAACGTGCTGCAGAAAAAACTGGGTTTTGGCATCTACAACCTGCACACCGGCTTCGATCTGGCCAACGCTGAACAGGTAGCCGGCGTGCTGGCTGGTCACGGCATTACCGTCGATCCGCAGGCCATTACGACACTGGAAGGGTTCCGTCAGATGCGTCGCGAACTCGACGCGCAGCCGACTCAGTATCTCGACAGCCGCATTCGCCGTTTCCAGAGCTTTGCTGAGATTGGCACCGAACCCGGCCCGCACTTTGGTCTGGGTCTGGATGCCTATGCGACGTGGACCTCACCGATCCGTAAATTTGGCGATATGATCAACCATCGCCTGCTGAAAGCTATTGTGCGCGGTGAGAGCATTGCCCGTCCGCAGAGTGACGTTACGGTTATCATGGGTGAGCGTCGCCGCCTTAACCGGATGGCTGAGCGCGATGTGGGTGACTGGCTTTATGCGCGTTTCCTGACGCCTTTCGCCGGCAGCGAGCGCAAATTCAGCGCCGAGATCATTGATGTATCGCGCGGCGGTATGCGCGTACGCCTGCAGGAGAACGGTGCGGTGGCCTTTATTCCGGCGCCGTTTATTCATGCGGTACGCGATGAGCTGGTCTGCTCGCAGGAGAGCGGCACGGTGCAGGTTAAAGGTGAAGTGGTGTATCGCGTCACCGATATTATTGATGTCACCATCGCCGAAGTGCGCATGGAGACCCGCAGCGTGGTTGCCCGCCCGGCAGCCTGACGGCGCTCATAGTGCGGGATAACAGATGTTATCCCGCCTCTTCTTTTCTGCTCTGCTTTAAAATTTGTATCGCGCTTCACACTTCTGCTTTTACTACCTTTCGTTAACATTTTTTTACCTTACTTTTAACTCGTTGTATTTCGCTTGCCTGTTTTTCCGGCCTCTACAAGGAGTTAACTCATGAACAACGTCAAAACCGGCATCGTCTGGTTAGCAGTGGCGTTAATCGGTGCTGGCGCATTTGCCATGCTTGCGCTCAGCCGCGGCGAACATGTCAATGCGGTCTGGCTGGTTATTGCATCGGTCGCCTGCTACAGCATCGCTTACCGTTTCTATAGCCTGTTTATCGCCCGCCGCATCTTCGAACTTGACGACCGCCGCCGTACGCCGGCAGAGCGCCTCAGCGATGGTCTGGATTATGTTCCGACCAACAAATGGGTGCTGTTTGGTCATCACTTTGCCGCCATTGCCGGTGCAGGACCGCTGGTCGGACCGATTCTGGCCGCACAGATGGGCTTTCTGCCGGGCACTATCTGGATCCTGGTAGGGGTGATGCTCGCCGGCGCGGTGCAGGACTTCCTGATCCTGTTTATCTCTACCCGCCGTGACGGGCGCTCGCTGGGTGAAATGGCGCGCCAGGAGCTGGGCTCTTTTGCCGGCGTGGTGACGATGCTCGGTGCGCTGGGCGTGATGATCATTATTCTCTCTGCGCTGGCGCTGGTGGTGGTTAAAGCACTCGCTAACAGCCCGTGGGGACTCTTCACCATCGCAGCTACCATTCCCATTGCGCTGTTTATGGGCGTCTATATGCGCTTTCTGCGTCCGGGAAAAATTGCTGAGGTTTCCCTTATCGGTTTTGTACTGATGATGGCAGCGATTATCTATGGAGGCGATGTGGCCGCCGATCCTTACTGGGGCCCCTTCTTTACCCTTAAAGGCACAGAGCTGACGTGGGTGCTGGTGATCTACGGTTTCGTCGCCTCTTCGCTGCCGGTCTGGCTGCTGCTGGCACCGCGCGACTACCTCTCCACCTTCCTGAAGATTGGCGTTATTGTCGGGCTGGCAATAGGAATTCTGTTTGCTATGCCGGAGCTGAAAATGCCGGCGGTCACAAAATTCATTGATGGCACCGGCCCGGTGTTCTCCGGTGCGCTCTTCCCGTTTTTGTTTATCACTATTGCCTGCGGGGCTATCTCCGGGTTTCATGCGCTGGTCTCCAGCGGCACCACGCCTAAACTGGTAGAGCGCGAAAGCCATATCCGGTTTATCGGTTACGGCGCCATGCTGATGGAGTCGTTCGTGGCTATTATGGCGCTGATCTGCGCCTCGGTACTGGACCCGGGCGTCTACTTCGCCATGAACTCCCCGGCTGCGCTGATTGGAACCACCGTCGAGAACGCGTCGCAGGTGATTAATGGCTGGGGCTTTGTTGTCACGCCGGAGATGCTGAGCGGCATTGCACGTGACGTCGGTGAAAGTACGGTGCTCTCACGCGCCGGTGGCGCACCCACCTTCGCCGTGGGTATGGCACACATCATCACCGAGGTATTCAACAGTCGCGCGATGATGGCGTTCTGGTATCACTTTGCCATTCTGTTTGAGGCCTTATTTATCCTGACCGCCGTGGATGCCGGCACCCGCGCCTGCCGTTTTATGGTGCAGGACTTAGTGGGTACCGTGGTTCCGGCAATGGGCAGCAACCGCTCCTGGCTGGGGAATATGGCCGGCACCACCGTTGCCGTTGCCGGCTGGGGCTTTTTTGTCTATCAGGGGGTGGTCGATCCGCTGGGCGGGATCAATACGCTGTGGCCGCTGTTCGGCATTGGTAACCAGATGCTCGCCTCAATGGCGCTGATCCTCGGGACAGTGGTGCTGTTTAAGATGAAAAAACAGCGCTACGCGTGGGTCACTATTCTCCCTACCGCATGGTTATTTATCACCTCGATGACCGCGGGCTGGCAGAAGATTTTTCATGAAAAACCCGCCATCGGCTTTCTGGCTCAGGCGCGCAAATTTCAGCAGGGCATCGACAATGGCATCGTGATCGCCCCGGCCAAAAGCGTGGCGGATATGCAGACCATTATCTTCAGCAATCAGATCAACGCGGCGCTGTGCGGCTTCTTTATGCTGGTTGCAGTCACCATGCTGGTTGCCGCCTTCTTTGTTATTCGTCGTGCGCTCCGCAGCACGTCACCGACCGTGCGCGAAGCAGAGGTTTCACTGCGTAAGGAGGTACGCCATGTCTGAGTCCATCTATCGCTGGACGCCTCCCGGCGCAGGCTGGCAGATAAAGCGCTGCTTACTGATAGTGAGTGCCGCTGATACCCCGCCGCTCTCCCGCTGGCAGCAAATCTGGCGCGGATTGCAGCAGAGCTTTCGTTTAATGGTTGGCGTGCACGATTATCAAACTTATCTGAAGCATATGCGCCTCCATCATCCTGAAACGCCGCCCATGGATGAGCGCACTTTTCACCGGCACTGTCTCAATGCCCGCTTTCCGAGCCAGGCTGGAAACCCCGGCAGATGTCCCTGCTGATGATTATAAGCCCCGTTTTCGGGGCTTTTTCGTGCCATTCTTTAATAAAAACAAAAATATATTCGGTTTGCATCTTGTGCTTACGCAGGAGGTTGAATACTGTTGCTAAAATAATGAGATAGAGTCTTAGAGACATGGCCGGAGGAAGTTTAAATGACCGATGAACAGGGGCAAACCTTGCTGTATGCCTTGTTTGGCACCACCAGCCCCCATTGGCGGTTAACCTCTGACAGTGACGCACTGCATTTTGCCGAAGATGAAAATGCCAATACCAATCTGGCCGTTTCGCTTACTCCGGCGCAGGCCAGTCTGTTACGGGCGATGACGGTGATCACCTCCAGCATTAATCTTACTCTGCCGCTGCACGGAACCCCGGTGCCAATGCACTTTGTCGGACGTAAAGTGAACCAGTCTACCTGGGCCGGCACCGCCTCTGCATGGGGTGATACGTCGTCGGTTGCCCGCGATCTCACCCAGGGACTCTCTTTCGCCGAACAGGTGGTATCTGAAGCTAACTCGGTTATCGTTATCCTCGACCAGCGCGGTAACATTCAGCGCTTTAATCGTTTGAGTGAAGAGTATACCGGCCTGAAAGAGCAGGAAGTTATCGGTCGTAACGTCTTTCAGCTATTTATGACCCGGCAGGAGGCGCAGGCTTCACGCCGTAATATCACCGGTTTTTTCCGCGACGGAAATTCGTATGAAGTTGAGCGCTGGGTCAAAACCAAAAAGGGTCAGCGACTGTTTCTGTTCCGTAATAAGTTCGTTCACAGCGGCAGCGGGAAAAATGAAATTTTCCTCATCTGTTCCGGTACGGATATCACCGAAGAGCGACGGGCACAGGAGCGGCTTCGGGTGCTGGCAAATACCGATACGGTCACGGGTTTGCCTAATCGTAACGCTATTCACCAGCAAATTAGCCTGGCACTGGAGCTGGCGAACGGTTCTCAGACCGGCGTGGTCTACCTCGATCTCGACAATTTTAAAAAGGTAAATGACGCTTACGGTCATATGTTCGGCGATCAGCTGCTGCAGGCGGTATCGCTGGCTATCCTCAGCTGCCTGGGCAAAGATCAGACGCTGGCACGTCTTGGCGGCGATGAATTTGTGGTGCTGGCTGAGCATACCAGTCAGGCGGCGCTGGAGGCGATGTCGTCGCGTATCCTTGAGCGGCTGCGGCAGCCCTTTCGCATCGGGCTTATTGAGGTTTACAGCGGCTGTTCTATCGGGATCTCACTGGCTCCCCTGCATGGCGAAGATCGTGAAAGCCTGATCCGCAATGCGGATACGGCCATGTATCATGCCAAAGAGAATGGCCGCGGCAAGTTCTGCATCTTCACCAGCGAAATGAACAAGCGGGTCTTTGAATACCTCTGGCTCGATACCAATCTGCGTAAAGCGCTGGAGCAGGATCACCTGGTGGTCTATTACCAGCCTAAGGTCGATCGCGACGGCGAGGTGCGCAGCGCCGAAGCGCTGGTACGCTGGAACTCTCCGGAACGCGGCATGGTCTCGCCCGGCGACTTTATCCCCTATGCCGAAGAGTCCGGTCTGATTGTCCCGCTGGGCCGCTGGGTCATGCTTAATGTGCTGCAGCAGATTATAAAGTGGCGCAGTGAAGGCATTTTTCTGCGCGTTGCCGTCAACGTCTCCGCGAAACAGCTTATCGATCAGAGCATCTACAGCGATCTGAAAAATGCGCTGGGCGAAGCGGGGCTGACGGCATCCCCGATCGATATTGAATTAACTGAAAGCTGCCTGATTGAGAATGAAGCGGGTGCGCTTAAGCTCATGAAACAGTTTCAGGAGCTTGGGGCGCAGGTACATCTTGATGACTTCGGCACCGGCTACTCTTCCCTTTCTCAGCTGGCACGGGTACCCATTGATGCCATTAAGCTGGATCAGAGTTTTGTCCGGGATATCAACAAACAACCGGTTTCGCAATCTTTAGTGCGCGCGATTGTGGCGGTTGCCAAAGCCCTTGAGCTGCAGGTGATTGCAGAGGGTATTGAAACCAAAGCGGAAGAGAAATTTGTTCTCACTAACGGTGTGGATGGGCGCCAGGGCTATTTTTACGCCAAACCAATGCCCGCAGAACAGCTCGGGCATTGGCTGAAGCATCCTGCCCGTGTTTAACTCTGCGCGGAAGTATTATCCGGCTTTACGTAATGAAGCACTGTGGCGATTTTGTAACTGCACCAGGCGCTCCATATAGGCGATATCCTTGGGTTCAAGCGTAAAGGCATAATCTACCCAGTCCTCCGTAATATCCATCAGTTCAGCACGTGACAGCTGCAGTACGCGCTGGCGCGCTTTCAGCATGGCACGCACGCCATTCAGCTTAGGCCGTAAGGTATCGATAAAGGTGCGCGTCGCGCGGTACGCTTCACCCGGCTGGAACACTTTATCGACCAGGCCGCGCGTCTCATACCACTCTGCACTGTGCGACTCTCCTTCACAGATCAGCTCTTCTGCCAGCTTCATACCGGAACGACGCGCGACCAGCGAATAGCCACCCATTCCCGGGAACAGATTAAACGCAATCTCCGGGAAACCGAGACGCGCGCTGTTCTGTGCCAGAATGAAATGGTGCGCCAGCGCGGCCTCAAAGCCTCCGCCCAGAGCGCTGCCTTCAATCATCGCCAGCGTTACCGCGCCAGTATCAAACCCGCGAGCCGCCGAGTGAATGCAGTCGACGCAGGCCCGGGCATAGGCACGCAGCGCTTCGCGACGGTTGTTGCGAATGCACTCAACAAAAAAGCGCAGATCGCCACCGGCGTTGAACATCTGTGGGACTAAAGAGCCGGTTACCCAGAAATCGATCGGCAGTCCGGAGCGCTGAGCCGTATAGCTCAGGTTCATGATCTCCTCGATTAATTCATGGTTGAAGCTTGGGCGTGGCTGAGCCCGCAACATCATCCACATGGTGCGACGCCCTTCCTCGTAGTAAGCAACAAGTTGGGTGGTCTGTCCCGCTTCGGTAAACAGGCGGCAGGTTGGTTGGTTAATAACGGTCATAGTCTCATCCTCTAATATTTATGTGATGCGTTTAACGCCACATCAGCGTAATGCAGAGTGAGGCCAGACCAAATGAGAGATTGATTTATAAAGCAAAATCCAGAAGTATCCCTGAACAGGGGGGTGAAAAATCATTAGCGCCATTTCAGGATAGAGCAGAGCGAAAGCCAGAGTACATGAGATCGCCTAACGCGTTGTGAATAAAGACGATTTAGCACACTGCACGCGCGTGAATCACGCATCGTTAGCCAGGAATTTACTGATGCAGCGATAAAAAAAGCGCCCGCAGGCGCCTGAGGCTGTAAGAACAGCCTTATTGTCCATACCATGCATTTTTACCGTGTTTGCGCAGGTAGTGCAGATCCAGCAGATTTTGTGAGATAGGCGGGAGTTCAGCTCGCAGCTGTTCGGTATGCAGCGCCATATAGGCGACCTCCTCCAGGACCACCGCACTGTGTACTGCCGCCGCCGCATCGCTGCCCCATGCGAAAGGCCCGTGAGAGTTAACCAGCGCTGCGGGAATTGCGGCGGGCTGAATATTACGATGGGCAAAAGTTTCGATGATGACCTGTCCGGTATTCCACTCATACTCCTGCTCGATCTCCATGCGCAGCATGGCGCGGGTGCAGGGGATCGTGCCGTAGAAATCATCCGCGTGGGTCGTGCCCCAGGCGGGTATATCGCGTCCTGCCTGTGCCCAGATGGTTGCATGCCGCGAGTGCGTATGAACGATACCGCCAATATCGGGCCACGCCTGATAAAGCGCACGATGCGTGGCCGTGTCCGATGAGGGTCGTAGCGCGCCTTCGATCACCGCACCACTCCCCAGATCTACCACTACCATGTCATCCCGCTGCATCTTTTCATATCGCACCCCTGAAGGCTTGATCACCAGTACACCCTGCTCTCTGTCAATGGCGCTGACGTTGCCCCAGGTGAACGTGACCAGGTTGTAGCGCGGTAAATCGAGATTCGCTTCCAGTACCTGCTGCTTTAGCGCTTCCAGCATCATTGTTCTCCACCAGTCTGTGATAGAGAGATTGTGCGCAGAGAGGGGATCGGATGTTATGGAAAGAATGGCTGAATGCTCAGTGGAAAGTCGCTGTCTCGTCATAAATGCGGCGCAGATTCAGCGTTTTCTGTCTGCCGACTGCGCCGCAGCGTTTAAAATTAAACAGGACCATTCGGTTTCAGGATATTTACGCTGGCAGACAGCATAAACCCGGCGGCCTGGCCCAACTTTTCCATCCGGGAATAAAGAACTTTGCCGTCGGGCATCTATACTTATTGCTGTTGCCTCTGAGCCAATCATCAAGGAGATATCTATGACTACAACAGTGAAACGTGTATCCGTTGCCGTGCTGGCAGCAACATTAGTTGTTGCGCTGAGCGGCTGTTCAAACTGGTCTAAACGCGATCGCAACACGGCAATTGGTGCCGGTGCCGGTGCTATTGGTGGTTCAGTCCTGACCAACGGCAGTGGCCTGGGTACCGTGGGCGGCGCGGCGGTGGGCGGTATTATCGGCCATCAAATCGACCGTTAATTTTTTGCAGGCTACACAGCAGACACCCTTTTGTCCGGGCCACAATGCGTGGCCCGCTTTCATTAACCGCCCGCCAGCTTAACCTTCATGCCTTTGGCTTCGAGCAGCGTTTTGAGCAGGTCACGTTTATCCCCCTGAATCTCAATCACGCCCTCTTTTACCGCCCCCCCGCAGCCGCACTTTTTCTTCAGTTCTGCGGCAAGAGTAGCCAGCGCGCTGTCGTCCAGGTTGATACCGGTGATCAGACAGACGCCCTTGCCTTTACGTCCGCTGGTCTGACGCTGAATGCGTACAATACCATCGCCGCGCGGTCGCTGTGGCTTCTCCTCTGCCGGCACAATACGCCCGCTGTCGGTGGAGTAAACCAGTGGATTGTCCTGCGCCATTACGCCTCCTGTAACGATGTAATAATCTGCTGCAGCGTGGCAGCCGGATCGGCTGACTGCGTAACCGGACGGCCGATAACCATATAATCAACCCCGGCCTGCTGCGCCTGCAGAGGCGTCATAATACGGCGCTGATCGCCAGCGTCGCTGCCTGCCGGTCGGATACCGGGCGTGACCAGCGCAAATTCGCTGCCGAACGCCTGTTTGAATGCAGCCGCTTCATGGGCTGAGCAGACGACACCATCCAGGCCACACTGTTGCGTGAGGCGCGCCAGCCGCTCTGCCTGTTGCGCCGGTGACAGGGTGATGCCCAGTCCGCGCAGATCCTCTTCATCCATGCTGGTCAGCACGGTTACAGCAATCAGCAGCGGTGCATCTTTTCCAAAAGGCAGCAGCGCCTCGCGTGCAGCCTGCATCATGCGTGCTCCCCCGCTGGCGTGCACGTTCACCATCCAGACGCCCAGCTCTGCGGCAGCGGCTACGGCATGTGCGGTGGTGTTGGGGATATCGTGAAATTTCAGATCGAGAAAGAGATCGAATCCGCGTGCCTGCAATGTCCGGACCACTGACGGACCAAACAGCGTGAACATCTCTTTGCCTACTTTGAGGCGACACTGAGCAGGATCAATACGGTCCACAAATCGCAGTGCGTCATCCAGATTACTGTAGTCGAGCGCCACCAGAATGGGTGAAGGGGTTAAAGACATAACGTTTCCTCATAAGCAGGCACAGGGGCAACAAACGGCCTGCATTCTACCTGCCATGCTGCGGCAGAACAATCTTACGCCCGGGATACGTGACCTGTTGAGCCATATGCCGGTGTCTGATGCGCGATAATGCGATTATTAAAAAGTACGTTGTAACTATTGTGCCTGTTTTTTTTTAAAATAGCTGTTACTGCCCGTCAAGTCCTCTGATCGGTTTTATTGAAGACCATGCCCGGCAGGATGGGCAGTGCCAGTAAAGTGCGTAGGCGGTAAAACCGCATTTATGGCAACGATAGCGCGGTTTGGTGCGGATCTGTTCACCAACCATATCGCGCAGAACCATCAGACTCTCTTTTGCCCGGCCATCTTCCGCTTCATGCAGGTGAAAGTCCATTAGCCGGTGGAAGACGCGCATGGTCGGATGACGCTGCAGCTGGCGATTAATATAGAGCTGTGCCGCTTCCGGCCCCTGCTGCTGCTCCAGAATATCTGACAGATAGAGCTCAGCGGCGGCACCGGTATTCTCTTCGGTACAGCGCTGCAGATAACCGGCCCACACCTCTGGCTGCGCCAGCCGCTGATAGCAGGTTTCCAGCATCGGCAGCGTTTCGCTGACCAGTTCTTTATCCTGATCCAGCACCCGCTGCAGACGCTGTGCTGCTTTCGCATACTCCCCCTGCTCCATCAGGATGCGTCCCATCATGATGGAAACGCGCGCGCTCTGATGATCGGCCGATTCACCTTTTTTCAGCAGTGACATTGCGCGATCGAGATCGTCACTGCTCATCGCCTGCAGCGCCAGCTCACAATAGAAGTGCGCAATCTCGCCTTTTTGCTTCTCTTTTCCCAGTCTTACCAGCTTCTCAGCAACGTCGATCGCTTTCTGCCAGTCGCTGGTTGCCTGATGAATCAGCAGCAGCTGCTGCAGAGCGGCAATGCGAAAATCGGTTTCATCCGTTAGCTGACTGAACATATCTTCTGCGCGATCGTAGAGGCCCGCCGCCATATAGTCGCGGCCAAGCTGCTGAATCGCCAGCAGTCGCTGGTCGTAGGTAAGCGAGGCGCTTTCCATCAGCGACTGGTGAATACGTATAGCGCGATCTACCTCGCCGCGTGAGCGAAACAGATTACCGAGCGTCAGGTGCGCCTCAACCGTACCACTATCTTCTTTCAGCATGTCGAGGAATAGATCGACGGCTTTATCCTGCTGATTTGAAAGCAGAAAGTTTACCCCGGCCACATACTCTCGTGACAGGCGGTTCGCTTCCTGTTGCTTATTCTGGTACGCGCTGCGTCGTCCCATATACCAGCCGTAGGCCGCTGCGACCGGGAGAAGCAGAAACAGCAATTCATGCATTGAACATTAATCCCGACGACCTGTAGTCGATACGGTGGTGGCTGCCGAAGCGTGTTCGTTTTGCGCCTGCATACGCTTCAGTTTACGCTGAGCATGTGCCAGTGAAACGCGGATGCGTAACCAGAATAGTCCGCAGATTGCCCAGCCCAGTAAAAAACCGGCGCCAAACAGCACCGCAAGCAGCGTGGAGATACGAAATTCACCCTGCGCCAGCAGATAGTTGAAGGTCACCACCTGATCATTGTGAGCACCCAGCGTCACTGAAATGATAAAAATGACCAGTACCACCAGAAAAATCAGCAAATATTTCACAATGCGTCCTGTCGTAGAGTTTCCAATAGAGTATGCCAAAAAAGCGCGTACCATGCTGCTTTCACGTTATCAGTTAGCTGGCTTTGCGCAAGCGTAATCAGCTATATGGGGGCAGTTCGGCTGATTACAATCCGTCGTCGCGCGCTTTGACTTCGCGCTGCTCATCAGGCGGAAGCGTAAGCGGACCGCAAAAGCGCTGCGCCAGCCAGGTCGCGACGGTCACCAGCAGCCAGGAGATAAGGGTTGCGACAATCAGGTCGCGCGGCCAGTGCATACCCAGCACCAGCCGGCTGCCCATCACCATAATGGCCCAGCTGAACAGCACCACCAGCGTCACCACCCGGCGACGCGGCCAGAGCAGGCCCATTGCCAGCAGCGCCCAGCTGGCAGCAAACATAGTATGGCCGGAAGGAAAAGCAAATCCTGTTTCAAATGCCCAGTGCTGCTTTAACCAGCGGGGAATTTGCGTATCGCTGGCCAGCAGCGCATTAACCATCTCGCCCCGCTGTTGCCGTTTCAGCTGATAAAATTCATCGTTGCTGATGCCATGCTGCTGCTCCAGCCAGACCACATAGGGTCGCGGCTCCTGCACCTGCTCTTTAATCCATGACTTCGTGTACTGCCCGGCGAGAATCGCGCCATTCATGATAATCAGCAGCAGGATAGCAGGCTTAAGGCGGAAGCGCAGACACCAAAGCATCCAGGCGCTCAGCACGCTGCTGGTGATAATCCCCCACGGGCTGGTGACGGTTTCCGTCATCCAGAACAAAAAGCGCAGCACTCCCCCGCTTTCACCCGGCTGCCATTGCCAGCCCGACAGCCAGACGCAGAGTGGCATCGCAATTAATAAGAAGGCACCCAGAGTCGTGCGCTGCACTATTTTCAACATACTTTGGCTTTTCCTGCGGGTTATAATGCGTTTGCTGAATAACTTTAGCTGAAAAAAGAATAACATACCTAAAGCGGCTTGGATAATCGTGCTTTATCACTACAATCTTTCTGACTGATTAGCGGGCCTGCTTGTGGATATGGCACAATAGACACAATTTTCGGGTCAGTCGGCCCGTGCGTTATCAAGATGATAGCGCATCCTCTGAAGGTTCTGGAGAATCACATGCAGCTTAAACGGGTAGCAGAAGCTAAACTGCCCACGCCATGGGGAGATTTCCTGATGGTAGGTTTTGAAGAACTGGCAACCGGCCACGATCATGTGGCGCTGGTTTACGGTGATATCAGCGATCATACGCCCGTGCTGGCGCGTGTCCACTCTGAGTGTCTGACCGGTGATGCGCTGTTCAGTCTGCGCTGCGACTGCGGCTTTCAGCTTGAAGCGGCGTTAACAGCGATTGCTGAAGAGGGGCGCGGGGTGCTGCTGTATCACCGTCAGGAAGGCCGTAATATCGGTTTACTGAACAAAATCCGCGCCTATGCGCTGCAGGATAAAGGCTATGACACCGTCGAGGCGAACCATCAGTTGGGCTTTGCCGCTGATGAGCGTGATTTCACCCTGTGCGCTGATATGTTCAAATTACTGGGTATCGATGAAGTGCGCCTGCTGACAAATAATCCGCGCAAGGTTGAGATCCTCAGCGAAGCGGGCATTAATATTGTTGAGCGCGTGCCGCTGATCGTCGGGCGCAATCCAAAAAATGCCCACTATCTCGATACCAAAGCGGAAAAGATGGGGCATCTGCTGCCGAAATCCTGAGAGAAAAGAAGCCGGGCAAGCCCGGCTTTTTTTTAGTTCAGCATATTGCGGATAACATAGTGCAGTATGCCGTCATTGCGGTAGTAAGTCAGTTCCGTTGCCGTATCGATACGGCAGCGTGCGGCCACCTGCTCCTCACTGCCGTCTGCGCGGGTCAGAGTAACATTGACCGTGCAGCCCGGCGTCAGCTGCGCCAGGTCAGCAATATCTATCCGCTCCTCACCGGTTAACTGCAGCGTCTTACGGGTAACGCCCGCCGGGAACTCCAGCGGCAGGATCCCCATACCAATCAGGTTTGAACGGTGAATACGCTCAAAAGACTCAGCGATCACGACGCGTACTCCCTGCAGGCGCGGTCCTTTAGCAGCCCAGTCGCGGCTGGAACCTGAACCGTACTCTTTCCCGGCCACCACGGCGAGCGGCACGCCCTCTTCTTTATATTTCATTGCGGCATCATAAATAGCCAGCGTTTCATTACCCGGAAAATGCCGGGTGTAGCCGCCTTCCGTACCGGGCACCATTTCATTGCGGATACGAATATTGGCAAAGGTACCGCGCATCATTACTTCATGGTTACCACGGCGCGACCCGTAGGAGTTAAAGTCGTTACGCTCTATGCCTTTCGCCAGCAGATAGCGTCCCGCCGGACTCTCAGCCTTAATACTCCCCGCAGGCGAAATGTGGTCAGTGGTGACTGAGTCACCCAGCATCGCCAGAATACGGGCGCCGCGAATATCCTCAAGCGGCTTTGGCGTTTTCTCCATGTCATCAAAGAAAGGTGAAAGGCGGATATAGGTCGATCCTTCATCCCAGTCGTAGGTTGCCGCTTCACTCACGGAGATTTGCTGCCAGTCCGGCGTCCCGTCAAACACTTCCGCATACTCTTTGCGGAACATGCTGCTGTTAACCAGCTGCACCGAGGCGGCGATCTCTTCCGGTGATGGCCAGATATCTTTGAGATAAACATCCTTGCCGGTCTGATCCTGACCGATAGGCTCGCTCTGCAGATTGATGTTCATATTGCCGGCCAGCGCATAGGCCACCACCAGCGGGGGTGAAGCCAGCCAGTTAGTTTTAATCAGCGGATGTATACGGCCTTCAAAATTACGGTTCCCGGAGAGCACGGCGCCAACGGTCAGATCGCCCTCTTTTATAACGCTTTCGATCTCATCCGGCAGTGGCCCTGAGTTACCAATACAGGTTGTACAGCCATACCCCACCAGGTTGAAACCGAGTTTGTCCAGGTAAGGCGTGAGACGGGCTGTGGCCAGATAGTCAGATACCACTTTTGATCCGGGGGCCAGGGAAGCTTTTACCCACGGCTGGCGCTTCAGCCCGCGCTCAACCGCTTTTTTTGCCAGCAGGCCGGCGGCCATCAGCACGCTGGGGTTTGACGTATTGGTACAGGAAGTAATCGCGGCAATAACTACCGCACCATCATCAAGCTGATGCGACTGGCGGGTTTCACTGTCGCGATAACTGACCGCTTTATGCGGCTTTTGTGCGTGGTTGATCTCCAGCTCATTACTGGCGGCAAACGCGGCGGGCACATCGCCCAGCGCCACCCGATCCTGCGGGCGCTTAGGTCCTGCGATACTCGATTCGACGTCAGCCATATCCAGCGCCAGCGTGCTGGTAAAGATCGGCTCGTCGCCCGCATTTCGCCACAGGCCCTGCTGCTTCGCATACGCTTCCGTCAATTTAACCTGCTGCTCATCGCGCCCGGTCAGCGTCATATAGCTCAGGGTGACGTCATCAATCGGGAAGAAACCGCAGGTGGCACCATATTCGGGTGCCATGTTAGCGATCGTTGCGCGATCGGCCAGCGGCAGATCGGCCAGCCCGTCACCGTAGAATTCGACAAATTTGCCGACAACGCCATGCTTACGCAGCATCTGGGTAACGGTCAGCACCAGATCGGTCGCGGTAATGCCCGGACGCAGTTTGCCAGTCAGCTTAAAGCCAACCACATCGGGAATAAGCATTGAAACCGGCTGACCCAGCATAGCCGCTTCCGCTTCGATGCCGCCAACGCCCCAGCCCAGCACGCCCAGCGCATTGATCATCGTGGTATGCGAGTCGGTACCCACCAGCGTATCAGGCCAGGCAACGTTTTTGCCCTCCAGCTCTTCATGCCAGACGGATTTACCCAGATATTCCAGATTAACCTGATGACAGATGCCGGTACCCGGCGGCACCACGCGGAACCGGTTGAACGCTTTCTGTCCCCAGCGCAGGAAAACGTAGCGCTCGTGATTACGTTCCATCTCCAGCCTGACGTTTTCGCCAAAGGCGTCATCGTTACCGAAGCGATCGACGGTTACGGAGTGGTCAATAACCAGATCCACCGGGGACAAAGGGTTAACTTTTGCCACATCTCCGCCCAGTCGTGCGACTGCTTCGCGCATAGCGGCAAGATCGACCACGGCGGGTACGCCGGTAAAATCCTGCATCAACACGCGTGCCGGACGATATGCAATCTCCCGGTCAGCATGGGCGGTTTGCTGCCAGTCTGCCAGCGCCTGAATATCTTCAAGGGTAACGGACTCGCCATCCTGCCAGCGCAGCAGGTTTTCCAGCAGCACTTTCATCGATTTCGGTAAGCGATCAATATTGCCGGTATGCTGTGCAGCTTTAGCCAGACTGTAATAATGATAGGTGTGTGCCCCGACCGCCAGCGTATCCTGACTTTGCTCGCGTAATGTTAACGACATGTCTCCTCCTTTAATTCCTTAGGCTAAACCTCAGAGAGTGCAAGGTTTAGCTTAAAGATAGACCACATTTTCGTTAACGTTTTGATAACAACCCGAAAGGGCACTGGGTGCTACAAACAAAAATGCCCCGACCTGAGTCGGGGCATTTCCATAAATTCGGTGATAAGAAGCGTCGGTTACATAAGAGCCCAGGCTGCCGCTGCCCAGAAGGCAAATGAGAAAGCATAAACGCTAAGCCATGAAAAAGTGGTTGTATTCATTCGTCACTCCTTCCCGGTTCTCGGGCTAAATTTTCTTTAATCTTCAGTAATCTACTGTCGACGCTTATTTGCAGTGTAAGGTCATGGGCTTTTTGCTGGCCCGCCGGAATAACCGGAAAAAAATCAAAGCAACATCAGATGCTAAAAATAAGTGCAACAACAATTATTTGAGTTTTGGATCCATAAAAGATTCGATAAAGCTGCGCTGCTTGTCACTCAGATCCCAGGAAGCAGGAATCGCTACAGACTGCTCAGCAGCAGGAGCTTCTTTTGCTTTGCACGCAGGTGTATTTGGCTGCCGTGCAGTGACCGGATATTTACGACTGAGTGAGTTTGCCCACATGGCTTAGCCCCATAAACGCCAAATCATTAATGCCACCACTACCCAGAACAGCGCTGAAGCAGCGAAGACAGCCAACCAGGCTTTGCGACGGGTGTTACCGGTACGCTGAACCTTGGTGCTCTTAGCCCGGAAGTCGGGTTGTACAGTTATTCTCGTAGCCATAGTTTTTGATAATCACTCTCAACAAAACGATTGATAACAACGATTAAGATTTAGGATGAATCCTAAACTTCTTAAGTCCAAAAATCCAGTTATTTTTATTGAGCACAACGATTAACGCTATTAATCAAAGCTTCGAAAACTGATTAGCCTTATTGAAACACAGACCTCAGAACTATTAAAAAAACGGCGACCGCAATTTGGGTTAAACAACAATTAGTACCACTTTAAATTTGAGTTAAATAAGAAACCTCAGCAATAAAGCCCTTCTTCATCAGGTGTTAACTGGAGTATGGGAATAATCCTGGCAGTGTGCAAAGAAGCGAACCGAAAAATGTGTACTGTTTCTCAATTAATTAATAACAATGAAAAAACCTGTGATGCATGTTTTATTTACAGAAAAATGTCGGCTTTTGTTGAACTACTGATGGCGCTAAGCGAGGGGAAACCTGAAGGTGCCCACTGGACACCCCGGTAAATTCATGATTTGGCGAATTATTTGAAAGGGAGTTTGATATCGCGGAACATCGCTTCAATGTCGTCATTGGAGCGCAGAGCAACAGCGGTGTCTACCACATCACGCGTGAGATGCGGTGCAAATCGCTGAATAAAATCATACATATAGCTGCGCAGGAAGGTGCTGCGGCGGAAGCCTATTTTGGTCGTACTATTGGTGAAAATCTCTGAAGCTTCAATGCGAACCAGATCCGGATCGGCTACCGGGTCAACCGCCATACTGGCAATCACACCCACACCTAAGCCAAGCCGTACATAAGTTTTAATTACATCTGCGTCAGTTGCGGTAAACACGATACGCGGGGTCAGACCTGCACGATTAAACGCTGTATCGAGCTCGGAGCGGCCGGTAAAACCAAAGGTGTAGGTTACCAGTGGGAAATCGGCCAGCTCCTCTATAGTCACGTTGTCTTTGCCTGCCAGCGGATGGTCGGGCGTTACCACAATCGCACGATTCCAGTGGTAACAGGGCAGCATGATGAGATCGTCGTAGAGGTGCAGGGCTTCAGTAGCAATGGCAAAGTCAGCGTTGCCCTTGGATACCGCTTCAGCAATCTGCGTAGGGGAGCCCTGATGCATATGCAGTGAAACGCGAGGGTAGCGCTCGATAAATCCTTTGATTACGCCCGGCAGCGCATAGCGCGCCTGCGTATGCGTGGTGGCGACATAAAGCGATCCCTTGTCAGGCCAGGTGTGTTCGCCCGCTACGGATTTAATCGCATCAACTTTTGATAATACTTCACGTGCTATGCGGATAATCTCTTCACCGGCTGGCGTAACCTGCGTCAGATGTTTGCCGCTGCGGGCAAATATCTGCACCCCCAGCTCATCTTCAAGCATACGTACCTGTTTGCTGATGCCAGGCTGTGAGGTATAGAGACCTTCAGCGGTCGATGAGACGTTGAGATTGTGATTGACCACTTCCACGATATAGCGCAACTGCTGCAGTTTCATAGTTATATCTTCCCGTTAGCGACTAACGTGCGTGCCGGCAGCCGCCCATGATGCAGATGTGAGGAACAGAGCGAATTGAGAATAGAAAAACTATAACAACTATATCAGTTTTTAACCGAATAAAGAACGTTAGGTTATAAGGCGGGGAAAGTAAACGGGGCTGGCAGATGCCAGCCCCGGAGAGTTATTTTTTCGCTTCCTGCCATTTACCGTCAATATAGAACATTGACCAGCCAGTTGCTTTACCCTCTTTTTCAGACGAAACGTACTGCTGTTTTGTCTTGCGGCTAAAACGCACCAGGGTTTTATTTCCTTCCGGATCGGCTGCCGGTGCCTCTGCCAGATATTTAAGCTTTTCCGGCAGACGGTCAGCGAAGCGCTTCAGCTCTTCCACCAGCGGCGCGCGGGTCTCGCGCGATTTCGGGAACGTATTAGCCGCAAGGAAGACGCCGGCTGCTCCGTCACGCAGCACAAAATAGGCATCTGACTTCTCGCACGGCAGCTCAGGCAGCGGTACCGGATCCTCTTTCGGCGGCGCGACTTCGCCATTGCGCAGGATTTTACGGGTGTTTTTACACTCTTCGTTGGTACACGCCATATACTTGCCAAAGCGTCCCATTTTAAGGTGCATTTCCGACCCGCATTTCTCGCACTCGACTATAGGGCCATCATAGCCCTTGATGCGAAACTCGCCCTGCTCAATTTCATAGCCATCGCACTCTGGATTGTTACCACAGACGTGCAGCTTGCGGCTGTTATCGATCAGATAGCTGTCCATCGCGGTGCCGCACTTAACGCAGCGGCGGCGGGCACGTAACGCGTTGGTTTCCGCGTCGTCACCCTCCAGCACGTTCAGCACTTCGTTTTCCGGGATCAGATTGATGGTCTGCTTGCAGCGCTCTTTTGGCGGCAGGGCGTAGCCCGAACAGCCGAGGAATACGCCGGTGCTGGCCGTACGAATGCCCATTTTGCGACCGCATGTCGGGCAGTCGATTGAGGTCAGCACCATCTGATTCGGCTGCATGCCGCCCTCTTCCGGATCTTTTTCAGCCTGCTCCAGCTGCTGGCTGAAGTCACTGAAGAAGGAGTCGAGAACGCCTTTCCACTGCGCCTGATTGTTGGCTACCTGATCGAGGCTGTTTTCCATATGAGCGGTGAAATCGTAATTCATCAGCTCGCGGAAATTTTCTTCCAGCCGGTCGGTGACGATCTCACCCATCTTCTCAGCATAAAAACGACGGTTCTCAACGCGTACATAACCACGATCCTGGATAGTGGAAATAATAGACGCGTAGGTTGAGGGACGGCCAATACCGCGCTTCTCCAGCTCGCGCACCAGCGACGCCTCGCTGAATCGCGCCGGAGGCTTGGTAAAATGCTGGCTCGGCTGCAGCGCAGTCAGATCTAGTATTTCCCCTACCGCTACTGGCGGCAGCGTCCTGTCTTCATCGTTTTTACGCAGCGCCGGCATAACGCGCGTCCAGCCATCAAAACGCAGCGTGCGGCCTTTTGCCTTGAGCCTGAATTCGGCTGCGCCTACGGTCAGCGTGGTGGAGTCATATTTAGCCGGGACCATCTGACACGCCACAAACTGGCGCCAGATAAGCTGGTAAAGTTTTTGCGCATCCGCTTCCATATCTTTCAGCTGCTCAGCGCTTACGTTGACATCTGACGGGCGAATCGCTTCGTGCGCTTCCTGCGAATTATCTTTGCTGGTATAGGTCACCGGCGCTTCCGGCAGGTATTTTTTGCCGAACTCGCTGGCGACATAGTCGCGCGCCATGGCCACTGCATCCTGGCTCAGGTTCGTGGAGTCAGTACGCATGTAGGTAATGTGACCCGCTTCATAAAGCCGCTGCGCCATCATCATGGTTTTCTTCACGCCAAAGCCGAGACGTGTGCTCGCAGCCTGCTGCAGCGTTGAGGTAATAAAAGGTGCAGAAGGTTTGCTGCTGGTCGGTTTATCTTCACGATCCAGCACTTCATAACGCGCTTTTTCCAGTATCGCGACCGCCGCGTGCGTCTGCTCGCGGTTAACCGGACGAAACGCTTTGTCGCCCTGATGCGTCACCTGCATCGCCAGCGCATCGCCTTTTGGCGTAGCAAAATCTGCGTCGATCTCCCAGTACTCTTCTGGCACAAACGCTTTGATTTCGCGCTCGCGCTCAACCACCAGACGTACCGCTACCGACTGAACGCGTCCGGCAGAGAGACCGCGGGCGATCTTTTTCCACAGCAGAGGCGAAACCATATACCCCACAACGCGATCCATAAAACGGCGCGCCTGCTGGGCATTAACCCGCTCGATATTCAGTTCACCCGGCTTTTCAAACGCCTGGCGAATCGCATTTTTGGTGATTTCATTAAACACCACCCGGCTGAAACGCTTGTCGTCGCCACCAATGACTTCACGCAGGTGCCAGGCAATGGCTTCTCCTTCGCGGTCAAGGTCGGTTGCGAGATAGATATGATCGGCGTCAGCGGCCAGGCTCTTAAGTTCAGACACAACCTTCTCTTTGCCTGGCAGGATCTGATAATCAGCTTCCCAGCCATGCCACGGATCAACACCCATTCGGTTGACCAGCGCCGCCTTTTCATCTTTTTTAACTTTTTTCCCGGTTTTTACCTTCTCACCGTCAGTACTTTTACGGGTCGTTGAACCACTGGTCGGCAAATCGCGGATATGACCGACGCTGGATTTCACCACGTAGTCATTACCGAGGTATTTATTGATTGTTTTGGCCTTTGCCGGGGACTCAACGATAACGAGTGCTTTACCCATATGTACCTTTACCTGATTGAAACGTCCTGATAAACGGGAGAGGATTAATGCCCCAAAACCCAGTGGGTTTAATATTGCTGCCAGCAATCTGATTTTCAAGCTGGCGGGGACTGCCACTATTCAGTTTAAAACGGTGTGCGCAACCTTATGATTAACTACACTTTTTCCGCCTGACATCATCACACATCCTGGTGTGAACTCCCTGAAAGCTGAATCGCCCACACTCTACCTGATAAAATCTGATACGCAACTTAAATAGCACTCTGTTTAATTTTGCGCCAGCTGCAGGCGTGAACACGGATAAGTGGCAACAGAATGGCAGGTAATATAGAAGGAGAAAATGCGCTGTCAAAAAAAGTCGGATAATTCGGGACAAAAATGGAATTCATTTCACAACCCGGCCGAAGTAAATGGGACTCACCCGTTGCTAAGCATAAAAAACCCGGCCGGAGCCGGGTTTCTGTTACAGCAGAGGCTTTTCGCCACGCTGCCAGATTTTTAGCAACAGCCGTTCTGCCGCCTGGCTGGCGCTGCCGGTAAAACGATCCATCATCTTTTTCTTACGCGCATACTGTACGCCCAGCACGGTGAAGCGCTCCATATGCCGGATAATCAGGGCATCACTGGTGCCGATTTCATCAATCAGACCCAGTTCAAGCGCCTGCTGCCCATACCAGTGTTCGCCGGTCGCTACCCGGTTCATATCCAGCGACGGACGCATTTGCTGCACAAAGCCCTTAAACAGCTGATGCGTTTCATCCAGATCGTGCTGGAACTTCTCACGCCCCTCTTCGGTATTTTCACCAAACAGCGTCAGGGTACGTTTGTACTGGCCTGCAGTATGCAGCTCCACGTCAATATCATTGCGCTTCAGCAGCCGGTTGAAGTTGGGGATCTGCGCCACAACGCCGATTGAACCGATAATGGAGAACGGCGCGGCGACAATGCGATCTGCCACACAGGCCATCATATATCCGCCGCTGGCGGCCACTTTATCTACGGCGGCGGTCAGGCGCAGACCCGCGTCGCGCAGGCGCTGCAGCTGCGACGCTGCCAGACCGTAGCCATGCACCACCCCGCCCGGGCTTTCAAGCCGCAGCAGGACTTCATCACCCGGTTGCGCTACGGCCAGTACAGCGGATACTTCTTCACGCAGGGAGGCGACTTCACCCGCGTCCATGCTGCCTTTAAAGCCAAGCACATAGAGTACCGGCTTCGCGGTTTCAGTGACGCCGTTTTTTGCGTTGCGCTTCTCTGTTTTCGCTTTCAGCTTCTCTTCTTTTTTATGCTGTTTCAGCCAGACTTTTTGTACCTGCGGCTTCATTTTAGCCAGCTGCAGATCCTCTTTTATCTGACGATACTCATCATCCAGATGCGTCACCTGCAGCTGACCGGCGTGATGACGTTTGCGCAGCGCAGCATTCAGTATGATAAATACTACGGCCGCAATGGCGATCACTACCGTGACAGCCTTGGCCAGGAAGAGCCCATAGCTGGAGAAAAAATCCATTCTGCCGCCTTATTAAACAGTGAATTACAATTAACAGCTGAGTGTAACTGCTTTAACCCGGTTCGTCGCCTGAAAAGCCCGCAGGCGGCACAGAATGCTCCTCTGTTGCATTGCACCGGCTGGCGAATTCAGGCATAAAGCCATAAACCTCTACCACTGACTGAAGGAGATTGCTGTGCACTATCAGCCTAAAGGCGATCTACTCGAAAACCGCATTATTCTGGTTACCGGCGCATCAGACGGCATTGGCCGGGAAGCGGCGCTGACCTATGCCCGCTACGGCGCCCGCGTTATCCTGCTCGGACGTAACGCCGTTACCCTGCAGCAGACAGAAGCGGCGATTAACCAGCTTAATAAGCAGCCCGCCAGCTCATACCTGCTGGATCTCGCGACCGCCACGCCTGAATCATGTCAGCAGCTGGCCGCGCAGATTGCTGAGCGCGTGCCGCGTCTGGACGGCGTGCTGCATAACGCCGGTATTCTGGGTGAAATTGTTCCGCTGGCCGATCTTGAGCCGGCCCTCTGGCGCGAGGTGATGCAGATCAACCTGGATGCCACCTTTTATCTGACGCAGGCTCTGCTGCCGCTGTTGCTGAACTCAGAGGCGGGATCGCTGGTATTCACTACCTCCAGCGTAGGCCGCACCGGGCGCGCCGGCTGGGGCGCTTACGCCGTCTCTAAATTTGCCACTGAAGGCATGATGCAGGTGCTCGCCGATGAGTATAAAAACCACGCCCTGCGCGTAAACTGTATCAATCCCGGCGGCACGCGTACGAAGATGCGCGCCAGCGCGTTTCCGGAGGAGGATGCAAACCTGCTGAAAACTCCGGCCGATTTAATGCCGCTTTATCTCTACCTGATGGGCGATGATAGCCGGCGTAAAACGGGCATGAGCTTCGATGCTCAGCCCGGACGTAAAGCGGGTCCGGCCAGCGCATGAGCGATCGCCATCAGCAACGTCAGCAGCGCCTGAAAGAGCAGGTTGACGCGCGCATCGCTGCGGCGACAGAACATCGCGGTATCGTTATGGTATTTACCGGTAACGGTAAGGGAAAAACCACGGCGGCTTTCGGTACGGCGCTGCGCGCCTGCGGCCACGGAAAAAAGGTGGCAGTGGTACAGTTCATTAAGGGGGAGTGGCCCAACGGCGAGCGTAATCTGCTGGCGCAGCACGGGGTTGAGTTTCAGGTAATGGCCACCGGATTTACCTGGGAGACCCAGAGCCGCAGCACGGATACGATCGCCTGCCAGCAGGTCTGGGAGCAGGCACAACGCATGCTGGCTGATAGCGATGTTGACCTGGTGATCCTTGATGAAATCACCTATATGGTGAGCATGGATTATCTGGATCTGGAGGCGCTGATGCTTGCTCTGCAACAGCGTCCGTCTGCGCAAAGCGTGATTATTACCGGACGCGGCTGTCACCGGCGCCTGCTGGAGCTGGCAGATACCGTGACTGAGATGCGCCCGGTAAAACATGCCTTTGATGCCGGCATCCAGGCGCAACAGGGAATTGACTGGTAGCCGCTGCCGGGGCAGCGGCACACAGCCATCAGGCGCCGCGTTTGCTGCTGCGGCGCTGAGTGGTATTGCCGGCGCTGCTGTGACGCTTCACTGCGCGGCGGATCTGATTCGCTTTGGTGCGACGGCGATCTTTCTCAACGGCAACTTTGGTAACGGTCTCTTCCGGCATGCCCACCAGCTTACGCAGGTAGTTTACCGCCGGCAGCTCCATCTCCATCCAGCCGCCGCGCGGCAGGCCTTTTGGCAGCTGAATATCACCATAACGCACGCGCATCAGGCGGCTAACCTGAACGCCTACCGCTTCCCATAAACGACGCACTTCGCGGTTGCGTCCTTCGGTAAGGGTAACGTTGTACCACTGATTGATCCCTTCACCGCCAGCAAACTTAATGGTTTTAAAGGCAGCCGGGCCATCTTCCAGCTGAACGCCCTTGCTCAGCAGACGCACTTTATCGTCACCCACTTCGCCAAAAACACGCACCGCATATTCGCGTTCAACTTCGCGACTTGGATGCATCAGACGGTTAGCCAGTTCCCCATCGGTAGTGAACAGCAGCAGACCGCAGGTGTTAACGTCCAGACGACCCACTGCCACCCAGCGCGATCCACGCAGGCGCGGCAGGCGGTCAAACACGGTTGGGCGCCCTTCCGGATCGTTACGGGTACAAAGCTCCCCTTCCGGCTTGTAATAAGCCAGCACGCGGCACACTTCCGTAGTGGACTCGGCAATAGAGACCAGGTGACCATCAATACGAATTTTCAGGCTTTTGTCATTTTCAATGCGATCGCCCAGCGTGGCCAGTTTGCCATCTACGCTGACGCGTCCGGCGGAAATCATGGTTTCGATTTCGCGGCGCGAGCCGTGACCGGCGCGCGCTAATACTTTCTGTAATTTTTCGCTCATGGAGCTGCCTCGTTGTCGCCTTCCCAGGCGTCGTGGTAAGAATGGGTAAGACAGCGGGATTACCACGTCCTCTGTCAGAAACTGTTAACGTTGCGCATCAATCTGACCGGATGCAAACGGCCTGCGATTTTACACCAGCTAAGGTTGCGTTAACACCTTTAACTTTGCTGCCGATAATAGCCGGCCGGCGTTTTCCCGCCTCTGCCGGTTTTGCCGTTCATGACGACAGGCGTTTTTATCCCTGACACTCTCCTGTTTACAGCCTGGTCAATGACCTGGCGATAGAGAAGCTCGTATTATATTGATGCCTGATGAGCCCGACCGGGGAAATCGCTTTGAAGCAATGAACCCGCTAAAACCGTTCAGGCCCCGGCTGCACGGCAAAATAGTGCTATCGCTTACGAAAACCACACAATCATCTACCCAATCAGCTTAAAACAAAATTTCACCTCGCCCTGAGTGGGTTGTGCGTATGATCCGCGCTACAGGTTGGTTTAAGGCTCTATATTCTGTTTTATTGCCATCTATTAGCGCGCTGAATTTGTGCATAAATAAAAGCGGTGTAAAATAAAGCAGCAGGCCAGATGTAGATTCGAAGAAATATTATTTTATTAAGCCTAAAGCTATTTATAACAAATTATTAACGTCACTCTGCATGACGGCTGTTTTAACGGAAAATATCCCGTCTATATGCCCGTACAGGCTGACATAATTAATTAGCGTGTCTGCTCTCCTCACCAGGGATGTTACTGACGCGCCTTAAAGAAGATCGTAACAATGAAAATAACCGTACTTTGCCCGGCGCTGTTCGCGCTGGCGCTGACCGGTTGTTCCGTTGGACAGACTGAATACAGCAAAGCGGCGCTTGAACATGTTGATATGAGCGTAACAGGCGTGCCGACAGTGCTGGGTTTGGGTGTTCTCGGTACAACTATTCCCCTTACGCCGGAGTACAGCCTGACAGCGGCGCACGTTGCTAAAACGTCTGTGCAGCGCGTTAAGGCCTATCATCCTTATTGCGACGTTGCGATTATTTATCATAAAAATAGTCCTGATACGCTGGCCAGGTTTCGTACCAGCGCGCCCGGAGAAGCGATTAAAATGTATGGCTACAGTTTTATTTCTGCCATGCCGGTTGAATCGAGCGGCGTTAATTTGGCGCGCACGGCTATTACTAATCGCTGGAATAAAAAACCCTGTATGGCAATGGCATCTAATGCGGGTGTGACTCAGGGAATGTCAGGCGGCGCGGTCTATAACAGTGATGAAACCATTGCCGGAGTGATTGTGGGATACAGTCATGAAATTGCGAACAGACGTAGCAGAAAAGTGATCCTTAAAGATGTGTCACTCTATATTCCCTATGGCGATTTTAAGCGCTGGCTTGAGCGCAATCTCAGCCAGGCGCCTGTCACGTAGCGACACCTGGCCTGGCCGGGCGATTAGCTAAATGGCCGCGTATCTCCGGCACCTGCGCGCACCACGACCGGCGTGTCTTCCGTCAGGTCGACAACCGTCGTCGGCTGTTGCCCCAGCGTGCCGCCATCGAGGATCAGATCGACCAGTTTTCCGATGCTGTGCTGGATCTCTTCCGGATCGGATTCCGTAAAGTCATTACCGGGCAGCATCAGTGATGTCGACATCATCGGCTCATTCAGTCGCTCAAGCAGCGCCAGCGCAACCGGATGCGAAGGCACGCGCAGCCCGATGGTTTTGCGTTTGTCATTCATCAGGCGGCGCGGCACCTCTTTCGTCGCCTTGAGAATAAAAGTGTAATTACCTGGGGTGTTGTTTTTCAGGATACGAAAGGCTGAGTTGTCGACCTGAGAGTAAACCGAAAGCTCTGAGAGGTCGCGACACATCAGCGTAAAGTTGTGGTTACCATCCAGCTGACGGATACGGCAGATACGTTCCATCGCGTTTTTTTCTTCCAGCCGGCACCCCAGCGCATAGCCGGAGTCGGTGGGATAGACAATGACGCTGCCTTTATTGAGATAATCCACCGCCTGATTAATCAGGCGCGGCTGCGGGTTATCAGGATGAATGTGAAAACGTTGACTCATAAAAACCTCTTGTCATCTGTCTCAGGCAGTTGAAGCGGGGGCCAGAGCGGGAAAGCGTTCCCAGACGGGTTCAACGCCACCCGGCAGCCAGAGTTTACGCCCCAGCTCAATCCAGGGACAGGGTTGGTGAAAGTCGGACCCCTGCGATGCTGCCAGTTGATTATCGCGCGCATAGCCTGCCAGCTGGGTGCGTTCGTTAGGCGGCTGCTGACACTGCGCCACCTCGATCGCGTCGCCTCCCGCTTGTGCGAAAAAGGCAATCAGCCGCTTCAGCCATTTTGCCGACAGGCCGTAGCGTCCCGGATGCGCCAGCACCGCGACGCCGCCGGAATGATGAATAGCTTCAATAGCTTGTTCAATTGTACACCATTGTGGTGGCACATAGCCGGTTTTGCCACGCGCCAGATAGTGTTTGAACACCTGGGCCATATTCTCAGCTTTACCCTGTTCAATCAGATAACGGGCAAAATGACCGCGCGTAATCACCCCACCCTGTGCCAGCCGCTGTGCGCCCGCCAGTGCGTCGGGGATGCGGGCCCGCTCCAGCCGTTCAGCAATCTGCAGCGCCCGCTCATAACGACACTGGTGCTGCGCTGCCAGAAAGGCCTTAAGTGCCGGATGATCGCAATCGATATTCAGGCCTGCGATATGAATTTCGTGATTTTCCCACAGCGTGGACGCTTCCAGACCGGCCAGCACTTTTATCGGCAGTTTCTGCTCCTGTGCAAACGCCTGCGCCTCAGCAACGCCCGCGACCGTATCGTGATCGGTAATGGCCAGCACGCCAACTTGCTTATCAACCGCGCGCTGAACCAGGGCCGCTGGGGTCAGCAATCCATCGGAGGCGCGGGTATGGCTGTGAAGATCGTAAAGCGGGAAACGGCTGATATCTGACAAAGTAACTCCGGAGCACGGCTAAAAATCAGCGGGCATGATAGCGATTTTGTTGTTAACTGAGAAAGGGTATTGACATTTTTCACACGAACCAGTTAACTAGTACACAAGTTCACACACAGTGGGTATCTGCCATGAGTCAGGTAGCAATGCGGTTAACAGATAGCTGGCGTACGTCTTCCTGTAACGGGTGGCGTTATTGTGCACAAGCCTGATTGCTGTGCAGATACCTGAGCCCGCCACCATGCGGGCTTTTTTTTGAGCGAATTTCAGAGAAATTATCATGGCAAATGCGAAACCTACATTGAAGTTGATTACCGGAAACGCACCCTATCGCGAAGATCCGGCCGCGGTGTTTCATCAACTGTGCGGCGCACGTCCGGCCACTCTGCTGCTTGAGTCTGCGGACATCGACAGCAAAAAAAATCTGAAAAGCCTGCTGATTGTTGATAGCGCACTGCGCATCAGCGCCCTTGGTCAGACCGTGTCTTTACAGGCGCTCTCTGAAAATGGCCGTGCCCTGCTGCCGTTGCTGGATGCCGCTCTGCCTGAGAGCGTAAAAATCGACGTTCGTCCGGATGGTCGTGAGCTGCATTTTGCTACGGCGAATGATGTACAGGATGAAGATTCGCGGCTAAAAGCCTTCTCGGTGTTTGATGCGCTGCGTCTGATTCCGCAACTGGTTAATACACCTGCCGATGAGCGTGAAGCGATGCTGCTGGGCGGACTGTTTGCTTACGACCTGGTCGCCGGCTTTGAAGCGCTGCCGGCGCTGCGCAACGACCAGCGCTGTCCCGACTACTGCTTCTATCTGGCGGAAACGCTGCTGATTATCGACCACCAGCAGGGTGCAGCCCGCCTGCAGGCGAGCCTGTTTACGCCGTCAACCAGTGAGTTTCAGCGTCTGCAGAGCCGTATTGAGCAGCTGCACGGCCAGATGACACAGCCGGCGCCCGCCCTGCCGGTGCAGCGCGTGGAACAGATGACGCTCAGCACCAGCCAGAGCGATGATGCTTACTGCGAGGTGGTGGCGTCGCTGCAGCAGGCTATCCGCATCGGTGAAATTTTCCAGGTCGTGCCGTCGCGCCGCTTCTCGCTACCCTGCCCGTCACCGCTTGCCGCTTATGAAACGCTGAAGAACAGCAATCCCAGCCCCTATATGTTCTTTATGCAGGATCGGGAATTCGCCCTGTTTGGTGCCTCACCGGAAAGCTCGCTGAAGTATGACGCGCAGTCGCGCCAGATTGAGATCTACCCCATTGCCGGCACCCGCCCGCGCGGCCGCCATGCCGACGGCTCGCTGGATCGCGATCTCGACAGCCGTATCGAGCTGGAGATGCGTACCGATCATAAAGAGCTGGCCGAACATCTGATGCTGGTGGATCTGGCGCGTAACGACCTTGCCCGTATCTGCAAACCCGGCAGTCGTTACGTTGCCGATCTGACCAAAGTTGACCGCTACTCTTTTGTTATGCATCTGGTCTCCCGCGTGGTCGGCACGCTGCGTGACGATCTGGATGTCCTGCACGCCTACCGCGCCTGTATGAATATGGGCACGCTGAGCGGCGCGCCTAAAGTACGCGCCATGCAGCTGATTGCTGAAAAAGAGGGCACGCGGCGCGGCAGTTACGGCGGTGCCGTGGGCTACTTCACGGCGACCGGCGATCTCGATACCTGCATCGTGATCCGTTCCGCCTGGGTCGAAGAAGGTGTGGCTACCGTGCAGGCGGGTGCCGGCGTGGTGCTGGATTCTGTCCCGCAGGCTGAAGCGGATGAAAGCCGCAACAAAGCACGCGCAGTTCTGCGCGCTATCGCAACCGCGCACCACTGCAAGGAGATGTTCTGATGGCTGATATCCTGCTGCTCGATAATATCGACTCGTTTACCTATAACCTGGTGGATCAGCTGCGCAGCTTTGGTCACAACGTAGTGATCTACCGCAACAGCGTGCCGGCTGAGACGCTGATTGCGCGGCTGCAGCAGATGGAAAATCCGGTGCTGATGCTGTCACCCGGTCCTGGCGCGCCAGCTGATGCGGGCTGTATGCCAGCCCTGCTGCAGGCGCTGCGCGGCCAGCTGCCCATTATCGGTATCTGTCTGGGTCATCAGGCTATCGTTGAAGCGTATGGCGGCCACGTGGGCCAGGCGGGTGAAATTCTGCATGGTAAGGCGTCTGCGGTAGAGCATGACGGCAGCGCGATGTTCAGCGGCCTGAGTAATCCGCTGCCGGTGGCACGTTATCACTCGCTGGTGGGGAGTAATACGCCCGCTGAGCTGACGGTTAACGCCAGCTACAACGGCATGGTCATGGCCGTGCGGCATGATGCCGATCGCGTCTGCGGCTTTCAGTTCCATCCTGAATCGATTCTCACCACCCAGGGCGCACGCCTGCTTGAGCAGACGCTGGCCTGGGCGCTGGCGCAGTAACAGGGAGATAAAGATGCAAACTATTCTGGAAAAACTGTATCAGGCGCAAACGCTGAGCCAGGCGGAGAGCCACCAGCTGTTCAGCGCCATTATTACCGGTCAGCTGGAGCCCACTCAGCTGGCCGCAGCGCTGATTGCCATGAAAGTGCGCGGCGAGCAGCCACAGGAGATAGCCGGCGCCGCATCGGCGCTGCTGGCTGATGCCAAACCTTTCCCGCGTCCTGACTATGCGTTTGCTGATATCGTCGGCACCGGAGGCGACGGCAGTAACAGCATTAATATCTCGACCGCCAGCGCGTTTGTGGCCGCAACCTGCGGCCTTAAAGTGGCCAAACATGGTAATCGCAGCGTCTCCAGCAAATCCGGCTCCTCCGATCTGCTGGCAGCGTTTGGTATTAATCTGGACATGCCCGCGCAGCAGGCGCGCCAGGCGCTGGACGATCTTAATGTCTGTTTCCTGTTTGCGCCGCAGTACCATACCGGCTTTCGTCACGCGATGCCGGTGCGTCAGCAGCTGAAATCGCGCACGCTGTTCAACGTGCTCGGCCCGCTGATCAATCCGGCCCGACCGCCGCTGGCGGTGATTGGCGTGTACAGCCCGGAGCTGGTGCTGCCCATCGCGCAAACGCTGAAGGTGCTCGGCTATCAGCGGGCCGCTGTGGTCCACGGCGGCGGAATGGATGAGGTCGCTCTGCACAGCGCCACGCAGGTGGCTGAGCTGCGCGAAGGGGAAATTACCTGCTATCAGCTGACGCCGGATGACTTTGGTTTTGGCATGCATGACAAAGAGGCGCTGGCGGGCGGGACGCCGGAAGAAAACCGTGACATTCTGACCCGTTTACTTCAGGGTAAAGGAGAGCCCGCGCATGAGCAGGCGGTCGCCGTTAACGTGGCGATGCTGCTGAAAGTGTTTGGTCATGAAGACCTGCGCGACAACGCGGAGCGGGCCATTGCCGCGATTCGCAGCGGACAGGCTTATGAGCGCGTGGTTGCACTGGCAGCGAGAGGATGAGATGAGTATTAAAGGCACCGTATTAGAGAAAATTGTGCAGGATAAGGCGATCTGGATAGCAGAGCGTCAGCAGCAGCAGCCGCTGGAGACATTCCACCCGGAACTGCAGCCGGCAACGCGCTCTTTTTATGACGCCCTGCGCGGCACCCGCACCGTTTTTATCCTTGAGTGTAAAAAAGCGTCACCGTCAAAAGGGGTGATCCGCGAGGATTTCGATCCTGCCGCCATCGCCGCCGTCTATCGTCATCACGCGTCTGCCATTTCGGTTCTGACGGATGAGAAATATTTTCAGGGTGACTTCGCTTTTCTGCCGATTGTCAGCGCGGCGGTGACCCAGCCCGTGCTGTGCAAAGATTTTATCATCGACCCCTATCAGATCTACCTGGCGCGCCACTACCAGGCGGACGCCATCCTGCTGATGCTCTCCGTACTGGATGATGAACAGTACCGGCAGCTCGCCGCAGTGGCTCACAGCCTGAACATGGGCATCCTGACCGAAGTCAGCAATGAGGCGGAGCTGGAACGGGCGATTGCCCTCGACGCTCAGGTGGTGGGCATCAACAACCGCGACCTGCGCGATCTTTCGATCGATCTTAACCGCACCCGCGAGCTGGCACCGCGCCTCAGTCACGGCGTCACGGTCATCAGTGAATCCGGTATTCATAATTATGCGCAGGTGCGTGAGCTGAGCCGCTTTGCTAACGGTTTTCTCATCGGCTCGGCGCTGATGGAAGAGGCTGACCTGGCAGCTGCGGTACGTCGCGTGCTGCTGGGTGATAATAAAGTGTGCGGCCTGACGCAGCCGGAAGCGGCGCGCGCCGCCAGTGAAGCGGGAGCCCTGTATGGCGGTCTGATTTTTGCTGAAGGCTCACCGCGCAAAATCGATACTGTCCAGGCACACCGCGTGATGGCTGCAGCGCCGCTGCGCTATGTGGGCGTGTTTCGTAATGCGCCGGTTGGTGACGTTGTCACGCTGGCGGTAGAGCTGAATCTGGCAGCAGTGCAGTTGCATGGCGCCGAAGATCGCGACTATGTTGCCACGCTGCGTCAGGCGCTGCCGGCCCGGATACAAATCTGGAAAGCGCTGAGTGTCAAAGAGAGCCTGCCGGCGCGCGACTGGCCGCACGTTGATCGCTACGTGTTTGATAATGGGCAGGGCGGCAGCGGGCAGCAGTTTGACTGGTCGCTGCTGCAGGGAGAGTCGCTGGACAATGTGCTGCTGGCTGGCGGTCTCGCCGCTGATAACTGCGTGACGGCAGCCCAGCTGGGCTGCGCTGGTCTTGATTTTAACTCCGGCGTGGAGTCCGCCCCTGGCATAAAAGATGCCGGCAAAATTGCTGCGGTATTTACCACATTACGCGCTTACTAATGTTGCTGGCCCGCCAGTGCGGGCCGTTGAGGAAAGATCAATTATGTCGACGTTATTGAATCCCTATTTTGGTGAATTTGGCGGCCAGTACGTTCCGCAAATCCTGATGCCGGCTCTGCGCCAGCTGGAAGCTGCTTTTGTTGAAGCGCAGCGCGATCCTGAGTTTCAGCAGGAGTTTACCGATCTGCTGAAAAATTACGCTGGTCGTCCGACGGCGCTGACCCTGTGCCGTAATCTGACTCAGGGGACGAAAACCCGCCTCTATCTGAAGCGCGAAGATCTGCTGCATGGCGGCGCGCATAAAACCAATCAGGTACTGGGTCAGGCGCTGCTGGCAAAGCGAATGGGGAAAAATGAGATCATTGCGGAAACCGGCGCCGGCCAGCATGGTGTCGCCTCCGCGCTCGCCTGCGCGCTGCTCGGCATGAAGTGCCGTATTTATATGGGGGCGAAAGATGTTGAGCGTCAGTCTCCCAATGTGTTCCGGATGCGGTTGATGGGCGCGGAAGTGATCCCGGTTCACAGCGGCTCAGCTACGCTGAAAGATGCCTGTAACGAGGCGCTGCGCGACTGGTCAGGCAGCTATGAGACCGCACACTATATGCTGGGAACCGCAGCAGGTCCGCACCCCTTCCCGACCATCGTGCGCGAATTCCAGCGTATGATCGGCGAAGAGACCAAAGCGCAGATCCTCGAAGCGGAAGGCCGCCTGCCCGATGCCGTGCTGGCGTGCGTAGGCGGCGGCTCCAATGCGATTGGCATGTTTGCTGATTTCATTGAAGAGAGCAGCGTGGGCCTGATTGGTATTGAACCCGCTGGCCACGGTATTGAAAGCGGCGAGCACGGCGCGCCACTGAAGCACGGCCGGGTTGGTATCTATTTTGGTATGAAAGCCCCAATGATGCAGACCGAAGAGGGCCAGATTGAAGAGTCTTATTCTATCTCCGCCGGCCTCGACTTTCCGTCAGTTGGTCCGCAGCACGCGCATCTGAACAGCATCGGGCGCGCAGAGTATGTCTCCATTACCGATGATGAAGCGCTCGACGCGTTTAAAGCGCTGTGCCGCGCAGAAGGGATTATTCCGGCCCTGGAATCGTCACATGCGCTGGCCCATGCGCTGAAAATGATGCGGGCAAATCCGGAAAAAGAGCAGCTGCTGGTGGTTAACCTTTCCGGTCGCGGCGATAAAGATATTTTCACGGTTCACGATCTGCTTAAAGCGAAAGGAGAGATTTGATGGAGCGTTATAATCAGCTGTTTTCACGCCTGTCAGCGCGTCAGGAAGGCGCGTTTGTCCCTTTTGTTACGCTGGGCGATCCCTCTCCGGAGCTCTCACTGCAGATTATTGATACGCTGGTTGAAGGCGGCGCTGATGCGCTGGAGCTGGGGATCCCTTTCTCCGATCCGCTGGCAGATGGACCCACCATTCAGAGCGCCACGCTGCGGGCTTTTGCGGCCGGCACCACGGTGGCGCAATGCTTTGAAATGCTGCAGGTAGTGCGGCAGAAATACCCCGATCTGCCCATTGGTTTACTGATGTACGCTAATCTGGTGTTCAGCCGCGGCATCGATACGTTCTATGCGCAGTGTGCCGCCGCGGGCGTCGACTCGGTACTGGTCGCTGATGTGCCAGTTGAAGAGTCAGCTCCCTTCCGCCAGGCTGCGCTGCGTCACAACATTGCGCCGATTTTTATCTGCCCGCCTAATGCCAGCGATGACCTGCTGCGTGAACTGGCTCAGCATGGCCGCGGTTACACTTATCTGCTGTCGCGCGCAGGGGTGACCGGTGCTGAAAACCGCGCCAGTCAGCCGCTTCACCATCTGATTGATAAACTGCGTGAGTTTCAGGCGCCGCCTGCCCTGCAGGGGTTCGGCATCTCCGAGCCGGAGCAGGTACGTGAAGCGATTGCTGCAGGCGCAGCGGGAGCGATCTCCGGTTCCGCCATTGTACGCATCATTGAGAAAAATCAGCGCGACCCGGCAACGCTGCTGCGTGAGCTGAAAGCCTTTGTCAGCGGCCTGAAAGCGGCCACCCGCTAATCGCTGTGGCTCCGTCACTCCGACGGGGCCACACTCTTTTTTCCGCCACCCCCATCCTTTCTGCCTGAGCGCCAGCTTTTTTCACTTTTTCTCTGCCAGCAGGTTGCCGATTATTCAGGGCCGACCCACACTTAAATGCGCCGTTGCGTTACGGTGTGAATCCATCTATGACAGGGAGATAACCAAATGAAATTGTTCAAGGTCGTTGCGGGAATTTTTATGGCTGCATTTGTGGCACTGACACTGAGCGCCTGTGCGCCAACGCCAACCAAAGAAGGCACCGGCGGTTATATTGATGACACCGTCATCACCACGAAAGTAAAAGCGCAGCTGCTGAATGATGAAGCGCTGAAATCTACAGAAATCAATGTTGAAACGTTCAAAGGTAAGGTTCAGCTGAGCGGGTTTGTCAGCTCGCCACAGATGGCTAACCGCGCCGTTTCCGTTACGCGCAGCGTGGCAGGCGTGAAGTCTGTTGTTAATAATATGCAGATCAAGTAATACCAAAAGGGCGGCCGGCAGGTCGCCCTTCTTCTGCCTCAGAAGCGATAGCCTGCACCAAAGAAAAAGACAAACGGATCGATACGCGTATTAATATTCTGCTGTACGCCCTGATGTCTGAATTTCACTTCAGTATCAATATCCATGTACCACAGCGAAGCATTCAGCATCCAGTCACGGTTAATCTGATAATCGAGCCCCACCTGACCCGCAATGCCCCAGGAGTCTTTAACGCTCAGATCGCTGAGCTGTGCATCCCTGGCTGTCTGATTCAGCTTTGCGTCAAAAAAGGTGGTGTAATTGATGCCAACGCCCGCATAAGGACGTACCGCGCTGTTACTGTCGAGGAAATAGTATTGCGCCATCAGCGTGGGCGGCAGCTGACGCACCGTGGCCAGGTTACCGGTCGGACCAAGACCGACTTTATGACGAAACGGTGTGGCAGCCAGCAGCTCAATTCCGATATGGTCGGTTGCCATCCAGGTGAATGTCAGCCCCAGCTGCGTATCATTATCGACGCTGAATTCACCCATGTTCAGCACATTATCTGACCCCTCTGTCGGACGGACCGTTGCCGTACCGGCGCGCATAAAAAAGTCACCCGCCTGATGAGCCAGCGCCAGCTGTGGTATCGCCATCGCCAGGAACAGTGCGCATTTTGCCAGTTTCATCATCACTCCTTTGCCTGAATTAAAATTTTTCGCGGCACAGATGTAACGGTTTTCAGCGCAGATTTCATTAACTGGCTGGCAGAACAAATGCTTAGTTAACAATGAATTGACACAGATCAAATTTGCCAGCGCGAAAAAAGATCAAAAACAGGTTGCTGAAGTTTCATAACGTGATTACTTTGCTGATCCCGAGTGATTTTGGTTCGATGCCTCAGGAGTGGCGGGCGATCAGATGAGCGATATAACTAACCCTTGTATGACCTGTGGCGCCTGCTGCGCCTATTTTCGCGTTTCCTTTTACTGGGCTGAAGCCGATGATGCCGGTGGCGCAGTGCCAGCCGAACTCACCGAGCCGCTAAACCTGCTGATGCGCAATATGCGCGGCACCAGCGATCGCACGCCGCGCTGCGTTGCTCTGCAGGGCGAGCCCGGTAGCTGCGTCTCCTGCGGTATCTATGAGCAGCGCCCCTCTCCCTGCCGTGAATTTGCGATGTCCGGGGAAAATGGCGTCGTTAACGAAGCCTGCGACCGTGCCCGCGCCCGCCATGGATTACCTGCCCTTTTTCACCCTTCTTTACCTGACATGACAGAAAGTTATGGTATTCCGGGTGCCAGCCTGACCGCTTAGCATGTACAATCGCCGGGTTAATTAACCCGGTTTTTTTCAAGGAGTGTACATGTCTATCACGGCAAGCTCGTTATACCGTGACACAGGAAATTTTTTGCGCCATCAGCTGGTCACTATAATGCTGATGGCGCTGCTGACCTCATTCATTACCGTGATTATCGGGCATGCGTTAACGCCTGATGATGAGCAGCTGTCGCTGCTGAGTCAGAGTGACAGCAGCGCATCCTCCCTGTTTGAACTGGTACAGAATATGTCTCCGGATCAGCAGCGTATACTACTGCGCGCTTCCGCAGCAGGAACCCTGGCGGCGCTGATTGGTAATACGCTGCTGCTCGGCGGCATGCTTTGCCTGATCCCGCTGGTCTCCAGCGGTCAGCGCGTCAGTGCCCTGCGCGCTATCGGTACCGCTGCACCGCTGCTGCCTAAGCTGCTGCTGCAGACCTTTTTGATCACGCTGCTGGTGCAGCTTGGCTTTATGGTGCTGATAGTGCCTGGCATCGTGCTCGCTATCTTGCTCTCTCTGGCGCCGGTGATGCTGGTCAGTGAAAAAATGGGCGTAATCGGTGCCATGCGCGCCAGCCTGCGCCTGGCGTGGAAAAATATTCGCCTGATTGCACCCGCTATTCTGCTGTGGCTGCTGGCAAAAATTATTCTGATGTTCTTTTTCTCTTCGCTGACGGTATTGCCCGCCAATATTGCCTCCGTGGTGCTTAACGCGCTGGGCAATCTGGTTTCTGCCGTTTTGATTATTTATTTGTATCGGCTCTATATGCTGTTACGTTAAGGGTTACGGCGCTCCGCTGAGCGCTATAACCACAGGCTACTGTCCGGACTGGAAACGTTATGAAGCAGTTACTCGACTTTCTCCCCCTGGTCGTTTTCTTTGTTTTTTACAAACTCTACGACATCTACGTTGCATCGGGCGCGCTGGTGGTGGCTACCGGCCTGGCGCTGGTAGTGAGCTGGGTGCTCTATCGCAAGCTGGAAAAGATGACCCTGTTTACCTTTGTCCTGGTGGCGGTGTTCGGCACCCTGACGCTGGTGTTTCATAATGATGAATTCATCAAGTGGAAGGTCACCGTAATCTATTCGCTGTTTGCGCTCGCACTGCTCTACAGCCAGTGGTTCATGCAGCAGCCCCTGATCCAGACCATGCTGGGAAAAGAGCTGCAGCTGCCTGCCACGGTCTGGCGCCGGCTCAACATCGCCTGGGCGCTGTTCTTTCTGCTGTGCGGCCTTGCCAACATCTATGTTGCGTTCTGGTTGCCACAGCCGGTATGGGTGAACTTTAAAGTGTTTGGCCTGACAGGGCTGACGCTGCTGTTTACCCTGCTGAGCGGGCTCTACATCTGGCGGCAGATGCCCCAGCAGGAATCAAAATAGTCTTTCCATCGCCCGGCCAGCCGGGCTTTTTTTCACCTGCAGAAGAACTGAGCAATGAACGAGAAGCATAAGCAGCCCACGGGCGAAATGGTTTTGCGTACGCTGGCTATGCCAGCCGACACCAATGCCAACGGCGATATTTTTGGCGGCTGGCTGATGTCGCAGATGGACATGGGCGGTGCAATTCTGGCAAAAGAGATCGCTGAAGGTCGCGTGGTCACGGTTCGGGTCGACGGCATGAGTTTTCTGAAGCCGGTCGCGGTAGGCGATGTGGTCAGCTGCCATGCGCACTGCCTGCGCACCGGAAACAGCTCAATGACTATCAACGTTGAGGTGTGGATTAAAAAGGTTTCATCTGAGCCGATAGGCCAGACCTACTGCGCCACCGAAGCGGTGTTCGTTTACGTCGCAGTAGACAACAGCGGCAAGTCGCGTCCGCTGCCGGCAGATCGCGCTAACCGCAGCCACTGAGTGATGAAAAGCAGAGCGGCTTTTTCGGCCGCTCTGCTCTGCGCCCTACTCGATCTTCGCGCCGCCGTTAATACGGAAAACAATATTCATGGTGATGCCCTGGCCCGGCTGGCCCGGCTGGTAGCGCCACTTTTTAACCTGATCCCTGACGCTGCGCTCGAACATATTGCGCGGCTGTGCCGAAAGAATAGTGACATTGCCAACCCGGCCGTCACTGTCGACATCAAATTTCACCCGTACATTACCCTCAATACGCAGCGCGGCCGCGCGTGCCGGATAGGCTGGTTTGCTGATGCTGAGCGCTTTCGGTCCGCTCGCTTTAACCGGTGCCGGAGCAGTGGCCGCTTTTGGTGCAGTGGCGGGACGGGGCTGAGCTGCTGCGGTCTCCTGCCTGAACGGATCGGCCCGGTCCGGTGCCGGCTGACGGGGGGCTGGCGCCGGTTTTTTTTCTGCTTTTGGTTTTGGCTTCGGCTTAGGTTTCGGCTTCGGCTTTGGCTCCGGTTTTGCAATAGGAACCGGCTCCGTTTTTGGCGGCTCCGGGGCAGCCTGCGGCTCGGGTTCAGGCTCAGGTTGCGGTGCCGGTGCTACCACAGCCGGCGCAGGTTCCGGCTGCACCTCAGGCGCGACCATGGTGATGGCGATAGGCTGAGACGCGGCAGGCAGCTCACGGGACTGATGCCACGAGGCATAGAGAATGCCGGCAATAACGGACCCGTGCAGTACCACGGAGAGGATCAGTGAAACAGGCGTACGGGTCGGAAAAGGCGTTGTCAATGTCGTCATAGCAGCTGTGGTCATTGAGTGAGAAGATGATTTTAAATGCAAATAGCAATCAGTTTCAATAAGCAGCGTAAAAGTGCCCCGTTTCCTCTTTTTTTTAACCCCGCTTGCGCTGGCGCCGATTGCCCTGAGGTTTCGTTTGCACTCTGCCGGGCGATCCCTTAACGTGTCTCGCAATTTCGGCCAGTCTAACGGGAGTATCCCATCGTGCTTTACCTCATCTACGCGGAAGATACCGCAGATTCACTGGAAAAACGCAACAGCGTGCGCCCAGCGCACCTTGCTCGTCTGCAGCTGCTGCAGGATGAGGGACGACTGATTGTTGCCGGCCCGCTACCAGTGGTCGACAGCAACGATCCAGGCCCCGCTGGCTTTAGCGGCTCGGCAATTGTCGCAGAGTTTGATTCGCTGGAGGCGGCGCAATCCTGGGCTCAGGACGATCCCTATATCGCCGCTGGCGTTTACGAAAAAGTTACCGTTAAGCCGTTTAAGCGGGTATTTTAATTCGTGATGTTATCACTGCTACTGCTACTGGTGGCACTGCTGCTTACCGGTCGTGCGCTCTGGATCTGGCGCCGTCAGGGCTGGCTTCAGGCGCGCCAGCAGATTGTCATGCTGATAGTCCTGGCGGCGGCGGCGCAGATCGTCAACATTACGCTGATGCTGCGCGGCCATTAACGAACCCAGCCGCGCCGGTCTCACATATTCTGCGTAATAAACAGAATTGAACGGCGCTGCTGCTGCGCAACCTGGTGACGAATGGCATGGATGCGCTTATAGCGACGCGACTGGCCTTCCAGCCAGCGGGCACGACGGCGATGCACCTGGCGTAACATTCTCCAGCGGGCCACTTCATTTCTGCTTCGTCTCATGACACTCTCTCAGTCCGGCATATTTCGGCACGCATTATAGTGATCTGCACAGAAATGCCAATTCGAAACCTTTATCGATAAATCTCAGGGCAGATTAAGGTTTCGCTACAGCGCATCAGCACGTAAACTTTGCCTATAAATGCGCGAACAGGATGTCCACTCAATGACCACCTTTTATACCCTGATCAGTTGGTTACTGCTGTTTGGCTACTGGCTGCTGATTGCGGGTGTAACGCTGCGTATTCTGATGAAACGTCGCGCAGTGACCTCAGCTATGGCCTGGCTGCTGATCATCTATATTCTGCCGCTGGTAGGGATTATCGCCTATCTCTCGTTCGGGGAGCTGCATCTTGGCAAGCGCCGGGCCGAGCGCGCCCGCACCATGTGGCCCTCTACGGCTAAGTGGCTCACCGACCTCAGGCAGTGCCGGCATATCTTTGCCACCGAGCACAGCGACGTTGCACGCTCGCTTTTTGATCTCTGCCGGCACCGGCAGGGGATCGCTGGCGTCAAAGGCAATCAGCTGCAGCTGCTGACCAGCAGCGATGAGGTGATGCAGGCGCTAATCCGTGATATTCAGCTGGCGCGTCATAATATCGAGATGGTGTTCTATATCTGGCAGCCAGGCGGCCTGGCTGACGATGTGGCGGAGTCGCTGATGGCAGCCTCACGCCGGGGCGTGCACTGTCGTCTGATGCTCGATTCTGCCGGCAGCGTCGCCTTTTTCCGTAGCCCATGGGCAAATATGATGCGTAACGCCGGGATCGATGTGGTTGAGGCGCTGCAGGTCAGCCTGCTGCGTGTCTTCCTGCGGCGTATGGATCTGCGGCAGCACCGCAAAGTCGTCCTCATCGACAACTACATCGCCTACACCGGCAGCATGAACCTGGTCGATCCGCGTTTCTTTAAGCAGGATGCCGGTGTCGGGCAGTGGATCGATCTGATGGCGCGGATGGAGGGGCCTGTTGCCACCACAATGGGGATCGTTTACGCCTGCGACTGGGAGATTGAGACCGGTAAGCGTATTCTGCCTCCGGCACCAGACGGCAACATCATGCCGTTTGAACAGGAGAGCGGCCACACTATTCAGGTTATCGCTTCCGGGCCGGGTTTCCCCGAGGATATGATCCATCAGGCGCTGCTGACCGCGGTTTACTCCGCGCGCGAGCAGCTGATCATGACTACCCCCTATTTTGTTCCCAGCGACGATCTGCTGCACGCTATCTGCACGGCTGCGCTGCGCGGCGTAGAGGTCAGTATTATTGTCCCGCGTCACAACGATTCACTGCTGGTTGGCTGGGCCAGCCGGGCATTCTTTACGGAACTGCTGGAAGCGGGCGTAAAAATCTATCAGTTTGAAGATGGCCTGCTGCATACCAAAAGTGTGCTGGTTGACGGGCAGCTCAGCCTGGTGGGCACGGTGAACCTTGATATGCGCAGCCTGTGGCTCAATTTTGAGATCACCCTGGTGGTAGATGATGATGGTTTTGGCAGCGATCTCGCTACCGTGCAGGATGACTATATTGCCCGTTCGCGCCTGCTGGACAACGCCCGCTGGGCGAAACGTGCCTGGTGGCAGCGCATCGTTGAACGACTGTTTTACTTCTTTAGTCCATTACTGTAAAACGAGCGGAAAGATTACCGCCGCAGGATAAGCACATGACCATGGATTTAGACAACCGCCTGACCGATGATGAAACGCTGGAGCAGGCCTACGATATTTTTCTGGAGCTGGCGGGCGATAACCTCGATCCGGCTGATATTATTCTGTTTAACCTGCAGTTTGAAGAGCGTGGCGGCGCAGAGCTGTTTGACCCGTCGGAAGACTGGCAGGAACATGTTGATTTTGACTTAAATCCCGACTTTTTCTCAGAGGTTGTGATTGGTCTGGGTGAAGCCGATGGCGAACCTATCACGGATGTATTTGCCCGCGTGCTGCTCTGCCGTGAGAAGGATCATAAGCTCTGCCATATTCTCTGGCGCGAATAAGTCAGCAATAAAAACGCCGGGCCTTTGCCCGGCGTTTTGCTATTCAGAGCCTGCTGACTGGCGTCAGAGCGGATCCACTTTCAGGCAGGATACCGCATGGCGGAAACTGCCCTCCAGCAGCGGGCGGGTTTTGGCACATTCCGGCCCGGCAATCGGACAGCGGGTACGAAACACGCAGCCTGAAGGCGGATTGATGGGCGAAGGCAGCTCCCCGTCCAGCAGCTGGATCTGCTTGTTCTTCTCCAGGTCAGGATCGGGGATCGGCACCGCCGACATCAGCGCCCGGGTATAGGGATGCTGCGGATCGTTGTACACCGCATCATAAGTACCCAGCTCAACGGCATGGCCCAGATACATCACCAGCACGCGATCGGAGATATGTTTCACCACCGCCAGATCGTGCGCAATAAATATCAGCGACAGCCCCATCTCGCGCTGCAGTTTCTGCAGCAGATTCACCACCTGCGCCTGGATAGAGACATCCAGTGCTGAGACTGGCTCATCACAAATAATCAGCTTCGGCTCCAGGATCAGCGCGCGCGCAATACCGATACGCTGACATTGGCCGCCAGAGAACTCGTGCGGATAGCGGTTGATAAGATTCGGCAGCAGGCCGACTTTCATCATCATCGCTTTGACCTTGTCTCTGACCTCCTGACGCGGCATTTTTGGATAATAGGTGCGCAGCGGTTCAGCAATAATGTCGCCAATGGTCATACGCGGGTTCAGTGACGCCAGCGGGTCCTGAAAAATCATCTGAATATCGCTGCGGGCCTGACGCCACTCTTCCGCGCTCTGCCCCAGCAGATCGCGTCCCAGCCAGGCGACACGCCCTTCGGTCGCTTTCACCAGCCCGATGATAGCGCGCGCCAGCGTCGATTTACCGCAGCCCGATTCGCCTACCACACCCAGCGTCTCGCCCTCATACAGCCGCAGGCTGACACCATCCACCGCTTTCAGCGTCTTCGGCGGCTGCCAGAACCACTGTTTGCCATCTTTGATCTCAAAATGCACTTTAAGATCGGCTATCTCCAGCAGTACTTTTTTCTCTTCCACAACGGTGCTCATACTAACTCCTCCACCGGTTTGAAGCAGGCGCGCAGGCGTCCGTCGGCAAACGGCTCCAGCGGCGGCGAAGCGGCACATATCTCCATTGCATAAGCGCAGCGTGGCTGGAACGGACAGCCCTGCGGCAACCGCAGCAGGTTTGGCGGATTGCCGGGAATGGTCGTCAGAGACTCACCCTCTGCATCGAGTCGCGGTACCGCATTCAGCAGCCCGATAGAGTATGGATGCGCCGGCTGATAAAACACATCGCGGGCACGGCCATACTCCATGGTGCGCCCGGCATACATCACCAGTACTTTGTCGCAGATCCCGGCTACGACGCCAAGATCGTGCGTGATCATAATGATGGCGGTGTTAAATTCGCGTTTCAGCTCATTAAGCAGCGTCATGATCTGCGCCTGAACCGTTACATCCAGTGCAGTGGTGGGCTCATCGGCAATCAGCAGCTTAGGACGACACAGCAGCGCCATGGCAATCATCACGCGCTGGCGCATCCCGCCCGAAAATTCATGCGGATACATCTTCATCCGCTTCCGCGCTTCCGGCATCTTTACCGCATCCAGCATGCGTACCGACTCTTCAAAAGCCTGCGCGCTGTTCATGCCTTTGTGCAGCTGCAGAACTTCCATCAGCTGCTCCCCTACCCGCATATAGGGATTGAGCGAGGTCATGGGGTCCTGAAATATCATGGCAATCTGCTCCGCACGCAGCTTGTTCAGCTTGCCTTCGGGCAGGTTCAGGATCTCCTGCCCGTTAAAACGTGCCGATCCGTCAATGCGGCCGTTCTTTGCCAGCAGCCCCATCAGCGCAAACGCCGTCTGCGATTTGCCGGAGCCTGACTCACCTACAATGCCAAGGGTTTCCCCGGCACGCAGTGAAAAATTGAGATCGTTGACGGCGGTAACGTCGCCGTCGTGCGTGGTAAAGGTTACGCGCAGATCCTGCACATTCAGCAGCAGCTCCGGGCTTCCCGCCGGCACAGCACGCGCTGGCGTTGTGGTTTCAAAACTCATCGGGAAACTCCTTAGCGATCTTTCGGGTCGAGGGCATCACGCAGACCATCGCCGATAAAGTTAAAGCAGAATAGCGTGACCACCAGAAAGCCGGCCGGGAACATCAGGAGCCACGGAGAAACCTCCATCGAGTTCGCTCCGTCACTCAGCAGCGCGCCCCAGCTACTGAGCGGCTCCTGCGTGCCCAGACCCAGGAAGCTCAGGAAAGATTCAAACAGAATCATGCTGGGCACCAGCAGCGAGGCGTAGACCACTACGACGCCCAGTACGTTAGGCACAATGTGGCGCAGCACGATACTGGCCGTGGAGACGCCCCCTACCTGAGCCGCTTCGATAAACTCTTTGCGTTTTAGTCCCAGCGTCTGACCGCGCACAATACGCGCCATATCGAGCCAGGAGACCATGCCGATGGCGACAAAGATCAGCAGAATATTGCGGCCGAAAAAGGTCACCAGCAGGATCACAAAAAACATAAACGGAAAGGAGTTAAGGATCTCCAGAATACGCATCATCACCGAGTCGATTTTGCCACCGAGATAGCCCGCCAGCGAGCCATAGAGCGTTCCCACCAGCACCGCAATCAGTGCAGAGGCGATGCCCACCATCAGTGAGATACGTCCGCCAATCGCCACCCGCACCAGCAGATCGCGCCCGGAGGAGTCCGTTCCAAACCAGTGGCCTGAAACCGTATCCGGCGGCGACGACATCATCGCCCAGTCAGTATCATCATAGTTAAACTGCGCCAGCATCGGCGCAAACACCACAAACAGGGCAATCAGCAGCAGCACCAGCAGGCTGATCAGCGCCGCACGGTTGTGAATAAAGCGGCGGCGTGCATCCTGCCACAGGCTGCGCCCCTCCACCTCGAGCTTTTCGCTGAAGGCATCCACCACGTCACTGTTTTTTTTGCTTAACATCATGAGCGTGCTCCACCCTTAATAGCGAATCTTGGGATCAATAACGGCGTAAAGCACATCAACGATCGCATTAAACAGAATAGTCAGCACGCCGACCAGAATCGTCAGGCTCATTACCAGCGAATAGTCACGGTTTAGCGCACCGTTAACAAACAGCTGGCCGATACCGGGCAGGCCATAGATCGACTCAATTACCATCGAACCGGTAATGATGCCGACAAAAGCAGGCCCCAGATAGGAGAGCACCGGCAAAAGCGCAGGCTTGAGCGCATGGCGCAGCACGATACGGCGCAGCGGCAACCCTTTTGCCCGAGCCGTACGAATGAAGTTTGAGTGCATGACCTCAATCATGGAACCGCGCGTAATACGGGCGATGCTGGCGATATAAGCCAGCGAGAGCGCCACCATCGGCAGCAGCATGTAGTTCCACTGCCCGCCGTTCCAGCCGCCGCCCGGCAGCCAGCGCAGCGTAATGGCAAAAATTAATACCAGCAGCGGCGCCACAACAAAGCTCGGGATAACAATGCCGGTCATCGCCACCCCCATGACGGCGTAGTCCCACAGGCTGTTCTGCTTCAGCGCCGCGATAACGCCAGCGGTTACGCCCAGGATCACCGCCAGGAAAAAGGCCGCCAGTCCCAGCTTCGCGGAGACCGGGAAGGCGTGCCCTACCAGATAGTTAACCGAATAGTCCTTATATTTGAACGAAGGACCAAAATCGCCGTGCGCCAGCTGACCCAGATAACTCAGGTACTGTTTGCCAATCGGATCGTTGAGATGGTATTTGGCTTCAATATTGGCCATCACCTCAGGGGAGAGCGTGCGCTCGCCGGTAAACGGGCTGCCCGGCGCTAAACGCATCATAAAAAACGAGATGGTGATCAGAATAAAGAGCGTCGGAATCGCTTCCAGAAGCCGACGCAGAATAAATTTTAACATTGCCGTACCTGCCAGGCTGTTGCTTCACAAAATCAAAAAAGCGGTGCCGCAGCACCGCCACTGTCGATAGCCTGTGTGCTATTAGTGCTTAATGATGTACAGGTTCTTATCCAGCGTTTTATCCAGCGGATCGTTACCGGTATAGCCACCGACGTAAGGCTTAACCAGACGGGCGTTGACGTAGTAATAGACCGGCACGATGGCACTGTCTTTATCCAGAATCTGCTCTGCCTGCTGGTAGTCAGCCACGCGCGCTTTTTCATCGGCAGCTTTCACAGCATCATGGATCACTTTGTCAAAATCAGCGCTCTTGTAGTGCGCTGTATTACTGCTGCTGTCGGACAGCATGGTGTTCAGGAAGGAGGTCGGTTCGTTATAGTCCGCGCACCAGGCCGCACGTGAAACGTCGTAGTTGCCCTGATGACGGGTATCCAGGAACGTTTTCCACTCCTGATTCTCCAGCTTGATATTAACGCCGAGGTTCTTTTTCCAGATAGAGGACGCCGCGATTGCCAGCTTTTTGTGCAGATCTGAGGTGTTATACAGCAGGTTAAACGTCAGTGGCTTATCTGCGGTATAGCCTGCTTCAGCCAGCAGTTTTTTCGCTTCTGCGTTACGCTTGTTCTGATCCCATTTAAACCAGTCCGGCGGCAGCAGTTCCATGCCATCGGTTGCCGGCGGTGTATAGCTGTAGGCGGGCAGCTGACCCTGCGCCAGTACCTTATTCACCATGATGTCGCGATCCAGACCCAGCTTCAGCGCGGTGCGCACGCGGGCATCAGTGAAAGGCGCTTTCTGGTTATTGATCTCGTAGTAGTAGGTGCAGAGATACGGTTTTACCATCAGCTCTTTGCCATTATCGCGCTGCAGCTTTTTGAACAGCTCAATCGGCATATTGTTATAGGTGATGTCGCTGCCATTTTCAGAGAAGTAGCGGTTCACATCGCTCACTTCTGAGTTGATGGGCAGGAAGGTGACTTTGTTCAGTACCGTATGTTCGTTATCCCAGTATTGCGGGTTGCGTACCAGCGTGACGCGCTCGTTGATAACGTGCGCTTCCAGTTTAAACGCGCCGTTTCCTACCCAGTTCTGCGGCTGCGTCCACTGATCGCCCGATTTTTCGATTGCAGGCTTATAGACCGGTGACATCACGGCATTGATCAGCAGCTTATAAAAGTAAGGTACCGGCTGGCTTAGCGTAACTTCCAGCGTATGATCGTCCAGCGCTTTTACGCCCAGTTCAGAGGTCGGCTTTTTACCGGCAATAATTTCATCAACGTTAGCGATATGGCCATACTGCGGATAGCTGGCATAAGGTGACGCCGTTTTCGGGTCAACCAGACGCTGCCAGCTGTAGACGAAATCCTGTGCGGTAACCGGCTCGCCATTAGACCATTTGGCATTTTTACGCAGATGGAAAGTCCAGACTTTAAAATCTTTGTTTTCCCAGCTCTCTGCAACGCCCGGAACCGGTTTGCCGCTGGCATCGCTGACGATAAGCCCTTCATAGAGATCGCGGGCAATATTATCTTCCGGTACGCCCTCAATTTTATGCGGATCGAGCGACTGAACTTCGTCACCGTTACCGCGCACCAGCTCCTGTTTGGCGGCCAGCTCAACGCCAGCCGGTACCGTTGCAGCCAGCGCAGCGTTCCCTGTCAGAGAGGCAATTGCGGCCAGAACGCCGGCCGCAATCAGACTTTTTTTCGTGATGTTGTTCATTGTTATGCTCCAGTTTTATTATTGTCGTCGGTGCGCTATCGCGCCTGACGTATCCCGTTTACCGGGCGATCTTCGTCTCGTTCGAGCAAAGATCCCTGTCCCCTTCCGGGTGACTTCAGCAAGCCGCCAGCGGGTAATGATATTTGCTGACGACTCACTCACTGTTCTTTTGATAAAGAAAGCGTTCAGCTGCCGGTTTCTGATACGCGTTGCCGGTATAACTACGCCCGCGTGCTAATAAGCAAAAATCGTACACATCTGCTGAGAGAGCGATAAAAATCCTGAGAGTGCCAGAAATTATCAGAAGCTATCCCGTTGCGCCAAAGCCAATGCAGAAAAATGTTAGCTATTTCTCTTTTATCATGTCCGGGATAACGTTGAAAGCGTTAATTATTTCCGCTAAATATCAGTTAAAGCATTGATAAATATTATTATTTAAGCAATTCTGGCGATTATGCGCGCACTTATTTTATGCAAAACTCATTCTGCGCAAATCTATTGAGTTTTTACTTCAAAGCGGAATATTCAGCGACTACTTTACAAGAGAGGCACAGCTAATCACTTTCAGCGCGGATTTAGCAGCAGGTAAATCTGTGACAATAATCACATTAATAAGCGGATATTAAGCAGGGATGGCTGACTGAGTAGTAAAAGTGATAAAAGCGAGCCTGAAAGTAGCCCGATAACTAATTTCACCAAAAAGGTGCATCTGTACGTCGCGATGCACCCTTTTGGTTCATGAAGATGTTTTTCAGCAAAAAACAGGTCAGGTCTAATTCAGTAATCCTGGAAAGATTGCTTTTATGCCGGTGACGACAAATTCAATCCCTAACGCCATTAATAACAACCCCATAATACGGGTAATGACGTTAATTCCGGTCTGACCCAATATCCGTACCATTAACGGCGCCGCTCTGAACAGTAACCAGCAGCAAAAGGCGAAAACCGCAATCGCCAGCGTAAAACCCAGCAAATTAAGCCAGCTGTGATAGCGCGAACTCCAGACGATAGTGGAACTGATAGCCCCCGGCCCTGCCATGAGCGGCAGCGCCAGCGGGACAACACCGATGCTTTCACGAATAGCCGTTTCTGATTTTTCCTGCTTGTTTTGCTTATCCTCACCCAGCTTGCCGCTAATCATCGACATCGCAATGGTCACAACCAGTATGCCGCCTGCGATTCGGAAAGAGTCGATTGAGATACCAAACAGATGCAGGATCCCATCGCCAAGAAACAGCGAGGTCCAGAGAATAATCGCGACCGCAAGGTTGGCTGTAAGATTGGTTTTGTTGCGTTCAGCCACCGCCTGATAGCGGGTCATGCTGATAAAAACCGGAATGATGCCTACCGGATTCACCAGCGCAAACAGGCCGACAAAAAATTTTATATAGCCGGAAAGATCGAGTAGCACGGGGGTCACAACAGGCTCCTGAAAAAGTCAAAAAAACGCGCTTAATGTAGTGCATATGTCTGCTGAAAAACAGCGTATATGGCAGAAATATCTGCTATATGTCCGCCACAGAGATGGCATAAAAATCTGGCTGTTTTCATGTATGCCTGCAGAACAGCAGCGTCTAAAAAACGGCGCCTTTAGTCGTAAACGATCTGGCTGACCGCTCACCGCTGCAGCCTCTCTTGATCTGCATCATGATTACGTCTCTCCACCAGCGCTACGCTGGGTGCAGTAAATCATTCACGTCAGACCTTTTTACTAAACAGACGGGCCTGCCCTGTCAAACCTTAGCTGATTTCTTTCTCTGCGCTGGCCTGTTTATTAAAAAAGTTTAACTTCCTCAGGAGAGTATTATGGCCGTAACCAATGTTGCCGAACTCAATGCACTGGTTGAACGTGTAAAACGCGCGCAGCGCGAGTTTGCCAGTTTTAGCCAGGAGCAGGTTGATGCAATTTTTCGCGCCGCGGCGCTGGCGGCAGCTGACGCCCGCATTCCGCTGGCTAAGATGGCGGTAGCGGAATCGGGCATGGGTATTGTTGAAGATAAAGTGATCAAAAATCATTTCGCTTCAGAATATATCTACAACGCGTACAAAGATGAAAAAACCTGTGGCGTGCTGGCAAGCGATGATACCTTTGGCACCATTACCATTGCCGAACCCATTGGCCTCATCTGCGGTATCGTCCCTACCACCAACCCTACCTCCACGGCTATTTTCAAGGCGCTTATCAGCCTGAAAACCCGCAACGGCATTATTTTTTCTCCTCATCCGCGCGCAAAAAATGCCACCAATAAAGCAGCCGATATCGTGCTGCAGGCGGCTATTGCTGCGGGCGCTCCCAAAGATATCATCGGCTGGATCGATGCGCCTTCGGTCGAGCTTTCCAGTCAGCTCATGCATCATCCGGATATCAACCTGATTCTGGCGACCGGCGGCCCGGGCATGGTTAAAGCGGCCTATAGCTCAGGTAAACCGGCGATTGGCGTTGGCGCGGGCAATACGCCGGTGGTGATTGATGAAACGGCTGACATCAAACGCGCGGTCGCTTCCATTTTAATGTCTAAAACGTTCGATAACGGCGTGATCTGTGCCTCTGAGCAATCGGTCATTATCGTTGATGCCGTCTATGACGCGGTCCGCGAACGGTTTGCCAGCCACGGCGGCTATCTGCTGCAGGGCCATGAGCTGAGCGCGGTTCAGAATATCCTGCTGAAAAACGGCGCACTGAACGCGGCAATTGTGGGCCAGCCCGCCTGCAATATTGCTGCGCTTGCCGGCATTAGTGTCCCGCCGGGCACCAAAATTTTAATTGGCGAGGTGTCAGCCGTTGATGAATCGGAGCCTTTTGCACATGAAAAGCTCTCGCCGACGCTGGCGATGTATCGGGCAAAAGATTATGCGGACGCGGTAGCAAAAGCAGAGAAGCTGGTCGCGATGGGCGGCATTGGTCACACATCCTGTCTCTACACCGATCAGGATAACGAGGCCGGGCGGATCCACTATTTTGGCGACAAAATGAAAACGGCCCGCATCCTGATCAACACCCCGGCTTCACAGGGCGGCATTGGCGATCTTTACAACTTCAAACTTGCCCCTTCCCTGACGCTGGGCTGCGGCTCCTGGGGGGGCAACTCTATCTCTGAAAACGTGGGCCCTAAACACTTGATCAATAAGAAAACTGTGGCTAAGCGAGCAGAAAATATGTTGTGGCATAAGTTACCGAAGTCTATCTACTTCCGCCGCGGCTCTCTTCCGATTGCGCTGGAAGAGGTTGCTGCTGAGGGAGCGAAACGCGCGTTTATCGTTACCGATCGCTTTCTGTTTAATAACGGCTATGCCGAGCGCGTTACGCGGGTGCTGAAATCACAGGGTATTGAAACCGAAATATTCTTTGAAGTGGAAGCCGATCCGACCCTGAGTATTGTGCGTAAGGGTGCAGAGCAGATGCACAGTTTCCGGCCCGACGTGATTATCGCCCTGGGCGGTGGTTCACCGATGGACGCAGCGAAAATCATGTGGGTCATGTATGAGCATCCGGAAACGCATTTTGAAGAGCTGGCGCTGCGCTTTATGGATATCCGTAAACGTATCTACAAATTCCCGAAAATGGGCGTGAAAGCGCGCATGGTCGCGATCGCTACCACGTCAGGCACCGGCTCAGAAGTCACCCCCTTTGCCGTTGTCACCGATGACGCCACCGGGCAAAAATATCCGCTGGCGGACTACGCCCTAACGCCGGATATGGCGATTGTCGATGCCGACCTGGTGATGGATATGCCGCGCTCGCTCTGCGCCTTTGGCGGTCTTGATGCGGTGACGCATGCGCTGGAGGCGTACGTTTCGGTGCTTGCCAGTGAGTACTCAGACGGACAGGCACTGCAGGCGCTGAAGCTGCTTAAAGAGAACCTGCCCGCCAGCTATCGCGATGGCGCGAAAAATCCGGTTGCACGTGAACGCGTACACAACGCGGCGACAATCGCCGGCATTGCCTTTGCCAACGCTTTCCTCGGGGTGTGCCACTCTATGGCCCATAAACTTGGCTCAGAGTTTCATATCCCGCACGGGCTGGCAAACGCGCTGCTTATCGGTAACGTCATCCGCTATAACGCCAATGATAACCCGACGAAACAGACGGCGTTCAGCCAGTATGACCGGCCGCAGGCACGGCGCCGCTATGGGGAAATTGCTGACCATCTCGGCCTGACTCAGCCCGGGGATCGCACGGCGCAGAAAATCGAAAAACTGCTGGCGTGGCTGGATGAAATAAAAACGCAGCTCGGTATTCCCTCTTCTATTCGGGAAGCAGGCGTGCAGGAGGCGGATTTCCTGGCGAAAGTAGATAAGCTGGCTGAAGACGCTTTTGACGATCAGTGCACCGGCGCCAATCCGCGCTATCCATTAATTGCTGAGCTGAAACAGATTATGCTGGATACGTTCTACGGACGTGATTATTCAGAAACGGACATACCCTCTGCAGAAATCTGCGAGCTGCAGTCCGCTGCCCGTGAAAAAAAAGTAAAGAAAGCGTAGTCCGCTGAAAATAAAAAACCCGCCGCGGCGGGTTTTTTTATGGCTGGCTGATTAAACCGGTGGCGGATTAGCGCCATATATGGCCTCACGCGTACCCAGATTAATCGCCTGCTTGTAATGTTTCCGGCATACGGATATATAGCGCTCATTACCGCCAATTACGACCTGCTCACCTTCGCTGAACGGTCTGCCCTCCCCGTCAAGGCGCAGCACCATGCTCGCCTTACGGCCGCAGTGGCAAATTGTTTTAAGCTCGACCAGTTTATCGGCCCAGGCAAGAAGATACTGGCTGCCGGTGAACAGCTCACCGCGGAAGTCAGTACGCAGACCGTAGCAGAGAACCGGAATATCAAGATTGTCCGCCACGTCAGAGAGCGCATAAACCTGCTCACGCGTCAGAAACTGACTTTCGTCAACCAGCACGCAGTGTACGGGCTGGCGCGCATGTTCTTCCGCAATGGCTTCGGCCAGTTCTGTTTTATCATTATACAGACAGGCAGGCGAAGAGAGCCCGATTCGTGAGCTGACCACGCCGGCACCAAATCTATCGTCTATCTCTGCGGTATAGACCAGGGTGCGCATGCCGCGCTCCTGATAGTTATAGGAAGATTGCAGCAGCGCGGTGGATTTACCCGCATTCATCGCCGAGTAATAGAAATAGAGTTGAGCCACTTACCAGTCTCTCCGGGGATACTAAATTCAGAAGGCGGCAGTTTAACACAAATGTATTGCCGCATAGCACCTCACAAACGACAGGTTTACCGCAGCAGAAAGCCACGCTGCTGGATGCTGAAAATCAATGCCGGCACGCTGCGGTTAAATCACTAATAGCGGTTAATTTAATCTCAGCCAAATGGAATAGCCGGCACGCAACGAGACATATCGCGGATAATTTATGCAGCACAGCGATTGATAATTAACTCTGCTGACATAACTAAAAAAATAAATAAATGTCCTCACTCAGGTTTCACTATTGCAGTTATATATTCCCGCCACTATTATGGAACAGCTTAACCACTCCTTTTTATATTCTGAGATAAGAACAATGAGCGAAGCACTTAAAATCCTTAATAATATCCGTACATTGCGTGCTCAGGCTCGCGAATGCTCTCTGGAAACCCTGGAAGAGATGCTTGAAAAACTTGACGTAGTGGTTAATGAGCGTCGTGAAGAAGAGAGTCATGCTCAGGCTGAAAATGCTGAACGCAGCCGCAAACTGGAGCAGTATCGCGAAATGCTGCTGGCTGACGGCATCGATCCTAATGAACTGCTGAACGCATTATCAGAAAACAAAACGGTGACCAAAGCGCGTCGCGCTGCCCGTCCCGCCAAGTACAGCTATGTAGATGAAAACGGTGAAAGCCGCACCTGGACCGGTCAGGGCCGCACGCCTGCCGTAATTAAAAAAGCGATTGAAGAAGATGGTAAACAGCTGGACGATTTCCTGCTGTAATCCGCGCGCTTCGTTTTAACTGTCTGCACTTTTACTGCAATATTCGTTTCGCCAGGTAAAAAAAAGGAAGCCTGCGGCTTCCTTTTTTTATGCGCTTATTTCTGATAAAAGTCGCGATACCAGTCGACAAACTGCTGTACGCCCTGCTCAACGCTGGTCTGCGGCCGGAAATTGATGGCGTCATAGAGAGGCTGCGTATCTGCGCTGGTGCCCAGTACATCGCCGGGCTGCATCGGCAGCATGTTCTTCACTGCCTCAATGCCCAAAGCTTTCTCCAGCGACTCTATATAGGCCATCAGGCGCGTTGGCTGACTGTTACCAATGTTATATACCCGATAAGGCGCAGAGCTGCTGGCGGGGGAGCCGTGCTCCACGCTCCATGCGCTGTCAGGTTGTGGTACCACCGCCTGCAGGCGAACAATCGCCTCAGCGATATCATCGATATAGGTAAAGTCGCGCGTCATCTCACCGCGGTTATAAACGTCGATCGCCTCGCCTGCCAGCATTGCACGGGTAAATTTAAACAGCGCCATATCGGGCCGGCCCCATGGGCCATACACGGTAAAGAAACGCAGTCCGGTTGTCGGCAGCTGATAAAGGTGCGAATAAGTATGCGACATCAGTTCGTTGGCTTTTTTCGTCGCCGCATAGAGGGAAACCGGGTGATCAACGCTGTCATCGGTGGAGAACGGCATTTTGCGGTTCAGCCCATAAACTGAGCTTGAAGATGCATAAAGAAGGTGGCCAATCTTATGGTGACGGCAGCCTTCCAGAATATTCAGATGGCCGGTGAGGTTAGCATCTGCATAAGCGTGCGGGTTATCGATTGAGTAACGCACACCCGCCTGCGCGGCGAGATGGATAACGCGCTCAAACGCGTGCTGTTCAAACAGAGAGGAAATGGCCTGGCGATCGGCCAGGTCCATTTTAATAAAAGTAAATGCGGGATGCGGTGAAATCTGATCGAGGCGAGCCTGTTTCAGGCTGACATCATAATAGTCATTCAGGTTGTCGATACCAACAACCTGGTGACCGGCAGCGAGCAAACGCTGGCTTACGTGAAAACCGATAAATCCTGCTGCGCCGGTAACCAGAAAATTCATACATCCCTCATTTATTACGCAATTTGAATAGACGCTCCGCGGCCGATTGCATAATAAACGAAACCGCGTTTGCTGATACGCTCTGGATCATACAGGTTACGACCATCAAAAATCACGGGTTGTTTTAACGCATTTTTAATTACGTCAAAATCAGGCGCCCGGAAATTCTGCCATTCGGTACAGATAACCAGACCATCAGCGCCCTGCAGTGCCGCTTCTTTAGTCCCTGTGAGTTTCAGATCGTCACGGTGACCATAGATGCGCTGCGCTTCTTCCATCGCTTCCGGATCGTAAGCCTGAACCGTAGCACCCGCTTCCCATAACGCTTCCATCAGCACACGGCTGGAGGCTTCACGCATATCGTCGGTGTTGGGTTTAAACGCCAGGCCCCACAGCGCAAACGTCTTGCCGCGCAGATCGTCACCAAAATGGCGCTTGATAAAGGCAGGCAGTTTGTTTTTCTGCGCGTCATTGACCTCTTCCACCGCCTGCAGCAGGCGCGGTTTATAGCCAATAGACTCTGCTGTACGGATCAGCGCCTGCACATCTTTCGGGAAGCAGGAACCGCCGTAGCCGCAGCCCGGATAGATGAAGTGATAGCCGATACGGGGATCAGAACCGATACCCTGACGGACTTTCTCCACGTCAGCGCCCAGCAGCTCAGCGAGATTAGAGATCTCGTTCATAAAGCTGATTTTGGTCGCCAGCATGCAGTTTGCCGCATATTTTGTCAGCTCTGCACTGCGGATATCCATCAGGATCATGCGATCGTGGTTACGGTTGAACGGCTCATAGAGCTCGCGCAGCAGTTCCACCACATCATCATTGTCAGTACCGACAACGATACGCTCTGGTCGCATGCAGTCGTTAACGGCCGCACCCTCTTTGAGGAATTCCGGGTTGGAAACCACATCGAAAGAAACGCTGGCGCCACGCTGTTTCAGCGTCTCCTGCATCACATTGCGTACGCGGTCGGCTGTGCCGACTGGCACAGTTGATTTATCGATAACGACTTTGTGATCGTTCATATGTTCTGCAATCGTGCGCGCAACCGCGGTCACATATTTCAGATCGGCAGAACCATCTTCGTCAGGCGGTGTGCCAACAGCAATAAACTGCATCACCCCGTGATTAACGCCCTCTTTGGCGTCAGTACTGAATTTCAGGCGGCCCGACTCATAATTGGACATCACCAACGGCGTCAGACCCGGTTCAAAAATCGGGATAACACCCTTTTTCAGGTTTTCGACTTTGTTCGCGTCGACATCAATGCAGAGAACGTCATGTCCGACTTCGGCCAACACCGCAGCCTGAACCAGACCGACATAGCCGATACCAAATACAGTGACTTTCATTAAATTATCCTGTGCTTAATGAATTACTTTTTATTGCCTACCGCGTTGTCCAGCCACTGTGCAAAATCTTTGCCCAGCACCGGGTGACGTACGCCGTACTCAACAAAAGCCTGCATGTAACCCAGCTTGTTACCACAGTCGTGGCTGACGCCAGTCAGGTGATAAGCTTCTACAGTCTCTTTTTCCATCAGCATAGCGATAGAGTCGGTCAGCTGAACTTCGCCGCCTGCACCCGGAGGGGTTTTAGCCAGCAGAGGCCAGATATCAGCAGAAAGAACATAACGACCTACTACCGCGAGGTTTGAAGGCGCTTCATTCGCTTTTGGCTTCTCAACAACGCCCACCATCGGTGCACTCTGGCCCGCGCTCAGCTCGGCGCCTTTGCAGTCAACCACACCGTATGCGGTTACGTCTGCTACTGGCTCAACCATGATCTGGCTGTGACCGGTTTCTTCAAAACGCGCCAGCATCTCTGCCAGGTTGTCTTTGGTCGGGTTTGACTCATATTCGTCGATGATAACGTCTGGCAGAATGACTGCTACCGGCTCATCGCCTACCAGCGGATGTGCACACATGACCGCATGGCCCAGACCTTTAGCGATACCCTGACGCACCTGCATAATGGTGACGTGTGGCGGACAGATAGACTGGATTTCATCCAGCAGCTGACGCTTAACACGCTTCTCCAGCATGGCTTCCAGTTCGAAGCTGGTATCAAAGTGGTTTTCGATTGAGTTTTTAGAAGAGTGCGTAACCAGCACAATTTCGTTAATGCCCGCAGCAATACACTCATTTACGACATACTGGATCAACGGCTTATCGACCAGCGGTAACATCTCTTTTGGAATAGCTTTGGTCGCTGGCAGCATACGCGTACCTAAACCTGCAACCGGGATTACCGCTTTTTTTACTTTTGACTTATAGGCAGACATCAAATACCTCTCTTAATAGGCCGCTCAAGTTAATACTTGATATGTCGGTTTAAAAAACGAAATGAGTATATCAGTTAGTATCAGGCGGAATTATCCTGGATAAAGTTAATCCATGGAATTTAAGACTTTTACCCAAGTGTAAAGGATAGGTCTGGCGCTGTCGCTTAACTGATTTAACCCGCTGTTTAACTGCTTATTCTTCACCCGATAACATCAGACGGAGCCTGCCGCCGGCACCCCAGACGTGGCACTGCCAGGCACCGGTATGCTGAGAAATCTGATTAAGATGGGTCCCCCCCATCGTACCCAGCGGTACACCGCTGTTTAACTGCAGCTGCTGCGTTTCCAGGTGCAGCGTGGCATTAAGCCCTGCTGAAACCAGAATTAATTTACGCAGTTCGCGATGATAATATCCCACCAGAAGCGGGAACTGCCCGGTAAGGTTTGCCTGGCGCAGCAGCATATTCACCTGACGCAGCAGACCGTTGAGTTCCGGCAGCCGATGATGCTGTCCGGACAGCTGCTCCTGCAGTAAACCGTTGAATAGCGCCCGCAGCAGCAGCGCGGCCAGCACGCCGTTGTCGCCCGCCCGGGTAACATCGAGACAGTAAAAGGCGAGATCTTTATCGGAGAGCGCAGCGATATCCAGAACCAGCCCTGGCTGTTCCGCCATGGTGAGCTGTCGGTAGTTGATGCGGCAGTGCGCAATGGTTTGCTGCACCGGCGGCTGCAGCTGCTTCAGCAGCTTTGCCGCGGCGATCGGATCGCGGGCCAGCGCATCCCAGTCCTGAAACAGCTGCTCATCCTCCTCCACTTTCGAGGTGAACATTGAGGGATAAAGACACTCAAAAACAGCCTCGCGGAAGCGTTCGATATTTTTCAGGGGTTTCAGTAATACATCCTGCACGCCAAGCCGCAGCACGTGCGCGATATCAGCCATATTCTGGGTAGCAGATATGACCAGTACAGGCACCGTATTCCCCTGACTGCGCAGATGCTCAACAAACGCAATACCGCCCATCCGGGGCATTTCCAGATCGCAAATCACCAGATCGGCGCTGTGCGACGACAGAATGTCGAGGCCTTCCAGCCCATCGCCGGCCTGCAGGGCGGTTGCCCCCAGACTGGTCAGTACATTTTCCAGCAATGAACGGAAAACGACCTCATCTTCGACAATGAGTATCTTTTTGCCGAGTAGTGGTTTTTCCATTCTCTCCCCCTGCGTACCAGATATTGCAATAGTGGTTCATAAAATGCAGTTGCGCCTTTAATTATTGTCATCAGCGACAACCCCCCTGAATGAACAACTGACTATCTGCTACGGACCAGTGGTAATAGTTCATCCATTTTTTTCTCTACGGCCGCCTTACCGGCAGCCATCGCCTCTTCAGCACGATGAAAATCCAGCGTTGAAATCTGCGGACAAAACGGCTGAATCAGCACATCCGGCGGATCGCCCGCCATACGGTTACGTTTCAGGCGGTTTTCCAGCACCTGAATTGAGGTCGACATGATCTCCATTGCGCCAGGTGACTGCGCCGCGCGCTGGCGGGAAAATCCCATCAGACGCTGACGTAATTTTTTACCCCACGAGAGCGCCTCTGCCGCGTCATCGCCGTTTTCCGGCGTTACCGACAGCAGATCCTGCTGCATCAGATGCGCATCATGCTGAAGATCGACCGCAATAACAATGTCGGCGCCAAGTGCGCGCGTCAGGGAGATGGGCACCGGGTTTACCACCGCGCCATCCACCAGCCAGTATCCATTGTAGCCAACAGGTGGTAATAAGCCTGGCATACTACAGGAAGCGCGCACGGCCTGATGCAGATCGCCTTCAGTCAGCCAGAGCTCACGGCCGGTACTCAGGTTGGTGGCAACCACGCCAAACGGTTTCAGGCCGCCGTCAATCTGGTCATGCGGGATCAGCTGGCGAATATGACTGAAAACGCGATCGCCGCGTAACAGTCCCCCGCGCTGCCAGGAGAGATCCATCAGGCGTATAACATCCCAGTAGCGAAACGCGCTGACCCACTTCTCCATCTTTGCCAGGTGACCATTGGTGTAGGCGGCACCAACCAGCGCGCCGACTGAGCAGCCCGCTACCACATCAATTTCAATACCGGCACGCTCCAGCGCATTGATGACGCCGATATGCGCCCAGCCCTTCGCGGCGCCCGATCCCAGAGCCAGTCCAATCTTGACCTTTCTCATCTTACCTCGTGATGCTGCTGGTACGTAGCATCATGCCACGCAGTCGGCTACCATAGCGCACGCCTATGATAACGTTAACCACTCTCAGGAGATGATGTGTCCGAAAAGTGCCCCTGCTGCAGCGGGAAGCAGTATAGCGTATGTTGTCAGCCCTTTTTAAACGGCGAGGCCATCCCGCTAAGTGCTGAACAGCTGATGCGATCTCGCTATACGGCCTACGCCACGTGTAATGCAGTTTATCTGACAGAAACCTGGCACGCCAGCCAGCGCAGCGTCGATCTGACGGCGCGTTTATCTGAAAGTTTTGCCGGTACAACGTGGCTCGGACTAAATGTAACCTGTTGTAATCATGGCATCCATGAGAACGAAGCCTTTGTGACCTTTTTTGCGCGCTACCGCGAAAAAGAGCGCGAGTCAGCGATCGCTGAACGTTCACGCTTTCTTCGGGAGGAGGGTCGCTGGTACTATGTGGATGGAACAGCGCCAGCAATCGGGCGTAACGATCGCTGCCCCTGCGGCTCTGGCAAAAAATACAAAAAATGTTGTGGCTGATATCCGCTTCGCCGCAATGGTAATACCCTTATCGCTTTGACAGGACCTTGACTGAGATGCAAGCGCAAACACTGCAACGAAAAGTTTTACGGACCATTTGCCCTGATGCTAAAGGTCTGATCGCCAAGATCACCAACATTTGCTACAAGCATGAACTCAACATTGTGCAAAACAATGAGTTTGTCGATCACCGCACCGGCCGCTTTTTTATGCGCACCGAGCTGGAAGGCATTTTTAACGACAATACGCTGCTGGCCGATCTGGATAGCGCTCTGCCGACCGGTTCGGTGCGTGAGCTGCACACTGCCGGTCGCCGCCGCGTCGTTATTCTGGTCACAAAAGAGGCGCACTGCCTGGGTGACCTGCTGATGAAAAGCGCGTTTGGCGGTCTGGATATGGAGATCGCTGCGGTGATCGGCAATCACGATACGCTGCGCTCGCTGGTAGAACGTTTTGATATTCCTTTTGTGCTGGTCAGCCATGAAGGCAAAACGCGCGAAGAGCATGACAACCGCATGGCGGAAGAGATCGATCGCTATCAGCCTGATTACGTGGTGCTGGCAAAATATATGCGCGTGCTGACGCCTGCTTTTGTGCAGCGCTACCCTAACCAGATCATCAATATTCACCACTCGTTCCTGCCAGCTTTTATTGGCGCGCGTCCTTATCATCAGGCGTATGAACGCGGCGTTAAAATCATTGGCGCAACGGCGCATTACGTCAATGACAACCTGGACGAAGGTCCAATCATTATGCAGGATGTCATTAACGTGGATCACAGCTATACCGCTGAAGAGATGATGCGCGCCGGACGCGATGTGGAAAAAAACGTGCTGAGTCGCGCGCTCTATAAAGTGCTCGGCCAGCGCGTGTTTGTTTATGGCAACCGCACGATTATTCTTTAAGCGCGGCGTTTTGGCGCCAGGGCGCTGAATTGTCTAACTCTTCAGCGCTACGCGTAAAAAACGGGCAAACAGGTTTTATTTTTACATCCGGTGCTTTACAGGCGGAACGCATTTGATATGATGCGCCCCGCCTTCAGGCACAAAGATTCAGGCAAGTGGCGGGATTCCCGAGCGGCCAAAGGGAGCAGACTGTAAATCTGCCGTCATCGACTTCGAAGGTTCGAATCCTTCTCCCGCCACCATCTGAATCACTCTGCAGTGCCTGAATCTGAGCTTTATATCCCAGGCGGGATTCCCGAGCGGCCAAAGGGAGCAGACTGTAAATCTGCCGTCATCGACTTCGAAGGTTCGAATCCTTCTCCCGCTACCATCTCCTGTTCCGTTCGCTACATCCTGAAAAAACTCAGTTTGCTCTTCCCCTCTGATACTGTGCTGCCTGCTCTGCTTCGGGCATGACTTTTTGCCAAAAAGCCGTTACCATCGCGCCGCATACAGGTTATTAAAATGGCAGCGATATGAAATTTGTTTCATTCAACATCAACGGGTTGCGCGCCCGCCCTCATCAGCTGGCCGCGCTGGTGGAACAGCATCAGCCTGAGGTTATCGGCCTGCAGGAAACCAAGGTTCACGATGAGATGTTCCCACTGGAAGAGGTCAGCCAGCTCGGCTACCACGTCTTCTATCATGGGCAAAAAGGTCACTACGGCGTCGCGCTACTTACCAAAAACGCACCGGTACGGGTCATGCGCGGTTTTCCGGGCGATGACGCTGACGCCCAGCGACGCCTGATTATGGCGGAGATACCGAGCCCGGCAGGTAACATCACCGTTATCAACGGCTATTTCCCGCAGGGTGAAAGCCGCGACCACCCGCTTAAATTCCCGGCTAAAGAGAAATTCTACCGCGATCTGCAGAGCTATCTGATGGAGCACGCTGCCGCTGACAAGCCGGTGCTGATCATGGGCGACATGAATATCAGCGCCACTGACCTGGATATCGGGATTGGTGAGGAGAGCCGCAAGCGCTGGCTGCGTACCGGAAAATGCTCGTTTCTGCCGGAAGAGCGTGAGTGGATGGATCGGCTGCTGAAGTGGGGTCTTACCGATACCTGGCGCGCCAGAAACCCGACGACAAACGATCGCTTTTCCTGGTTCGACTACCGCTCGCGCGGATTTGATGACAACCGCGGACTGCGCATCGATCTGCTGCTGGCCAGTCAGCCGCTGGCCGCGCGCTGCGTCGATGCCGGTATCGATTACGCCATTCGCGGCATGGAAAAACCTTCTGACCATGCTCCCGTCTGGGCGACATTCGATCTGTAAACGTCAGGCGTGGCGCCGGCGCGCCACGCTTAACTATTTAATGATTTTCCACAGCAGCGGATTGGTCCCCAGCACCTTTTCATCCCGCGAGCACTGCAGCAGTACCCCTTCGGCCTTAACCACTGCGCCTTCTGAATAGCTGCGGTTTTCATAAATGCAGCACTGAAGGCAGCTGTTTTGCTGACGATTCTGGCCCTGCGTCCAGACTTCCGCCGGCATATCCACCACCACATCCGTATTACCCGTCCGCCCCGGCTCCGGCATCCGGTTTGCCAGCGCCGTAGTGCTGCAGACCAGCAGCGCCAGCGCCACTCCTGTTGTATACCCGCTCATTGCGTCTCCTTTGGCTTTCGCCGCTGTTTTTTGGCTTTCGCGCGCGCTGGCGAAGCGGCGGCCAGCCCTTTGAACGCCTGCAAAGAAGGTCGCTGCCGCGCCTCGCCAATCAGCGTGGTCAGCGTTGACACCAGCGGCTGCATAAACTCATCATAGCGGCAGCTTTTTTCGCTAATGCGCGTCAGGGTTGACTCCCACTGCGCCGTCATATCCGGCCGCGCCGCCATTTCCGGCAGCGCATGGATCAGGGCTCTGCCCGCCTCCGTTGAGTGGATATAGCGCCCTTTTTTAACCAGGAAGGTGCGGCGAAACAGCAGTTCAATAATGCCGGCCCGCGTCGCCTCCGTTCCTAAACCATCGGTCGCACGCAGCACTTTCTTTAATTCTTTATCCTGCACAAAGCGCGCAATGCCGGTCATGGCGGATAACAGCGTGGCATCAGTAAACGGCCGCGGCGGCTGGGTCTGCTTCTCCAGCAGTTCACCGCGCTCGCACAGCAGGGTATCGCCTTTAGCGACGACCGGCAGCGGCGTGCCGTCATTCTCTTCGTCACGCTCTTTATTCCCGAGCAGCGCGCGCCACCCCGCTTCCGCCAGAAACCGCGCTTTTGCAACAAACCGGCCACCACCGATCCCCAGATCGATAACGCATTTGCGGAACTGCGCATCCGGGCAGAACTGCATCAGATATTGCCGGGCAATCAGCGCATAGATCCGGGCCTCATTGTCGCTGAGTGCGACTTTGCCGGTACGCGCGGTGGGAATGATAGCGTGATGCGCATCGACCTTTTTATCGTCCCAGCAGCGGTTTTTCTGTTCCGTATTGAAGTCAGCAGGTGGCGTGAGATCGGGCTGATGCACAGCGATCGCTTTCAGCACCGCATGACGACCGGCGTAGTGCTCATCAGGGAGATAGCGGCTATCCGAACGCGGATAAGTAATAAGCTTATGCGTCTCATAGAGGCGCTGACAGCAGTCCAGCACGCTCTGCGCGCTCAGCCCGTAACGCTTTGCGGCTTCAATCTGCAGGCTGGAGAGCGAAAACGGCAGCGGTGCGGTTTCCGATTCACGCCTGTCGTTATAGCCGGTCACCTGTGCGGGCTGTCCCTGAATACGCGCCAGCACATGCTCTGCCAGCGGCCGGTGCAGGACGCGCCCCTCTTCATCCTGCCAGGGCTCACAGGCGTCGCTTGGCACCCAACTGGCAACGAAGCGCTCCTCTTTTGGCGTGACGACATGCGCTTTCACTTCGAAATAGTCTTTGGGCACAAAGTGCTCAATCTCTTCATCCCGCCGCACGACCAGCCCGAGCACCGGCGTCTGCACGCGTCCCACCGACAGAACGCCATCATAGCCGGCGTTACGCCCCAGCAGGGTCCAGGCGCGCGTCATATTAATGCCATACAGCCAGTCAGCGCGTGAACGCGCCAGCGCTGAGACGCAAAGCGGGATGAATTCGCGGTTTTCGCGCAGCCGGCTCACCGCACGCTCAACGGCCGCCGGATTAAGATCGTTGATCAGGCAGCGCTGCACCCGCTGGCGCTTTCCGGCCGGCAGCTGCAGATAGTCCAGCACCTCATCCACCAGCAGCTGACCTTCGCGATCCGGATCGCCGGCGTGCACAATTTCGCTGGCCTGCTGCAGTAAGCCTTCTATGGCTTTCAGCTGTTTCGCTACCGAGGGGCGCGGCTGCAGACGCCACTTTTCAGGAATAATAGGCAGATCGGCCAGGTTCCAGCGGGCATAGCGGCTGTCGTAGCTATCAGGCTGCGCCTGCTCCAGCAAATGCCCGACGCACCAGGTCACCACCTGATCGTTGCCGCAGGCGATATAGCCCTCTCCGCGGCGATGCGGCTTTGGCAAAACATCTGCGATGGCGCGCGCCAGGCTCGGTTTTTCAGCAATAAATAGACGCATGGAAGGCGCAAATCCTTTCTTTTAGCTTTAACGAAAACAGTGAAACGATGGTAGCCTGGCGGTCTGCTGGAGGTAAGCTTTCTCTGCACGGATGCGGCGCTTTTGCGCACGACGCCTGCAATTCTGCCAGATTGCAGGCGAGAGAATCAAAACCAGGAGACAAACTCTGTGGTATCCGGTGCGACAACCGTGGTGCTGGCTTTAAGCTGCGGCGTGCCGAGATAGAGAAAGCCCACAATGGCATCTTTTTCTTTGCAGTTGAACGCCGCCCGCACGTGAGGATGGTCGGTCCAGGGGCCACTGCGCCAGATGCCGTTATACCCCTGAGCCAGCGCGGCCATCTGCATCGCCATAACGGCACAGCCCGCAGAGACAACCTGCTCCCACTGCGGCACTTTTTCAGAGGGCTTGTAGTCTGCAATTACCGTTATCACCATGGGCGCACGAAACGGCGCCGCCGCCGCTTTCGCGATGGCTTTTTCATCCAGCGCGCTCTCGCGGGCGGCCTGCTCCAGCACGCGGCTTAGCCGGTCCCGTCCCTCATTCTCCGCAATAACGAAACGCCACGGGCGCAGCGTACCGTGGTCGGGTGCCCGCATACCGGCATGCAGAATATTTTGCAGCACCTCACCTGCCGGAGCGGGTTCAGTCAGTCGCGAAGCTGAGCGGCGATTGGTTAATAACTCCAGTGCATCCATAAGGGTTCTCCTGTGCCTTTTGATGATGTGCTAATCCTGGCACAGCGCGATCTTTTGTAACAGTCTGGTGCGAATTCCTGCTGACTTTTCAGCCTCTGCTCTTTAGGATGATGCCGATATCGGGGTCCGCACGCCTGCTGACGGCCCTGGCTACGTGAATATGGAGAGTTTATGCGCACATTGTGGCGAATGATTACCGGTCTGTTCCGCTGGAGCTGGCGGGTTCTGAATTTTATCCGGGAATTTATCCTTAACCTGTTTCTGATTGTCCTGATCCTGGCCGGTGTCGGCATCTGGCTGCAGCTGTCGAGCGCCGGCAACAGTGAACCAGTCCAGCAGGGAGCATTAAAAGTTGATCTTAGCGGTATGCTGGTGGATAAACCTTCAGTGAGTAACCGTCTGAGCCGCATCAGCCGTCAGCTGCTGGGCGCGAACAGCGATCGCCTGCAGGAAAACTCCTTGTTTGATGTGGTTGATGCGATTCGTCAGGCTAAAACTGACAGCAATATCACCGGTATCGTGCTGGATCTGCGCGATTTTGCCGGTGGCGATCAGCCCTCTCTGCAGTATGTCGGTAAAGCGCTGCGGGAGTTTCGCGACAGCGGTAAACCGGTTTATGCGCTGGGTGACAGCTACAGTCAGGCGCAGTATTACCTGGCCAGCTTCGCGAATAAAATCTGGCTCTCCCCTCAGGGTACGGTTGACCTGCACGGCTTTGCGACCAACGGCCTCTATTACAAAACGCTGCTGGAAAAGCTGAAGGTCTCTTCCCACGTTTTCCGCGTAGGCACCTATAAGTCAGCCGTTGAACCGTTCCTGCGCGACAATATGTCACCGGATGCACGCGATGCGGACAGCCGCTGGATCACTCAGCTATGGCAAAATTATCTCAATACGGTGTCGGCCAACCGTCAGATTACGCCAGAGCAGCTCTTTCCCGGTGCGGCAGGCGTGATCAGCGGACTGGAGGCGGTACAGGGTGACACCGCTAAATATGCGCTGAATAACAAACTGGTGGATACGCTGAGCTCACGCGCGGCGGCTGACCAGGCGCTGGCGAAAACCTTTGGCTGGGACAAAGCGAATAATGACTACCGCTATGTCAGCATCTATGACTACCGTCTGAAACAGCCAGCGCAGCAAAAAGGCAACATCGCGGTGATCCTCGCCAGCGGTGCGATCATGGATGGAGAAGAGAGCGCAGGCAATGTCGGCGGTGATACGACGGCCGCACAGATCCGTGAAGCACGCCTCGATCCCGCCATTAAAGCTATCGTGCTGCGGGTAAACAGCCCGGGCGGCAGCGTCACCGCATCGGAAGCGATTCGTGAAGAGCTGGCCGCCGCGCATGAAGCCGGTAAGCCGGTGGTGGTCTCCATGGGAGGCATGGCCGCATCGGGAGGTTACTGGATTTCAACGCCGGCAGATTACATCATCGCCGCGCCTTCTACGCTGACCGGTTCAATTGGCATTTTTGGCGTGATTAATACGGTCGAAAACAGCCTGGACGCAATCGGTGTACATACGGATGGCGTAGCCACCTCACCGCTCGCTGATGTGGCTACCACCAAAACGCTGCCTGCAGAGGTACAGCAGCTGATGCAGCTGACGATTGAGAATGGCTATCGCAATTTCATCGGTCTGGTCGCTGCGTCGCGCCATAAGACACCTGAGCAGATTGATGCGATTGCACAGGGCCATGTCTGGACCGGCAGCGATGCCAAAGGCAATGGTCTGGTTGACGCGCTGGGTGATTTTGATGACGCCGTGGCGAAAGCTGCCTCGCTGGCCAGCGTGAAACAGCCTGCGCTGAACTGGTATCAGGATGAACCCGGTATGCTTGATCTGCTGCTTAATCAGATGAACGCCTCGGCGCAGGCGGTACTGCCCGACGCGCTGAAAATCTGGCTGCCCGCACCGGTGCAGGATGTTGTCAGCGCCATGCAGTCGCAGCCGGGCCTGCTCGGTAAGCTTAACGATCCGCAAAATCGTTACGCCTTTTGTCTGAATTGCGGCAGCGTTCGCTAATTTTACAGCCCGGCCGCTGGTCGGGCTGCTTTTCCCTGTCAATCCCCTTATACTGCGCGTTTTACGGCAAGTCTGAGTACACTCATGCAAAAGAAAAATATCTATGTAGCCTACACGGGCGGTACTATCGGGATGCAGCGCTCTGCGCAGGGCTATGTACCGGTATCAGGCCACCTTCAGCAGCAGCTGGCCAATATGCCTGAGTTTCACCGGCCGGAGATGCCGGATTTTACGATTCATGAATACGCCCCGCTTATCGACTCCTCTGATATGACGCCGCAGGACTGGCAGGCAATCGCAGATGATATCCGCCAGAATTATGACGCCTATGACGGTTTTGTTATTCTGCATGGAACCGATACCATGGCTTTCACCGCATCGGCTCTCTCCTTCATGCTGGAAAATCTGGCAAAACCGGTCATCGTCACCGGATCGCAGATCCCGCTGGCGGAACTGCGCTCTGACGGTCAGCAAAATCTGCTGAACTCCCTCTACGTGGCGGCTAACTATCCGATCAATGAAGTGGCACTGTTTTTCAATAACACCCTGTTCCGCGGCAACCGTACCACCAAAGCGCACGCCGACGGCTTTAACGCCTTCGCCTCGCCAAATCTGTCGCCGCTGCTGGAAGCGGGTATCCATATCCGCCGTCTGAACACCTCTCCCGCGCCACAGCAGACGGGCGAGCTGGTAGTTCATCCCATTACCCCGCAGCCTATTGGCGTGGTCACCATTTATCCGGGTATCTCTGCAGACGTGGTGCGCAACTTCCTGCGCCAGCCGGTTAAGGCGCTGATTCTGCGCTCTTATGGCGTGGGCAATGCGCCGCAAAATGCGGAGTTCCTGCATGAGCTGCAGCAGGCGAGCGAGCGCGGAATTATCGTGGTTAACCTGACGCAGTGCATGTCCGGCAAAGTAAATATGGGCGGCTATGCCACCGGCAATGCGCTGGAGCATGCTGGCGTGATCAGCGGTTTTGATCTCACCGTTGAGGCTACGTTGACAAAACTGCACTATTTATTGAGTCAGGACCTTAGCCCCGATGAAATTCGTGCCAGAATGCAGCAGAACTTACGTGGCGAACTGACTGAAGACTGAACGGAGCAAAATGATATGAAGCGGGCATTGGTAATTATCGATATCCAGAATGATTTTTGCCCCGGCGGTCCGATGGCCGTGCGCGAAGGCGATCAGACTGTGGCGGTAGCGAATCGCTATGCGCGTGAGTTTCGCCAGCGCGGCGAATGTGTTGTGGCCCTGCAGGACTGGCATCCGGCAAATCATGGCAGCTTTGCCTCAGTGTCCGGTGAGCCTGTCTACACGCTGGGTGAGCTTAACGGGCTGGCGCAAATCTGGTGGCCGGACCACGGTATCGAAAACAGCCCGGGTGCAGATTTTCATCCCGACCTCGATCGCTCCCTGATTGACGCCGTATTTCACAAAGGTGGAGACGTTGATGTCGACAGTTACAGCGCCTTTTTCGATAACGGACACCTGCGCAAAACTGAACTGGATAACTGGCTGCGCGAACGCGATATCACGCATCTGGTTATGCTGGGGATTGCGACTGACTACTGTGTGAAATATAGCGTGCTGGATGCGCTGGAGCTCGGGTATCACGTTCAGGTCGTTAAAGAGGGCTGCCGCGGCGTGAATCTCAATCCGGAAGACAGTGACATTGCGCTGGCGCAAATGCAGGCGCAGGGTGCGGAAATAATCTGAAAAACAGGCTGGACATTCCAGCCTGTTTTCTTAGTGCAGATTGATGCGCGTGACATCCGGCTCGATGCCAAACTCTTCTTTCAGCTGCTTTTTAGATTTCGTCACAATATCTCCCCCTTTGGCAATGCTCATATGCTGAGGTGAGTCGTTATGACGCGCCTGCCACAGCATGACCAGCTGCAGACAGTGCTCGCGCTGCTCCTGCGTTAATGCAACACCATCAGGCCATTTACCCGTCTCAACGGCGGTTGCCAGACGTGCATAGATCTCAGGCGTCATCGCTTCCAGCATCGCATTCAGTTCCTGATTCATTCTATCCCTCCTGCTGTTTGCCCTGTTCGTCAGTAAAGCTCAGCGAGGCGGAGTTAACGCAATAGCGCTCACCGGTAGGCTGCGGGCCATCCGGAAAAACATGCCCCAGATGCGCGTCACAGCTGCCGCAGCGGATCTCAACCCGGTGCATGCCGTGCGAGTCATCTTCCAGGTAGCGTATCGCCTCATCGCTGACCGGCTGGTAGAAACTGGGCCAGCCACAGCCTGAATCATATTTGCTTTCTGACAGAAACAGCGGTGCCTGACAGACCAGACAGTGATAAATGCCCTCCTGCTTGTTGTGCAACAGCGCGCCGGTAAAGGGTGGTTCGGTACCCCGATGCTGCGTGACGTAGCGCTGCATTTCCGACAGCTGGCCGATTTTTGCTTCAGATGCGGTATCTTTTGCCATTTTTGCTTCCAGAGTATCTTTCTGTAGAAATCAGCTACTATTCTAACAAACGGACAACATTGCCCGACGTTTTTTTGTGCGAACTTTTCTGCCCTGGTCGCTGCAGCGTGGTTTTGTGATGACGATCACTCTTTGTGACAAACTTCCCTTTTCACACGCTAATCAGCGTAAGATAGACGCGCTGTAAAATCGGCGCGCAAGCGGTTGCAATACAGATTATTCCTGGCGTTGGAATTGACCTGTCGCAACAATTGACACGATTCCGCTTGACGCCTGGTAAGGTTTTTGTAATTTTACAGCCAACCTTTTATTCACTAACAAATAGCTGGTGGAATATATGACTATCAAAGTAGGTATCAACGGTTTTGGCCGTATCGGTCGCATCGTTTTCCGTGCTGCTCAGCAGCGTTCAGACATCGAAATCGTCGCGATCAACGATCTGCTCGACGCCGATTACATGGCTTACATGCTGAAGTACGATTCTACCCATGGTCGTTTTGACGGCACCGTAGAAGTACAGGATGGCGCGCTGATTGTTAACGGCAAAAAAATCCGTGTTACCGCTGAGAGAGACCCGGCTAACCTCAAGTGGGACGAAGCAGGCGTTGACGTTGTTGCTGAAGCAACCGGGATCTTCCTGACTGACGAAACCGCACGTAAGCATATCTCTGCCGGTGCAAAGAAAGTGGTTCTGACCGGTCCATCTAAAGATGACACCCCGATGTTTGTACGCGGTGCCAACTTTGATAAATATGCTGGCCAGGATATCGTGTCTAACGCATCCTGCACCACCAACTGCCTGGCACCGCTGGCAAAAGTCATCAACGATAAATTCGGTATCGTTGAAGGCCTGATGACCACCGTTCACGCCACCACTGCTACCCAGAAAACCGTTGATGGTCCGTCACATAAAGACTGGCGCGGCGGCCGCGGTGCAGCACAGAACATCATCCCATCGTCTACTGGCGCAGCAAAAGCGGTTGGTAAAGTACTGCCAGAGCTGAACGGTAAACTGACCGGTATGGCTTTCCGCGTTCCTACGCCTAACGTCTCTGTGGTTGACCTGACCGTTCGTCTGGAAAAAGCAGCGACCTACAAAGAGATCTGTGAAGCTATCAAAGCGGCTTCAGAAGGCGAAATGAAAGATGTACTGGGCTATGTTGAAGATGACGTGGTTTCTACTGACTTCAACGGCGAAGTACTGACTTCAGTATTCGATGCCAAAGCAGGTATCGCGCTGAATGATAACTTTGTGAAACTGGTTTCCTGGTACGATAACGAAACCGGTTATTCCAACAAGGTTCTCGACCTGATTGCTCTGGTTGCTGCTAAATAAGCGACCAGGCTATATCAATAAGGGTGACTTCGGTCGCCCTTTTTTTTCGACCAGATAAACAGAGGCTGAACGATGCCAAATACGCTTTTTACACTGCCTGTGACAGAGCAGATAACCCCTTACCTGTCGCTGCGTCAGCAGGATGATCTGCCGGTCGTGGTTATCAGTCATCCGAAAGTTCGTGCGGCTATCGCGCTTCAGGGCGCGCATCTGCTCGCCTGGCAGCCCAGCGGTCAGCAGCCTGTTCTCTGGCTGAGTGATAAAAGTGCGTTTAAAGCAGGTAAAGCGATTCGCGGCGGCGTGCCGATCTGCTGGCCGTGGTTTGGCCCTGCCGGTGAACCGGCTCACGGATTTGCCCGCACCCAGCCATGGAGGCTGACAGCACACGATGAAAATGACGATGCCGTCATGCTGACCTTTACGCTGGAAAGTAACAGCCAGACCAAAAAGCTCTGGCCTCACGACTTTACGCTGCTGGCCCGTTTCCGGCTGGCCGATCAGTGCGAGATTGAACTTGAAGCCTGGGGCGATTTCGACGCGACAGCCGCGCTGCATGCTTATTTTAGCGTAGCGGATATCGCTGAGACCGCAGTCAGCGGGCTGGGTAAGACGTTTATCGATAAAGTGGCGGATAACTCACCGGGTGAAAACAGTAGCGGCGTACAGCGCTACCCGGGACGGATTGACCGTATTTATACTGCGCCTGACGAGTGCAGCGTGATCAAAGACAGCAGCGGCGGCAGGCAGATTGAAGTTTATCATCACTATCAAAGTGACGTTGTCACCTGGAACCCGGGTCCTGAACTCTCCTGCAGCATGGCGGATATGCCGAATGATGGCTACAAGAGCATGGTCTGCGTCGAGACGGCGCGCATCACTAAGCCGCTAAAAAGCGCGGGCGAAACACCTGCCCGCCTGGGGACAACCTTACGCGTGCGCAGCGCTAAGCCAGCTTAAACCACATCCAGCGGCACGCGCTGCTGCGGAGCAGGAAACAGCTGGTCGAGCAACGCGATCTCTTCAGCGCTGAGCGTGATGTTCAGCGCCGCAGCGTTTTCCTGAACGTGCGCGACGCTGCCTGCTTTAGGTATCGCTATGAGACCCTCATGCCGGATCGCCCAGCTCAGCAGCAGCTGCGCCACGCTAATCTGCTTATCCCGTGCCAGCGCCAGCAGCTGCGCATTATCAAACAGCGCCTGGCGCAGCCGCCCCGCCTGGGCCAGCGGGCAATAAGCCATTACCGGCATGGCGCGCTGCTGGCAGAGCGGCAGCAGCGTATGCTCAATGCCGCGGGATGCAAGATGATACAGCACCTGGTTCGTCGCGCAGGAGAAGCCGCCCTCTTCTGCCCACAGCTCTTCCATATCATCGCTGTCAAAATTTGATACGCCCCAGCTGCGTATCTTTCCCTGCGCCACCAGCTTCTCCATGCCGCGAAGGGTCTCCTCCAGCGGGATATTACCGCGCCAGTGCAGCAGATAAAGATCGAGGTAGTCGGTTTTAAGTCGCTGCAGGCTGCGCTCACAGGCTCCGGTGATATCAGCTTCGCTGGCGTTCCACGGATAGACTTTGGAAACCAGCCAGGCGCTATCACGTCGTCCCTGCAGCGCTTCACCCACCACTCTCTCAGCTTCCCCGTCAGCGTACATTTCGGCCGTATCTATCACCTGTAATCCGGCAGCAAGCCCCGCCTGCAGCGCAGCGATCTCCTGAGCACGCAGCGCGGGGTTTTCCCCCATATACCAGGTTCCCTGCCCGATAGCGGGCAGCGAAGCACCATTGATCCAGACGTTTTGCATCATCCCTCCTGCGCGGTACGGCTATAAAAAAAACAACGCCTGATATCAGGCGTTGGGATAGTGCATCAGAAGCTGTAGCTGAGGCCGGTCCAGAGCGTGACCTGGCCGTTTTTATCGACCATCGGGCTGTCTTTAACCTCATCATCAAAGCGCGTGTAGCGCCCGGAAAAACTGGCGTTCCAGTTTTGGGTAAGCTGGTAGCTGGCGTTCAGCTCGACATAGGGCGACCAGCTGTCATCGGGCCGGTAGGTGGCGATACCGCTACGGGCACTCTCATGCGAAGAGACGCCATAGTAGTAACGGTTTTGATTTGCGCTGTTCCACAGGGCCCCGATACCGGGCGTCAGGCTGAATGCGCCAAACTCAAAGCGGTAGAGATACGTCAGATCCCAGATGATGCCATTACTGTTATTCAGCACATCACCCAGTAATGCCGTGCGCAGGATCCCCCACTCTGCAACATGACGATAGGTGCCACCCGCCATTAGCGTCATCCGGCGCTTATCCAGAGATTTCATATCGCCAAGATCGTTATCATCCGGGTCATACTGCTGTGGCGAACCGAGAAGCGTCAGCGACAGCTGATTCTGCGGGTCTTTCCACAGGTAATAGCCGCCCTGCAGGCTGCGAAACCAGAAGTTTTCGCCTTCATAGTTGATAACCGGTACGGGCAGATAGCGATCCTGTCCGCCACGATAAGGCGATTGAGCATAGATAACAGAGGCGCCCAGCGACAGCGGGTCAGCATGAGCAGTAAATGCGGTCACCAGCGCGGGCGACAGCAGCATAAGCGCAGAAAGTTTAAAGGTGTTCACTATATATTTTGCCTGTTAAGTCACTAATTGCTTTTGCAGTCTAGCGAATATTTTGCAACAGAGGCAATCTGCTGTTAACCGTAATGGCTAATTCTGCCACTCTTCACATCTTGCAGAAATTTACGCAGCTTATACCGAACAGAGTTGTTGGCATCTTTACAGGCCGTCTCCCATCCTTACAGGCGAATATTTCGCAAAACGATCGTGGCTTAAAACAATATGCGGAAATTTGCGCGTTTTTTGTGCGCTAATCGTTTAATCCTGCGCCACTTACTACTTGATCTTTATCCGATACACGCTCATAACAATAGAGAAGCAGAGAGATTTATATCCTTAAAATTGAGAGGTTGGCACCACTGTTTGTAAGGTTACGCTTATTGTTCCCAACAATTCTAACAGGACGGGCATCGCTATGAATATATTCGATCACTATCGTCAGCGTTATGAAGCTGCCAAGGACGAAGAGTTCACACTGCAGGAATTTCTTACTATCTGTAAGCAGGATCGCAGTGCATACGCCAATGCGGCAGAACGACTGTTAACGGCTATTGGTGAGCCCGTTATGGTTGATACCGCTCAGGAGCCACGCCTTTCCCGTATCTTCTCGAATCGTGTTATTGGCCGTTACCCGGCGTTTGAAGAGTTCTACGGTATGGAGGAAGCGATTGAACAGATCGTCTCTTACCTGAAACATGCGGCGCAGGGGCTGGAGGAGAAGAAGCAGATCCTCTATTTACTCGGTCCGGTGGGCGGCGGTAAATCCTCTCTCGCTGAACGTTTAAAAGCGCTGATGCAGCGCGTGCCTATCTATGTACTGAGCGCCGATGGCGAACGCAGCCCGGTTAACGATCATCCTCTGTGCCTGTTTAACCCGCAGGAAGATGCCAATATTCTGGAGAAAGAGTATGGCGTACCGCGGCGTTACCTTGGCACCATTATGTCGCCGTGGGCAGCAAAACGTCTGCATGAGTTTGGTGGCGATATCACCCGCTTTAAAGTGGTAAAAGTATGGCCATCGATTCTGGAACAGCTGGCTATCGCTAAAACTGAACCCGGTGATGAAAACAACCAGGATATCTCCGCGCTGGTAGGTAAGGTTGATATTCGCAAGCTTGAGAATCATGCGCAAAACGATCCGGATGCCTATGGTTACTCTGGTGCGCTCTGCCGCGCGAACCAGGGCATCATGGAATTCGTAGAGATGTTCAAAGCGCCGATTAAGGTGCTGCACCCGCTGCTGACTGCTACGCAGGAAGGCAACTACAACGGTACTGAAGGCATTTCCGCTCTGCCTTTTAACGGCATTATTCTGGCGCACTCCAACGAATCGGAGTGGGTCACCTTCCGCAACAATAAGAATAATGAAGCCTTCCTCGACCGTGTCTATATCGTTAAGGTGCCCTACTGCCTGCGCGTTTCAGAAGAGATCAAGATTTACGAGAAGCTGCTTAACCATAGCGATCTCACCACTGCGCCCTGCGCCCCTGGCACACTTGAAACGCTGGCCCGTTTCACTATCCTGTCGCGGATGAAAGAGCCGGAAAACTCCAGCATCTACTCGAAAATGCGGGTGTATGACGGCGAAAGCCTGAAGGATACCGATCCCAAAGCAAAATCCTGGCAGGAGTATCACGACTACGCGGGCGTCGACGAAGGGATGAATGGCCTCTCAACCCGTTTTGCCTTCAAAATTCTGTCGCGCGTGTTCAACTTTGATCACACTGAAGTGGCGGCTAACCCGGTTCACCTCTTTTACGTGCTGGAGCAGCAGATTGAGCGGGAGCAGTTTCCGCAGGATCAGGCAGAGAAATATCTGGAGCATCTGAAGGGTTATTTAATTCCGAAATATGCGGAGTTTATCGGTAAAGAGATCCAGACCGCTTATCTGGAGTCCTATTCTGAATATGGTCAGAATATCTTTGACCGCTATGTCACTTATGCCGACTTCTGGATCCAGGATCAGGAGTATCGCGATCCGGATACCGGGCAACTGTTTGACCGTGAGTCGCTTAATGCGGAACTGGAGAAGATTGAGAAACCAGCCGGTATCAGTAATCCAAAAGATTTCCGTAATGAAATCGTCAACTTTGTTCTTCGCGCCCGGGCGCAAAATAGCGGCCGTAATCCAAACTGGACCAGCTATGAGAAACTGCGCACGGTCATTGAGAAAAAAATGTTCTCCAATACTGAGGAGCTGCTGCCGGTTATCTCGTTCAATACTAAAACGTCTACCGATGAGCAGAAAAAACATGATGATTTTGTCGACCGTATGATGGAGAAAGGCTATACCCGCAAACAGGTGCGTCTGCTCTGCGAGTGGTATCTCCGCGTGCGTAAATCGTCATAATCGATCCGTAAGCCCGGCGCCTTGCGTGCCGTTAATCAGGCCGGGGAACCCTTTCCGGCCTGGCTTACACTGCAGTTGAGGGGAAACCATGGCCTATTTTATCGATCGGCGTCTCAACGGTAAAAACAAGAGTGCGGTCAACCGGCAGCGCTTTCTGCGCCGTTATAAGTCGCAAATCAAGCAGTCGATTTCCGAGGCCATCAACAAGCGTTCGGTAACCGATACAGAGAGTGGTGAGTCGGTGTCGATCCCGATTGATGACATCAATGAACCCGTATTTCATCAGGGTCGCGGCGGAAGCCGCCATCGTGTTCATCCCGGCAACGATCACTTTGTACAAAATGACCGTGTCGAGCGGCCTCAGGGCGGCGCGGGCGGCAGCGGCAGTGGTCAGGGCAACGCCAGCCAGGATGGTGAGGGGCAGGATGAGTTTGTCTTTCAGATATCGAAAGATGAGTATCTCGACTTACTGTTTGAAGACCTGGCGCTGCCGAACCTGCGCAAAAATCAGCATCGCCAGCTCAATGAGTTTAAAACGCACCGTGCCGGGTTTACCTCAAACGGCGTCCCGGCCAATATCAGCGTGGTACGCTCATTACAGAACTCGCTCGCCCGACGTACGGCTATGACAGCAGGCAAGCGCCGTATGCTGCATGAGCTGGAAGCTGCCCTGCATGAGGTAGAAAACAGCGAGCCGGCACAGCTGCTTGAAGAAGATCGACTGCGTCATGAGATTGCTGAACTGCGCGCGCGTATTGAACGGGTGCCGTTTATTGACACCTTCGATCTGCGCTACAAAAACTTTGAAAAACGTCCTGAACCCTCCAGTCAGGCGGTGATGTTCTGCCTGATGGACGTCTCCGGCTCTATGGATCAGGCCACCAAAGATATGGCCAAACGGTTCTATATTCTGCTTTACCTGTTCCTGAGTCGTACCTATAAAAACGTTGAAGTGGTGTATATCCGTCACCATACGCAGGCAAAAGAGGTGGATGAACAGGAGTTCTTCTACTCGCAGGAAACCGGCGGCACCATTGTTTCCAGCGCGCTGAAGCTGATGGATGAGGTGGTCAAAGAACGTTATGACCCGTCCCAGTGGAATATTTATGCGGCGCAGGCATCAGACGGAGATAACTGGGCAGATGATTCGCCGCTATGCCACGAGATCCTGGCGAAGCATATTTTGCCGGTGGTACGCTATTACAGCTATATCGAGATCACCCGGCGGGCCCACCAGACTCTGTGGCGCGAATATGAACACTTACAGGCTATGTTTGACAATTTTGCTATCCAGCATATTCGTGAACCTGAAGATATCTACCCGGTATTCCGGGAGCTTTTCCACAAGCAGGCTGCCGAGGCCTGAATCGTAAGCCGGTCACTGACCGGCTTTTTTATATCTGATTACGACCTGTTTACCCGCAAAACGACCCGCCTGTTGCAGGATTTTCCTGTTTAATGTCATCATAGCTCGCATAAACAAAAAACAGGAAATTAAGCGCTGACAAGCCGTTGATAAGGCATTATCTTTTGAACTTATTTGTACGAATTGTTCGTGCTTGTCAGTTTTGCCCCGGTTGCAGGAGAATGCTATTGAATACCAGCATGATTTACAGTCTTTTTATTATTGGTTCCGTGCTGGTCGCTGCAAGCATTTTACTGAGCTCATTTTCCTCGCGTCTTGGCATCCCCATTCTGGTGATCTTTCTCGCGCTCGGTATGCTGACCGGTGTGGATGGCATCGGCGGTATCGCCTTCGATAACTACCCGGTAGCCTATCTGGTCTCCAACCTTGCGCTGGCGGTTATTCTGCTGGACGGCGGCATGCGCACGAAAGCCAGCTCGCTGAAAGTCGCGCTCGGTCCGGCGCTGTCGCTGGCAACAGTAGGCGTCATGATCACCGCCGGCCTGACCGGTTTGATTGCAGCCTGGCTGTTTAAACTCGACCTGATGCAGGGATTTTTGATTGGCGCCATTATCGGCTCAACGGACGCAGCAGCGGTTTTTTCTCTGCTGGGTGATAAAGGCCTCAACGAACGCGTCAGCTCTACGCTGGAGATTGAATCGGGCAGCAACGACCCGATGGCGGTATTTCTGACCATCACGCTGATTGATATGATCCAGCAGGGTCAGAGCGGCCTGAGCTGGATGTTTGTGGTACATCTGGTACAGCAGTTTGGTCTGGGCATCGTCTTTGGCCTCGGCGGCGGGTGGGCGCTGCAGCAGCTGGTTAACCGTATCAGCCTGGCTCAGGGGCTTTATCCGCTGCTGGCGCTTAGCGGTGGCATTATCGTATTCGCGCTGACCACGGTGATGGAGGGCAGCGGGATCCTCGCGGTCTATCTGTGTGGCTTTTTACTGGGCAACAGCCCTATCCGCAACCGCCACGGCATTCTGCAAACGTTTGATGGCATGGCCTGGCTCAGCCAGATCGGCATGTTTATTGTGCTGGGGCTGCTGGTGACGCCATCCGATTTGTGGCACATCGCCCTGCCGGCCATGATCCTCTCACTCTGGCTGATTCTGGTGGCCCGCCCGCTTTCGGTACTGGTCGGACTACTGCCTTTCAAAGGATTCACCGGTCGGGAACGTATTTTTATCAGCTGGGTCGGCCTGCGCGGCGCCGTGCCGATCATCCTGGCCGTGTTTCCGATGATGGCGGGACTGGAGAATGCCAGACTCTATTTTAATATCGCTTTCTTTGTGGTGCTGGTATCACTGATGCTGCAGGGAACGTCGCTGGGTTACGCAGCGAAACGCGCCAGAGTGGTTGTTCCGCCGCTCGCCTCGCCTGTCAGCCGTATCGGGCTTGATATCCATCCGGAAAATCCGTGGGAGCAGTTTGTCTACCAGCTCAATGCCGACAAATGGTGTGTGGGCGCGGCGCTGCGCGATCTCAAAATGCCGCGTGAAACGCGCATTGCGGCGCTGTTCCGCGATAACACGCTGATGCATCCCAGCGGCGCTACCCGGCTAAAAGAGGGTGATGTACTGTGCGTCATAGGCCGCGAGCGCGATTTACCGGCGCTGGGTAAAATGTTCAGTCAGACGCCGCCGGTGGCCCTTGACCAGCGCTTTTTCGGCGACTTTATCCTCGACGCTGATGCACGCCTGCGGGACGTGGCACAGATTTATGGCCTGGAGCTGGATGATGAAACCAGCGATCAACAGTCGCTGGGGCAGCTGGTGATGAGCCTGCTCGGCAGCACGCCGGTGGTAGGCGACCAGGTGGAGTGGAAGCAGCTGACCTGGACCGTCGCGGAAAAAGAGGATAATAAAATCATGAAAGTCGGCGTGCGCGTCAGCGAAGAGCGAGAATAATCTGAGGTTTTAGCGCCCCTGAAGCGGTCAGCAGCGACTATGATTTTACTTATCAGTCAGCAAACGGGAGCAAAAAATGGGAACGGTAGTCAAAATTGGTCGCTATGAAATTGTTGATGCGGAGATGGGAGGCGATAAACCTGATACCGTCTCTATCCCCTGCCAGACTAACCCGGGCCTGAGCTATCAGCTTGATGGCTGGGATCATGAGACCAGCGTGCCGGCGTGGATTGATGGCGAGCCTGTCGATTTGAAAATTGGCCACTACGATAAAGAGCAGGATCGCTGGGTACTCAATCGCCCCGCCTGATCTCACCACACCGTCATACCTGCGTATGGCGGTGATTCCTAAAAATTGCTGAAAAAAAACGCTGTTTTTGTCCTCTTTTTCATCATCATCTCTCTGTTTTCAATAACATAGCTGATAGTCCCTCAGGTCAATAATTTCCTTTTAAGAGTAATTCCATATTAACTCCGTCAGATTCCTCTTGCATACTCGTAAACGTTGCTGCTGTTTTCGTGACTTGTATCACGTCTTATCCGGCCCTTGCCGTGCAGCGCTTGAGTGATCACTAATGGTTAGTGTGCTGATAACAAACGTTATTTTTCCTGTCAGCCATTAACCCTGAGCGCGTACTTGATTCTGGTCAGGCCATCTTTTACTTAAGAAAAGAGAGCGGGTGTTATGGCAAGTACAATTGTAATGAATGACGCAAGCCGCTCATGGAGCGGCCTGCGCAAAAATCTCATTGCTAAAGTCGCATTAAGTCTTTCCGATCTTATTGCACTTAATCTGGCGCTGTTTTTATCCGCGGCTACCGTCCAGGGGATTTGGGGAGAGCTGGACAGCTTTATTCCGCCGCAGCAGATTGAGTACCGGTTTATCGCGCAGCTTGGCCTCTCGGTACTCTGCACCGCCTGGTTCTGGGTCCGGATGCGGCACTACACCTACCGCAAACCTTTCTGGTTTGAGCTGAAAGAAGTGGTTAAAACGCTGTTTGTTTTTTCACTGCTGGATCTGGCGCTGATTGCCTTTTCAAAATGGGACTTTTCACGCATGGTCTGGGTGTTCAGCTGGAGCTGGGCGCTGCTGCTGCTGCCGCTGATGCGCGCAATGGTAAAACGGGCGATCAGCCGTGCAGGACAGTGGCAGAAAGAGACCATTATCATCGGCTCAGGCAAAAATGCCCTGGAAGCCTATGCCGCGCTGCAGAGTGAAGAGATCCTTGGTTATAACGTGCAGGCGTTTATCTCACTGGATGATGAAAACACCCCGGATAAACTCAACGGCGTGCCGGTTATCACCCGCAAGGATATTAACTGGCAGACCATGGATCGCGATAACACGCAGTTTATCGTGGCGACCGAATATGAACAGCAGGCGGTGCGCGATCACTGGCTGAAGTTTCTCTCCAGAATGAAATGCCGCTCTGTCTCAGTGATCCCGACGCTGCGTGGCGTACCGCTTTACGGTACCGATATGTCATTTATCTTCAGTCACGAAGTGATGATTCTGCGCGTCAGCAATAATCTGGCCAAGCGCTCATCGCGCTTCCTGAAGCGCACCTTTGATATTGTGGTAGCGTCGCTGCTGCTGTTGTTTCTCGCCCCGGTATTTGGCCTGCTCTGCTGGATGGTGAAACGCGATGGCGGTAACGCTATCTATGGTCATGAGCGCGTAGGTCAGGATGGTGCCAAATTTAAATGCCTGAAGTTTCGCTCTATGGTCACCAACTCGCAGGACGTCCTGCAGGCGCTGCTGGCAACCAGCGAAGAGGCGCGGGCAGAATGGGATCGTGACTTTAAGCTGAAAAACGATCCGCGCGTTACCCGCATCGGCGGCTTCCTGCGTAAAACCAGCCTCGATGAGCTGCCGCAGCTCTGGAATGTGATCCGCGGAGAGATGAGCCTGGTAGGGCCGCGTCCGGTTATCGAAGCTGAACTGGAGCGCTATGCCGGTGACGTTGATTACTACCTGATGGCCAAACCGGGTATGACCGGTTTATGGCAGGTAAGCGGTCGTAATGATATCGATTATGACACCCGCGTCTATTTTGATTCCTGGTATGTAAAAAACTGGGCGCTGTGGACCGATATTGCCATTCTGTTTAAAACCGCTGGCGTGGTACTGCGCCGCGACGGTGCCTACTGACCGCTCTCTGTGCGATGCCCGCCGTCCGGCAGGCATCGCCTTTTCACTTTAGCGCTTTCTTTTTATCCGCAGACTCATTACCCTTCTCGCCTGTTTAACAGGACGTTTCTGGTTCTTCATGCAAAAATTTACGCTTATTCTGCTGAGTCTGGTGCTGCTGGCTCCGCTCGGTATTGATCTCTACCTGCCTGTTCTGCCGCAGATTGCCGATGGCCTTAACGCCCCGGTGAGCCTGATCCAGCTTACCATCCCGCTGTTCCTGCTGGTGATGGGCATAGGTCAGCTGGTGACGGGTCCGCTGGTGGACAACTTTGGCCGCAAGCCCGTGGCGCTGGCTGGCCTGCTGCTCTATATCGTGGGCAGCGCCGTTGCGGCAACCGCCACGCTCTGGCCGGTATTTTTCCTGGCCCGCATTATTCAGGGCTGCGGCGTCTGCTGCAGCGCGGTGGTGGCATTCAGCGGCGTACGCGATCGCCTGAGCGGCGATGAGGCGGCACGCGCTTACGGATTTCTGAATGGCGCGCTAAACATCGTTCCGGCTCTGGCACCGCTGCTGGGCGGCCTTCTGGCGGAAGCCTATGGCTGGCGTGCACCTTTCTGGTTCCTGTGCAGCTATGCGCTGGCGATTGGCCTGCTGGTGATCGTGGCCTTACCGGAAACCCGGCCGGCGGATACGCTGCGGGTGAAGGGATTGCCGCTGGCGCAATATGGCGCGATTCTGCGCCAGCCGCGCTTTCTCGCTTTTGCGTTTGCCAATGCAGGCGCGCTGGGCATGGTGCTGACCTACGTCTCTCTGGCTCCGCATGTGCTGATGACTGAAGGCGGCCTGACGCCGCTGCAATTCTCATTTGCATTTGGGGCCAACGGCTTCTGGATCATGCTGGTCAGCGCCTTTGTGAATAAAACGATCCGCAAAGCGGGCCGGCCATTTTGTCTGGCGATGGGCTTTATTACGATGCTGCTGGGGGCAATACTGCTGCTGGCGGGCGCTCACCTTCTGCCTGCTGAATGGCAGCCTCACTGGGCGCTCTATATGATCCCTGTGGCGGTCTCGGTGGCAGGCCTTGCCTTTACCGTTGGCCCGGCCACCAGCTATGCGCTGGAACCCTATCAGCAGCAGGCGGGTGTAGCCGCAGCGCTGCAGGGCTTTATTCAGATGGCGGGAGGCGCTGGCGGCAGCATGCTGATTGTTGCCCTGCCGGTCGCGGAAAAATCGTCACTGGCCCTGATGATGCTGACTGGCGCAGCGCTGGCACTGATTGCCTGGCGCTGCAGCCGTAAAATACGCGGCAGCGTGACCGCGCTTAAATAACCTCAACCGGCACGCGCGGGGCAAGCGCGCACATCAGCTCGTACCCGACCGTGCCGGCCGCTGCAGCAACGTCATCAATCTTCACGTCATTACCCCACAGCTCAACGGCGGTGCCGATACCCGCCTGCGGACAGGGTTCGAGATCGATCATCATCATATCCATCGACACCGTTCCCAGGGTGCGGGTGCGTACGCCGCCAACGGATACCGGTGTGCCGGTAGGTGCATGGCGCGGATAACCATCTGCATAGCCGCAGGCCACAATACCAATCCGCTGCGCTCCGCTGGCCCGGTAGCGATAGCCGTAGCCGACGCCATCGCCCGCTGTCAGCTGCTGCACGCCGATAATTTCACTGCTCAGCGTCATAGCCGGCTGCAGCCCGGTACCGGCGATATCCTGCCAGCGACCGCTGGGTGAGGCGCCATACAGCACGATGCCGGGGCGAACCCAGTCATAATGCGTAAGCGGGTGCCACAACGTGGCGGCGGAGTTAGCGAGCGAACGCGGACAGTTCAGGCCTTCAGCTGCCTGCTCAATGCGCTGCAGTGGCCCGGCTACCCCCTCGGGATTATCGGCATCAGCGAAATGTGCCATCAGCGTGATCTCACCTACCCCCGGCAGCGCACGCAGTTTTTGCCAGGCGTTATGCACCTGTTCAGGGCGAAAACCGAGCCGGTTCATACCGCTGTTCATTTTCAGGTAAACATCCACGGGAGCAGAGAGCTGTGCGGTCGCCAGCGCTTTGATTTGCCAGTTACTGTGCACGCTGGTGGTCAGCCGGTAGCGATCGATAAGCTTCAGATCGTCTGCGTGGAAAAAACCTTCCAGCAGCAGAATCGGTTTTTTCCATCCCTGCTCGCGCAGCAGAATAGCCTCTTCGAGATTGAGTAACGCAAAACCGTCGGTGCTCTCCAGCGCCTGCCAGACGCGGGCAATGCCGTGTCCGTAGGCGTTAGCTTTGACCACTGACCATACGTGTGACTGCGGCGCGGCCTGACGCACCACAGACAGATTATGACGCAGCGCCTGTCGGTTAACCGACGCGCGCACAGGACGTGACATAGTGTTAACTCTCCGTGAGTGTTAGCGTGCGATATCCGCGCGGCGTAAAGGCGATGCGTGCGAGGCAAAACCCGGCAGATAGCGCAATACAGAGAGATCGTCTGCGGCAATCGCGGGTTTCTGACCCGATACAATATCAGCCAGTAGCTGGCCGGAACCACAGGCCATGGTCCATCCCAGCGTACCGTGTCCGGTATTGAGATAGAGATTTGTCAGCGGGGTACGTCCCACAATTGGCGTACCGTCTGGCGTCATCGGACGCAGGCCCGTCCAGAAAGAGGCCTGTTCGATAAACCCGCCTTCAGGATAGAGATCGCGCACCACCATCTCCAGCGTTTCCCGCCGTGCCGGCAACAGTTTGGTGTTAAAACCAACAATTTCAGCCATGCCGCCTACCCGGATACGGTTATCAAAGCGGGTCACAGCGACTTTATAGGTCTCATCAAGGATCGTAGAGCGTGGCGCAGCGTCAGCATCTTTTACCGGAATAGTCAGCGAATAGCCTTTCAGCGGATAAACCGGAATGGCGAGGATATCTTTCAGCAGCGCGGTCGAATAGGAGCCAAATGCCACGACGTAAGCATCCGCTTTAATCACTTCATCTCCGCACTTCACACCATAGATGCGGTTGCCTTCACGCAGTAACCGATCAACCGGCGTATTGAAGCGAAACGTGACGCCTGCCGCCATAGCCATTTCTGCCAGGCGTTGGGTAAAGAGCTGACAATCACCGGTTTCATCATTAGGCAACCGCAGGCCACCGGTCAGCTTGTGCGCGGTAGCTGCCAGCGCCGGCTCGGCACGCTGCAGCTCATGAGCCTGCAGCAGCTCATAGGGCACGCCCGCCTCTTTCAGCACGGCGATATCTTTACTGGCGCTGTCGAACTGCTGCTGAGTACGAAACAGCTGCAGCGTTCCGCCCTGCCGCTCTTCATAGGCAATTCCGGTTTCCGCCCGCAGCGTTTTCAGGCAGTCGCGACTGTATTCAGCGATACGTACCATGCGGGCTTTGTTTTCCTGATAGTGGCGCATATCGCAGTTACGCAGCATCTGCCACATCCACTCAAGCTGAAACCGGCTGCCGTCTGGCCGCATCGCCAGCGGTGCGTGGCGCTGAAACATCCATTTAATCGCTTTCAGCGGCACGCCAGGCGCGGCCCACGGCGCCGCATAGCCAGGCGAGATCTGACCGGCGTTACCGGCACTGGTTTCCAGCGCGGCGGCAGGCTGTCGATCGATGACGGTAACCTCATGTCCGGCCTGCGCCAGATACCAGGCACTTGCCACTCCCACCACCCCACTACCCAGAATCACGACACGCATAGGCCCCCTCGAGACAAAAGCATAATTAACTGGCATGAGCACCTGAGTCAGAATAATCAGGCTGCTCTGTTTATCTTAGAATTGACCCGGCTATTTCACATCTTTTTTAACATTCTGCACACTTAAATCCTTCCTGATAGCAAAGATCAGAGTTTTACCGCTTCTGAAGCGCTGACCGGAGCGCTTTGTCAGAAAAAAATCAGGGCTTTTTCCCTTTTTCAGCAGAATCACCCGCTGCTGCCTGACTGCGGTTTTTACAGTTTATTATTCTGCATTTTGATTTGCAGCCGGATTAATATCTCATAGCATGGTGTAATCGCGCTATCCGGATGATTTTCTGCCAAAAGAATTCGTTTGAGTTCCGTTATCGGATGCGAGACAGTGAACTATCATTGATCTGTTCGCTCAGTTTTTGGGCGCTCTTTCTCAGGACGAAGCCTTCACCCGTGTGGCAGGGTATTCCTGCCGCCTGCAAAACAGAGGTGCGCTATGACGACAATGTTTGACGAGCCAACCCGCAGCAGTAAACGACTCAGTGACGGGCCCGACTGGACATTTGAACTGCTTGATGTCTACCTGGCTGAAATCGACCGCGTGGCGAAAAGCTACGGGCTTGATACCTACCCGCATCAGATTGAAGTTATTACCTCCGAACAGATGATGGATGCCTACTCCAGTGTGGGGATGCCGATCAATTATGCGCACTGGTCGTTCGGTAAAAAGTTTATCGAAACCGAGCAGCGCTATAAGCATGGGCAGCAGGGGCTCGCCTATGAGATCGTCATCAACTCTAACCCCTGTATCGCCTATCTGATGGAAGAGAATACGATGACCATGCAGGCGCTGGTGATGGCCCACGCCTGCTACGGACACAACTCTTTCTTTAAAAATAATTATCTGTTCCGCAGCTGGACGGATGCGAGTTCAATCGTCGATTACCTGCTGTTTGCCCGTAACTATATTGCCGACTGTGAGGAGCGCTTTGGTGTCGAAGAGGTTGAGCGTCTGGTTGACTCCTGCCACGCCCTGATGAACTACGGCGTTGACCGCTATAAGCGCCCGCAGAAAATTTCACTGCAGGAGGAGAAAGCGCGGCAAAAGAGCCGCGAAGAGTATCTGCAGAGTCAGGTAAATACGCTATGGCGTACGCTGCCGCGTAAAGAGAAAGAGGCGTCGCACATAGAAGCCGCGCGCTATCCCTCTGAACCGCAGGAGAATCTGCTCTACTTTATGGAAAAAAATGCCCCTTTACTGGAGCCGTGGCAGCGCGAAGTGCTGCGCATCGTGCGTAAAGTAAGCCAGTATTTCTATCCGCAGAAACAGACGCAGGTGATGAATGAGGGCTGGGCAACCTTCTGGCATTACACGATCCTCAATCATCTCTATGACGAGGGCAAAGTATCAGAACGCTTTATGATGGAGTTTTTGCACAGTCATACCAACGTTATCTATCAGCCGCCTTATAACAGCCAGTGGTATAACGGTATTAACCCCTATGCCCTGGGGTTCGCTATGTTCCAGGATATCAAACGCATCTGTCAGGCGCCGACAGAAGAAGATCGCCACTGGTTCCCCGATATTGCCGGCTCCGACTGGCTTAAAACGCTGCATTTTGCGATGCGCGAGTTTAAAGATGAGAGCTTTATCAGCCAGTTCCTGTCGCCGAAAGTGATGCGCGATTTCCGTCTGTTCACCGTGATGGATGACGATCGCAATAACTATCTGGAAATTGCGGCGATTCATGATGAGGCTGGCTATCGCGCCATTCGCCAGCAGCTCTCTGCCCAGTATAATCTCAGCAATCTGGAACCCAATATTCAGGTCTATAACGTGGATCTGCGCGGCGACCGCTCGCTGACGCTGCGCTATGTTCCTCAGCAGCGTGCGCCGCTGGATAAAAGCCGGCGCGATGTGCTGAAACATGTTCACCGGCTCTGGGGATTTGATATTCATCTGGAGCAGCAGAACGAAGATGGCAGCATAGAACTGCTCGACCGATGTCCGCCGCGTGCGCCCGGACTCTGAGCATAAAAAAACCGGACTGAAGAGTCCGGTTTTCTTTAGCGCTTGTTACCGAGATCGTCCGGCAGATTTTTCTGCATACTGTGCCAGATCTCCCCGCTGCGGCGTCCATACACCCGTACGCACTCAACCACCTGCTCCTGCGTCGGCTGCTGCGAACACATATCCGCCAGCTGCTGATAAAAGCTGCGTGCCAGCTCGCGCGCTTCGGAATCAGAGAAATAGTGGCGTCCGACCCGCGTATAGAGCCCTTTCAGTCCGTTGAGGATCAGACCGTAAATCGGATTACCGGAAGCAAACGCCAGACCGCGGAATACCCGGTAATCAAGCTCAGCATAGGCATCAGCCTGATCCTGCTCATGCAGCGCGCTCTCCAGCACTTCGCGGGCTTTTTCCGGATGGTGACGCAGCGCACGGCTGATAAAAATAGAGGCGATGTTGCTGCGTACTGAGAGCAAATTATCAATCAGCTGCGGCACGCTGTCGTGATCGAGCCGGGCCAGCGTCTCAAGGATGTTGAGACCTGAGGTTTCCCAGAAATCATTTACGCGCGTCGGCTTGCCGTGCTGAATAGTGAGCCAGCCATCACGCGCCAGACGCTGCAGCACTTCGCGCAGGGTGGTGCGGGTAACGCCAATCAGTTCAGACAATTCACGTTCAGCAGGCAGAATCGACCCGGGGGGGAAACGACTGTTCCAGATACTCTCAATTATGTACTCTTCTGCGAATCCTGCAGGGCTCTGCGCCTTGATAACCATAGCGTTACGTTCTCATTGCGTTCTTAATCGTCATTACACTCATCATACCAGAGGGGCTATAGCGGAAATAGTCTGCCGGCGGATTAAAAGCATGGCCTGGCGCAAATTTCAGCATGCGGGCTGAATGCTTTCACCTGGCCCGGGCCGGGCAAGTGGCTATCGGGTCAGACAACCTGCCACATAAACGATCTGCGTCATTTTTATCGCTGAATTCCTGATTGCAGGCTGGCAGCGTCGGGCTTTTGGTTTACACTGCCAGGCACTGATAGCTAAGGGAAATCCACTATGTTGCGATATCTGAATCTCTGCTCGCGCGGGCGTGGCGCCTGGCTGCTGCTGGCATTGACCGCGCTGGCGCTGGAGCTGGTGGCGCTGTTCTTCCAGCACGGTATGGGGCTTAAGCCCTGCGTGATGTGTATCTACGAGCGGTGTGCGCTGTTTGGCGTAATGGCGGCAGGCGTGGTGGGCGCTATTGCGCCGCAGACTCCGCTGCGCTGGGCCAGCCTGGCCATTTGGATCTACAGCGCCGCTGAGGGCTTGCGCTTATCCTGGGAGCATACCATGCTGCAGCTGCACCCTAACCCGTTTGTCACCTGCGACTTTGCCGCACGCTTTCCGGCATGGCTGCCGCTGGACAAATGGCTGCCCGCGGTATTTGTTGCCAGCGGCGACTGCGCTGAGCGCGGCTGGACGCTCCTCGGCTGGAGCATGCCGCAGTGGATGATCGCCATTTTTGCCGCCTACCTGCTGGTGGCGATAGTGGTACTTGTCGCTCAGATATTCAGGCCGCGTCAGCGCAACCTGTTTGGCCGCTGAGGGACGCAGAATCAGCCATTCCGATCGGGTCGGTCAATAATGTGATCTTCCCAGTCGCGTACTTCACTTTCGCGTACAGCGATGTAGCGCACCGAGATCCGCTGGGCATGCATCGCTTTTTTTGATCCCGCCAGCAGCGGATGCCAGGCGGGCAGCGCTTTGCCTTCGCCAAGCAGCCGGTAGGCGCAGGTGCGCGGCAGCCAGTTAAAGGTTGTGAGGTTTTCACGCGTGAGCTTGATACAATCTTCTTCATACTCAAACCGGCGTTCGTAGTTGCGGCACTGGCAGGTTTTAATATTCAGCTGGTTGCAGGCGACATTGGTGAAATAGATCTCATCCGTATCGGCGTCCTGCAGCTTATTCAGACAGCACTGTCCGCAGCCGTCACACAGCGATTCCCACTCAGCGTCGTCCATTTGTTCCAGACGTTTGGTCTGCCAGAAAGGTTGGTCACTCATCATTGCGGTCCGGGTTGTTCAGCAAAACCGCACCTTATAAAGGTTAAGATGCGGTGATGCAAGTATTACAGCACGCGCGTGCTGATACCGTGACCCGCCAGCGATATCTCAAGTTTATCCCCTGAGCGCAGCGGGCCTACGCCCTCTGGCGTGCCGGTCAGGATCACATCGCCCGCGCGCAGCGTAAAGAACTGGCTCATATAGGCGATGAGCGGCTTGATTTTGTGGATCATATCGGACGTAGAGCCATGCTGACGCCGCTCTCCGTTCACCACCAGCTGCAGCTCGCTGTTTTGCGGATCGCCCGTGTACTCACCGACCGGAATAAAGCCGGAAAGCGGACAGGCGTTGTCGAACCCTTTCGCGCGCTCCCAGGGCTGACCCGCTTTTTTGAACCCCGCCTGCAGATCGCGCAGCGTAAGGTCCAGCGCTACGCCGTAACCCGCAATCGCTTTTGCCACATGCTCTTCGCTGGCCTGCTTTAACGTGGCGCCGATCAGGACAGCGAGTTCCACTTCATGATGTACGTCGCCTAACGCGGTCGGGATAGAGAGCGGCTGCCGCAAATCGCATAAGGCTGTCTCAGGTTTGATAAACAGCACCGGCTCATCCGGCGTTGCGCTTCCCATTTCTTTAATATGTTTTGCATAATTACTGCCTACGCATACCACTTTGCTGACCGGAAAATCCAGCAGAGCACCCTGCCAGTTACGATGCTGATACATATTTTTCACCTGCCTGAGTTATGTCTGCGCTCTGTCGGGATGACAGAGGCTCTGTGAGTAGCGGCCGGAACGGGGCGCCAGTAAAGATAATATTAACGGTTATCGCGACAGGTGTAACAGAAATTGTCAAAAGAGATTTATCTTTCTTACGACGGCGGGCAAACAAATATTAATTGCCCACGACAGGATGGAACATGGGCAATTAATTAATCACTGAACACTGAATATATTTACAGGCTATATTTTTTACAGATGAATCTGAATTAAACTTCTTTACCCTGCTCAAGATGGACGTTGAGCAAACTTTCTACAGGCGGCGGGATCTGCAAATAAAAACCCTGCTCGCGCAGTCCCTGCTTTACCTTTTCAATGTCTGCGTTGGCCAGCCTCTCACGCTTGTCCAGCGACAGCACCATCGCTAACTGCGGCTTGCCAAAACCTTTAAGCAGCGCTTCCGGCACGCGGGAGAAATCGTCCTTTTTTTCTACATAAAGATAAGTCTGATCGCGTTGCGGGCTTCTATAGATCACACAAAACATATTTTTTACTCGAATTAACTGTTAGCGTCACTTGCCTGAATATTACAGTAACTATAACATGCTTGCAGAACTTCGAATATTGACCCGATGATGTTAATGGCGATTTTATCGACGTTCATCTCCGGGTCAAAAAAAACAGGACTGAGCCAGGACAGATGCCGCAATCGCCAATCGAATTCAAGGGAAGCAGTTTTACCCTGTCAGTTGTTCATCTGCACCATTCACAACCCGATGTGATTCGTCAGGCGCTGCAGGAGAAGATCGATCAGGCGCCGGCCTTTTTACAGAACGCTCCGGTCGTCCTGAACATCTCAGCGCTATCCGGAGATATTAACTGGAAGCAGATGCAGCAGGCGATCAGCGCCACCGGACTGCGTATCGTTGGCGTCAGCGGTTGCAAAGATGACGCCCAGAAAAAAATGGTGGCCCGCGCGGGCTTACCGGTGCTCTCTGAAGGCAAAGAGAACCGCAAAACGGCTGAAGCGCCGCCTGCGGAAGAAGCTGCTGCACCCGCTGTTGTTACCGAGAGCATCAACAAAACGCGCGTGGTGAATACGCCAGTGCGTTCCGGTCAGCAGATTTATGCCCGTAACGCCGACCTGATTGTGACCAGCAGCGTTAGCGCCGGAGCAGAACTGGTTGCCGATGGCAATATACATATTTACGGCATGATGCGCGGCCGGGCGCTGGCAGGCGCCAGTGGCGATCGTGACTGCCAGATTTTTTGTACTCACCTTGCCGCTGAGCTGGTCTCAATCGCCGGTGAGTACTGGATCATGGATCAGATTCCGGCGGAATTTTTTGGTAAAGCGGCGCGCCTCTGTCTGAAAGAGGGCGCGCTTACCATCCAGACACTTAATTAGGCCCCTTTTCTTTCGTTAAGGAAATCAACATTTATGGCACGCATTATTGTAGTAACATCGGGCAAAGGGGGCGTTGGCAAGACCACGTCAAGCGCGGCCATCGCGACAGGGTTAGCGCAAAAGGGCAAAAAAACCGTTGTTATCGACTTCGATATCGGTCTGCGTAATCTCGATTTGATTATGGGCTGTGAACGTCGCGTCGTGTATGACTTTGTGAATGTTATTCAGGGTGATGCAACTCTGAATCAGGCGCTGATCCGCGATAAACGCACCGAGCAGCTCTACATTCTGCCGGCATCGCAGACGCGTGATAAAGACGCTCTGACGCGCGAAGGCGTAGAGAAAGTGCTGAACGATTTAGCCGCTATGGAGTTCGATTTTATCGTCTGTGACTCCCCGGCGGGTATCGAAACCGGCGCGCTGATGGCGCTTTACTTCGCTGATGAAGCGATCATCACAACCAACCCGGAAGTCTCATCCGTACGCGACTCTGACCGTATTCTGGGCATTATCTCCTCTAAATCGCGCCGTGCTGAAAACAGCCAGGACCCGGTCAAAGAGCATCTGCTGCTGACCCGTTACAACCCAGGCCGTGTGACCCGTGGCGATATGCTCAGCATGGAAGATGTGCTGGAAATCCTGCGTATTCCGCTGGTCGGTGTTATTCCGGAAGATCAGTCTGTGCTGCGCGCCTCAAACCAGGGCGAACCGGTGATCCTCGACATCAATTCTGACGCCGGTAAAGCTTATGCTGATACCGTAGAACGCCTGCTTGGCGAAGAACGCCCCTTCCGCTTTATTGAAGAAGAGAAGAAGGGTTTCCTGAAACGCCTGTTCGGGGGATAACCAATGGCCTTACTCGATTTCTTTTTATCCCGTAAAAAGAGCACAGCCAATATAGCCAAGGAGCGGCTGCAGATCATCGTTGCTGAACGCAGGAGGGGCGACAGTGAGCCCCACTATTTGCCTCAGCTTAAACGCGATATCCTGGAAGTGATCTGCAAATATGTCAAAATCGATCCCGATATGGTGACAGTACAGCTCGATCAGAAAGGCGACGATATTTCGATTCTGGAGCTGAACGTGACGCTGCCGGAAACGGAAGACGCGCCGAAATGAGTGTAGCGGATCGCAGCGTTTCCCCTGCGTAATAGCGCAGGGGAAAACAGCGCGCTTAAAGTGCCTGCAGAATCTTGTCGATTCCCGGCTTCAGCAGCTCGCCACGCCAGCCGTTCAGCAGTTCGGGTGGCCGGTTTGCTGATTTCAGCCCCCAGTACATGCTGAGAACCTGATTAATCTGACGGCGTGAAGCCAGCAGTTCCTGACTATATCCCGTCTCTTCGCTTACCTGCTGTACCAGCGCTTTAATCGCTTTAAAGACCTGCTTATAGTGCGGATGCTCAATAAGATTGGGCAGCGGTGCCGGTAGCGTTGCCTCATCCTGTGCCTGCGCCTCAGCGACCTGATCAATCATCGCTTTACCGTGAAAACGGATTTCATGGCCGTTGAGTCCAAGGTGATCCAGTTCACCGAGGCTGCCGGGCAGATAGCGAGCGACCTTCCACAAATTTTCTTCACGTACCACAAAATTAACCGCCATATCTTTCTGACGCGCGACCTTCAGGCGCCAGGCCGCCAGGCGCTGCAGTGCGGCCAGCTGGCGCGGACGCAGCTGCCAGGCGTTGGTAATATCGCGCCACGCCTCTTCAGGCTGCAATATATCGAGCCGGCGCTGACACAGCATGTCGCACTCGCTCAGGGCGGCCTTCATGTTGCCGGCGGCTTCAGTCTGCGCCATCAGCTCACGGGCAATAGGCAGCAGGTAGGCGACATCCGCTGCGGCATACTGGCACTGACGCTCGGTCAGCGGGCGCGCAAGCCAGTCGGTGCGGGCCTCACTTTTATCCAGTTCAATCTGGTTAAAGTGATTAACCATCGCTGCAAATCCCCAGGAGAGCGGCTGGCCGGAAAAGGCGGCCAGAATCTGCGTATCGATCATCGGCTGCGGCAGGCAACCAAAACGATGCAGAAAGACTTCCAGATCTTCGCCTCCGGCGTGCAGAAATTTAGTCACCTGCGTATCCTGCAGCAGGGCGATAAACGGCGTCCAGTCACCAATCGGCAGTGGATCGATCAGAACCAGCTGTTCGCCATCAAACAGCTGAATCAGCCCGAGCTGAGGATAGTAGGTCCGGGTACGTACAAATTCAGTATCCAGAGCAACAGCATCATGCTGGCGAGCCAGGCGGCACACGTCAGCCAGCTGGTGGTCTTGGTCGATCAGGGTGTAATTCACGTATTTATTCCCGCTGCGCAAACCCCGCGCAGCGCTCCATGTTAAAAACAATAAAAACGCCGGTCGTAGCCGGCGTTAACCTGGGGAAGCATGGCGACACTACTGCCCTTCCCGCTTCGCCTCATCGCGCAGTTCGCGGCGTAAAATTTTGCCCACGTTTGTCTTTGGCAGCTCTTCACGAAACTCGATAATTTTCGGCACCTTGTAGCCGGTCAGCTGACGACGGCAGTGATCCAGCACCTCTTCTTTAGTCAGCCCGGGATCCTTTTTAACGATACAGACCTTCACCGCTTCACCCGAGAGTTCGCTTGGCACGCCAATCGCTGCAGCTTCACGAATTTTTGGATGCTGCATCAGCACATCTTCAATTTCGTTAGGATAGACGTTGAAGCCGGATACCAGAATCATATCTTTTTTACGATCGACAATCCGGATAAACCCTTCACTGTCCACGGTAACAATATCGCCGGTATGCAGCCAGCCATTTTTCAGCACTTCCAGCGTGGCATCAGGACGCTGCCAGTAGCCCGCCATCACCTGCGGGCCGCGGATACAGAGCTCACCCGGCTCACCCGGCGTCACATCATTATTGTGATCGTCAATAACCCGGATATCAGTAGAGGGCACCGGCAGGCCGATACTGCCGGTATGGCAGGTAATATCGTAAGGGTTAACCGATACCAGCGGGGAGCATTCGGTGAGGCCGTAGCCTTCAAGCAGGTAATGCCCGGTAAGCTTTTCCCAGCGCTCCGCTACCGCTTTCTGAACGGACATGCCTCCGCCAGCGGAGAGCCGCAGCGTGGAGAAATCGAGTTTATTAAAGTTTTCATCATTCAGCAGCGCATTGAACAGCGTGTTTACGCCGGTAATGGCGGTAAAAGGAAACTTAGCCAGCTCTTTAACGAATCCGGGTATGTCGCGCGGATTGGTAATCAGCAGATTAGTGCCGCCCAGATCGAGGAACAGCAGACAGTTAACCGTCAGCGCAAAAATATGGTAGAGCGGCAGCGCCGTTACCACCTGCTCCTGCCCGGCGCGCAGCAGTTTGCCGTAGGTGGCTTTTGTCTGCTCCAGGTTTGCCTGCATGTTGCCATGGGTGAGCATCGCGCCTTTGGCGACGCCGGTGGTGCCACCGGTATACTGCAGAAATGCCAGATCGTCATTGCTGAGCGCCGGACGCTGATAAGCCATGCGTGCGCCCTGCTGCAGCGCATGCCGCAGCGGTACAGCTCCGGGCAAATGGTATTTCGGCACCAGCTTTTTGACATATTTGACCACAAAGTTCACCAGCGTCGCTTTGACCGGTGCCAGGTGATCGCCCATCCGCGTCAGCATCACGTGCTTTACCGCCGTCTCTGCCACAACTTTTTCCAGCGTGTGAGCAAAATTGGAGACGATAACAATGGCGCTGGCACCGCTGTCATTGAGCTGATGTTTCAGCTCGCGCGGGGTATAGAGCGGGTTAACATTTACCACCACCATACCGGCACGCAGTACGCCAAACAGCGCCACCGGATACTGCAGCAGATTAGGCATCATCAGCGCCACGCGATCGCCCTGCAGCAGTCCCAGCCCCTGCTGCAGCCAGGCGGCAAAGTCGCGGCTCTGCGCGTCGAGCTGGCGATAGGTCAGCGGCTGCCCCATATTGATAAAGGCAACGTTGTCGGCATAGTGCAACACCGCATGTTCAAAGAGATCGACCAGAGAGGGATAACGGTCGGCATTTATTTCTGCTGGCACATCTGGCGGATAGCGTTTCAGCCAAACTTTGGTCAAAGAGTCACCCCGATATTCTTGTTGCGTAGCCATCGCCGCCTCTGCAATCAGTGTTATTAACAATACTTTAACTGATTGTACCAGTTTGCCGGTTACGGCATTTTCAGGTTGCGAAGCCCATCACTAAATTTCGCGCGCCGGTTACGCGCCCAATAAAAAAGCCCGGCTGCGTGCACCGCAACCGGGCCGGAAAAGTATGTGGCGGCTACTCGGTCAGAATAGTCTGTACCTGAGCCGGCCCCCCCAGGTTCATCCCCCAGTAAGGGTTTGGCCCCCAGTAACCCGGATGATGCCGCGTCGGGCCATATCCGATCCAGGGATCGATTGGCTGCGGCGGCGTCATTACCTGCTGAGTCAGATGCCAGCGCTGATAGCCGCGCACATCAATCACAACAAAGTTATAACTGGCCTTGCCAATTTCACCTTTTTCGGTGCCTTTGATGGTACCCAGCACCGTAACATATTGGTTATTCACATCAACCGGATCGACAAATCCTTTGAGATCGGCATATATCCGTCCGATTGAGGCAGCCCCCAGCCGGGGCCGTGCGCTCTCATCCAGCGGCTGCGTGGCTATCTCCAGCCGCGTCAGTCCGTTGAGGTTTGTAACGCGAACCACTTTACCGCCAAAGCGTGACTCCTGCCCGGTATAGAGCTGAGGAGCATTCATCACGCGCAATAAATCCTGCTGCGGAAGCGCCGAGCTTCCTTTAATAGAATCGGGTACGCTGACGCAGCCGCTCAGCAGCAATACACACGCCAGTACGCCACCAGCGATTCCAGCACGATAACCTGGCATAAGCACATCTCCTGTAATTTTTAATTTAGACTGGAGGTGCAAAAATAAGTTGCGTGGCGACTCAGCGTCCGGGCAACTTTTTCCACGCCACTTCGTTACGCAGATAAACCGGCTCTGCATGCTCCACCGCTACGGTATCGCCTCGCTGCCACGCCTGCAGCGCCAGCGGCAGCATATCTTCAGCCGCGGGCAGCGTAACCGGGGTGGCCAGTAGCGTTGCGCCCGGCGTGGTCATCAGCTCAGGCCATGCCTGCCAGCCGGTACCTGCGGTCGCCCATTCGCCGCTCAGCGCCGCGATGCGAGCGGCGGCAGCCTCAGGCTTCAGCACCGCTTCGCTGTCGGCGCCGTGCCAGTGACCCGCATCATCGCGCTGATATTCAGCCCAGTAGACTTCACCCATGCGTGCATCAATCGCCACCAGCACACGAGTGGCACCGGTCAGCCGCCAGGCCCCCTGCGCCATCGTTGCCAGCGAAGAGACGCCAATCATGGGTAAGTTTGCGCCCAGCGCCAGCCCCTGCGCAATGCCAATACCAATGCGAACGCCGGTAAAACTGCCCGGCCCGCGCCCAAACGCCAGCGCATCCAGCGCGGTCAGGTCCAGCTGCTGCGCCTGCAGCAGCGACTGCACCAGCGGCAGAATGCGCTGCGTGTGATCGCGCGGAGCAATTTCAAAATGGGCATCGATCTGCTGCTGATTCAGCAGCGCGGCAGAACAGGCTTCTGTCGCCGTGTCCAGTGCTAAAATTCGGGCGGACATAACAACCTCAGAGAATCAAAATGGCGCGCATCTTATCACAAAGCGGCATAAATTAGTGTTCCTCAGCCTGCCGGACAAAGTCGATCGCACGCGCCAGATCGCGGGTCCGCGGCGTGGGTGGCAGGCTGTTGAGAAAGAGTTCGCCGTAGGGGCGGGAGACCAGACGCTGATCGCAAATCACCAATACGCCGCGATCGGCGGTGTCGCGGATCAAACGCCCCACCCCCTGTTTGAGGGTGATTACTGCATCCGGTAGCTGCACATCACTGAACGGATCGCCGCCGCGCAGCCGGCAATCCTCCATGCGCGCCTTCAGCAGCGGATCGTCTGGCGAGGTAAACGGCAGTTTATCAATAATGACCAGCGACAGGGCATCGCCGCGCACGTCGACGCCTTCCCAGAAGCTGCTGGTGGCAACCAGCAGCGCGTTACCCGCCTCCAGGAACTGCTTCAGCAGCTGCCCTTTGCTGGTCTCGCCCTGCAGCAGCACCGGCAGAGTCATTGATGCACGAAACTCGGCCGCCAGCTCACGCATCATCTTGTGTGAGGTGCAGAGAAAAAAGCAGCGTCCTTTATTGGCATCAATCAGCGGCTTCATCATCCGCGCCAGCTGCCGGGCCCCGCCAGGCGCATTCGGCTCCGGCATATTGCGCGGCACGCACAGGAGCGCCTGCCGGGCGTAGTCAAACGGACTGTCGAGGATCAGCGTCTGCGCCTGCTCAACCCCGAGCCGACTGGCGAAATGCCCGACCTGTTCATTCACCGCCAGCGTGGCGGACGTAAACACCCAGGCCGCTTTACGCGTATCCATCACTTCGCGAAAGCGCTCCGCTACTGAAAGCGGCGTCAGCGCCAGCGTAAAGTGCCGGCTGGTACATTCATACCAGTAGCTGAAACCGGGTTCGCTGATGGCACGTAAACGCTTCAGGCGGGTGCGATAGAGCGCCGCGCGCTCAAAGGCCGCGTCAAGCAGCGCTGAGCGTCCCAGGGAGAGTTTAATGACGTCGTAACAGAGTTCCAGCGCATCATCCAGCAGAGTAAACATGCGCATGACGTTGTTATCACTGAGCAGATCGCGCAGATTACCGCGAAAGCCGGGTTCGCCAAGCGTCAGGCGAAAATCCTGCGCACACTGCGCCAGACGATCGGCAGATTTCTGCAGCTGCTGCACATCACGCACCTCGGTGCGATAGGCAAGAATGATATCTTTGGCGAGATCCTGCAGCTGACGGCTGGAGAGCTGCTGGCCAAAATACTGGCTGGCGATATCGGGCAGCTGATGTGCCTCATCGAAGATCATCACGTCCGCTTCCGGGATCAGCTCGCCAAACCCGCCCTCTTTGACCACCAGGTCAGCCAGAAACAGATGATGGTTCACCACCACAACGTCAGCATCCATCGCTTTTTTACGCGCTTTTACGACAAAACACTCTTTATAGAGCGGGCAGTCGCTGCCAAGACAGTTGTCATTGGTGCTGGTGACGTAAGGCCAGACAGGGCTATCTTCAGCGACGCCGGCGCAGTTGCTGATATCGCCATCTTTGGTCTCTGATGACCAGCTGCGCACGTGGATGAGATCGCCCAGCGCCTGTACGGTAAGATCGCCGCCGCTCTGGTTTTGCTGCTCCATACGTTCGAGACAGAGATAGTTAGAGCGGCCTTTCAGCAGCGCGGTTTTTCCGCTGAATTTGAGCGCCCGGGCAATGGTGGGCAAATCGCGATTGTAGAGCTGATCCTGCAGCGCTTTAGAGCCGGTAGAGACAATGACTTTCTTTTTTGCGCGCAGCGCAGGCGCCAGATAGGCGTAGGTTTTACCGGTTCCGGTGCCCGCCTCCACCACCAGCTCACCGCCGTGCGTTACCGCTGCTGTGACCGCCTGTGCCATCTCATGCTGGGCCGCACGCGGTTTGAAACCCGGAATTGCCTGCGCTAACGCGCCATCTGCTGCAAAATCGTCTGCCACACATCCTCACCTGTAACCTGAAAAACACTGTAATTATGTCAGAATTCCGCAGACGCGACCACAACAGATGACATCGCAGCCCGGTTATGGCAGGCTGGCGCAGCAAAAAACAGAGGAGAACAGCATGTCTATTACGCGTATCGATCCCGAACATCGTATGTCCGAAGCCGTGATACACGGCAATACGATCTACTACACCAGCGTCCCGGAAAATCTGGATGCCGATGCGGAGGCGCAGACGGCCGACGCGCTGGCAGTTATCGATCGTATTCTGACGCGTGCCGGATCGGACAAGAGCAATATTCTCGACGCCACGATTTTTTTGGTGGATAAAGCGGATTTTGCGGCGATGAATCGCGCCTGGGACGCATGGGTATCACCGGGCAACGCGCCGGTACGCTGCACCGTACAGGCCGGACTGATGAACCCGAAATATAAAGTAGAAATAAAAATTATCGCCGCACGTTAAGCGGCACGGGCACTATTCGTTTTCATCTTCATCTTCGAAGCGTGCCCTGATTGCCTCTCCGGTAAAGGTTTCACGAATTTCCTGCGCCACCTGCGCAATCGCCTGGCCGCTGGCCATGCCGCCCGCCATCAGTTCCTGAATTCGCTCAACCGCCTGCTGCTGCTGCTCATGAGATAGTGCCGGAAGCCCTGTAAACATACGTTACTCCAGATTAAATCGGACGGGCATTATCCCACGCGGAACAAACAGGTGCCAGTGGCAAAAAAATATGCCAGGCTACGCCTCTGCCTGTTGAATGCTGCTGAACCCATGATCGCGAAAACCCTCACGCTTACCTATAGTCCCGATGCACTGCTGAACCGCTTTGCCACGCTGGCGCATCGCCCGTGGGCCATGCTGCTGACCTCGGGTCAGGCCGATCACGCCGATAACCGCTTTGATATTCTGACTGCCGATCCGCGCGTCACGCTCACCACGCGCGGCGGGTATACCGAAACCGATGATGGCACCGGCATTCAGCGCTCCGGGGAGGATCCGCTGCAGCTGCTGCAGCGGCAGATTGACCGGCAGGGCCTGCAGCCCGCCTCCCATCCCGATCTGCCTTTTCAGGGCGGTGCGCTGGGCCTGTTTGGCTACGATCTCGGCCGCCGGTTTGAACAGCTGCCGGCGGTAGCGCAGCAGGATCTGCAGACGCCTGATATGGCAGTGGGCCTTTATGACTGGGCGCTGATTGCCGATCATCACCTGCAGCGGCTTACGCTGGTCTCTCTCAGCGATGCTGACGCGCGCTGGCGCTGGCTGCAGGCGCAGGCGGTTCCGCTGCCGCGGGCGTTTCACTTAACCAGCGCGTGGCGCTCTGACCTGACGCGCGAAGCCTATGCAGCACGCTTCAATGCTGTACAGGCGTATATTCAGGCAGGTGACTGCTATCAGGTCAATCTTGCTCAGCGTTTCGAGGCGCGCTATAGCGGGGATGAGTGGCAGGCGTTTCTGCGCCTTACGCGCGCCAATCGCGCGCCCTTTAGCGCCTTTCTGCGTCTGCCGGACAGCGCGCTGCTCAGCCTGTCGCCGGAACGTTTTCTCTCTCTGCAGCAAAACGTTATTGAAACGCGTCCGATCAAAGGCACGCTGCCGCGTCTGGCCGATGCGGAGGCCGATCGTCTGCAGGCGGAAAAGCTGGCGCACTCCGCGAAAGATCGTGCGGAGAATCTGATGATTGTTGATCTGATGCGTAATGATATTGGTCGGGTGGCTGAACCCGGCAGCGTGAGCGTGCCTGAGCTGTTTGTGGTTGAACCCTTTCCGGCAGTGCATCATCTGGTGAGCACCGTGCGGGCCCGTCTGCCCGACAGGCTGCGCGCCACCGATCTGCTGCGCGCCTGCTTTCCGGGCGGCTCAATCACCGGAGCGCCAAAAATCCGTGCGATGGAGATTATCGAAGAGCTGGAGCCGCATCGTCGCAACGCCTGGTGCGGCAGCATAGGCTATATCAGCCTGTGTGGCCGTATGGACAGCAGTATTACCATTCGTACGCTGATCGCTGAAAACAATACCCTCTACTGCGCCGCCGGTGGCGGACTGGTGGCTGACAGCGATCTGCAATCTGAATATGAAGAGACCTTCCATAAGGTTAACCGCATTCTGCCCTGCCTCAGCGATGAGAAGTAATATGACTGCCGAACTCAGCCAGTTTCTGACGCGTTTTATGCTGCAGCCTCCGCCACCCGCACGCCTGCCGGCCCCTGCCGGACGTCATGCGGCAGTGCTGGTGCCGATTATCAACAGCGCCGAGCCGGCACTGCTGCTGACGCGGCGCTCGGCGCTGCTGCGTAAACATGCCGGCCAGGTCGCTTTTCCGGGCGGCATGCAGGATGCCAGCGATACGTCATTGATCGATACCGCGCTGCGTGAAGCGCAGGAAGAGATCGGGATCGATCCCCGTCAGGTGCAGATAGCCGGTGTACTGCCGGCGGTCACCAGCAGTACCGGTTTTGCCGTCACGCCGGTGGTGGGGATCCTGCCAGCCATGCCGCTCCGTCTGAACCCGGATGAAGTCGAAAGCGCCTTTACCATGCCGCTGCGTGAAGCACTGCATCTGGCCCGCTATCATCCGCTGACGTTATATCGCGGCCAGCGTCAGCACCGGATATGGCTCTCCTGGTATAACGATTATTTTATCTGGGGCATGACGGCCGGAATTATTCGTGCGCTTGGTCAGCAGATCGCGCTGCCCTGAATGCCGTGTGTAAACTCAAAGCTGAAAAATCGATCCACTTCACAAAGGTATGGATTGATAACTATTTCTGCGGTTTATAATTAGATTATTTCATGCGAAAAGCTGTTCTTTCGCCCGCCGTGGCGATTACTATTAGCCGCAATTACGGCTCAGGCCGCAGAACCCCGTATTTGTGAGGAGCGTTACCGTTGATTAGTGTTTTTGACATGTTCAAAGTGGGCATCGGCCCATCCAGTTCACATACCGTAGGTCCGATGAAAGCGGGCAAACAGTTTGTGGATCTGCTGGCTGAGCAGGGCAAACTGCAGGATGTCACGCGCGTAGCGGTGGATGTGTATGGCTCTCTCTCGCTGACCGGCAAAGGTCACCATACGGATATCGCTATCATTATGGGTCTGGCGGGTTATGAACCTGCCACCGTGGATATTGATGCGATCCCGGCATTTATTAAAGATACGGAAACGCGTGAGCGCCTGCTGCTGGCTAAGGGCGCGCATGAGGTCGACTTTCCACGCGAAGGCGGCATGGTGTTCCGCAGTGAGAATCTTTCGCTGCATGAAAACGGTATGACGCTGTATGCGTTTGCCGGCGATCTGCTGATTCTGACGAAAACCTACTACTCAATTGGCGGCGGGTTTATCGTGGATGAAGCGCATTTTGGCCAGCCGGTGCTGGATGAAGTCGCGGTACCTTATGCGTTTCACTCGGCAAAAGAGCTGCTCAGCCACTGCAGCGAGACCGGCATGTCGCTTTCAGGACTGGTGATGCAAAATGAGCTGGCGCTGCACAGCCGTGAAGAGATCACCCGCTATTTTACCGATGTCTGGCAGACCATGCAGGCGTGTATTGACCGCGGTCTGAACACCGAAGGCGTGCTGCCGGGGCCGCTGCGCGTTCCGCGCCGTGCCGCCTCTTTGCGTCGCCTGCTGGTCTCATCGACCAAGCACTCCAATGATCCAATGAACGTTATCGACTGGGTCAATATGTTTGCCCTGGCGGTAAACGAAGAGAATGCGGCAGGCGGACGCGTGGTAACGGCCCCGACTAACGGAGCCTGCGGCATCGTGCCGGCGGTGCTTGCCTATTACGATCACTTTATCGAAAGCGTCACGCCCGATATCTTTATCCGTTATTTTCTCGCGTCAGGCGCTATCGGTATTCTCTATAAAATGAACGCCTCTATCTCCGGTGCCGAAGTAGGCTGTCAGGGTGAAGTGGGCGTGGCCTGCTCTATGGCGGCGGCGGGTCTGGCGGAGCTGCTGGGCGCCAGCCCGGAGCAGGTCTGCGTGGCCGCGGAAATTGGTATGGAGCATAACCTGGGTCTGACCTGCGATCCGGTTGCCGGTCAGGTGCAGGTGCCCTGTATTGAGCGCAATGCTATTGCATCGGTCAAAGCCATCAACTCAGCGCGCATGGCGCTGCGCCGGACCAGCGCCCCGCGCGTCTCGCTGGATAAAGTCATTGAGACCATGTATGAGACCGGTAAAGATATGAACGCTAAATATCGCGAAACCTCGCGTGGCGGTCTGGCCATCAAAGTTCAGTGTGACTGATACCTGTCCGGAGTGCGCTGGTTAAAATCAGCGCACTCATACTGATTTCTGCTTTTTTACCTACCTCGGCGTTGCCAAACCAGATATTGTAATTTTCCTGCGCAGATCCGGCAGGACGCAATTTTCATTGCCTGCTTTTTTAACGGGCAGCGCTAAACCTGGCCGTCCCGATGCCGATAACCTTCACGTTAATTTGCTCCTGGTCTGTGTCTTAACAAGGTGGTTACTGATGCTCATTCCCCAGCAATTTGTGGGTCAATTTCGCCGTAAGCGGCTGCTTATTGCGTTAGTGATCGCGACGCTGGTTTTGATCCTTACCCTGACTTTTCGTTATATCGAAGAGAAGTCACGTATTGAGCAGCAGTCTCTTAACTTTGCCAGCCGCGCCATTGAGCGCTTTGACCGTATGTTCTCGCCGCTGGACGTCTCCGCCAATAACACGCTGGGCTTGGTGGGCCTGCCCTGTTCGCTGGTGCGTTATCCGCTGATTGAAAAGATCGCTGCGCTGCAGACGGTACGCACCGTGCTGCTGGTGCAAAATGACACTATCTACTGCTCCAGCATCTATGGCGCCCGCGATATCTCTTTTAGTCAGACCTATCCGGAGCTGGCGCTCAATAATCAGCGCATGCTGCTGACCACAGATGATTATCTGCTTAAAGGCTCGCCGGTGCTGCTGCTCTGGACGCCAAAGTCGCTGGATAATCGCGATGGCTTGCTGCAGGTGGTGAATGTTGAACTGATGAGCAATTATCTGCTTGAGCCTCAGCTGCCGTGGGTAGAGCGGGCTATTTTCAACGTGGGCGGTCAGAGCCTTGAGTATGGTAATCCGATGATTGAACACACGGTGCCCTCGGATGACGAGGTCGCTTACGATCAGGCATCTTTACGCTACCCGTTCACCATTACGCTCTACGGCCCTTCTCCGGCGCGCCTGGCGTTAAATACGCTGCCTTCCCAGCTGCCGCTGGCGGTGATGCTGAGCCTGCTGATTGGCTATATTGTCTGGCTGGCAACGGCCAATCGCATGAGCCTCAGCTGGCAGATCAGCTACGGCATCACCGCCAGTGAGTTTATGGTTTATTGTCAGCCGCTAATCAATGCCCGCAGCGAACAGTGTGAGGGTATTGAGCTTCTGCTGCGCTGGCATAATCCGCGTCAGGGATGGATTGCACCTGACGTCTTTATCCCTCTGGCGGAACGGCAAAACCTGATCGCTCCCCTTACCCGCTTCGTGATTGCCCGGGCCGTAGAGGCGCTGCCGCAGCTGCCGCAAAGCAGCGCGTTCCATATTGCGATTAACGTCGCCGCCAGCCATTTTCACGATCGCGCCATTGTGGAAGATCTGCAGCAGATCTGGTGGCCTGCTAACCCCCATCCGCAGCTGGTTGTGGAGCTGACAGAGCGTGACGCCTTGCCGGTTATCGATCAGTCGGTCGTGGCGCAGCTGCATAACATTGGCGTACGCCTGGCGATAGACGATTTCGGCACCGGGCACAGTTCGCTGGCCTACCTGAAAGATCTGCAGCCGGATGTGCTGAAAATTGACAAGATTTTTACCGCGGCGATCGGCACTGACGCGATCAACGCCACGGTAACCGATATGGTGATTTCACTGGCGCAGCGGCTGAAGATTGCGCTGGTGGCCGAAGGCGTGGAGACCGCTGAACAGGCCTCCTATCTGCGCGAGCGCGGGGTAGATCATCTGCAGGGTTACTTCTATGCGCGCCCCATGCCGATCGAAGATTTTCCGGCATGGCTGGCTCAGCATCAGGAAACAGCGGGTTAAAAAAAGGGCCGTCTTCACGACGGCCCTGATTGAACAGCTACGCGCGATTACGCGTTTTCTTCATCTTCATCGTGAGGCGCATCTTTGGTCACCCGTACCAGGTCGATACGATAATCTGTCGCCTCAACAATTTCAAAGTGCAGCGGCGGCAGATCGATTACCTCACCAGGCTGCGGCAGCTGACCTTTCTGCTCAATCAGCAGGCCCGCCAGCGAAGCGTGATCGTCCTCCTGTTTAACCAGCTCATGGTAGTCGAGCAGCTGCTGAAGCGAATGCAGGTCGGTGCCGCCTTTGACCAGCCAGCCATCACCATCGGCGATCACATCCGGCGTCTCATCTTCATCCGGGAACTCACCGGCAATCGCTTCCAGCACGTCCAGCGGCGTAATCAGACCCTGCACCATACCAAATTCGTTGGTTACGATAACAAAGCTGCCTTTCGCCCGGCGCAGCACGCCCAGCAGATTAATAGGATCCAGCGTCTCAGGGACAACAATCGCCGGCGAGCCTGATGCGAACGTGGTCACATCCATACCGTGCTCCAGCGCCACCAGCAGCTCTTTTGCGCGCACCACGCCAATAATCTCATCCAGCTCACCGCGGCACACCGGAAACAGACTGTGTGGCGTATCCAGCAGCTGCATACGGATCTCATCCAGCGGACGCGTCACATCAACCCATGAGATATCGCCACGCGGCGTCATGATGCTGCGAATAGAGCGCTGCGACAGCGTCAGTACGCCGTTAATCATATAGCGCTCTTCATCCTTAAACGCTTCCTGCGGCATAGCGTTATTCAGCGTGTGCTCATCCGTTGAAGGCTGCTGCTGACGATTGCGCCCGCCCATCAGACGTAAAATAGCTTCTGCCGTACGCTCACGCATTGGCCGGCGCGCCTGATGGCGCATAAAATTACGGCGCGCGATCTGGTTAAACAGCTCAATCAAAATTGAGAAGCCGATCGCCGCATAGAGATAACCTTTCGGAATATGGAAACCGAACCCTTCCGCTACCAGCGACAAACCGATCATCAGCAGGAAGCTCAGGCAGAGCACGACAACCGTCGGATGAGCGTTGACAAAATTAGTCAGCGGCTTTGATGCCAGCAGCATTACGCCCATTGCGATCACTACCGCAGTCATCATCACCGGCAGGTGGTTGACCATACCCACTGCGGTAATCACGGCATCCAGTGAGAAGACGGCATCCAGCACCACGATTTGTGCGACCACTGCCCAGAAGCTGGCATAGTTGCGATTACCCTGCTGCTCCATGCCTTTATTTTCCAGACGCTCATGCAGCTCCATCGTGGCCTTGAAAAGCAGGAACAGGCCACCAAACAGCAGGATCAGATCGCGACCGGAAAAGCTGAAATCCATCACGCTGAACAGCGGACGGGTCAGCGTGACCATCCACGAGATCAGGGAGAGCAGGCCGAGGCGCATCACCAGCGCCAGCGACAGACCGATCAGTCGCGCTTTATCGCGCTGCTTTGGCGGCAGTTTGTCAGCAAGAATGGCGATAAAGACCAGGTTATCGATACCCAGCACAATTTCCAGCACGATCAGCGTTAACAGCCCCGCCCAGATCGAGGGATCCAAGAGAAACTCCATTAGTGACTCCTTGCTAAGAAAGTAGACGCACGAAAATCAGCCTGCACCGGTAAGTGAGACAGCTGAAGAGTCGAAGGCGAAATAACGCTGAACGGCGTGGCGATCTGCGCCGGCTGGCACAGTAAGGATAAGAAGCGACGTCGGTGACGGTCCATAAAGGTGAGCTTGAGCCCGGTACTCCTGAATAATAAACAGAAAGTTAATGTATCAGTTACCTCAACAAGATCAAAAAATTTTCTTACATTTACACATAGCTGCGCTGGCGCATAAAAACGGCATAAAAAAGTCCGCTGAACCGCCGTTACACCAGATAACCGACAGGCGTCACACTCTTTCTTCTTTCGCTAACTAAAATAAACGGCGACCTCAACGCAAACCGATGGGCGCTCCATCGTAGCGGCTCAGGCTTATATTGCCTCACGGGCGCGGCCGCATCCTTTATTCCTGTCTACGTCCTTTAATGACAGGGTTTCGTCATAAACGGAGGTAGCAGGTGACCATCGCATTAGTCATTGGTACACACGGCTGGGCAGCAGAGCCGCTCCTGAAAACAGCAGAGATGCTGCTGGGCGAACAGCACAACGTCGCCTGTATCGATTTTGCACCCGGTGAAAACGCCGAAACCCTGATGGATAAGTATCGTGCCCGGCTGGCAGAGCTTGATACCGCTCAGGGAGTCCTGTTTCTGGTCGATACATGGGGAGGCAGCCCGTTTAATGCCGCCAGCCGTCTCGTCACGGATCGCCCGGATCAGGAGGTCATTGCTGGCGTGAATATTCCGATGCTGGTCGAAACGCTGATGGCCCGCGATGACAATCCTGAACTGGCGGCGCTGGTGCAGGTCGCAACCGATGCCGGCCGTGAGGGCATTAAAGCGCTAAAGGCGAACCCGGTTTCCGCTGCCGCAGCGCCGGCTAAATCTGCTGCGCCGCCACCGCTGGCGCCGGGCCAGCATATGAAAATCGGGCTGGCGCGCATAGACGATCGTCTGATCCATGGCCAGGTAGCGACCCGCTGGACTAAAGAGACCGGCGTCAGTCGCATTATTGTGATCAGTGATGAAGTGGCAAACGATCACGTACGTAAAACCCTGCTGACCCAGGTGGCGCCGCCGGGCGTAACCGCACACGTGGTCGATATCGCAAAAATGATCCGCGTCTGGAATAACCCCAAATATGCGGGCGAACGCGTCATGCTGCTGTTTACTAATCCCACCGACGTTGAGCGCGTGGTTGCGCAGGGCGTCAATATTACCTCTGTGAATATCGGCGGCATGGCGTTTCGTCAGGGTAAAACGCAGGTCAATAATGCGGTTTCAGTAGATGAAAAAGATATTGCCGCTTTTCGTCAGCTCAACGCCCACGGGATTGAGCTTGAGGTACGCAAAGTCTCCACCGATCAAAAGCTTAATATGATGGACCTGATTGCGAAGGCCACCGCCTGACTTGTTGCCGCCCGGCAATAATGGCGGGCGTGCTGAGGAGATGCAAAATGGAAATAACCACGTTACAGATTGTGCTGATATTTATCGTGGCCTGTATTGCCGGTATGGGTTCTATCCTGGATGAATTTCAGTTTCACCGTCCGCTGGTGGCCTGTACCCTGATTGGTGCCGTGCTGGGTGACATGAAAACCGGCATTATTATCGGCGGCACGCTGGAGATGATCGCGCTGGGCTGGATGAATATCGGGGCGGCGGTAGCACCCGATGCGGCTCTCGCCTCCATTATATCCACCATCCTGGTGATTGCCGGCGGACAGAGCGTCGGTGCCGGTATCGCTCTGGCGATCCCGCTGGCCGCAGCGGGTCAGGTGCTGACCATTATCGTGCGAACGCTGACCGTGGCGTTTCAGCATGCGGCAGATAACGCGGCCGCGAAAGGTAACCTCACCGCTATCTCCTGGATCCATGTCTCTGCCCTGCTGCTGCAGGCGATGCGCATTGCCATCCCGGCGCTGATTGTCGCTATCTCTGTCGGCACCAGCGCCGTGCATACGCTACTGAGTTCCATTCCGGAGGTAGTCACCAACGGCCTTAACATCGCCGGCGGCATGATTGTGGTAGTGGGATACGCAATGGTCATCAATATGATGCGCGCCGGTTATCTGATGCCGTTCTTCTATCTCGGGTTTGTCACCGCCGCGTTTACTGACTTCAATCTGGTTGCGCTGGGCGTTATCGGCGTCGTGATGGCGATTCTCTATATCCAGCTCGCCCCGAAATATAACCGGGTCTCAGGCGCAGCGCCGGCAGGTGCCTCGCAAAACGACCTTGATAATGAACTTGACTAGGAGCAGGTGCCACTATGGTTGACAGCACGCGAATGGCTAAAAAGCTCACCTCCGGTGATGTCCGCGCCGTGTTCATACGATCTAACCTGCTTCAGGGGTCATGGAACTTTGAACGTATGCAGGCGCTCGGTTTCTGTTTTTCCATGGTGCCGGTGATCCGTCGCCTCTACCCGGAAAACGACGACGCACGTAAACAGGCGATCCGGCGTCATCTGGAGTTTTTCAACACGCAGCCCTATGTCGCCGCGCCGGTACTGGGCGTCACTATGGCAATGGAGGAGCAGCGGGCAAACGGCGCCGCCATTGATGATGGTGCTATTAACGGCATTAAAGTAGGTCTGATGGGGCCGCTGGCAGGCGTAGGCGATCCCATCTTCTGGGGCACCGTACGGCCGGTATTTGCCGCGCTTGGTGCAGGGATCGCCATGAGCGGCAGCCTGCTGGGCCCGCTGCTGTTTTTTGTGCTGTTTAACGTTGTGCGCCTGCTGACCCGCTATTACGGCGTTGCTTACGGCTATCGCAAAGGCGTTGATATCGTCAGCGATATGGGCGGCGGTTTTCTGCAGAAGCTCACCGAAGGCGCCTCGATCCTCGGCCTGTTTGTGATGGGCGCACTGGTCAATAAATGGACCCACGTTAACGTGCCGCTGGTGGTATCGAGTATTACCGACCAGACCGGTAAAACCACGGTAACCACCGTTCAGTCTATTCTTGACCAGCTTATGCCCGGCCTGATCCCGCTGCTGCTGACATTTGGCTGTATGTGGCTGCTGCGTCGTAAAGTTAACGCGCTGTGGATCATCATCGGTTTCTTTGCGATCGGGATTATTGGTTACTCGATTGGCCTGCTGGGACTGTAAGGCGCTTTCCGGCCGGACGCCTAATATGGGCAGAGTGTAAAAAGGAGCGATAATGGCGCTGACCGATCTGCTGCTGATGTTCTGCATCGCTGCTCTGCTGCTGTTTGCTATTTACCATGATGTAATGTTGCCGCGCCGTAAAGGCGTCACCCTGCTGCGGGTCGCACTGCGACGACGTCACCTGCCCGATAGCGCGATTTTTATCGGACTGCTGCTGATTCTGCTGTGGAAAAATATCAGCAATGCAGGGCCGGTGCTGACGACAACGCTTATCATGGTGCTGTGCGCCCTGACGCTTTGGGTATTCTGGCTGCGCCGTCCGGTGCTGCTGATGAAGCAGGAAGGCCTGTTTGATAACGGGATCTGGATCCGCTATGCGCGCATTGCCGCGATTAACCTCTCGCCGGAGGGGGTTTTAATGATGCAGCTGGAGCGGCGCCGGCTGCTTATTGCTGTTCATACGCTGGATGACCTGGAGCGTATCTGGCATACGCTCCTCACCGCTCGCTAATCGCGCTGCCACAGAGAGAGGGAAAAGTCCGCGTCACAGCGGAACGGCTCTGCCGCTGCCAGCGTCTGCCATACCGCTTCCGATGCACGCCAGGCAAAGGGTGTCATCTGCAGCAGGCTTACCGCTTCAGCGCCGCTTAGCGTCAGGTCATAGCTGAGAGACTGCGACTCGCAGAGCGTAAAGCCGGTATAGGTTTTCTCTTCTGCAGCATGCAGCTGCACCTGCGAATAGATTAGCGCCTTGAACTGCTGCAGATGGTGCGGACCCGGCGTAACGGTCAGCAGATAACCGCCTGACTTTACCACCCGGCTAAGCTCCTCTTCATTACAGGGCGCATAGATGCGTACCACCGCATCCAGCACCGCGCTGGCAAACGGCAGCCGCTGGCTGGAGGCAACGCAAAAGCGTACCTGCGTATAGCGTTTTGCCGCCATCCGGATAGCCGGTTTGGCAACATCAAGCCCATAGATTTCGGCGTCAGGCAGCGCGCTGGTCAGGGCGCTGGTGTAATACCCCTCACCGCAGCCGATATCCAGAACCTGAGCCGCAGGCTGCGTCAGGCGTTGCGCCAGTATCGCCGCCACGCGATCGCGCAGCGGCTGATAGTGCCCGGCATCCAGGAAAGCACGGCGCGCCTGCAGCATCTCCAGGCTGTCACCCGGCTCTCGCGACCCCTTGTGCTGCACCGGCAGAAGATTGACATACCCTTCTCTGGCCCGATCAAACTGATGACCAGCGTCACAGCGAAACACGCCCGGCTGCTGGGTTAATGGCTGGCGGCACAGGGGACAGATCAGGGACATAGCGGACTCCGGTTCAACGATAAGCGGCGCAGTTTACCCTGAAGCAGGAGTAACAAAAAGCATAAAGAAAAGCCCCGCTCAGAGAGCAGGGCTTACGATTCGTTTCAGCAGGTACAGTGACCCGGGCTGAGCGGAAAATCAGATAGCGGTAACGTTAACCGCTGCAGGACCTTTCTGGCCATCCTGAATTTCAAACTCAACCTGCTGGCCTTCAGCCAGAGTTTTGAAGCCGTTACCCTGGATAGCAGAGAAGTGTACGAACACATCTTTGCTGCCGTCAGCAGGAGTAATGAAACCAAAACCTTTAGACTCGTTGAACCACTTAACCTGACCTTTAATCTTTGCCATTTTGCAAATTCCTTTAAATGTTTATTTTGCCCGAAGGCAGTATTGCAGAGAAACAGAGACGTTACTGAATGAGGCACTAATTTAAGGTTCGGCAAGGAAGCGGTATTCAACGTCAACGTCTTTACTCAAAACTTCTTTACTGAAGATGCCATGCATAAACAGAACTGTACCTCGTTTGACCCGCTGATGGTTATCACATATCCGCTAAATAATGGCAAGCCATTTTTAAACAGTGGTCGACTTGTCGCACATTATTATCCGGGACCCCTGCTCCTTCGTGGTGAAACAGGAACCGCAAACACCTGATGGCGCACAAAATCCTTGATGACCAGCGTTTTTCTGCAGCAACGTCAAGCGCAGCGGCAGGACATGAATTTGCGTTAAGTGCCAGACGCTACGTTAAACGTGTTGCACTATTATGGCAGACAAAGATTATTTCTCTCTGCAGTGTAAAATAACAGCGCCTGCTTCTCTTAATGCACAAGGTGTACAATTAAACCCGCGGAGTACAGGTTATAAAACGCTTTTGCACCAAAACCGGGAAAATTATTATCCGGCTGCTCCGGATATAATCATTAACCTGCTGAACTTATCTGTTATTTTTATAAGCACGCTAATCCGGACAGGTTAAGAAAACTGTACACCTTATTCATTACCGGTGAGAAAAATCTCATTCAATATCCGCCAGCGTCCGGCTCTCCCCTATTCGCCACGGCCTGAACCGTCCGGCCAGAGGCGTCCCGGCTGCGTCCAGCACACGCTGCAGTTCAGCAGGAGGCGCATCCAGCGACTCATCAGCCAGTTCATAAACACCCCAGTGTATAGGTATTGTTAATGGATGCCCGGCATACTGCCATAAGTCTGCGGCGTGCTGCGGGTTCATGTGCTGGCTGCCCATGAACCATTCTGGTGCATACGCGCCAACCGGCAGGGCGGCCAGATTAAACGGCCCCAGCTGTTGCACAATCTGCAGCAGGTTATCGCTGTAACCGCTGTCGCCGGAAAACCAGAAGTTGAGCGTGCCGCAGCGCACTACCCAGCCACACCATAGCGAGCGATTGCGATCCCACAGCGTGCGCATACTCCAGTGGCGCGCCGGCACAGCGGTAATGCTCAAATCCTGACTATCCGCTGACTCCCACCAGTCCATCTCGGTGACGTTGCGGGCCCCCCGCTTCCGGCACCATGCGCCCAGGCCAAGCGGTACTATCATCTTTACCTCCGGAAAACAGCGCAGCAGGCGCTTTATCGTGCCCCGGTCAAGATGATCGTAGTGGTTATGTGAAATCAGTACATAGTCGAGCTGCGGCAGCCGGGTCACATCAAGCGGTGAGGGTACCCGGCGTTCAGGACCGGCAAAGGGCAGCGGCGAAGCGCGCGGTGACAAAGCCGGGTCAATCAGGATATAGCGCTGCTTAAGGCGCAGCAGCAGCGCGGCGTGACCCAGCCACCAGATGCGATCGTCACTGCCGCTCAGGTCGGCGGGCTGATACCAGCGAGCGCTGAAATCAGCATAGCCGCTGGCAGGCGGCAGCGGGAGATGCTGCGCTTTACGTTCACGACGCCAGCGCTGTAAATCACCCGGCTTGCGCTGTTCCCCTTCAGGATTGCAAAACCCGTCAGGGGTATGGTGTGCTTTTGAAGCGTCGTACCAGGGATTTCTGCGGCTCATGCCCTCTCCATTTTTACTCTCAGCGCTCCGGGATCAGCCGGATAAAATCGCGTGAAGCCGTGCCTTCGTCATCCTGCACAGCGGACGACGTTTCCCCCTGCGCCTCCGCAATACGGCGCAGCAGCGCGGTCTGTTTTTTCTGCTCTTCCACCAGCATTTCCAGCAGCTGCAGATGCTCGCTGGCACGCACGCTGGCGCGATTCACAAAAAACCAGACGATAAAGGCCACAAGAATAATGAGCGCCACGATACCATAGTGCAGCAGCGGGCTGGAGTTTGCGGCTAATTCGTTCATAACTGCCTCGGGTAACTATCAGTAAGGATTTAACGGCGCTAATTCTACCTGTTGCGCCAGGAAAAGATATCTTCTGCAACCAAAGCAGTTGCCTGCCGCAGCGCTTTCAGCTATCTCCGATCGTATTAACGTGTAAAGCACGGCATGGTACGCCTGTCGCGCTTATTGCCAAACGGATGCGGCGCGTTTTCAATTTCGGGAGATAATAATGAAATATTTTATTCGTCTGGTGATGCTGTTCGCCCTGCTGTGGCTGGCGCTGCTCTTCACCGGCTATGGTGTTCTGACCGGCAGCGCTGAGAAAGCAGCCGGTCTTGGCCTGGAGTGTAACTACCTGACCGCACGCGGCGTGATGACCGCCCGTTATCTGCATAGCGATAGCGGAATTGTCGGTGTAACGGCCTGTCCGCTGCTGAAAAAAAGCGGCGATGTCATTGATAACCAGTAACCCTTCCGGGCTCAGCGTGAGCCCATTTTGATTTTCGCTATGCCGGCATCAGCGAAATAGAGGTTTTTCACGCCTGCGGCGATGCTTTCCGGCGCTAAATTGATTAGCATGATGATATTTACTCCCTTTACTTACCACTATTATGCCTTCAATTGCCCCTCAGGATGGACTTCCGCTACCGCAGCGCTATGGCGCAATCATCACGATTGCGCTGGGTATTATGATGGCGGTACTCGATGGCGCTATCGCTAACGTAGCGCTGCCGACGATAGCCCGCGATCTCAGCGCCAGCCCGGCTGAATCAATCTGGATAGTTAACGCATATCAGATCGCAATCGTGATCTCGCTGCTGTCGCTCTCCTTTCTGGGAGATATGCTGGGATACCGCCGTATCTATCAGGCCGGCCTGGTGCTGTTTATCGCGACATCGCTGTTCTGCGCCCTCTCCTCCACGCTGACGACGCTAACCGTGGCGCGCGTGCTGCAGGGATTTGGCGGCGCCGCGCTGATGAGCGTTAACACCGCACTCATCCGGATTATTTATCCGCAGCGCTTTCTCGGACGCGGCATGGCGATCAACTCACTTATTGTGGCGGTCTCCAGCGCCGCCGGCCCCACTATAGCCGCGGCTATTCTGGCCGTGGCGAGCTGGCAGTGGCTCTTTTTAATCAATATCCCGTTCGGCCTTGCCGCACTCTGGCTGGCGCTGCGCTTCCTGCCTGACAATCCGCAAAAAGCGCGCCAGCAGAAGTTTGATATTCCAAGTGCGGTGATGAACGCGCTCTTTTTTGGGTTACTTATCACTGCGCTGAGCGGCTTTTCGCAGGGGCAGCCAGCCAGCCTGATCGTGGCCGAGCTGGCGGCGCTGCTCGTTACCGGTATTATCTTTGTGCGGCGTCAGTTAACCTTGCCGGTGCCGTTGTTACCGGTTGATCTGCTGCGTCTGCCGCTGTTCTCGCTCTCCATCGGCACCTCCGTCTGCTCTTTCTGCGCGCAGATGCTGGCGATGGTATCGCTGCCGTTTTACCTGCAGAACGTGCTTGGCCGGGATGAAGTGGCAACCGGCCTGCTGCTGACGCCGTGGCCGCTGGCAACAATGGTGATGGCGCCGATTGCCGGACGTCTGATTGAGAAGTATCACGCCGGCCTGCTGGGTGGACTGGGGCTGGCGCTGTTTGCCGCCGGGCTGTTTCTGCTGGCCATGCTCCCGGCGCAGCCTGCTGATGCAGATATCATCTGGCGTATGATGCTGTGCGGTGCCGGTTTTGGCCTGTTTCAGTCACCCAATAATCACACCATTATCTCCGCTGCCCCGCGCAACCGCAGCGGCGGAGCCAGCGGCATGCTGGGCACCGCCCGGCTGACAGGACAGAGTGCCGGTGCCGCGCTGGTGGCTCTGATGTTTAACCTGTTCAGCGACAGCGGCACGCACGCTTCTTTGATCCTTGCCGGTGGCTTTGCTTCCGCTGCTGCTGCGATAAGTCTGGTGCGGCTGACCCAGTCACGCGCGCCGGCCTGACGCTATCCGCACGCAAATAAAAAAGGCATCACCAGGGTGATGCCTTTTTTTTCGTCGCCTGAGCGGATTATTTCAGATACTGCCCGCTGCGCAGCGCTTCGATGCGCTTATCAAGCGGCGGGTGAGACATAAACAGCTCGCTGAACGACTTGTTTTTACCGTTGATGCAGAACGCCATCATGCTGCCTGGCTCCTGCGGCTCGTAGCTGGTTTTCAGACGTTGCAGCGCGGCGATCATTTTTTCACGGCCAACCAGTTTTGCCGATCCTGCATCAGCGTGAAACTCACGGTGGCGTGAGAACCACATGGTAATGATGCTGGCGAGGATACCAAAAAGCAGTTCCAGCACCGTTGCAACCGCAAAATAGACCAGCGGATTACCGTTGCTGCTCTCTTCACCATCGCGGTTGCCGGACAGAAAGCCCGACGCAACCTGCGCAATAATGCGCGAGATAAAGATAACAAAGGTGTTCACAATGCCCTGAATCAGGGTCATGGTGACCATATCTCCGTTGGCGATATGCGCGATCTCATGCGCCAGCACGGCTTCAGCCTCATCGCGGCTCATGTTCTGCAGCAGACCGGTTGAGACAGCGACAAGGGACGCATCACGGCGCGCACCGGTCGCAAAGGCATTGATATCGGGCGCATGATAAATCGCGACCTGCGGCATCGCAATGCCAGCCTGCTGCGCCTGGCGACCCACGGTCTCCATCAGCCAGCGCTCGGTCTCATTACGGGGCTGTGCAATCACCTCCCCGCCAACGGAGCGTAGCGCCATCCATTTGGACATCAGCAGTGAAACGAACGCACCGCCAAAGCCAAACAGACCCGCCATAATCATCAGACCCTGAACACTGCTTGACTGGATTCCTGTCAGACTCAGAATGAGTCCGAATACCAACATCACCGCCAGGTTGGTGATCAGGAAAAGAGCAATACGCATCATAAATGTTAATCTTCCTCAGTTGTTCACGCGCTTGTACGCGGATATATATCCTATGTTCATTGCGCGGCTTTTCAAGCGACCTTAATCTTTAAGTGTCTAAAAAAACAAAACTTTACATTCTACTCAGGCGATCGATTGCAAACTGCTCAGACCACTTATTTAGCGAGTATAGTGCAAAAAAAAAACACCGCCGTAGCGGTGTTTTGTGACCGGCTTCAGGATTACTTCGCCGGAGTAGCAGCGGGCTGAGAAGAGGCCAGCTGCGCCAGATCGTTAGCGATCTTCACTGTCTCATCCAGATAGGGATCGGGCTCTTTATAATCTTTTGGCAATGCCTCGAGATTCTTAAGCGGCTTTTTCCCTTCCATCTGATAACGCGCGTTAATACGCTCCAGACGCAGCGCGTCCTCTTCGTGACTCTCTTTCTCACGCTGGGCAAGATTGAGCGACACAATATTGCGTTTATCTTTCATCGCATTGAAACGCGCAATATCTTTCATGATGTACTGGAACTCACGATCCTGCGCAATGCGATCGGCATGGGACTGCGTCAGCTTCGGCACCAGCGCGGTGATATCACCGGTTTTGGTATAGGTTGCCGCATTAATGCTGTCCCACGGCAGCGCGTTATCTTCAAATTTTTCGCCGGTCTCTGCCGCTTCAACGCCGGTTGGCATCAGCAGATCGGGGGTTACCCCTTTACGCTGCGTGCTGCCGCCGTTGATACGATAAAATTTCTGAATGGTATATTGTACGGAACCCAGCGCAGGCCACTCCGGACGCAGCATCTGATCGTAAATGCGGTTCAGAGAACGATACTGCTGTACGGTTCCCTTGCCGAAGGTCGGTTCGCCAACAATCAGAGCCCGGCCATAGTCCTGCATCGCCGCGGCAAAGATTTCCGAAGCTGACGCGCTGAACCGGTCGACCAGCACTACCAGCGGACCTTTGTAGTAAACAATGCCGTCGGTATCGCTGTCTTCACGCACCCGTCCATTGTTATCCCTGACCTGAACCACCGGGCCACCCGGAATAAAGAGTCCGGAGAGAGAGACCGCTTCAGTCAGTGCACCGCCGCCGTTGGTTCGAAGGTCGATAACGACGCTGTCCACATTTTGCTTTTGCAGTTTCTGCAGCTGCACTTTGACATCGTCAGTCAGACCGACATAGAAGCCCGGAATATCCAGCACGCCCACTTTTTCTTTGCCGACGTTATGCACCGTGCCTTTAACTGCCCGATCTTCCAGACGGATCTTTTCACGCGTGAGCGTTACGGTCCGGGTTTTGGTGCCTTTACCGGCAGGCAGGATCTCAAGACGCACTTTGCTGCCTTTAGGTCCTTTGATTTTCGATACCACATCATCCAGCCTCCAGCCGATAACATCCTCAACAGGCTTGCCTGGCTGACCCACGCCGACAATGCGATCGCCAACGGTAATCGATTTGCTTTTTGCTGCCGGACCGCCTGCGACCATAGAGTTGATGACCGTGTAGTCATCATCCATCTGCAGCACGGCACCGATCCCTTCAAGCGACAGGCTCATCTCGGTGTTGAACTGCTCAGTATTGCGCGGGGAAAGGTAGTTGGTGTGGGGATCGATCTCATGAGCGAAGGCGGTCATTGCCAGCTGGAAGACATCTTCACTGTTGCTCTGAGCCAGGCGACGGATGGCAAAGTTGTAGCGCTTGGTCAGCGTTTCACGGATCTCTTTGTCATCTTTGCCCGCCAGCTTCAGGCTGAGCTCATCATATTTAACTTTGGCGTCCCAGAGCGCGTTAAGCTCTGCGGTGCTCTTTGGCCACGGTGCTTTCGCCCGGTCGATATCGATGGTGTCATTGCCACTGAAATCCATCGGACGATCCAGCACCGTCAGCGCATATTGATAGCGCTCAAAACGGCGTTTTTGTGCCAGGTTATAGAGCGCGTAAAACAGATCCAGCTTGCCGCTGCGCAGCTCGTCGCCGAGCGTGGTTTTTTTGTCCGCATATTGCGCAACGTCTGATGCCAGCAGCACGTTATGGCTGTAATCCAGCAGGTTCAGATAGCGATCAAAAATCTTTGCTGAGAAATCCTGATTCAGATCGAACTGACGGTAGTGAGAGCGGGTAAAGCGCGATGTAACCCGCTCACTGACCGTGGGATGCTGCGCTTCTTCATGTAACTGCGGGATCTGGTCTGCACGCGTGATATTGTCTGCGGCAACGGAGGGGCCTGCCAGCAGCAGGCCCGCGATCATACCGATCTTAAAAAAGCTGTTCATGCCAGGGTCGGGCCTCCGTTTCAGAACTGCAAGTGTTCTGCGCGCACAATCATTGCCAGACCTGAAGCAAGCTGTACCCGAACGCCATCTTTAGTGATTTCAAGAATGGTGGCGTCCATAGCACTTTTGCCTGCTTTGACTTTAATATTCTGGCCTGGCTGCAAAGCTGAGGTGTCGGTAACGGGTTTTGCCCGCGGCGGACGTGGTGCGGCGTTGCGTTCTGCAGCACCGGTGCGTGGCGTCTGAGGGCGCGGCTTGCGCGGCGTATCACCTTCAGCCGCTTTACGCGGTGCTGGCTTACGCGGACGACGCTCTGCACTCTCCTCTCCTGCCTCGCGCTTCTTCGCCCGCTGCTGCTCACGCTGCGCCTGAACGCGTGCCTTTGCCTCTTCCAGCTGCTTCCGCGCATGCTCTACGTGCTGCTCATCCAGTACGCCACAGGCGTTGCCATCGAGATCGACACGCGTTGCGCCGGCTTTGATACCGTAAAGATAACGCCAGCTGGAGGTATAAAGACGCAGAGCTGAACGCAGCTGCGTTTTGCTCGGACTATTTTCGCCCTGAACGCGCTCGACCAGATCCTGAAAGATACCGATTTTGAGCGGACGCGCTTCACCTTCGGCGCTAAAGCAGTGCGGAAAACGTTCCGCCAGAAAGGCGATGACTTCTTTACTGCTATTCAACTTAGGTTGATTTTCCATGAAATTTCCTGATTACAACGGATTTGCCGACCAGAGCGGGCATGAACAGGCGACATTATAATGACAACATCGCCAAATGCCATGCAATCCAGACGATTAGCTATGCGACAGCGCAATAAATTTTTCGATGTTGCTGTTCGCCAGCACCTCACAAAGCCCGTCGGCAAGGGCTACCAGCCCTGCTTCATCCTCACTGTCAAAGCGGGAATAAAGCGTACTGTCGATATCAAGAACGCCTGCCAGCAGGCCGTTCACTTTCAGAGGAATCACGATTTCTGCGTTACTGGCGGCGTCGCAGGCGATATGACCGGGAAACGCATGAACGTCATCCACGCGCTGCACGCGCTCTTCAGCCACTGCCGTACCGCAAACGCCTTTACCTGCCGGAATACGCACGCAGGCAATCTTGCCCTGGAACGGGCCCAGGACCAGCGTATTCTCTTCAGTCAGCAGATAGAAGCCTGCCCAGTTAACCCCCTCCAGACGCTCAAACAGCAGCGCACTGCAGTTAGCCAGCGCGGCAAGAAAAGAGGTTTCGCCCGCCAGCAGCGCCCGGGCATCACGATTTAATTCCTCGTAAAAGGCTTTTTTGTTCATTGATCAACCATAATTCATCACTGAGAGGTATCAGTTTTCCCTCAGTTGTTAAAATAAGCACTAATAATCCAGCCCAACAAGGTGAATCATTGAATAAGTTGCTATACCCTTAGCACGCTATGATTGAGACTGATCTCGTACCACAAGATAGTGCAGGCTGCACGTTCTGTTCAGACTGCCGGCAACCGTAACGAATGATGGGCCACTCGCGTCACTTATGAAAATTCACGCTATCAGCCAGAGCTTGCCCCACGCACGTTATCAGCGTTGCCCCCAATGCGATACCCTTTTTTCCTTACCGGATGTGAAATCGCATCAAACGGCTTATTGCCCGCGCTGTCATGCCAAAATCCAGAATGGCCGTGACTGGTCAATGCGTCGTCTGACCGCGATGGCAGTGACAATGCTGGTGCTGATGCCCTTTGCTTTCAGCCTGCCACTGGTTGAAATTCGCTTACTTGGCATGCGCATAAACGCCAGTCTGCTGGAAGGCGTATTGCAGATGGCGCAGCAGGGCAACGTGCTGACAGCCGCCATGGTCGCGTTTTGTACAATCGGGGCTCCGGTGACGCTGGTTGCCGGCATCAGCTATCTGTGGATTGGCAACCGGCTGGGCATGAATCTGCGACCGGTGCTGCTAATGCTTGAGCGGCTGAAAGAGTGGGTGATGCTGGATATCTACCTGGTAGGTATTGGCGTCGCCTCTATCAAAGTTCAGGATTACGCCTCGCTGGCGTTGGGTTATGGTCTGGTCGCTTACGTAGCTCTGACCCTGTTAAGCCTGCTCACTATTATTCATCTTAATGTGGAAGAGCTCTGGGAGCATTACTATCCCCAGTCCATCCCAACCGCGCCGCCAGAGCGCTGGCAGGTGTGCCTCAACTGTCATCACACCGGCATGCCCGATGAGCGTGGTCGCTGTACCCGCTGCCACACGCCGCTTGATTTTCGCCGTCGCCACAGCCTGCAAAAATCCTGGGCGGCGTTAATTGCGTCGATCGTGATGCTGATACCCGCCAACCTGCTGCCGATTTCCGTGGTCTTTGTAAACGGTTCGCGGCGTGAAGACACTATCTTTTCCGGTATCCTCGGGCTGGGCTCAGGCAATATTCCCATTGCTGCGGTGGTGTTTATCGCCAGTATCCTGGTGCCTTTCACTAAAGTGCTGGTGATGCTGACGCTGCTGCTCAGTATTCACTTCAAATGTGAACAGGGGCTGAAAACCCGCATCCGGCTGCTGCGCGTGGTGACCTGGGTGGGACGCTGGTCGATGCTGGATCTGTTTGTTATTGCTTTAACCATGTCGCTGGTCAATCGCGATCAGCTGCTGGCTTTTACCATGGGACCTGCCGCGCTTTACTTCGGCGCAGCGGTAATCCTGACTATTATGGCTGTTGAGTGGCTGGATAGCCGCCTGATCTGGGATGCACATGCAACAGGAAACGCCGACTACACCGACTAGCGCAACCGTGCGTAACAAACGCAAGTTGTCGCCATTCTGGCTTTTGCCCATTATCGCCCTGCTGATTGCCGGCTGGCTTTTATGGACCAATTATCAGGAGCGCGGTACCACCATTACCATCAACTTCCAGACGGCGGACGGCATAGTGCCGGGCCGCACGCCGATTCGCTATCAGGGCGTGGAGGTCGGTACTGTGCAGGGTATTGAGCTGAGTGATGATTATCGCAGCATTCGTATCAAAGCGAGCATCAAAAGCGATATGCGCGACGCCCTGCGCGAGAATACGCAATTCTGGCTGGTGACGCCAAAAGCCTCCCTGGCCGGCGTCTCCGGGCTTGATGCGCTCGTGGGCGGTAACTACATCGGTATGATGCCTGGCGATGGTAAAGAGCGCGACCATTTCACCGCGCTTGATACGCAGCCTAAATACCGGGTCAATACCGGCGAGCTGCTCATCCATCTGCATGCGCCCGATCTCGGTTCGCTTAATACCGGCTCGCTGGTCTACTACCGGAAAATTCCGGTGGGTCACGTCTATGACTACAGCCTTAATAGCAATACTGATGGCGTCACCATTGATGTGCTGATCGAGCGGCGCTTTATCAATCTCATCAAAAAGCAGAGCCGCTTCTGGAATGTTTCCGGTATTGATGCAGATGTCAGCCTGAGCGGCGCGAAAGTGAAGCTGGAGAGTCTGGCCGCGCTGGTAAACGGCGCTATCGCGTTTGATTCACCCGATAAAGGCGAACCGGCTGAGAGCGAGCAGAACTATCAGCTCTATCCGGATCTGGCACACAGCCAACGCGGCGTGCTGATTAACCTCGATCTGCCTGATGGTAACAACCTCAAAGCCAACAGTACGCCTCTGATGTATCAGGGGCTGGAAGTAGGCACCCTGACAAAACTTACGCTGCTGCCTGACGGCAAAGTCTCTGGCGAACTGACGATTGATCCCTCAGTGACCGGCCTGATGCGCAGCGGAACACGTATTGAGATGCGCGCACCGAAACTCAGCCTCACTGACACCAGCCTGAGCAGCCTGCTCACCGGTAACACGCTGGAGCTGGTGCCCGGTAAGGGCGAACCGCAGGACCATTTCAGCGTGCTGCCCGCCAGCGAAACGCTGCTGCAGAAACCGGATGTCCTGACGGTACAGCTTAGCGCGCCGGAAACCTACGGTATCGATGCCGGCCAGCCCCTGGTGATCTATGGCATGAAGATTGGTCAGGTGATCTCGCGCAAACTGGATGAGAACGGCATCAATTTCGTGGTCGCGATTAATCCTGAATATCGTCAGCTGGTGCACGCTGACAGCAAGTTTATCGTCAACAGTCGCCTGAACGTAAAATTTGGCCTTGATGGTATGCAGGTGCTGGGTGCCAGCGCACGTGAATGGGTGGATGGCGGTATTCGTCTCGATCCCGGCGCAAAAGGGAAAGCCTCCAGCCGCTACCCGCTCTATGCAGACGCCGAGCGTGCTGCTGAAGGGATCACCGGCGATCAGCCGCCTGCCACGCTGACGCTGACGGCAACCAGCCTGCCGGACGTACAGGCAGGTTCCGTAGTGCTCTACCGTAAGTTTGAAGTCGGTGAAGTGGTCGACGTGGTGCCGCGTGCGGATGCGTTTGATATCTCAGTGCATATTCAGCCGCAGTATCGCAAGCTGCTGACCAGCGAAAGCGTATTCTGGGCCGAAGGTGGCGCAAAAGTGCAGCTCAACGGCAGCGGTCTGACCGTGCAGGCGTCGCCGATTAACCGGGCGCTGAAAGGCGCCATCAGCTTTGACAATCTGACCGGTGCACAGGCGAAAAAAGGCGTTAAGCGCGTGCTCTATGCGTCAGAAACCGCAGCCCGCGCCGTCGGCAGCCAGATCACCCTGCACACCTACGACGGCAGCAAGCTGGCGGCAGGCATGCCGGTGCGCTATCTCGGTATTAATGTCGGTCAGGTGGAGTCGCTGGCGCTGAGTCAGGATAACAATCAGGTGGTCGCTAAAGCCGTGCTCTATCCGGAGTATGTGCAGGACTTTGCCCGCACGGGCAGCCGTTTCTCAGTGGTATCGCCGGAAATTTCTGCGGCAGGCGTCAACCATCTGGAGACGATTCTGCAGCCCTATGTCAACGTCGATCCCGGCAAAGGTGCGATGGCGCGCAGCTTTGAGCTGCAGGAAAGCACAATCACCGACTCGCGTTACCTGAACGGCCTGAACATTTATGTCGATGCCGCCGAGGCGGGATCGCTCTCCCTGGGTACGCCGGTTCTGTTCCGCGGCGTTGAGGTCGGTACGGTCACCGGCACCTCGCTGGGTAATATGGCCGATCGGGTGCAGATTGCGCTGCGCATCAGTAAAAAGTATCAGCATCTGGTGCGGAATAACTCAGTATTCTGGCTGGCATCCGGCTATAACCTCGATTTTGGCCTGATTGGCGGCGTGGTGAAAACCGGCACCTTCCAGCAGTTTATTCGCGGCGGCATTCAGTTCGCTACGCCGCCAACCGTGCCGCTGGCACCGCAGGCAGGCGCCAACAAACACTTCCTGCTGCAGGATGAAGCGCCGAAAGCGTGGCGTGACTGGGGTACCGCTATCCCTGCTCCGCGCTAAACAACCGGGCAGCCAGCAGGCTGCCCGTTCTCTTTGCGCGTGTTACACTGCGCCCATCATTTGTCAGCGCGGTAAATTGTTGTGTCCAGTCGTTTTCCTGAAGAGTTCATTACCCTCATGCGTGCCAGCCTCCCTGATGAGGCTGAACTGCAACGCTTTCTTGCTATCAGCCAGCAGCCGCTGCGCAAAAGTGTACGCGTCAACACGCTGAAGATCAGCGTGGCTGATTTTCTTGCCCGCACGGCGCAGTATGGCTGGCGGCTGACGCCGGTTCCCTGGTGCGCAGAGGGATTCTGGATCGAGCGCGATGATGAGAGCCTGCCGCTTGGCAGCGTGGCTGAACATCTTAGCGGTCTGTTCTACATTCAGGAAGCGAGCTCGATGCTGCCGGTGACGGCGCTGTTTGCCGCCGCGCCGGACGCACAGCAGGTTATGGATATGGCGGCGGCACCGGGATCCAAAACCACGCAGCTGGCGGCGCTGATGCATAATCGCGGCGCGATCCTCGCCAATGAATACTCCGCCAGCCGGGTCAAAGTCCTTCATGCCAATATCAGCCGCTGCGGCGTCAGCAACGTGGCGCTGACGCATTTCGATGGCCGGGTGTTTGGCGCAGCGCTGCCGGAACAGTTCGACGCCATCCTGCTTGATGCTCCCTGCTCAGGCGAAGGCGTGGTGCGTAAAGATGCAGATGCGCTGCGCAACTGGACGCTGGCCAGCACCGAGGCGATTGCGGCCACCCAGCGCGATCTTATCGACAGCGCTTTTCACGCGCTCAGGCCCGGTGGCGTGCTGATCTACTCAACCTGTACCCTTAACACCATTGAGAATCAGCAGGTCATAGCCTGGTTGCTGACACGCTATCCCGACGCCATTGAGATCCTGTCGCTGCAGGATTTGTTTGCCGGCGCAGAGGCTGCCCTGACGCCGGAAGGCTATCTGCACGTGTTTCCTCACTGCTTCGACAGCGAAGGATTTTTCGTCGCGCGTCTGCGTAAAACCGCCAGCGTGCCGGCACTGCCGGCGCCGGGCTATAAACTCGGGAAACTGCCGTTTGCGCCCGCCAGCCGAAAACTCAGCGCGGAGGTGATGCAGGCAGCGGCTAAGGTGGGCCTGCAGTGGGATGAGAGCCTGACGCTCTGGCAGCGCGATAAAGAGCTGTGGCTGTTTCCGGCCAGCGCAGAGCAGTGGCTGAATAAGGTGCGCTTCTCACGCATTGGTCTGAAACTGGCTGAAACCTTTCCCAAAGGCTACCGCTGGCAGCATGAGGCGGTGATGGCACTGGCCAGGCCTGATGCATCGCTGGCGTTTGCGCTGAATGAAGCGGAAGCGGAAAGCTGGTATCGCGGACAGGATATCCATCCGGAGACACTGCCTGACCGGGATGAAGTCATCGTCACCTGGCAGCAGCAGCCGCTTGGACTGGCTAAAAAAGTGGGCAACCGCATTAAAAACAGCTATCCGCGCGAGCTGGTGCGTGACGGCCGGCTGTTTCGCTAGCAGGCTGCGGCTCATAATCTGATGGTTGAGCGTTAGTTTAACCCAACCGGCATAGTGTAATGCCGGTATGGCGTCGCCATGGAGAGCACAGCATGAAAGGCCGTAAGCAGTTTATCATTGTGTTGATTATGCTGGTGACCGGCAGCCTGCTGCTGCTGGAATCGCTGGCCCGGCTGGTGCATCTGCTGATAGTGGGTTAGCGGGTTATCAAAAATATTGCCAGCATAAAAAATGCCCAGAGACCGGTAAAGGTCATCATACCCAGCCGGCGGGTTTTTGCCTGTCCGACAATTGCACCAATAAACAGGCTGAGGATGGTCAGCGTCCCTGTCATTACCCAAAGTAAATAGTGTGTATCTGCCATTAATGATCTGTCCTGAAATATACGAAACCAAGGCATTTTATACCATTTCAGGCAGTATAACGCTGCTTTACTCTTTCCCGATCTCAGGTACAGCCAGAGAAGCGCTCATTAAAAAACCCGTATAGTGTCAGGCCATACGGGTTAACTGAGTGGTAAATACATCCCGATCAGATTCTGCGCGTGTCATCCACAGGAAGCGCGTCATCATTGGGCACAGCACCGTCATCCATGGGCAAATCTTCATCTGCACCGGGTGCCTGTCCATCATCGGGGATAGGCTGAATATCTTCTGGACGTTCTGACATATTTACCTCCTGACCCTGGGTTGGGTATTTTCAGTATAGGCACTGCTGTCTGACGCTCTGCGGCAGCCTGAGGGATATGTGCGCCAGCCGCAGAAAAAAAGATAAATGTCACACCACTCTTATTTAGCGTCTACGCGTTATTTCCCTTTATCTTCCCAGGGATCTTTCTTTTCATCTTCACTGCTGTCACGCGTACGGGGAATTTCGCCATGCTCATCCGGCGCGTCCTGAACCGGATGGTCATCCTCTTCATACGCATTTCCGGCAGAGGGGGCCGCTTCAGGCAATCCTTTGGCTACATCGCCCTCATGTTTACGCTCTTCATTACTGTTATGTTTGAACATGTTCGCCTCCTGTCATCAAGAACCTAAGTATAGGCAACAGAAGCAATGACGCCATGAATGGCGACGTCTGAGATAAAAATCTGGCCTTACAGCTGTTTTAATCAGGACGATAAAATTAAGCCAGCCGCTGCCGTCAGCGCACAGATTTATCAGCTAGGGTTAATGTGCAACGCCGGGTTGCCTGTTAATCAAGGAGTCTCTGATGAAGCTGTTTTTTAGTGGATTAATTATCTCTGCCAGCCTGCTGATGCTGGCCGGTTGTCAGCAGCCGGAACGCCCGCTGGGTCCGGATGGCCGCCCTGCTCCGCCGATGGAGCATCCGGTGCCCGGCGGGCCGATGAGTAAAGGCCCGGCAGGCCAGCCTGAAGCCTGAGCGCCTGCCAGGCGCTGGATTATTCTGTAGCCATCGGGATAGATGCTGTCGTCAGCAAAAAGTAAAAAGGCCACCCTGAGGTGGCCTTTTGCGTGGCAGAGATCGGTTATCTGTGAAGCATATCGTTATTCATTTTAAGCTTAGCTAACGTATTCATCGCCGCAGGGTTAAGAGCAACCATCGCTGTTTTACAGAATATGCACTTAGCACCCGCCGGATTCTTCTCAGAAACGTCAAATGCGGATTTGCGATACTGCGAGCCCAGACAGTGAGGGCAACGCATAGAAATTGAAACTGAAATAATTTTTATATCCTTTGGTTTAAAACGGCCTTTCGCGGCCTGTCTGTTTATTGTTAAGGGTACAGCATAACTCTTTTTTACAAAACTCACCCTTTGCTATAACAATATAGTACAAAAAAAGAGTTTTGCTGTGTTTTTAAGATCGATACGGACTAAAACATCTGTAACTGAGACAGCGCAACCTGAAGTTAGTGCGGCAGGTAAACCACTTTATTCTCTGAACTTAATCAGTTAGCGGTCTGTCAGCGTCACCGCCGTCACGCTGAATTCAGACAAAACGCAGGGCGATAATGCTGTTTCAGAATAATCACCCGCCATGATTAAATTTGACGAAGTGTGATATCCGTCCTTGACTTTGTCTGTACATATCCGGGAGGGCGAACCATGACTGAGCTACTGCACATTATTTCTGTAGGCACACTCGTTGCAGGTATTTATCTGCTGGAGTGAGCGCTTTACCCGCTGCTGCGCGCGCTTTGCGGGCAGCAGCGGGCAAAGGAAAGGCCCTGCCGAAGCAGAGCCCTGAATTGGTGCGCCTGTTGATCATCATTGATTAGCAAACAGTCCGTCGTTAGATACGGCGCATTGAGTTGTCACCCTTTAAGCGTAGCCTGTTTCAGCAATAAGGCAAACTTTTAACCTGTTTTGTCCGGTTTATAAACTACAGAACGGAGCCAGTTACCGGCTGAGGCCTTATACTCAGCAAGATTGTTTATATGATAATATCTGCATTATTCAGGTCAGGAATGTAAAGGAACCGCACATCGCGCACGGCAGATAATGAAAATTTTTATTGTAAACTTAAAAAGATCGGTCGAAAGACGGAATAAAATTGCATCCCAGCTTGATGCACTTAATCTTGATTACGAATTTGTCGAAGCGGTCGATGGTACGCTCATGACAGCCGATGAAAGAGCTGCCGCAAGTGCACCGATTAATTACGCATTTTTACCCGGAGAGATTGGGTGCGCATTAAGTCATCAAAAAATTTACCAGAAAATCGTCGACAGCAATATTGAAGCGGCAATGATTCTGGAAGATGACATTATTTTCACTCGCGAAGCCAGGGACGTACTGGAAAAAATAAAGCCCGCCAGCCACAGACCAGAAGTGATCCTTTTTAGCCGTGCAAACAGTTATTTATTATCGCCTGTCTCTCATTTAACCCATAAACATACTCTGCATAAAACGCTGCAGGCCACCACCACTCACTCATACGTAATTAACCACAAAGCCGCGCAATCTCTCTTAAAAAACCTGCATCCTATTTGGATCACTGCAGATAAATGGACGCTTTTTGCAGAGCACGCGTTTGTAAGCGTTTTTTCGGTGGTCCCGCATCCGGTTCAGCTCTCCGAAGAGGCCAGCCAGTCTACAATAAACAGTAATAATGATATGAGTGAGATTGCCCGGCAAAAAAAGGTTATCTGGAATCAACTTATGTCATCACGACCGTTAAAAGCCAGGTTAAAACACCGTTTCCGGCGAGCGATCGTTCCACTGTTTTATAAAATAGTGGATCAGGGAAAGGGATAACGCTTCTGTTCTGTCAGGTAGCTGACTGACTATCCGCTAACGCCTGGATTTATCTGTTCAGAACCAGTGCGAGTGCCGTCCGGAGTGAAATGTCGGGTAAATGCTGGGAAACCCCTGAGTTATCTTTCGATAACAACCAGTTAAAAAAAGACCCAATACGATTCCTGTATCGGGTCCAGGGAAATGGCTCGTAGTGAGCCGTGCGCTAAAAGTTGGCATTTTTGAAGGCGAGGTGCCTTGCCTTTTAAAGGTAGTCCAACGGCGAACATTGTCCAGCAAGCAGCCTGAGGCGAGCCGGAAAGCTGCCAACTCTGTGATCGCGCTGGCACTACCAGACGCCTGCAACGCTTTTTGACGGCGGCGTCTGCCGGCTTTTACTTAACGCACAGCTGCTGCGCGCGATCGATAATCGGCTGCAGCGACATTTTACTGCCGGGATGCGCCTTATCATCTGCCAGGATAGTATTAATCGACTGTAGCGTGCCCTGCCCCGCATCGGCACGCGCCAGCGCTTTTTCATTCAGCGGATACTGCAGTAGCGTGCTGGGGTTAATGGCAAACAGTGCGCCATCCTTTTCACAGGTCAGCATCACCTCTTCACGCGTGAAGGGCCACTTTGCCTTACCGATTTCAAAACGACTGACCGTAATAATTTCGCCCGCCAGCGCCTGGCTGCAGAGCGCCAGCAGCAGGCAGGCAGGAATCACTTTTTTCAGCAAAATATTGACCTCATTTCATCTTCACTGACACGGCAGGCAGACAGATTACCCGGCGGGTTTTCCGGCGCTGCCGCTGATGTGGCAGCAGGATACGCCGCCCGATTCAGCGTGTCGAGACCTGCAGTGCGATCCGGTTGCCCTTGATCCTGCTGCATGAAACCATTATTTTTGCCGCTGATTATCAGGAGAAAAGCATGCGTTATAATCTTGCACAGCTGTCGCAGGAAGAGAAATACAAAGTCAACGTTGAGCTGGCGGCGGCAGGCGTCGCGTTCAAAGAGCGCTACAATATGCCGGTCGTGGCGGAGATGGTTGAACGCGAGCAGCCGGAAGCGCTGCGCGACTGGTTCCGCCAGCGCCTGATGCACTATCGTCAGGCTTCGCTCAGCCTTTCCCGCCTGCCCTACGAACCTAAGCAGAAATAACCTATGTTACGCGTGATAGATACAGAAACCTGCGGCCTGCAGGGCGGCGTGGTAGAGATCGCCTCCGTGGATGTTATTGACGGGCAGATAGTCAATCCGATGAGCGATCTGGTCTGCCCGGATCGCCCTATCAGCCGTCAGGCAATGATGGTGCACCGCATCACAGAAGCGATGGTGGCGGATAAACCGCCGATAGAAGCGATCATCAGCCGCTATCACGGCAGCCCACACTATGTGGCTCACAACGCCAGCTTTGACCGCCGCATGCTGCCCGCCATGCCGGGCGAATGGATCTGCACCATGACGCTGGCGCGCAAACTGTGGCCCGGCATTAAATATGGTAATCAGGCGCTGCGGCACAGCCTGAAACTTGAGGTGACGCCGCCTGCAGACCTGCATGCACACCGCGCGCTTTATGACTGCTACGTTACCGCCGCGCTGCTGATCCGTATTATGGAGATCTCCGGCTGGAGTCCGGCAGAGATGGTAAGCCGGACTGAACCGGCTGCGCTCTCCGGAGATATCTTTCCATTTGGCAAATATCGCGGACAGAGTATCAGCGCTATTGCGCGCCGCGATCCGGGTTATCTGCGCTGGGTACTGGACAATGTCCGCGATCTGCGCCCGCCGCTGCGGCAGGCGCTGCGTAAATATGTCAAAGACGATCAGTAATCCACCCGATCCGGCAGGCTGCCCTGCGCCAGAGCAATCAGGAACGTAAATTCCTGCGCAACGCCCTCATAGGATTTAAAGCGTCCCGACTTACCGCCGTGGCCGGAATCCATGTCGGTACAGAGCAGCAGCAGCGCGTCACTGGTTTTATGTTCGCGCAGCTTTGCCACCCACTTGGCGGGCTCCCAGTACTGCACCTGTGAATCGTGCAGCCCGGTGGTGATCAGCAGATGCGGATACGCCTGCGCGGTCACATTATCATAGGGGCTGTAACGGCTGATGTAGTGATAGGCGTCGGGCTGTTCCGGATTGCCCCACTCATCATACTCGCCGGTGGTTAACGGAATAGTAGGATCGAGCATGGTTGTCACCACATCCACAAACGGCACCTGCGCTACCACGCCGTGGAACAGGGTCGGTGCCATATTGACAACCGCGCCCATTAGCAGCCCGCCCGCGCTACCGCCCATGGCGTAGAGACGCTGCGGATCGCCATAGCCTTTGGCCACCAGCCCCTGCGTCACGTCGATAAAATCGGTGAAGCTGTTCATCTTATGCATCAGACGGCCGCTGTCATACCACTGCTGGCCCAGCTCGCCCCCGCCGCGGACATGCACAATGGCATAGATAAAACCGCGCTGCAGCAGGCTGACGCGGCTGGCGCTAAAGTTCGCCTCCATCGTGCTGCCGTAGGCGCCATAGCCATAGACCAGCAGCGGATTTTTACCGCGCTGAAAATATTTCCGATGATAAACCAGCGATACCGGCACTTCGGTACCGTCGCGCGTTTTGATCCACTGGTGCTCACTTCTGTACTCATCCGGATCAAAGCCTGGTATCGGCGTCTGTTTGAGGATGCGTCGCTCCCCGGTCTCCATATTCAGTTCAAACAGCGTATCGGGCGTGGTCATCGAGGAGTAGCCGTAGCGCAGCGTATCGCTCTCCGGCGTGGGGTTAAACGCCAGCCAGGTCACATAGGCGGGATCGTCAAACGCGATACCATAGCTCTCGCCGCTGGCGCGGTTAATCTGCCGCAAAGTACTGACGCCGCGCTGGCGCTCTTCTACTACCAGCCAGCTGCGAAACAGCTGGAAATCCTCCAGAACGACGTGCTCGCGCGCCGGTATCAGCGTCTCCCAGCGCTGCTCCGCCAGCCAGGCGCTGCGGTAGAGACCGAAGTTCTTGCCGTCGCGGTTCGAGCGGATATAAAAATTGTGGTTATAGTGGTCGATGCTGTATTCGTGATCGCGCCGGCGCGGGCAGAATACCTGCGGCTGCGCGTCAGGATACTCCGCGTCCAGCAGCAGGATCTCACTGGTGGTGGTGCTGAAGAGCGCAATCAGAATAAAGTGCTCTGACGTGGTTTTATGCACGCTAAGATGAAAGCTCTCATCCTTCTCTTCATATACCAGCTGGTCATCACTCTGCGGATGGCCCAGCTCATGGCGCCATATCTGATACGCCAGCAGCGTTTTCGGATGTTTGCGCACATAGTAAAGCGTACGCGAGTCGTTTGCCCAGGCTACGCTGGATGAGGCGTTATGTAATACTTCAGGATACCAGCTGCCGCTCTGCAGGTTACGAAAGCGGATACCATACTGACGGCGCGATAAAAAATCTTCCGCCAGTGCCATAACCTGATTGTCCGGGCTGATATCCAGCGCTCCCATGGTGTAGAAGTCGCTGTGCGCAGCGCGCCGGTTGCCGTCAAGCAGCAGCTGCCAGGATGCGTCCGCCCCGCCCTCAACCGGCTGCCGATAAAACGCTGCATATTCGTTCCCGGCCTCATAACGGCGCTGATAGCGAAAGCCGTTTTTCGTATAGGGCACAGAATAGTCCTGACCCGGAATACGATCGACAATCTCTTTCAGCACCTTCTCCTGCAGTGCATTCTGCGACGCCATCATCGCCCTGCCGTAGCGGTTCTCCTCCTGCAGATAGGCAAGCACGCTGGGGTCTTCACGATCGTCATCGCGCAGCCAGAAGTAATCATCAGTGCGCGTATCGCCATGCAACGTCATGACATGCGGAATTTTTTTTGCCTGCGGCTGTTTCATAACGCGGTTTCTCCCGGAGAAATCGTTTTATGCAAGCGTGGCACCAATCAGGCGGGAATGCCAGAACTGCCGCAGGCGCAGCTGTTTCCGACCTCTCAGCCAGCAGATTCTGCGGCGATGTCTCGCTGGATCCCGTCACGAACATCCTCCGGAATATTCAGCGCATCGCCCAGCGCGGTGAGATAACTGCGCTCCATAAAGTGGTCGATATCGACAGCTGCACAGCTGAGCACGTAGAGTTCCAGCGCCTCCTCTTCATTTTTTACTCCAGCCGCCAGCCACTGCGGATCGAGCGGACGCGCCATCGCCTGCTTAATCAGGCTTTCCGCCTGCGCGCCATAGCCCGCCTGCTGAATCTGTTTCTCAATTGCAGCCTGTTCAGCCTCATCAATATGACCATCACTTTTGGCCGCAAATACCAGTGCAGCGATCAGCCGCTCTGCGCGCTGGTCAGGCGGCGTCTGTTGCCCGTCAGTGCCGGATGCGGGCGGATACGCTGTGCGGATACGATCTTTATATTTATTCCATAACAGCGCACCGGCTGCCGCACCGCCGCCCAGCAGTAGCGCCTTGCCGCCAAATTTTGTCAGCAGCTTACGTGACGATTTGCTGCCCGCCAGCACGCCTGCCAGCCCACCCAGTGCCCCGGGCCCCAGGAGGTCACCCAACCCGGAAGTCCCGCCCTTTTTCTTTGCCAGAACCGTCTGAAGCTGCTGCAGCCACTGATTCATTGTTTAACTCCCGTTTAAGTTAGCCCGCTTTATCCTGGCGCAACCTGCGTCAGAAAATGTCAGAGCGGGCAAAGTACGGAAAATCTTTACCGGCGTAAAACGTGAGCGCGCAAACGTTTTCGTATATACTGCTGGCGCTTTTTTGACTGCTAAGGTGACAGGTATGACAACTCTCGGAACGGCACTGCGACCCGGTGCCACGCGCGTTATGCTGCTGGGCTCAGGCGAGCTGGGTAAAGAGGTCGCGCTGGAGTGCCAGCGTTTAGGTGTGGAAGTGATCGCCGTCGATCGCTATGCCGATGCGCCGGCGATGCAGGTTGCGCATCGCAGCCACGTAATCAATATGCTGGATGGCGAGGCGCTGGCTGCACTGATCGCCCGTGAACAGCCGCACTTTGTGGTGCCGGAAATTGAGGCGATTGCCACCGATACGCTGGTTGAGCTTGAAGCCCGGGGGCAGAAAGTGGTGCCGACCGCTCGCGCCGCACGCCTGACCATGAACCGGGAGGGGATCCGTCGTCTGGCCGCCGAAGAACTGAACCTGCCCACCTCACGCTATCAGTTTGCCGACAGCCAGGCGCACTTTTTTACCGCAGCAGAAGCGATAGGGTTTCCCTGCATCATTAAGCCGGTGATGAGTTCATCCGGCAAAGGTCAGAGCTTTATTCGCAGCGCGGACGCGCTGCAGCAGGCGTGGGATTATGCCCAGCAGGGTGGCCGTGCCGGTGCCGGCCGGGTGATTGTTGAAGGCGTGGTCAGATTCGATTTCGAAATTACGCTGCTGACGGTCAGCGCCGTTGACGGCATCCACTTCTGCGCCCCGATCGGCCATCGCCAGGAGGAGGGAGATTACCGCGAATCCTGGCAGCCGCAGCAGATGAGCGCCGCTGCCCTCGCACGGGCGCAGGAGATTGCGGCCAGCGTGGTAAACGCGCTGGGTGGATATGGCCTGTTTGGCGTTGAGCTGTTCGTTTGCGGTGATGAGGTGGTGTTCAGCGAAGTGTCGCCCCGCCCGCATGATACCGGCATGGTGACGCTGATTTCTCAGGATCTCTCTGAGTTCGCTCTGCACGTGCGGGCGTTTCTCGGGCTGCCGATCGGCACTATTCGCCAGTATGGACCGGCGGCGTCAGCCGTGATCCTGCCGCAGCTGGAGAGTCAGGATGTGCGCTTTGCACACGTTGATGCCGCGCTGGGCGCGGGCCTGCAGCTGCGCCTGTTTGGTAAACCGGAGATCAGCGGACAGCGTCGCCTGGGCGTTGCGCTGGCAACCGGAGAGAGCACGGAAGAGGCGGTAGCGCGCGCCGTCGCCAGTGCGGCAGCGATAACCGCCGAAGGCTGACAGCGCTGGCAGCAGGCCATACGCCTGCTGCCAGATATCTGCTTCCCGGGCTACCGCGCGCCCGCTATCGCCTCACGCGCCAGCTGCGTAATCCGCTCCCAGTCGCCCTGCTGCAGCGCCTCATCCGGTACCAGCCACGAGCCGCCGATACACAGCACGCTTTTCAGCGCCAGATAGTCACGATAGTTTGCCGGTGAAATGCCGCCGGTCGGGCAAAACCGTACCTGCGGAAAAGGTCCGGCAAGCGCGGAAAGCGCCTTTACGCCGCCGCTGGCTTCAGCCGGGAAGAACTTGAATTCGCGCAGGCCATGATCCATACCCATCATCAGCTCTGACACGGTGCTGATCCCCGGGATCAGCGGTACCGGCCCCTCTGTTGCGGCCCGGAGCAGCGACTCGGTCAGTCCCGGGCTTATCACAAACTGCGCGCCTGCATCCGTGACCTCTTTCAGCTGCTGCGTATTGATAACCGTACCGGCGCCCACAATCGCTTCCGGCACCTCACGAATAATGGCGCGCAGCGCATCCATCGCAACCGGCGTACGCAGCGTCACCTCCAGCACCCGGATACCGCCTGCGACCAGCGCTTTTGCCATCGGCACAGCGTGCTCAGGCTGCTTTACTACAATAACCGGCACGACCGGCCCGGTGCTCAGCACCTGCTCTGCACTTATCTTCCAGTTCTTCATGAGGTTTCCCTGGTCACCGCAGCCCCGACGGCTGCGTTCTCATCATTAGCGCTTTACCATACAAGATAAAACGGCTTTGCGTCTATGCAACACCACGTGGTGATGCTGCTGTGGACTCTCTCTGCTATGGGCGTTGGCACGCGCTGCGCAAAAAAATACCCCTGCATGGCAGAGGTATTGGTTGAGTCTGAATGGCGCATCCGTACAACGGGCGATTACTCGCTAAATTCGTTCCATGAACGGCCGTCGCGGGTGATCATCGCAACGGAAGCCACCGGGCCCCAGGTGCCTGCCTGATACGGTTTAGAGGCGTCGCCATCCGCATTCCAGGCCTCGATAATTGAATCCACCCAGCCCCATGCTGCTTCTACCTCATCGCGACGGACAAACAGCGCCTGAATGCCGCGCATTGATTCCAGCAGCAGACGCTCATAGGCATCCGCCAGATGTGACTGATTAAAGGTTTCTGAATAGCTCAGATCCAGCTTAGTGGTCTGCAGCTTATGCTTGTGATCCAGCCCTGGTACTTTGTTAAGGATCTCGATATCCACACCTTCATCCGGCTGCAGACGAATAGTGAGTTTGTTCTGCGGCAGTTCAGAATAGGAGTCTTTGAACAGGTTCATCTCCGGGTTCTTGAAATAGACGACGACCTCAGAGCATTTGGAAGGCAGACGTTTGCCGGTGCGCAGGTAGAAAGGTACACCCGCCCAGCGCCAGTTATCAATATCAACGCGAATAGCCACAAAAGTCTCGGTTGCGCTCTGCTTGTTAGCGCCCTCCTCTTCCAGATAGCCCGGTACTTTTTTACCCTGTACAAATCCTGCCGTGTACTGACCGCGTACGGTTTTTTCACGCACGTTGGTTTGATCGATCCGGCGCAGTGAACGCAGTACTTTTACTTTCTCATCGCGGATTGCATCTGCACTGAGATCGGAGGGCGGTGACATAGCAATCATGGTCAGTACCTGCAGCAGGTGGTTCTGAATCATGTCGCGCATCTGGCCCGCTTTATCAAAATAACCCCAGCGGCCTTCAATCCCCACCTCCTCTGCCACGGTGATCTGCACGTGGTCGATGGTGCGGTTGTCCCAGTTATTCACAAAGATTGAGTTAGCAAAGCGCAGCGCCAGCAGATTCAGCACCGTCTCTTTGCCCAGATAGTGGTCAATACGGAACACCTGGCTCTCGTCAAAGAATTTACCCACGCTGTCGTTGATTTCACGCGAGGTTTCCAGCGAGGTACCCAGCGGCTTTTCCATTACCACGCGGGCAGGTTTTGCGTTCAGCTTCGCTGCGCCAAGCCCTTCACAAATGGCACCGAACGTGCTCGGTGGCATAGCAAAGTAGTTAATGGTTACGCGCTCTTTTTGATCGAGCATTTTACCCAGTTTGGTGAAATGCGTTGTATCGTTCACATCGAGGTTACAGAAGTCGAGACGGCCGCTGAGCTTATCCCACAGCGCTTCATCAATCTTCTCTTTCATGAAGGTTTCCAGCGCCTCGCGTACCACTTTGGTATAAGCCGCTTTATCCCACTCCGCACGTCCTACTCCGATAATACGGGTGGTTTCGTGGATCTGACCAGCTTTCTCCAGCTGATAAAGCGAAGGCAACAGTTTACGGCGTGCAAGATCGCCTTTGGCACCGAAAATCACCAGATCGCATGCCTGGGCTGTTTGTGTTACCGCCATTTTCCTCTCCTCGTTGCAGGATCTCCCGGATGTGCATCCTCACCATCCCGGACCTTTATTGTCATGTTCTTACGGCACAATGTACTTTTTTCGCCGCGCCAGGACAAGCGAGCGTCCCGCTGTTCATCGCGACGTCGCGTAACCAACAGGCCGGCGTCCCTGACCAGGGTTTACGTCAGTCATTACAGACGGGGCCTGCAGAAGTATGACAAAGAATTCAGCTTCGCATTTATCTGCCGCTGCGCGAAGGTGTGCTTCACAGAGCAAATTTTTACTAAATCAAGGTGATGTAAGCGCTTTCATGTCTGTGCGGTGCCGTTCGGGCGCATTTTAGCTCTGCTATGCAGCCGTGTTATACCGATGCTAAAAATGCGCAAGCAAAACCGGGGTTATCCTGTGCCGCGTTTTAGCGTGATAGATCGCTCCGCACTTTGACAAAGCAGACCCATCTTAACAGGGTCAGACATTTGGTGTACCTTAGGTGTAAGCGTTTACCTGGCGTTAATACTTCAAGCCCTTTTGCGTCAACACCCTGGAAGCAGTATCAATAGCCAAACAGAGACACGCGCATTGTAAATTTAATGCCAATCACTCAGATAGAATAAAAGGATCACCGAATGACCAGCCCTACAGCTTTCATCTCAAAATCCCCGTCACGTCGTCTCAGAAGAACCAAGATTGTTACTACCCTCGGCCCGGCAACCGACCGCGACAATAACCTTGAAAAAATCATCGCGGCAGGCGCTAACGTAGTACGCCTTAATTTCTCCCACGGCACGCCCGAAGATCACCAGCAGCGCGCCGATCGCGTACGTCAGATAGCCGCCAAGCTGGGGCGTCACGTGGCGATTCTCGGCGACCTGCAGGGGCCAAAAATCCGCGTCTCTACGTTTAAAGAAGGGAAAGTATTTCTCAGTGTCGGCGATCGTTTTCTGCTTGATGCGAACCTGAGCAAAGGTGAAGGCGACAAAGAAAAAGTCGGCATCGATTACAAAGGATTGCCGGAAGATGTCGTGCCGGGCGATATTCTGCTGCTCGATGATGGCCGCGTACAGCTGAAGGTGCTGGAGGTGCAGGATGTGAAAGTCTTCACTGAAGTTACCGTCGGTGGTCCGCTCTCTAATAACAAAGGTATCAACAAGCTGGGCGGCGGCCTCTCTGCCGAAGCGCTGACTGAAAAAGATAAGCTGGATATCGTCACGGCGGCAAAAATCGGCGTTGATTATCTGGCGGTGTCATTCCCGCGCAATGGCGAAGATATGAACTACGCCCGTCGTCTGGCTCGCGACGCCGGCTGTGATGCAAAGCTGGTGGCCAAAGTGGAGCGCGCAGAAGCGGTTGCGACACAGGAAGCAATGGATGATATTATCCTCGCGTCTGACGTTGTCATGGTGGCGCGCGGCGATCTGGGCGTTGAAATCGGCGATCCGGAACTGGTTGGTATTCAGAAAGCGCTGATCCGTCGCGCCCGTCAGCTGAACCGCACCATCATTACCGCCACGCAGATGATGGAATCGATGATCACCAATCCCATGCCAACCCGTGCGGAAGTGATGGATGTGGCCAACGCCGTGCTGGATGGTACTGACGCCGTGATGCTGTCAGCGGAAACCGCAGCCGGGCAATATCCGGCGGAAACCGTTTCTGCGATGGCGAAAGTCTGCCTCGGCGCTGAAAAGATCCCAAGCGTAAACGTCTCCAAACATCGCCTGGACGTACAGTTTGACAACGTCGAAGAAGCGATCGCGATGTCAGCTATGTATGCAGCAAACCATCTGCAGGGTGTTTCTGCCATTATTACCATGACCGAATCAGGCCGTACCGCGCTGATGACGTCACGTATCACGTCAGGTTTGCCGATTTTTGCGATGTCGCGCCATGAGCGTACGCTAAACCTGACCGCTCTCTATCGCGGCGTGACGCCGGTCTATTTTGACAGCAACAACGACGGTGTGGCTGCCGCCCACGACGCGGTAAATCTGCTGCGCGATAAAGGTTTCCTCGTCTCCGGCGACCTGGTGATTGTCACCCAGGGTGATGTGATGGGCGCAACCGGCACCACCAACACCAGCCGCGTGCTGCGCGTCGACTAACGCCGACGCGTTAAGCGTAGCGGCTGTAAAAATGGACAAACGCGACTGCTCTGGCGGTCGCGTTTTATTTTGCATTTTCAGGGAGGCTTGATGGCCCGCTACCAACCTATTGCCCGCTTAACCGGACGTACGCTGCTGTTTCCACTGGCGCTGGTCCTGTTTGAGTTCGCTACTTATATCGCTCATGACATGATCCAGCCCGGCATGCTGCTGGTCACGCAGGAGTTTGCAGTCGGCCCGCAGTGGGTCTCCACCTCTCTGACTGCCTATCTGATGGGCGGCGTGGTGCTGCAGTGGCTGCTGGGCCCGCTATCAGATAAGTATGGCCGGCGTCCGGTATTGCTTTCCGGCATCCTGTTTTTTGTGCTGGCCTGCATCCTTACCACCTGGGTCAGCACAATTGAGCAGTTTGTCACGCTGCGCTTCATTCAGGGCATCAGCCTCTGCTTTATTGGCGCCGTCAGCTATGCGGCGGTACAGGAAGCGTTTGAAGAGGCGCTCGCGGTGCGGGTAATGGCCCTGATGGCGAATGTGGCGCTGCTGGCGCCGCTGGCCGGTCCGCTGGCCGGGGCGGCATGGCTTACCGCAGGCAGCTGGCGCAGTATGTTCTGGCTGTTTGCGATCTGCAGCGTGATCGCCTTTATTTTGCTGTGGCGCATCATGCCGGAAACGGCAGGCGATCGCAGTCGCTCCGTTGCGCTGCCGGTGCTGGCGCGCGGCTATGGCCGGCTGGCACGTGACAAACAGGTGATGTACGGTTCCTTTGCTATCGGCCTGGTGTTTATTCCCATTCTGACGTGGGTGGCGCTGTCACCGGTGATCCTTATGCACGATGAGGGCCTGTCGCGCATGCACTATGCCCTGCTCCAGCTGCCGGTGTTTCTGGCTATGATTGCCGGCAATCTGACGCTGGGCAAACTGGCGGGTCGCGTACCGATTGAACAGCCAGTGAAACTGGCCGCCTGGCCCATCTTAATCGGACTCGGCATAGCGCTGATTGCCAACCTGATGAACAGCCACACCTACCTGCTGTTAACCGCCGGACTCAGTCTCTACGCGTTCGGGGCTGGCATGGTGAATGCCGGTCTCTATCGCCTGACGCTTTACGCCAGCAGTGAAGGCAAAGGCAGTATTGCCGCCATGCTGGGAATGATCAGCATCCTGACGCTGGCAGCGGGCATTGAGCTGGCTAAAGCGGGCTATTTTCACGGCGGTACGCCGTGGTTCAGTACACTGAATTTTGCTGCGGGTCTGCTGTGGTTTGTGCTGGTTACGCTGTTTCTGCGTGAGCGCAGACGACTGAGCAGGGTCGAAGAGGTCGTATAACCGTGCGCTGCCGCTACGCACTGCGGGTAGCGGCAGCATACAGAATTACTTACGCGGATAGAGATCTTTACGCCGGTAAGGCTCAATATCCCCCTCTTTACGCGTTTTCAGCAGCTTCAGGATCCAGGTATATTGCTCCGGATGCGGCCGCACAAAAATCTCCACTTCTTCATTCATACGGCGTGCCAGCCTGGTGTCATCCGCATCCACCAGATCGTCCATCGGCGGCCGCACGTAGATCTCCAGGCGGTGCGTTTTACTGTTGTATACCGGAAACAGCGGCACTACCCGCGCCCGGCAGACTTTCATCAGTCGTCCCACTGCCGGCAGCGTAGCCTTGTAGGTTGCAAAGAAATCGACAAACTCGCTGTGCTCAGCACCGTGATCCTGATCCGGCAGATAGTAGCCGTAGTAGCCCTGACGCACTGAGGCGATAAAGGGCTTAATCCCGTCGTTGCGCGCATGCATACGGCCACCAAACCGGCGGCGTACGGTGTTCCACAGATAATCCATCAGCGGATCGCTCTGATTGTGAAACATCGCTGCCATCTTCTGCCCTTCCGACGCCAGCAGCATGGCGGGAATATCCACGCCCCAGCCGTGCGGCACCAGGAAGATCACATTCTCTTTGTTGTTCTGTAAGTCGGTAATAATTTCACGGCCGTGCCACTCTACCCGCTGACGCACCCGCTCCGGGTTGCGCATGCCGAGTTCTGCCATCATCGCCATCGCCTGCGGCGCGGTAGCAAACATGCGGTCAGCAATCTCTTCGCGCTGCGCTTCACTCAGTTCCGGCAGGCAGTAATAGAGATTGATCAGCGCACGACGCCGCGCACTTTTTGCCAGCTTACCGGCAAAGGTGCCTAAGCTACCCAGTACAGGATCGCGCAGGCGTGGCGGCAGCATTGCCATGCCCGCCAGCGCACCAACCGCCAGCCAGCTTCCCCAGTATTTAGGTTTTAAAAAAGAACGTTGAAAAACGGGAATAAACTCGCTGTTATTTTTTTTTCGGGTTTCCATGCACTCGCCTCTGACAATGACGGCTCAATAATAGTGACGGCAGCTATTTTTGCAATCTTCACGCGCCTGAAAGCAAAAAACCGACGAATTAATCGTCGGTTTTACGTTTATTCGCCGCCGGACTTTTACAGCGCCAGCTGCGGCAGCCAGGTTTTAACCTGTGCAAGGTAGGTACTGCGATCTTTCCCGGTCAGCCCTTCCATGCGCGGCATTTTCGCCGTCAGCGGGTTAACAGCCTGATTATTAATCCACACCTCGTAATGCAGGTGAGGACCGGTTGAGCGCCCGGTATTACCCGAGAGCGCGATGCGATCGCCGCGTTTAACTTTCTGCCCCGGCTTTACCAGCGCACGGCTCAGGTGCATATAGCGCGTCATATACTGACGGCCGTGACGAATCGCCACGTAGTTGCCCGCAGCCCCGCCATTTTTAGCCACCACCACTTCGCCATCGCCGACGGCCAGCACCGGTGTCCCCACCGGCAGCGCAAAGTCGACGCCTTTATGCGGTGAGATGCGCCCGGTTACCGGGTTGAGGCGGCGCGGGTTAAAGTTTGAAGAGACGCGATACTGCTTAACCGTTGGAAAGCGCATAAAGCCCCGCGCCAGACCCGAACCGCTGCGATCGTAGAACTTGCCATCTTCCGCGCGGAAGGCGTAGTAATCTTTGCCGCCGCTGCGCACGCGCACGCCCAGCAGCTGGCTCTGGGCACTTTTACCATCCAGCATCTCGCGCGACATCAGCACGCTGAACTCATCGCCCGAACGCAGTTTGCGAAAATCCATCTGCCACTGCATCGCTTTAATGACGTTGCTGGTTTCAGCGCTGCTCAGACCGGCACGCTGCGCACTGGCAGCAAAGCTGCCGCGCACTTCCCCTTTCAGCACGCTATTTTGCCATTCGCCTTTCTGCATCTCCTGCTGCATGCTGAAGCTGCCATTTGGCTGACGCGCATAGGTACGGGTTTCACGGCGGTTGATTTCCCAGCTAAACGCCTGCAGCTGCCCTTCTGCATCCAGCGTCCAGCTTAGCTGCTGGCCCACCTGCAGATTGCGCAGCGCTTTATCACTGGCGACCAGCGCATTGATGTCGCTGAGATCGATGCCATACTGATTCAGCGCGCTGCTTAACGTATCGCCAGATGAAATGGTGTAGTCATGCTGATCGGGATTGTCAGGCACATCTTTGTCGATGTCGTCCGCCGGCAAATCCTCTTCAGGTTCGGCCGTGGTTTGATCGATAGGCTCGCTGGCTTCCGGCAGCAGAGTGCGCAATGCGTTTTTATCCAGCGCAATCTCTTTGACAATCGGCGCAACGTCATGGGGATGATAGACATACGGCCGCCAGACAGCGACGGCCAGTGTGACAACGGTTAATGACCCCAGCATAACGCGGTGGGGGCGCGGCAAATTATTAAATGCGAGGGCGACAGAGCGGGCTATCTGCTGCACTTTTATCTTTTCCTCTATGCTCCATTCAGGCAGCTCGCATACTGGCTCGACAGCTGTGAGAGGAATTTCACATAACTGTCTTTGGTTAAGCTGATCCCCATGCCTAATGGATCCAGCGTGCCTTTGCGTACGCTGGTGCCACGTGACACGGCATCGATGACCGCCGGCCTGAATTGTGGCTCAGCAAAAACGCATACGGCTTTTTGCTCAACCAACTGTGTTCGTATTTGATGTAAACGCTGAGCGCCAGGCTGGATTTCAGGATTGACGGTAAAATGCCCCGCGGGGGACAAACCGTAGTGTTTCTCAAAATAGCTATACGCGTCGTGAAAAACGAAATAACCCTTGTTCCGCACCGGCGCAAGCTGCGCGCCAATGTGTTTGTCCGTCTCGGCCAGTGCTGCTTCAAACTGCTGCAGATTGGCGTCAAGTTTGGCTTTGCTTTCGGGCATAAGTTCCAATAATTTTCCGTGGATTGCAACAGCGGATTCTTGCGCAATCTTCGGTGACATCCACAGGTGCATGTTATATTCACCATGATGATGGTGAGTATGAGATGAGTCCTGATCTTCGGACTTATCTGAGGCGAGCCCTTCTTCGTGCTCATCCTCATCTTCTCCGCCCCGAATCAGCTGAGATTTCACCGCCGGCAGCGCGGCGATTTCCAGGTTCCTGCTGGCGGGCAGAGCGGCGGCAGGTTTAGTCAGAAAAGCCTCCATTTCAGGCCCGACCCAGATGACTAAGTCCGCGTTTTTAATGCGTTTTACATCAGAAGGACGGAGTGCGTAATCGTGTTCCGAGGCGCCATCCGGCAGCAATACTTCAACCGGCGTAATGCCTTCTGAAATCGCAGCTGCGATAAATCCTAACGGTTTGATTGACGTGACGACCGCTGAGTGGGCCGGAAGCGCAAGCGCGGCTAAAATGGCAGTGGCAGAAAGGTTAAAAAACAGGCGCTGCTTATTGTGTAACATAATGCGTCATTCCATCGTGACTGGGTGATGGAATGTGATATTATAACATTCTAATTTCAATGCAACCCGTAAATTATATGTCTTCACTTGTTACACTTGATGATATTTCAGTGACCTTTGCTCAGCGCCATGTGCTGGCAGGTATCTCGCTGACGCTTCAGCCTGGTAAAATTCTGACCCTGCTGGGCCCTAACGGCGCCGGCAAGTCAACGCTGGTGCGAACGGTTTTAGGTCTGCTGACGCCGGACCGCGGCAGCGTACAGCGCGCGCCGGGTCTGCGTATTGGCTACGTGCCGCAAAAATTGCATATCGATCCCACGCTGCCGGTTACCGTAGAACGCTTTATGCGTCTGACAGGCGGCAGCAGGCGTGCCGATATCCTGCCGGCGCTGAAGCGCGTACAGGCCGGGCATCTGCTGCAGGCGCCGCTGCAGAAACTCTCCGGTGGTGAAACGCAGCGCGTATTGCTGGCGCGCGCCCTGCTGAACCAGCCGCAGCTGCTGGTGCTGGATGAACCGACCCAGGGCGTTGATGTAAACGGTCAGGTGGCGCTTTACGATTTAATCGATCAGCTGCGACGCGAACTTAACTGCGGCGTGCTGATGGTCTCACACGATCTGCATCTGGTGATGGCGAAAACCGACGAAGTGCTGTGCCTTAACCACCATATTTGCTGTTCCGGTACGCCGGAAGCGGTGTCACAGCATCCTGAGTTTATCGCCATGTTTGGTCCGCGCGGCGCACAGCAGCTGGCCATTTACCGGCATCAGCATAACCATCGTCACGACCTACAGGGACGTATCGTTTTACGCAAAGGAAACAGCCCGTCATGATTGAATTATTACTCCCCGGCTGGCTCGGCGGCGCGCTGCTGGCGCTGGCGGCCGGACCGCTCGGCTCATTTGTGGTCTGGCGCCGTATGTCCTACTTTGGCGATACCCTGGCGCACGCCTCGCTGCTGGGCGTGGCTTTTGGCCTGCTGCTGAACGTTAATCCTTACTACGCGGTTATCCTGGTGACAATCTGTCTGGCGCTCGGCCTGGTATGGCTGGAACGTCGCCCGCATCTGGCCATTGATACGCTGTTAGGGATTATGGCGCACAGCGCGCTTTCGCTTGGTCTGGTCGTGGTCAGCCTGATGCAGGGGGTCCGCGTTGATCTTATGGCCTACCTGTTTGGTGACCTGCTGGCGATTACGCCGGACGATCTCTGGCTGATGGGCGGTGGCGTTGCCATTGTACTGGCGGTGATGGCGTGGCAGTGGCGCGCCCTGCTCTCTATGACCATCAGTCCGGAGCTGGCGCAGGTTGACGGCGTGAATATTCAGCGTACCCGGCTGATGCTGATGCTGGTGACCGCCCTGACGATCGGCGTCGCAATGAAGTTTGTCGGCGCGCTGATTATTACCTCACTGCTGATTATCCCTGCCGCAACGGCGCGCCGCTTTTCGCGCTCTCCGGAACAGATGGCGGGCTGTGCAACGCTCGCCGGACTGATCGCCGTGACCGGTGGCCTGACATTCTCCGCCACCTATGATACTCCTGCCGGCCCCTCCGTCGTGCTCTGCGCCGCCGTGCTGTTTATACTCAGCATGATAAAAAAACCGGCTGTCTGAGCCCTCCGTTTTCGCGATGCAAAACGGGCACCTGAGGTGCCCGTTTTTTGTCTGCCAGCGTACTGTACCCTACTCTTCGCGCACGATATCAAAGTGCCGGTAAGCGTGCTGCGTGGCCATACGGCCGCGCGGCGTACGCTGAATAAACCCCTGCTGGATCAGGAAAGGCTCTATAACATCCTCGATCGTTTCGCGCTCTTCGCCTATTGCCGCCGCCAGGTTATCCAGCCCTACCGGGCCACCCATAAACTTATCGATAATCGCCAGCAGCAGCTTGCGGTCCATGTAATCAAAACCCTGCGTATCGACATTCAGCATATCCAGCGCGCTGGCCGCCACGTCACCGCTCATGTTGCCTGCGGCACGGACATCGGCAAAATCACGCACGCGGCGCAGCAGGCGATTAGCGATACGCGGGGTGCCGCGTGCGCGACGGGCCACTTCCAGCGCGCCCTCTTCACTCAGCGTCAGACCGAGACAGGCCGCGCTGCGGCTGACAATGTGCTGCAGATCCGGCACGTTATAGAACTCAAGCCGCTGGACAATGCCGAAACGATCGCGCAGCGGGGAGGTCAGCGACCCGGCGCGCGTCGTCGCGCCAATCAGGGTAAACGGCGGCAGATCAAGCTTGATTGAGCGGGCGGCCGGCCCCTCACCGATCATGATATCCAGCTGATAATCTTCCATTGCCGGATAGAGCACCTCTTCCACTACCGGGGAGAGACGGTGGATCTCATCGATAAACAGGACGTCGTGCGGTTCGAGATTGGTGAGCATCGCCGCCAGATCGCCCGCTTTCTCCAGCACCGGCCCTGACGTCGTGCGCAGATTAACGCCCATCTCATTCGCCACGATATTCGCCAGTGTGGTTTTCCCCAGCCCAGGCGGGCCGAAAATCAGCAGATGGTCAAGTGCATCGCCGCGCAGCTTCGCCGCCTGGATAAAAATCTCCATCTGTTCGCGCACCTGCGGCTGACCGACATACTCCGCGAGCAGCTTCGGGCGAATAGCACGATCCAGGCTCTCTTCTTCATTATATGAACTGCCCGAGACCAGGCGATCGGCTTCAATCATGTGTTACCTCAGATAGCTGCACGCAGCGCTTCGCGGATCAGGGTTTCGCAGTCTGCGTCAGGCTTGCCCACTTTGCTGATCATGCGGCTGGCTTCCTGCGGTTTATATCCCAGTGCCACCAGTGCAGCCGCCGCTTCTGCTTCAGCGTCGTTGCTCTCCGGCGCGACCGCTGGGGTCGTCAGCGTGAAGGCTGAGTCGCCGCCAAAGAGGTCGCCATGCATGCCTTTAAAGCGATCTTTCATCTCAACCACCAGGCGCTCAGCAGTTTTTTTGCCGACACCCGGCAGCTTCACCAGCGAGGCGACCTCTTCACGCTCAACAGCGGTCACAAACTGCTGCGCTGACATGCCCGATAGGATCGCCAGCGCCAGCTTGGGACCAACGCCGTTGACTTTGATCAGCTCGCGAAAGAGCGCGCGCTCCTGTTTGCTGTTGAAACCAAACAGCAGCTGGGCATCTTCACGCACCACGAAATGGGTGAAAATGACCGCCTCCTGGGCGATCTCCGGCAGCTCGTAGAAGCAGGTCATTGGCATATGCACTTCATAACCGACGCCGTGCGCTTCAAGCAGCACCAGCGGCGGCTGTTTTTCCAGAATGTTGCCTCGTAAACGACCAATCACCTGAGCAATTCCTTAATCTGTGAGTAAGCGGTGCAGGGTATTCCCTGTGACCAGCGCAGCCGCTGGCGGTGTGATAGCGGCTATGTATAACATAAAAAAGGCTGGATGCATATCCAGCCTGTTAGCGCGTCTGATGGCAGCTTAACCCGAGCGCAGCCGCCCGCGCGTCATCACCAGTTTGCTGTCGCTCATGCGCGCCGCATTCTGGCTAACGTGGCAGTGGGTGATGGCGATAGCCAGCGCATCTGCCGCATCCGCCTGCGGGTTGGCCGGCAGTTTCAGCAGCGTGCGGACCATATGCTGCACCTGGCTCTTCTCCGCCCCGCCGGTTCCGGTAACCGTCTGTTTAACCTGCCGCGCCGCATATTCAAACACCGGCAAATCGGCATTGACCGCGGCCACAATCGCTGCGCCGCGAGCCTGGCCAAGTTTCAGTGCCGAATCCGCATTTTTCGCCATAAACACCTGCTCAATCGCAAAGTAGTCAGGCGAAAACTGCGTGATGATTTCGCAGACGCCGGCATAAATCAGCTTCAGGCGTCCCGGTAAATCGGTCACGTTGGTGCGGATACAGCCGCTGCCCAGGTAGCTCAGCTGACGGCCGGTCTGACGGATAACGCCGTAGCCGGTAATGCGCGAGCCGGGGTCAATCCCGAGAATAATCGCCACAGCACGCCTCCGGTTGCCGGAAAAATAACCACGCCATTACAGCGTTTCCGCCACCTCGTCAGAGATCTCACCGTTGTGATAAACCTCCTGCACGTCGTCGCAATCTTCCAGCATATCGATCAGCCGCAGCAGTTTTGGTGCCGTTTCTGCATCCAGTTCCGCTTTGGTTGACGGGATCATGGAGACTTCAGCGCTGTCAGCTTTCAGACCGCCCGCTTCCAGCGTATCACGCACGTTGCCCAGCTCTTCCCACGCTGTGAAGACATCGATGGCACCGTCATCATAGCTCACCACATCTTCCGCACCCGCTTCCAGTGCTGCTTCCATCACCGCATCTTCATCCTGACCCGGAGCAAAGGAGATCACTCCTTTTTTGCTGAAGAGATAGGAGACAGAGCCGTCAGTGCCCAGATTACCGCCGGTTTTGGTGAAGGCGTGGCGCACTTCCCCGACGGTACGGTTACGGTTGTCACTCAGGCATTCGATCATTACCGCAGAGCCGCCCGGACCGTAGCCTTCATAAATGATGGTTTCCATATTGGAATCATCTTCGCCGCCGACGCCGCGTGCAATGGCGCGGTTCATGGTGTCGCGCGTCATGTTATTTGAGAGCGCTTTATCCATCGCTGCGCGCAGACGCGGGTTAGAACCTGCATCGCCGCCGCCCAGCTTCGCGGCAGTGACCAGCTCGCGAATGATTTTAGTAAAGATCTTGCCGCGCTTGGCGTCCTGCGCCGCCTTACGATGTTTTGTGTTCGCCCATTTACTGTGACCAGCCATCTTACATTTTCTCCGATCTTTTACAGGGTGCAGGCTATCTTGCCTGCGCTCTTATCCCCGGCAGCATCCACGCCATCCGCACGCAGAGATCTGCGCGGCGGTGGTGGCGCTGACGATGAACAATTGCGCTGCGCCGATAACGCCTGACTGCTCAATGTTAGCGGTGCGGTTTGATAAAACAGCACACGATAGTTGGACGAAGGGAATACGCTTCGTCGAATGTGTGGAATTTACCCTGGTTGCCACCGGAAAACACGCGGCGGCGCTCGCTCAGATAAACTCTTCAATCGCCTGGCGATTGCTCCAGGATTTGGTTAACGCCGCAGCCTCTTCAGCGATCAGCCAGCGGGCAGCCAGGTGCTCACTCAGCAGCGGCATCCGTTCAGCCGGCAGCGCCAGCCGGAACCAGTGCTCGCGATTGTGCGTTATGCCTGGCGCATAGCGGTGACGAAAATGCGGGAAGATCTCAAATTCAATCTGCCGCTGGCAATCTTCAAGCTGCAGCCCTTCGCCACAGATATCGATCGCCAGCTCTTCCGCCACTTCGCGTGCTGCAGCCTGAGCCGGCGTTTCACCCGGCTCCAGACTGCCGGTGACCGACTGCCAGAAGCCGCGATCATCGCGCCGCTGCAGCATCAACACCCGGCCGGTATCTCGCGCAAAGATCACCACCAGCACCGATACCGGATGTTTAAAGCCCATTACTGCTGCTCTGGCTTTTCTTTCTTCGCGACAATCTGAATGCCCAGATCGCTCAGCGCAGCTGGATTTGCCAGGCTTGGTGCTTCCGTCATCATACAGGCTGCCGCCGTGGTTTTCGGGAAAGCGATCACGTCACGAATATTATCGGTGCCGGTGAGCAGCATAGTCAGACGATCAAGGCCAAACGCCAGACCGGCGTGCGGCGGCGTACCATATTTGAGCGCGTTCAGCAGGAAGCCAAACTTCTCCTGCTGTTCTTCAGCCGTAATGCCGAGAATGCTGAACACGGTCTGCTGCATCGTCCCGTTGTGGATACGCACAGAGCCGCCGCCCACTTCGTAGCCGTTGATCACCATATCGTAGGCATTAGCCACTGCCTGCGTCGGCTCGGCTGCCAGCTGCTCCGCCGTAAGCGACTTAGGTGAGGTAAACGGATGGTGCATCGCTGCCAGACCGCCTTCGTCATCCTCTTCAAACATCGGAAAGTCGATGACCCAGAGCGGTGCCCAGGCTTTCTCGTCGGTGATCTTCAGGTCGCGGCCAGCTTTCAGGCGCAGTGCACCCAGCGCATCCGCCACAACTTTAGCGCGATCGGCGCCAAAGAAGATCAGATCGCCATCCTGCGCGCCGGTGCGATCCAGAATCGCTTCCACGATCTCAGGCGTCAGGAATTTAGCCACCGGACTCTGCACGCCTTCAGCGCCACTGGCGCGGGCGTTGATTTTCATCCATGCCAGGCCACGTGCACCATAAATCTCAACAAACTTCGTATATTCATCAATCTGCTTACGCGTCAGCGTCGCACCGCCCGGCACGCGCAGCGCAGCAACCCGTCCTTTGGCGTCGTTCGCCGGACCAGAGAACACCTTAAACTCTACGTCTTTCAGCAGATCGGCAACGTCCACCAGTTCCATCGGATTACGCAGATCGGGTTTATCAGAGCCGTAGCGGTTCATCGCTTCTGCAAACGTCATCAGCGGGAAATCACCCAGATCAACGCCTTTGATCTCAAGCCAGAGCTCGCGGATCAGGCGCTCCATCTTCTCCCGCACCTCTTCCGCGCTCATAAAGGAGGTTTCAACGTCGATTTGCGTAAATTCAGGCTGGCGATCGGCCCGCAGATCTTCATCACGGAAGCATTTTACAATCTGATAGTAGCGATCGAAGCCGGACATCATCAGCAGCTGCTTAAACAGCTGTGGCGACTGCGGCAGCGCATAGAACTTGCCTTTATGCACGCGGCTTGGCACCAGATAGTCGCGCGCGCCTTCCGGCGTTGCTTTGGTCAGCATCGGCGTTTCAATATCCAGGAAACCTTCACTGTCCATAAAGCGGCGAACAAAGCTGGTAATTCTGGCGCGCGTTTTCAGGCGCTGTGCCATCTCCGGGCGACGCAGATCGAGGTAACGATAGGTCAGACGCGCTTCTTCGCTATTGACCTGGTTGGAGTCCAGCGGCAGCGGCTCCGCGCGATTAATGATGGTCAGCGCGTGGGCAAACACTTCGATATCGCCGGTCGCCATATCGCTGTTGCGGTTTTTCTCTTCACGCGCGCGCACCGTACCGGTGATCTGGATGCAGAATTCGTTGCGCAGCTCAGACGCCAGCTGGAAAGCCTCCTGATAATCGGCATCAAAAAACACCTGAGCGATCCCTTCGCGGTCACGCATATCGATAAAAATCAGGCTGCCGAGATCGCGACGGCGATTAACCCAGCCGCAGAGAGTAACTTGCTGACCCACATGAGACAGGTTGAGCTGTCCGCAATATTCTGTACGCATAACGTATCCTTTTAACTTCGCCGCTGCTGCCAGGCAGCATCAGGGCGCGTAACCTCTGAAGATGCTGCCGCAAAAAAGGCAGCTATTATAATGGAAAAAGCCAGGCAGGATAAGTAGAGCTGCTGCAAAGCAGCTAATTCATCGGCATTTATGCGTTATCCTCTGCCCGCTTTCTCTTACAACCGGCATCCGGAGTCCGTTTTGACGCTTCGTATTGGTCTACCACAATGGCATCACCCGCAGTGGAAACAGTTTGGTCTGCACACGCTGGAGGATTATGCGCGTCTGTTTAGCTGCGTAGAAGGGAATACAACGCTGTATGCGCTGCCAAAACCTGAGGTGGTGCAGCGCTGGCGCGACATGACGCATGACGATTTCCGCTTCTGCTTTAAATTTCCCGCAACCATCTCTCATCAGGCTGCTCTGCGTAATTGTGATGATTTAGTCAGCGATTTTTTTCGCCTGCTGGATCCGCTCAGCACGCGCCTGGGGCAATACTGGCTGCAGCTGCCCGCGAGTTTTTCACCGGCACAGCTTGACGATCTGTGGCGCTTTCTGGATAGCCTGCCGCGCAGCTTCAGCTATGGCGTTGAAGTGCGTCATCAGGCATTTTTTGCCCGTGGCGAGGCGGAGCGCCAGCTAAACCGTGGCCTGCACGCGCGCGGCGTTAACCGGGTGGTACTGATGTAACCTGCCTTATGATACACTCTGGATCAGCAGACTATTCAGGGTTTCCCTATGCCAAAAGCCATTTCTTATGTCAGGTTCTCCACAAGACAGCAATCCACTGGTGACAGCACGAAACGCCAGAGCAGACTTATAAACTCATGGCTGGAACAAAACCCCGGCTATGTGCTGGATGAGCATATGCGTTATCAGGATTTGGGTATAAGTGGCTACTCAGGTGCCAATGCTAAATCGGGTGCATTTGGTGAGTTCCTTGCTGCAGTAGAGTCTGGTTACATTGAACCGGGTTCTGTACTGCTGGTGGAATCACTGGATAGAGTTTCCAGACAGGACATTGACAAGGCTGGCGAACAACTTCGGAAGATATTGAGAGCGGGCGTTGAAGTGGTCACGCTGGTGGACAATAGCTGGTACAAAGAAGAATCGCTAAGAGATAGCCTGTCTATGATCAAAGCGATGCTGGTAATGGAAAGAGCGCACGAAGAGTCGCTTACTAAGTCAAAGAGGCTTCAATCAGCGTGGGCTAACAAACGTCGTGATGCAGAATCAACGGGCAAGATAATGTCTCGTCGCTGTGTAGCGTGGTTGAAGGTCTCTGAAGATGGTAAGTCGTTTGAACAGATTCCCGAAAACGTGAAAGCTGTTCAGCGTGTCTTCCAGTTAAGGTTAGATGGTCTGTCTCATGTAAAGATAGCCAAACAAATGAACGAAGAAGGATTTGTCACCCTGAACCAGTTCAGATCAAAAACTGGTGAGTGGTCACAATCGACGATAACTGACCTTCTCAGCAATCGTGCGGTGATTGGCTACAAAGTCCCGTCGAAGTCAATGGTTGTAAAGGGCGTGCAGGAGATACCAAGCTACTACCCTGCTGTTATCACACAAGAGCAATTCTTCGCTGTGCAGCAACTTAAAGAGGGTTCTGGACGCAGACCATCCTCTGATAAGCCCCTGCTAACGAATCTTTTCAAAGGCGTTATGCGCTGTGCAGAGTGTGGCTTCATCATGATCGTTACTGGTGTTACTGCAAAGAGGTCAGGTAACTATCGCTGTTCAATGAAATACGAAGGTCGCTGTAACGCCAAAGGCATATCCCGATTGCAGACTGACAGAGCATTGGTGCAGGGGCTGCTGTACAACGCTCACAGGCTCAATCTAAGCAGTGATAACAGTGAGGTAATAGGTAAGCTTCAGTCTGAGCTGGAAACGCTACAGAAGCAACGAGAGAGGCTTGTTAAGCTGGCTATGTTGACGGATGACACTGAATCAGTTGCTGGTGAGTTGAGAGCACTGAATAAGCAGATAAAAGAGGCTGAGAAAGAGATTGCAACAACCCACCAGCGTGACCAATCGAGCAAGCTGGATACAATCAACCATCTTGACCTGACTGTTAAAAAAGACAGGGTAGAAGCACAGATCATTATTAAACGCATGATCCGTACAATCACAGTCAATACAGCAACGAAGGTTTGTAAAATTGAGTTCCACAATGGGCTTGTGTTCCACGATTACCCACTGGACAAGGTTATTGATGGTGCCAGAGATCTGGAGCTACTGCCTATTATGGGGTACTCAGAAATAAGATATGGTATAGGTAATCACCACACCCCAAATCACGTGTTAATGGCTAATGCCCCTGATTGGGTTAAGGATGAAGAAGAAAATAATAAATAAAATCATTAAGAAAGGATAGATTAGTTCAATGTTTCGCCAACAAGGATCTATAATCCACTAAAGAGTTAGCGTAAATTATACTGATCAATTAAGGTTATGGAGAAAGCTATGTCTTGGGTGTGTCCACATTGTGACGTTGCAGCAATAATTAAAGATAATGACTTTCATTATGCAAAAATTGATTTAGAATCTTTATCAAAAATTAATTGTTACCAATTTAAAGGCATTACCTGCCCTAATCCTGATTGTAATAAAGCAGTTATAACTCTCGAAGAAACGCCATATTGGGTTCCTCCTTTCACTGATGAGTCAGTTTTATTGCATTCGAGTACCAAAAAAAAATCAATAATTCCTTCAGGATTGAAAGGACGTGCCAAAACCTACCCGAGTTATATACCTGAGGCAATCATTACCGATTACAAAGAAGCATGCGCAATAGTAGAGCTATCCCCCAAATCATCAGCTACTTTATCAAGACGCGCATTGCAGGGCATGATCAGAGACTTTTGGCAGGTTAAAGAAGAAAATTTGAGCAAGGCAATAAAGGCTCTTGAAGACAAAGTAGACAGCAATATGTGGGACGCAATTGACGGTATTAGGAAGGTTGGTAACATCGGCGCTCATATGGAAAAGGACATCAACACCATAGTTGAAGTTAATCCCGGTGAAGCGACGGTACTCATTGGAATGATAGAGATGCTTCTGGACGAGTGGTATATAACAAGGTACGAAAAGGAGCAGCGTATTAAAAAAATGAAAAAGTTAGCAGACGAAAAACAAGCTGCAAGAAAGCCGCAGAGCACATAAATCAAAAATCCCCGTCAGCTATCAGAGCCAGCGGGGATCTCATTATCAACATGCTGTAGCGAGCATTTCCTTCCCTTTACTCAGAAAGTAAGCTCGTAAATCATCAGAGTCAAAACGATGCTGATGAGTCCTGCGTGTTATCTCTTCCAGATTCCACAGCGAATCAACTTTCGCCATTTCCTGAAGCATGTCTTCAACTTCTGCCTTGCTTGAGTAACTGTAAGCTACGACGTTGTTCATAAAAACCTCTTTAGTTGGTTAACTCATGAACAACACTACTAAAGCCGGAGAAGATGATCAACACAAAAAAGCGAATAAAATCATTAAGATAATCCTAAATAGGATTTTTTTAGAAGTTATTTTCTTTTCAGAAGGGATGGACTGAAGCCAGCATTACCACCTGTTGATTGCCATCTTAAATGACTCTGAGGTGTCTGTTAACCCGTGGCGATTCATTCAGTTTCAAGGTCTGCGAGGTGTTCTGTTTGCTATTGATGTTGATCAATGGTCACGCTGGTTTCTTGCTGTGACTCCATCAGCTTAAGGAGTTCGTTTACTTCAAGCATTAACGCCCCTTCAGGCTGTTTCGAGACGGCAGACGGCAATAACACTAAAGGTTAATACGAGTGCAGGGATAATTATTAAGGTCTCGTTTGAATAAAAATAAAAATTGCCCTCTCACGTTTCCATGAGAAGGCGGGGAAGAATTCGCAAAGACCACTTGCGACCACCCTGCAAGGAGGAGTGGCTTTGCACCTGCTGCCAGAACGATAGAACTTGCAAGAACATCGGGATACACAGGATTTTGACCGCTGGAGAGAAGTCTTTGCGAATACGACAAGAGAGATATTTGATAAAAGAGGTCATCGACTGCTGAGAAAGTGACTCATCTTTGGCAGCATCATTCAGGAGGTAAGGAAAACAACAAAGCATCAAGACCGAGAGTGGGAGTCTGAACACGAAGAACAAATTTTCAGAACACATAAGTTTTATGTAGCATCATTGCAACATAATGTCAATATTAATACAACAATAACGATTGAAAAAACACTCAATTTTGTTTCTGTATTGCCGATAACCCTAAAGATACATTCTCAAAATTAAGGACAATCAGATGAAAAAATATTCAATGCTTCTGACAAGCTCGCTTCTTCTCAGCAATGCAGCCCATGCTTTTGGGGAAAGTCCTGCTGAACTACAGGAAAAAGCTGCGCGTGTTATGGCACAAGAGACAGGTATGAGCCGTGCGCAGATTAATCAGATGAAGGCTTCCATCAGGAAGAATGCGCCAGACGGTGATGTCAGCACATGTACTAACTATGGGATCGCGCTGGAGCAAAATATGGCTGAGAGTATGCCCTCTATGTCGGACAAACTGAGCGAAGCAATACAAGATTTTGCTACTTGGGGATGTGTGGCTAAGAACGGTCAATAAAGTGCAATTGGCAGGCTGCTGATCCCTACCCTGCCACCAGTCGAGTTTTGGTAGTAATAGCTTGGTTCGACTGGTTGTGCGCGCAACTGATCAGCAGTTGCTTTTACGTTTTTATATGCCTGCTGGCGTAAATATTCGCGTCTTCTGTCTTCTTCAGCAATACGTGCGAGGTAGGCTGATAGCTCAGCATCCTTCTTGAGGTTGGTGTAGTTATTTACCATTCATAGGGTTACCTTTTTTTTAAAAATTAGGGGTGGATTTAACAGACAGGCAAGGGGGGTGGCTGGGAAAATATCTGTGGAGTCTGTGTACGGGTGCTAAGTGGTTCTGAAAGTTGAGTTACCTTGCTTTCGCAGAGGGACCCAAAAATATCTGCACAGATGCGCTGTGAGAGCGGAGAAGAATTCTGGTCAGATCTGGTCACATAAACACTTGATCCGACCATAGATAGCTATCGGTAAAGTTAATCACACGTGAGCTTCTTCACTTTTGCCACCATTCCCACAGAGCACTCACAAATTTTTGCTATCTCTGCATATGTGTAGCTGCCTTTAACCAGGTAACGAGCAATCTTGTCACGTAATGCTGTGTCTGCTGGGCGTCCCTGATACTTACCCTCTTCTTTTGCTTTAGCAATACCCTGTGATTGACGCTGACGACGTTTGGTGTAGTCCTCATGGGCATAGTGAGCGGCAATATCCACCATCAGACCGTTTATCAACTGAATGATCCTGTCATCTGCTGATGCTTTCAATGCACCGTGTGATGTTGGCAGGTCAACCACGACAACCCGTAAACCATGTTGAGCAATGGTCGCTTTCAGTTCTTCGTATTGTGCGGCTGGTAAGCGAGTCAACCTGTCGATGCTCTCGACGAGAATCAGATCGCCCTTCTTCGCGTTGTTGAGCAGTCTGGTCAGTTCAGGGCGCTCCAACTTTGCACCAGAGAAGTTTTCAACGTAGTGAACCACGTTCTTTAGCTGGTGGTCTTCAGCGAACTGATTAACTGTCTGGAGAGCACGAGTAGCATCCTGGTCAGAGGTCGATGCACGAAGGTATATGTGAGCAGTTGTCTTCATAGTTGGCCTGTTGTTCACAATGGGTTTCAATGAGTTTATTCTACGTGAAAATACTATGTAGAGTAAAGACTAATAACCCTATGTGAACAACATTATTCACGAAACCTGTTTTCAACTCAGGTATACCCTATGTGAAAGGTCAGGTGACATTCTTTGATGCTAACTTACTAACTCCCGCATGACGTTGGAAAGTGGGTGATGGTGACGCTATATCTGGCTTTTTAGTTAAAATTTTAAGCTGTTTGTTAACCTTCGATTGTTCATGCCTGCGTTGAGCATTACGGTCAGCGGAGTATTTTCCCATTACTGCAAGCTGATCTTTAAGCTGCACATCGTCAGGTTTGAGACCGAAGATTTTTAACAATGTGAGATCACGGTAGAACACTGCAGCTTGAAACAGCGCAATGTCTGCAGGATCAATGCAAATGCGTAATGAAGCTGATGCAACAGATGATTTATGAGCAAGTTGAGTTTTGGACATTAAGCAAATTTTCCAAAGAAGATGGATAGATGGGTAATGGTAACGAACGATTAGCTAAAATTTTGAAGTAAGCGAGTGATTATCGATTTCTATTTTCTACACCTCAAACTCAAATTTTTTCCTGATTTGTCCTTTTTTACCTTCGCCAAGATGTTGAACTCTACGCCTTCGATTGAGATTTACGCGCTCAGTCATACTATTAAAAAAAGTATGAAGCCGTTGACAGCTAATCCAAGCCTTATGCCACGCGGATCCAGGACTTTTCCCGGCAACCAAGACTGATTTATTGCCAAAAATCAACTCTTGTTAAGCAAAGAATGCTGACTAAAATAGCGACTATATTCTCGAATGAAGGCACTTGCTACAAAAAACCTCAACGCCTTGTAAAATATCAATTTTTATTTTTAGGAGACATTTTTATAGAATCATAATATGATTCACAAGCTCAAAAAAATACAAACTAAAGGCAATCATAACATGACTGCCATCTATCGCAGATGCATGTAGAATGTGTTAATCAATGTTGATTTTTTATGCAGGACACATTTTTGAACAGGAGGTAACTCAAGACAAAAAAAAAGCTGGAAAGCACGGCAATGCTCCCAGCCTTTATCACACTAAAGATCCGCAACAGTAAGATGTATCGTTACCGAACTACCTTACCTACGATTTAACAAGATTATTGTGAGGTAGTTTGGGTCCACTGTAAAGTCAGTTAAAGGAGTTACTATGAGACTCAAATCGTTTTTCATTGACCCAAATGGCAAACCTCAACCCTATCTAATCCCAGTGATTTGGGTAACAAAAATGGCTCTCAATGCGCTTTTCCGCCATTTACTATCACGTTTGATACCGTAGCATTTAAGGGGCAGACTGCCCCTTTTTCGCTGAATTTTTCCTCAACAACGTTTTTGTAGCGGATGAAAACAGCAGATTAAGTGGCTAAATCCTATTAAGTGGAGGCGTATCGCCATACTTGGACAAATAGTCTATAAAAAATTCTTTTTCAAGCAGAGCTGGGGTGGTGCTCACCCACATGAACACTTGCAGATATGCATACGGAAACTTTTCCTGAAATCTCATATCGTTCCAATATCGCTTTCCTGTCTCATGTTTAAGCTGCAGATAGTCTTTGCTAAACGAACGAGCCATGTCACCTGTACGGTGAGAAAATAACTTTGCCATGCCTATATAGAGAATGCCGTACGGGTCATTATCCAGCACTCTGGGAACAGTTATTGGCCTACCCACCGCATCATAGCTCCTGAGCATGTAAACGCCACCAGAAGTCAGGTATGACGGGTCTACAGTGGAAGTGAACTGGTCACCAGCAAGAAGCAGATCTGAAAGATGCTGGCTAAAACTGTAATTCTGGAGATCCATACTCTTCTTTTGGTCAGAAGGGGTAAAAAGAATTAGTGTAAAAATAGGATAATGGAGAAACTGGCTTTGCCTTAACATTGCTTAAAGCGCTCACCATTTCGCTTAGTTTTTTACAGAGTTTTGATCAGTAATCTTTAAAGTGGGTCTGTTCAGAGAGAGGGAGCAAGCGACCGATAAGGCTCGTTAAGCGTAGCGAAGAGTCATTCTGTTTATGTGATAAGGCTGTTAAAAGTTTTCTTTACAGATCTGTTTAGACAACTAACGCTGTCGGACAGGTGATTGTGATGGAGTATAAGAAGGATTGATATAATATTAACATTTTGTCAAGATCTTGTCTTTACCTAAAAGTGCGGCAGACTAATAAAAGGCACTTTTTGTATCTTATGTATGGAAAGCGAGCAATTCAAATGGGGCAATGTACACCCTACCAATTCTAAGAGTCTTATCTACAAATGATCGTTGAGCCTACATATTGGCAAGAACTACCATTTGAACCTACTAAGCTATTACCAACTTGGCTGTAAGAAGTTGTACCTGATCCGTAAGAATAGGACTGCACTTGCGGGGCTGAGTAGGATTGACTTTGCTGCATTATCTGCTGGCCTTGGTTGCGTATGGATTGACCAGTTTGCTGTAACTGCTGATTTAACTGAGCCATCTGCATCTGTTGGTTCATTCGATTTATCTGATAGATCTGCATATCATTCTGCGTCATAGCCTTTCTAAGACCCGTATTGTACCCATCAGCATCCTTACACAAAATAGTACCTGGCACGACTAACTCTGCGCTACGGCAATCATCGTCACCCGACAGATAATAGTCACCAGCAAAGTAATTAGGCTGCGCTTGATGCGAGCAGCCCACCAGCATCATAGATAACAACGCTGTTACTAAAATTCTTTTCATCTTATTCCCTGAGTTAATGAAGAACTTTCTTATTGCATGGTAATTTTCAATCAAATGTAAGGGAAAGTAAATTAAGCATTGGTTAAATTTACTTTATTGAGAATTGTTTTGTGTGCATCATTAGATGGTTGTAACCCTCGACAGCCGGCCGGTGCACGCTTCTGCCTCACAATCGGCTGCCGCTATCGACGCGCGGGCGAAAAAACCGCGCGTGCCGCCACATGCGGTGCGCACCGGCACTCAGCCGATGGTCCGGTTTATCGGCAGCGATAGCGTGGCAGAGAGCGAAGCCCTCTTTCCGCCGTGGCGCAGCAAGCTGGCAGCGTGGCAGACAGAGAGCGATCCGCTGCTGTTTATTCATACGCCGGATATGGGAGAGGTGTTTCCGCTGGTGCAGGCGCTCTGGCCACAGCTGCAGGCGCTGGAACCCGGCCTGCGCGACCTGCCAGCGTGGCCGCAGCAGAGCGCGCTGTTCTGAGCAGGGAAACGGGTGCAGCAGAGGCGACTTTCTGCCAGAATAGCGCCCTTTCCGTTTTTCTCTTCGGATTTTCCATTATGTCTGACCGCGATACGCTATTTTCCGCACCTATCGATAAGCTGGGTGACTGGACCTTTGACGAGCGCGTGGCTGAAGTCTTCCCCGATATGATTCAGCGCTCGGTGCCCGGCTACTCCAACATCATTTCAATGATTGGTATGCTGGCAGAACGCTTTGTACAGCCCGACAGCCAGGTGTATGACCTCGGGTGTTCACTGGGGGCCGCCACTCTTTCGGTGCGCCGTAACATCCGCGTACCCGGCTGCCAGATTATTGCCGTGGATAATTCGCCGGCGATGGTTGAGCGCTGCCGCCGCCATATCGACGCCTTTCGTGCCGATACGCCGGTACAGGTGCTGGAGGCCGATATCCGCGATATCGAAATTGAGAACGCTTCGCTGGTAGTGCTCAACTTTACGCTGCAGTTTCTGGCGCCTGACGCCCGCATTACGCTGCTGAAAAAAATTGCCCGCGGCCTGAATCCCGGCGGCGCCCTGGTGCTGTCAGAAAAGTTCAGCTTTGAAGATGCTGAGGTGGGCGAACTGCTGTTTAACATGCATCACGATTTCAAGCGTGCCAACGGCTACAGCGAACTGGAGATTAGCCAGAAGCGCAGCATGCTGGAGAATGTCATGCTGACCGACAGCGTGGAAACGCACAAAGCCCGCCTTAAAGCGGCGGGCTTTGCTCATGCAGAACTCTGGTTCCAGTGCTTCAACTTTGGTTCACTGGTGGCGCTGAAATGATCGACTTTGGCCGTTTTTATCAGCAAATCGCCACCGGCCCGCTGGCGAGCTGGCTGGAAGTGCTGCCGGCGCAAATCGCGGCCTGGCAGCGTGACAATCTGCACGGACATTTTCGCAACTGGGAAAAAGCGGTGGAGTATCTGCCGCTGCTGACGCCGCAAACGCTGGATCTGGTGCACAGCGTCAGCGCGCAGCGTGACGATCTGACCGATCGCCAGCGCGCCGGTATCGAAAAACTGCTGCGTAATCTGATGCCGTGGCGTAAAGGCCCCTATGCGCTTTACGGCACGGAGATCGACACGGAATGGCGCTCTGACTGGAAATGGGATCGGGTGTTACCCCATATCTCTCCGCTCGCCGGGCGGACGATTCTGGACGTTGGCTGCGGCAGCGGCTATCACATGTGGCGTATGCTGGGCGCTGGCGCGCAGATGGTGGTGGGCATCGACCCGATGCAGCTGTTTCTCTGCCAGTTCGAAGCGGTACGTAAGCTGCTGGGTGACGATCGCCGCGCGCATCTGCTGCCGCTCGGCATTGAACAGCTGCCCGCGCTGCAGGCGTTTGATACCGTATTCTCTATGGGCGTGCTCTATCACCGCCGCTCACCGCTCGATCATCTGCTGCAGCTGAAAAATCAGCTGGTGAGCGAAGGTGAACTGGTGCTGGAAACGCTGGTGATTGAGGGCGATGAACATGCCGTCCTGGTACCGGGTGAGCGCTATGCGCAGATGCGCAACGTCTACTTTATTCCGTCAGCGGCAGCGCTGAAAGGCTGGCTGGAGAAGTGCGGTTTTGTTGATGTACGCATTGCCGACTATGCGGTCACGTCCGTGGAAGAGCAGCGTCGCACCAGCTGGATGACCAGCGAGTCGCTGGCAGAGTTTCTCGATCCGGCCGATAGCAGCAAAACGGTTGAGGGTTACCCCGCGCCGCTGCGCGCCGTACTGGTTGCCCGCAAGCCCTGAAAATACGCGCCGCGACGGCATCGCGGCGCGTCAGGTATTATCCTGCTACTGCTCATCTGCTGACCGATCCCAGTACTGATATTTATAGGCGGAAGTAAGATGACGCTCGATAGTGCCTTTGGCAAACACCTCTTTTTCGTGCAGAAAACTCAGCGTACAGTTGCCGGCTTCATCCCAGAGCTGACAGGTGTCCGTAGAGTGCAGCGTGCTGACCGGCGTGGTCGCCAGCCCGCTTAATCCCAGCTCGCGCCACTGCTTATCGTAACGCCAGATCTCCCGGCTGCGCGCGCTTTGCGTCTCAACCACCCGATCCTGCGCATTCCAGCGCCAGCGGTTTTCACCGTTATTTTGTTTATCGCTGCCGCGCGTGACGCTCTTCTGCACCCGTAATCGCGGGTCGTAATGATAGGCGATCGCTGCAGAACCCTCACTGCCCATATTCACGAATTTATCGGTGGCGCTGATGATGTTTCCCTGCGGCCCTTTGCGCCAGCTCAGCGTACCCTGTCGCTGATCCACCACTTCTTCACGCCCCGACTTAATCGCGGTAACCCGCCAGGCGTACTCCGCTACCCAGCCGCGCTGTACGCGGGCAATATGCTGCTCCATGCTCAGCACAATATTCCCTTCGCGCTTATCGTAGCTGATATCAGCCACCATCAGGTCGCCGCAGCGGTCAAACTGGCCCAGCACGCGTTTCTGGGAGTCAACGTCTTTACCAAACTCCCCGGCAATAACCTGCCGCACCGCGCCTTTTGCCGCGCCGCCCAGCAGGATCCAGAGATTGCTGCTGCTGATGTTATGGCTGAGCGGCGGACAGGGAGCGGTGGCCGCCTGCGTCGGGCAGGCAGCTAAATATGTCAGCAACAGCGTTGCACAAAGGTGGCATTTCATAGGGTTATCCGCATGGAGCCATCTGTTAAGCAAAGCACCTTTTCCGGCAAATCGCTATGCAGATGGCGGGCGGAGAAGAAAATTATGCCGGGTATAGCGAATATACAAGGGGCTGAATCAACCGCAGAACAGGCTATGTTTGCCGGCAGCCGGCTCACCTGCGCGTTTTTAACGGCATAAAAAAAACCCCAGCAAATGACTGGGGCGTGGTACTTGCAAACATCACGTCAGGGTTGGTGGCGTGCTGTGCGGCAAAATCGATAGCGGATCAGGCGACCCGGTTAACGTTCATCTGCATCATACTTTTCATGGCTTCTATTACGTCACCATCAACGCAGGAACGGCTGAATTCATCGGTTTCTGCTTCGACGCACATCGAAACACCCGCTTTGCGATAGCGCATAGGGGAAGCGATGGCGCGACTGGCTGAGCTGTGGACCTCCTGCAAGCCGCAATCCAGAAACTTCTGCAGATTGCTCAGGCGTACACCAGCACCGGCCATAATGATTGGACCCGTGCTTAATTGATTAAGTTCCCTGAGTAGTGCAATTCCTGTTTCTGCACTCTGCTGCTGGCCTGACGTCAGAATGCGCGCGACACCCAAATCGGTCAGCACCTCCAGCGCCCGCCTGGGGCTGTGGCACAGATCAAACGCCCGGTGAAAGGTCACGGCCAGGCCTTCGCACAGTTGCATAATCTGCTGCATACGCGGCACATCGATATGCGCATCTTCATCCAGAACGCCCACGACGACGCCGGGAAAGCCCCATTCGCGTATCTGCGCGATATCCGATTTCATGATGTCAAACTCCAGACGGGAGTAGCAAAAATCGCCGCCGCGCGGCCGGATGATGGGATGCACCGGAATAGTCAGCTCGCGCAGCGCGGCCTGCAGCATGCCCGCTGATGGCGTCAGCCCGCCCTCGCGCGGGGCGCTGCAAAGCTCTACGCGATCGGCACCGGCGCGCTGGGCGGTCACTGCGCAATCAATGCCGTAGCAACAAATTTCCAGTTTCGTCATCGGTTTCTCCTTATCACGACTGCTGGCTCAGAGGGGGTAGCTTCGGTTAGTCTGTTACTCACTCATTTTACGTGGAAAGCGCACTATGGTATTCGATTTTGATCAACGGATAGACCGCGGTCACAGTGATAGTCTTAAATGGCACAAATATCGTGACCGTGATGTGCTGCCACTCTGGATTGCAGATACCGATTTTCGCTCGCCACCCTGTATTATTGAGGCCATTCAAAAGCGGGTCGCACACGGCGTATTTGGTTACGGTGTCACGCCTGCCGGACTGACAGAGATTATCGTGCAGCGCATGGCGGAGCGTTATGACTGGATTATCAGGCCGGAATGGATAGTGATATTGCCGGGTGTGGTAAGCGGACTTAACATTGCCGTGCGTGCTTTTACCGCAGCCGGAGAACGTACCGTGGCGCCTGCGCCCATCTATCCGCCGTTTCGCGGCGCTTCCCGGCTGGCCGATCGCGCACAGCTCAGTCTGCCGCTGCAGCGGACAGAAAATCGCTGGGTCATGGACATAGATCGGGCGGAGATGACGGGCAACGAGCGACTGCTGATGCTGTGCAACCCGCAAAACCCCGGCGGCACGGTGTACCGGCGCGATGAGCTATCCCGGCAGCTTGCGTTTGCGCAGCGTCACGATCTTATCGTCTGTTCAGATGAGATCCATGCCGATCTGGTGCTGACGCCGGGCGTGCAGCATACGCCGTTTGCCGCGCTGAGTGAGGATGCTGCACAGCGCAGCATAACGCTTATCTCTCCCTCTAAAAGTTTCAATATCGCCGGGCTGGGCGCCTCTATGGCCATTATTCCCGATGATACGTTGCGCCGGCGCTTTAAGCAGGTGCGTGAGGGGATCGTGCCGGGCGTGGATATTCTGGCGCTGGTTGCCGCCGAGGCGGCGTGGCGCGAGGGTGATGCGTGGCTGCAGGCGCAAATTGCCTATCTGCGCGCAAACCGCGACTGGCTGGCGAGCCGCATTGATGCCCTGCCCGGCCTCGATATGGTTGTGCCGGACGCGACCTATCTCGGCTGGATTGACGCCAGCGGCCTGCAGAGTGAAAACCCGGCGCGCTATTTTGAGCAGTACGGGCTCGGCTTCTCGCCCGGAGGCGATTTTGGCGATGACCGCTTTGTCCGCTTCAATTTTGGCTGTACGCGCGCCACCCTGCAGGAAGCGGCAGCGCGTCTGGAGCAGGCGGTGGAAGCCCGGCGTTAATCGCGCTCGCTGGCGACAATCTCTTCAAGTCGCCAGGGGTGAAATTTAATCGTGGTTTCACCATCGGTGACGGCCAGCACAGGATTAGGCAGGCGTTCATTCTCGCCCTGCGGCGCGCTGGTTTTAAAAGAGATGCCGGGCTGCGTCAATGCCGCATCAGAGAGCAGCGCCATGGCGCGCATGCCCAGCGTTTCCGGCTCACCGCGCAGGACGATCTCAATATGTTCCCAGCCCTCGTGCCGGTACAGCTTCGCGCCCGGCCAGGGCAGCTCAATCACATCAATCTGCTGCCCTGCCAGCGTGACCGGCTGCCGGAGTTTAAACAGACAGATCGGTCGACCGTTAATCATCGCTTCTGAAAAGAGCTCACCAATCTGCAAAAAGCCGCGCTTCCAGCGTTCGGCGGTAGCAAACTGGTGACAGCGCACGGCCAGATGATCAATCTCGTGTGCCTGCGGTGAAAGTCCGAGTCGCGCAGCAAAAGCCTGCAGCGCCTGCTCAAAACGGCAAAAATCTTCTGTTAAATCGTCTAACTCCGGGGGAAAGTCCAGCTTCATTACCTGAAACCTCAACGTCTGTTCAGTGAAATTAATCATTAAAATCAATATGCCAGCTTTTTCAGCCAGACAAAACCTTCGGATTCATCCGATTTAGTCAATAAAAACCGCCAAAACCAGATAAAAACAGGCTTACATTCAGATTATTCGCCTAATCAGGGCCAGTCTTAACTTTATAAAAACAAGCTAAGCTTATGATTAGATTGACGAATCTTTACACAATGAGATAACTCTTATTTGGGCGCCAATGAATTGCAGATAACCCCCCTTTCTTATAAATTTGAGTTTCTACCTCACAAGGAACGGCTCTATGTCTATGCTCATTGTTGTCGCGGTTCTCATTGCATTAACGGGATTCGCCATTTCCCGTCACTGGAAGGTGCGTGAAGACAAAAGCGTCAAAAATCCTCGTCGTCACCCGCGCCGCCGTTAATCGGCGCGCGGTTTTGCCGTCAGCTGACCAGTCCGGGCCGACTGCTGTTGCTGACGCATCCTAACATTTCACGTATACTTCCCCTCTCTTTTTTTCCATCCCGACACAAGCGCGGGATGATGGTATCGGCTCGTCCTCTGCTGACGGGCCTTTTCAGCATATGAAGGTAACGCGGTGAATATTCAGGCTCTTCTTTCCGATAAAGTCAGTCAGGCGATGCGTGCAGCGGGTGCGCCCGACGATTGCGAACCGCTGGTTCGTCAGTCAGCTAAAGTCCAGTTTGGTGATTATCAGGCGAACGGCATCATGGGCGCGGCAAAACGGCTGGGCCAGGCACCGCGTCAGCTGGCTGAACAGGTGGTGAAGCATCTGGATCTGACCGGCATTGCCAGTCATACCGAGATTGCAGGGCCTGGCTTTATCAATATTTTCCTCGATCGCCAGTGGCTGGCACAGCAGGCCGCGCAGGCGCTGCAGCAGCCCGATCTCGGCGTCAGCAAACCTGAACCGCAAACCATTGTTATCGACTACTCGGCACCTAACGTGGCGAAAGAGATGCACGTGGGCCACGTGCGCTCCACCATCATCGGCGATGCGGCGGTGCGGACGCTGGAGTTTCTGGGTCACAATGTGATCCGGGCTAACCACGTCGGCGACTGGGGTACGCAGTTTGGCATGCTTATCGCCTATCTGGAAAAGCAGCAGAATGAAGATCATGCTGATATTGCTCTCGCCGATCTGGAAGCATTTTATCGCGAAGCAAAGCGTACTTACGATGAAGATGAAGCGTTCGCCGCGCGCGCGCGCAGCTATGTCGTCAAGCTGCAGGGCGGCGATGAGTATTGTCGCGTCATGTGGAAAAAGCTGGTTGATATCACCATGAGTCAGAATCAGCTGGTCTATGACCGTCTGAATGTCACCCTGACGCGTAATGATGTCATGGGAGAGAGCCTCTACAACGATATGCTGCCAGGCATTGTCGCTGACCTGCGTGAAAAGGGTCTGGCGGTCACCAGCGAAGGCGCGACGGTGGTTTTCCTTGATGAGTATAAAAACAAGGAAGGCGAGCCGATGGGCGTTATCATCCAGAAAAAGGATGGCGGCTATCTCTATACCACTACCGATATCGCCTGCGCGAAATATCGCTATGAAACGCTGCACGCCGATCGCGTGCTCTACTATATCGACTCGCGCCAGCATCAGCACCTGCAGCAGGCGTGGACCATCGTACGTAAAGCGGGCTATGTGCCAGCCTCGGTGCCGCTTGAGCACCACGCCTTCGGCATGATGCTGGGCAAAGATGGCCGTCCGTTTAAAACCCGCAGCGGCGGCACCATCAAGCTGGCGGATCTGCTGGATGAAGCCGTTGAACGCGCCCACACGCTGGTCAGCGCTAAAAATCCGGAGATGTCGCCGCAGGAACTGGCCGATCTGGCGGAAATTGTTGGCATCGGCGCGGTTAAATATGCCGATCTCTCCAAGAGCCGTACCACAGATTACATTTTCGACTGGGACAACATGCTGGCATTTGAGGGCAATACCGCGCCTTATATGCAGTATGCCTATACCCGCGTCCTGTCGGTGTTCCGTAAAGCGGGTCTGGATGCAGAGACTCTGAGCGGTGAGATTACGCTGACGGATGAGCGCGAAGCGCTGCTGGCCACGCGCCTGCTGCAGTTTGAAGAGGTGATCACGCAGGTTGCGCGTGATGGTACGCCGCATGTTATGTGTGCTTATCTGTATGACCTGGCCGGACTCTTCTCCGGCTTCTATGAGCACTGCCCGATTCTGGCGGCTGAAGAGGCGTCTGTACGCAACAGCCGCCTGCAGCTGGCGGCTCTCACCGCGAAGACCCTGAAACAGGGGCTGGATACGCTGGGGATTAAAACCGTCGAACGGATGTAATGACGGCAGCTGATAAAAAACCCGCCTTGTGCGGGTTTTTTGTTATTACCGATAGTTTACGGTCACTTCACTGCTGAGCACCCGCAGACCCGGCGGCAGCGCTCCCTGCCCCTGAAAGCCAAACGCCAGATAGAGTGGCTCTTCGGCCGGGATCAGCGCCAGACCGCGCGTGGATCCGCTGGCACCATCCAGCTCCACGCAGCGCTGGCTGGCGCAGAGGCGCACCACCAGCCCGGACGGTGCCGGACGGCTGAGCTGATAGCGCCAGTTCACCACGGCGATGTTGCCGGGTGCCGCAGAAGGCGCCCTGAGCGCTGGCGATAACAGCCAGCTGCCGCGTGCCCCAAGTCCGGGACCGCTGACGCTGGCGCTCCACGCACCGGTAGCGGCTATGCCCGCCAGCGGTGTGAACAGCAGCAGCAACATTAACGGATAGCAGCGCCGCATTATTTGCCTCCAATCGTGGCGGTCATGCGGATCTGGCGATTGTCACTCAGCTCCAGATTGGAAAGTACCACCAGCTGCGGCAGGTTACGCCGCAGGAAGCGCGCCAGCAGCGCACGCAGCGGATGGTTCACCAGCAGGACCGGCGGCGCACCGCTCATCTCCTGCTGCTGCAGCGCCGCCTGTGCCTGCATCAGCAGACGATCGGCCAGCCCTGGCTCCAGGCCACCGCCGCCCTGCAGCGCCTGCAGCAGCAGACGCTCCAGCATGGCATCCAGGCCAATAACCTGCACCTCTCCGCTGCCCGGGAACCACTGCTGGGTGATCGCCCGCCCCAGCGCCACGCGTACTACGCTGGTCAGCTCCTGTGGGTCGCTCTGCACCGGCGCGTGCTCCGCCAGCGTTTCGATGATGGTGCGCATATCCCTGATTGATACCCGCTCGGTAAGCAGGTTCTGCAGCACTTTATGCAGCGTGGTCAGGCTGATTACCCCCGGCACCAGATCTTCCGTCAGCTTCGGCATCTCCTGAGTAACGCGATCCAGCAGCTGCTGCGCCTCCTGCCGGCCAAACAGCTCGCTGGCGTACTGTCCAATCAGGTGGTTGAGGTGCGTTGCCACCACGGTGCTTGCCTCGACCACGGTATAACCCTGAATCTGCGCCTGCTCTTTCAGGGCGCTGTCGATCCAGATCGCCGCCAGGCCAAACGCCGGATCAACGGTAGGCTCGCCCGGCAGGCTGCCGGCTGCGGTGCCGGGATTAATGGCCATCCAGCGGCCAGGGTAGGCGTCACCGCTGCCAATCTCCACGCCTTTCATCAGAATGCGATAGCGTGCGGGCGGCAGCTCCATGTTGTCGCGGATATGTACCACCGGCGGCAGAAAACCAACCTCCTGTGCCACTTTCTTACGGATGCTGCGGATACGGCCCAGCAGCTCGCCATTCTGGGTATGGTCAACCATCGGAATGAGGCGATAGCCCACTTCCATTCCCAGCGAATCCTCCAGCTGAACGTCGGTCCAGGAGGCCTCAACCGTGGCGGGCGTCTCTTGGGTTTTCATCAGGCTGGCTGATTCAGGCTGCTTCTTCGGCTGCATCTCACGGCCGCGCAGCCACCAGGCAAGCCCGAGCAGCGCGCCGGTAAACAGCAGAAAGACAAAGTTAGGCATGCCGGGCACCAGACCAAGCAGGCCGATTACCCCGGCGCTGAGCATCAGCACGCGTGGATTATTAAACAGCTGCCCGACCATCTGCTCACCGACATCCTGGTCAGTGGCGACGCGGGTGACGATGACGCCTGCTGCCGTGGAGATCACCAGCGCCGGGATCTGCGCCACCAGGCCATCACCGATAGTCAGCAGTGTATAGGTCTCACCGGCGTGGCCAACATCCATCCCATGCTGCACAACGCCCACCAGCAGGCCGCCAATGACGTTGATCACCATGATGAGAATACCGGCGACGGCATCCCCGCGCACAAACTTGCTGGCACCATCCATTGAACCGTAGAAATCGGCCTCCTGCGTCACTTCGGAACGGCGACGCTTGGCCTCATCTTCGCCAATCAGACCGGCGTTAAGATCGGCATCGATCGCCATCTGCTTGCCGGGCATTCCGTCCAGTACAAAGCGGGCGCCGACTTCCGCAATACGTCCGGCGCCTTTGGTGATGACCATGAAGTTGATGATCACCAGAATGATAAACACCACAATACCGATGGCAAAGTTACCACCGACCAGAAAGTGGCCAAACGCTTCTACGACGCGGCCCGCTGCGTCGGCCCCGGTATGTCCTTCCAGCAGAATGATACGGGTGGAGGCGACGTTCAGCGCCAGGCGTAATAGCGTTGAGAACAGCAGTATGGTGGGGAACGCCGCAAACTCCAGGGTGCGCTGGGTGAACATCGCCACCAGCAGCACCATGATCGATAGCGCGATATTAAAGGTAAACAGCAGATCGAGAATGAAGGCGGGCAGCGGCAGCACCATCATCGACAGGATCAACATTATCAGCACCGGTCCTGCCAGCACCTGCCATTGCGTCTCTTTAAAACTGCCCGGTAAACGCAGCTTTTCGGCCAGATTAGCCATCGTCTCTGTTCTCTCCTGCAAAGTCCATCTCTGCCGGGACCGGCAGATGCTTAGGTTTGGTCGGGATCAGGCCGCCTTCGCGCTTCCAGCGCCGCAGCTGCCAGACCCAGGCCAGCACTTCCGCTACGGCAGCGTACAGCGCACCGGGGATAAACTGACCAATTTCAGTATGCCGATAGAGCGCTCGCGCCAGCGGCGGCGCTTCAAGGATCGGCACGCGGTGCTCTTTTGCCACTTCACGGATGCGCAGCGCGATGTCACCTGCGCCTTTCGCCACCACTTTTGGCGCATTCATCTTGCCTTCCTGATACTGCAGCGCCACCGAGTAGTGCGTCGGGTTCGTCACAATCACGTCAGCTTTCGGTACATCAGCCATCATGCGGCGGCGGGCCGCCGCGCGCATCGCCTGGCGGATCCGCCCCTTCACGTGCGGATCGCCCTCATTCTGTTTATGTTCGTCGCGGATCTCCTGACGCGTCATGCGCAGCTTTTTGAAATAGCTGTAGAGCTGCCAGAACACATCAAAACCGACCATCGGAAACAGACCCAGCATCACCAGCCCGCAGCTGGTGGCGACCATACTCAGGCCATGGTGCAGCGCGTTAACCGGCGATTCCGCGATCAGCCGCAGCATCTCCTGCCAGTGGCTCCAGAGATACCAGCCCGCTACCACCCCTACCAGCACCGCCTTGAGGATCGCCTTCACCAGTTCAGCCGCGCTCTGGCCGGAAAAGAGGCGTTTTATGCCTGGCAGCGGGTTGAGCTTCTTAAAATCGAGTTTGATCGACTTACCGCTGATATGAATGCCGCCCAGCGCCATCGGGGCCGCCATGGCAACAATTACCAGCCCGCCCATCAGCGGCAGCAGCGCCACCACTGCCTGCATGACCAGATTGCCGATATGCGCCACAATAATTTTGTCATCGTTCACCATACCGTGATCGAAGCGAAAGCCGGTTGCCACCATACGGGCAAGCTGTGTGGCCATGTGGGAACCGCCGAGCCAGAGGATCATCAGCCCGGTCAGCAGCATCAGCACCGATGTCAGCTCGCGCGATCGCGGGATCTGCCCCTCTTCCCGCGCTTTCTCAAGTCGGTGGGGGGTGGGCGATTCTGTTTTGTCCTCGCTGCTACTCTCTTCAGACACAGCACACCTCAGCTGGCAGAAATTCTGAGCACAGGATGACAAACTTACCCGGGAGTGAAGCGCGGATTAAACCACGAAATAACCTGCTTATTGCGTCATAAGTAAAATCGTTGTCGTGCCCTGTCCGTTTTCTCAGCAGAAACAGCGCACAAAAGACGTGACGCGATCGGGGTTTTGGGGATCTGAACAGGCGCGGAAAATCTTAAAATGAGAATTTTCTGCAAAGAGATCACATTATTAATTTCACTGTAAAACATAAATTTTTATAATGTTTTATCCCGGACAGACGTTTGCCTGAAAAGATTCTTCGCTACCCGGCCTGCCCGATGCCGGGTGAACCGTAAAAGTCGCTTAACTGTTGCAGCCTTCTGCAGACCTCCTCTGCGGCTTCAGGCGTGATGTTATGGCGCTAACACGCAATTTACCGCGATGCAATAGTTTGAATTCTCAAAAGTCTTAGGTAGACTGAGACGCACGTTGTCCTGAAGAGATCTGGCTGTTTTTCGTGGTTTTTTCGCAACACACTATGTTCATACTCGCCGGGTACGCCCACTGTTACTCTGCAATTAATCTGATGGAATGATAAGGATGATGGTGAAAAAAACGCTTATGCTTACGCTGCTGGCGACCCTGACGCTGGCCGGGTGCAAAACCCCGCCGCCGGCAGTGACAGAGGATACGCTGGTAACCAGTACGGTTAACGGCGTTACCCTGACGCATCGTTATGCGGTTGCCGCACCGGCAGAGTTCACCCCCGTCAACGCATCCTGGCGCGCACTCTACGCCGCTTCCGTTATGACCACCCCTGACTACGGCGGTAAAGTCGTGCGCTACCTTGATAACGCCCAGCGCTTTGAAGTGCTTGGCCGGGTGGAGCATAACTGGCTGGCGATTGCTGAAGAGCCTGAAGGCCAGCTGATAGGCTATATCCCCCCTAAAGCGGCCGTTGAGACCAGCCGCTATGACGCCACGTTGCGCAGCGATCGCCCGAAACCGCGTCGCGCTAAACAGGTGTGCGTGGCAGTAGGCGGTGCCAGTAAGGCGTGCCGCACCACTGATACCGCGACCTGGATCCTGGATTGAGTCAACAATCTGGCGCATATTGGCGACAGTCATACCGCAGTTTATGGCAAAATAGCGCCGTCATCGCCAGGAAAAACGAGAGTTAATGATGCAGGATCCCATTGCCCGCGAGGATATCAGCGCGGGCAACGATAACCTTTTGCTGAACGCCGCCGCCCCGGTGCTGAATGCTGTTGTCCGCATCCGGCAGGCTGCCACGCATGACGATCCGGCCGGGTTGCGCCAGCTGCTGATTGATGAAATCCGGCTGTTTGAACAGCGCTGCAAGCAGGCTGGCCTGCCGTTTGAGATGATTATCGGCGCACGCTACTGTCTTTGCAGCGTGCTGGATGAGGCGGCGGCACAGACGCCGTGGGGGACGCGCGGCGTCTGGTCAGGCAACGGCATGCTGGTGAGTTTTCACAATGAGAGCTGGGGGGGTGAAAAATTCTTTCAGCTTCTCTCCCGCGTTTCACAAAGTCCGCAGCAGCATCTGTGGCTGCTTGAAGTCATCCATTACTGTCTGCTGCTGGGATATGAAGGTCGCTACCGCGGCAGCGAAAGCGGCCGCACACAGTGTGAAGGGATCCGTAAACGTCTGGCGCAGCTGATCCACGACGCGCGCGCTGCAGAGAGTAGCACCGCAACGCCGCTGGTCGAGGTGCATCCGTTAGTGAACAGCCTGACGCGGCCGATGGTCCCGCTCTGGGCCTGTGCCACCGTGGCAGCGCTTATCGCCTGCATGGTCTACAGCATGCTGAACTGGCGGCTCGGCAATGCGGCTGAACCGCTGCTGCGCGATATCTATCAGACTCCCCTGCCGCAGATCATGCCCGGACGACGCCCCGCTTCACCGCAGGCGCTGCTCGATCTGCGCCAGCGTCTGAATGATGTGATTGCCGCCGGTCAGCTGGAAGTCAGCGATGGCGCGTTTGGCAGCAAAGTCATTATTCCCGCCGATAAACTTTTTGTTCCGGACGGCACCGTTGTAAACCCGGTCGGCCGCGCGCTGCTGGCGCACGTCGCCAGCGCTATGAAAAGCGTTAAAGGAACCGTTCTGGTCTCGGTCTATACCGATAACCGCGCCGTCGATGGCCGTTTCGCCTCCAGCTATGAATTTTCACTGGCCCGCGCGCGCGCTATTACGCAGCTGCTGACGACGCAGCTGGCGTCGGGGCAGAGCGTTAAAGCTGAGGGGCGCGGCGACAGTAATCCGCTGCTGCCTAACGACAGCAATGAAAACCGCGCCCGCAACCGCCGGGTTGAGATCACACTCTTCGCTGCGCCGGAAGCAGCGGTTACCCCGGAGGGCCAACGCTGATGCGCACATCTGTTCGTCACCTGCTGACTCATCGCCTGCTCTGGAGTCTGATTGGTGTTACCGCCCTCAGCTGCCTGGTGTGGATGCTTGGCCCGCTCTGGGTATGGGGTGAGACCCGACCGCTGGAGCCGGTTTTCTCCCGGCAGCTGGCCGTGGCCCTGCTCTTTTTTTGCTGGACGCTGTTTCAGCTTATTCCGGCAATATGGCGCGGCTGGTTCAATAGCAAGCTGCTGAATCGTCTCCAGAGCATGAGTCAGGAAGAGCTCTCCGATCGTCACTCCACCGAACAGGTGCTGGCACAGCGCTTTAGCGAAGCCGCGCTGCGTCTGAAACGCACGCAGTTTGGTCGCCATCATCAAAAAAGCTGGCTGGCGCGTTTTCAGAGTCACTATCTTTATGAGCTTCCGTGGTATCTGATTGTCGGCGCACCGGGCGCGGGCAAAACCACCGCGCTGCTGAACGCCGGCCTCTCTTTTCCCCTTACGGATACGCACGGCAATAGCGCAGTGCGTGGCGTAGGCGGCACCCGTCACTGCGACTGGTGGTTTACCGACAGCGCCGTGCTGATCGACACCGCCGGGCGCTATGCGCTGCAGGAGAGCCAGCGCGCGCGCGACAGCGCCGAGTGGCAGAGCTTTATCAACCTGCTCAAGCGCTACCGCACGCGTCAGCCAATTAATGGCGTGATCCTCACCATCAGCGTGGCCGACCTGCTGACCGACACCGCAGAGGCGCGGCATGCGCAGGCCACGGCGCTGCGCTGCCGTATGGCTGAGCTGCATCAGCAAACCGGTATCCATTTTCCGGTCTATATCATGGTAACCAAAACGGATCTGCTGAAGGGATTTCTGAGCTTTCATGCGGGCCTCAGCAAGCCGCAGCGGGATGCCATCTGGGGATTTACCTTTCCCTGGGAGCCGGGCAAACCTCACAAAGACGAGTGGCAGAGCAGTTTTACGGCACGTTTTCAGCGGCTTGAGCAGCAGCTTAAGCAGCAGCTGTCGGAGCGCATGGCGGCCGACCGCGATCTGATGCAGCGCGCTGACAGCTTTCTCTTTCCGCAGGAGTTTGGTTCACTGCGCCCGCTGCTTAATGAGTATCTGGACGTGATCTTCTCCCGTCATGAGGAGGATATTGCCTGGTCTGCCCGCGGGCTGTTTTTTACCAGCGGGACCCAGGAAGGCCTGCCGTTTGACCGCATTATGGGCGCCCTTAATCGCAAGCTGCAGCTGCCGCAGAGCGGTGACCACACCCTGGCAGCCTGGGACAGCGTTAACCGCAGTAATCCTATTCCGGGCAATAAAGGCCAGAGCTACTTTATCCGCGATCTGCTCAGCGAACTGGTGTTTCGCGAAAGCGGCCTTGCCGGCAGCAACCGCCACTGGGAATACCGCAACCGTCTGCTGCACTGGATCGGCTATGGCGCGCTGGCGGGTGCGCTGATCCTGCTGTGCGGCTTATGGCTTACCAGCTATGTGCAAAACCAGCGCTATCTTGATCAGGTGGCGAGCCGTATTGCGCCCCTGACGCAGCAGAGTCAGCAGGTCACACATCAGCCCGTCGATAATATTTTTGATCTGCTACCCTTTTTAAATAACCTGGTTAAGCTGCCGCTGTCCGAGCGCTTTTCGCTGGATAATCCGCCGCTTACTATGCGCGCCGGACTCTATCGCGGCACACAGGTCAGCGACGCGGCCTGGGTGCTTTATCAAAATGCGCTTAAGTCTCTGCTGCTGCCGCGGGTGGCGCAGCAGATCACGCATTTGCTGCGCGACGATCCTGGCACCGATAACGCTTACAGCCGCAACGCGCTGCGCGCCTATCAGATGCTTTATCAGCCGCGAAATTACGACGGCACGTTTCTGCGCAGCTGGCTGATCGAAAATCTGCAGCGCACGCTGCCGGCCGATGTCAGCGTGCGCGATCTGCAGCAGCTCGACTGGCATCTCAGTCAGCTGCTCGATCAGCAGATACAATCTTCACCCTATGCACGTGATAACGCGCTGATGATGCGCAAGCTTGCAGAAAACCTGAAACGGGCGGGTCAGGAGAGCAGCGTGCTGGCGACCGCGCCAGAGGCCTCTGCCGGACAGCTGACCCGCTATAGTGAGTGACGGTGAGGTAAACATGGCGAACCACAGCGTGCCGGGCTGGTATGGCAAACTCCCCGCTACCGGCGATTTTTTGCGGCAGCGCCTGAGCGAGGCTACGGTCTCCCCCTGGAGTCACTGGTTTCAGCAGGGACTCACCCACTGGCATCAGCAGCAGCACGCCAGCACGCAGCTCTTTTTGCGCGCGCCGGTGTGGAACTTTGTTCTGCCGCTGTCGCCGCTGCGTCAGCAGGTGCAGATGGGCTGCCTGCTGCCCTCGTGCGATCGCGTAGGACGCGCCTGGCCGCTGCTGGCCCTGCGCACCTTTACGCTGAATGAGTGGCACCCGGCGCAGCTGACTATCTCCGGCGACTGGTTTCGCGAACTGGGCGGGCTGCTCTGGTCAGCGGTGCGCGAGCGCACCCTGCCGGAGAGCCTGGAAGCAGAGATGCAGCAGCTCTCACCCCTGCTGGTGCCCGGCAATCAGCGCAGCGATATTATGGATGTCATCGGTTTTGCGGATCTTCCCTGCACCCTGAGCTGGCAGGAAGTGGCAGAACGGTTTGAACCGCAGCAGCATATCAGCTACTGGTGGAGTAATCGCAGTGACGGCTTTGCCCACGCCACCCATAAACACAGCGGCCCGCTGACCGCAGAGCTTTTTTCACTGTTATTTAACCCGGCGGCGGGTGCGCAGCCGGGACGTAATGGCCTCTATCCACCCATGTTTGAATAAGCCGGCACGTTTGCCTTGTTAACGGGATGACTCATGCAATTTACCTTTGTGCAGTGCGATACGGATGTGCCCGCCAGAAGCGTCACCTTTATGCCGCCTGGCGGCACCATTGGCCGCAGTCAGGATAACGATCTGATCCTGCCTGATGAGACGCGCGCCATCTCACGCCTGCAGGCGCTTGTCCATCTCTCTGCCGAAGGGGAATGCCGTCTGACCGCACAGGGCAGCGTGACGGCGATTGAGCTCAATGGTCAGGTGGTGCAGCGGGGTGCCCAGGCCCTGCTGCAGCATGGCGATCGGCTGCAGATTGGTCAATATATGCTGGAAATTACCGATCCTGCGCATCAGCCTGCGCTACAGGACGATCCGCTGTCGTTTTTTAGCGAGGACGCCAGCGATCCACTTGGCATGCAGCAGGAGGCCGTCCTGAGTGCTGAGCTGATGCCGGGACCCCCTGCCCCGGTACGTCAGGAGCGGCGGCCCGATCCGCGGCTGGCCATCGATCCCGCCCGAGACAGCGCACCGCAAACCCGCCTGCCTGCAGAAGCCGGCGAGGAGAAGCTTATCGCCGCTCTGCTGGAGGGAATGGGACTCAATAATGGTCATCAGACATCGCTCGGTGAAGAGCAGATGCGCGTTACCGGTCGTATGCTCAGCCTGTTTTCTCAGGGAACCGTTGCCCTGCTCTCCTCGCGTTCAATTCTTAAGCGCGGCGTGAAAGCGGATATGACCATGATTCTGAACGAAGCCAACAATCCGTTTAAGATCCTGCCTTCCGGCAAAACCGTGCTGATGCAGATGTATCAGAGCCAGATGCCGGGTTTTATGCCGCCTGAAGCCGCAGTGCGCGATGCGCTGGTAGATTTGCAGGCGCATCAGCTGGGCATGATCGCCGGTATCCGGGCGATCATTGCTGCCATGTTGCAATCGTTTAATCCGCAGCGGCTGGAAGATCGCGCGCGCGAGGATGGCGCTCTGCCTAAAATCGCCTTCAGCAGCGGGCGCAAGGCCGCCCTGTGGGACGCCTTTACGCGACACTATCAGCGCACTGCCGGCGAGATTGAAGATGACTTCCATACGCTGTTTGGCGAAGCGTTTCTCAACGCGTATGACATGGAAGTTAATCAGTATAAAGATTCACAGACGCGGACGGATGAGACATGAAAATGATGTTTGCCAGCCGCTGTCAGCAGGGCCGGCGTGACGAAAATCAGGATCGCACCGGTGCGCAACTCGACGACGAGCGCGCCTGCTTTCTGGTGTGTGATGGCGTAGCCGGATTACCCGGTGGCGACTACGCAGCGCAGCTGGTGCGCGATACGCTCCTCAGCGCGGTGCAAAACAGCCGCAGCTTTACGCCTGCCACTACCCAGGCGGCTATCACTCTTTGTCAGCAAACGCTGGCGGCTGAGCAGGGGAAGAATCCGAAATTTTCCCGCATGAGCACCACGCTCGCGGCTCTGTTTATTGACCGTGAAAAACAGCGTGCATGGTGGGCGCACGCCGGTGATAGCCGGGTTTATCACTTTCGTCATGGTACGCTATGTGAGGTAACCCGGGACCATAGTCTGGCCCAACATCTGCAAGAGGCAGGCTATGAAAATTCCGGCATTAACAGTAATTTACTTTATAATGCCCTCGGCACTGAGCCGGTACGCCCGGTGACCTTCAGCAGCGCGATTGACCTCCAGGACGGCGATGCGTTTCTGGTCTGCACGGATGGCTTCTGGCTCAACCTGACCACGCAGGAGATGGAACAGGCGTTACGCATGGTTAACGCCTGTGAAGAGTGGCTGACGCTGATGGAACAGGCGGTCAATCGCAGCGACAAGCGGGACAACCTGAGCGCGCTGGCAATCTGGATTGGCGAACCGCAGGATGCCACGCTGCTCTATTCTCAGGCTGATGCGGCGCGCTTTGTGCCGCCTCACTATTGATTTGCAAGGATCCCTATGAAAGTGTGGTTGTCGGGCATTGCCGCCCTGCTGCTGGCCCAGAATGCACAGGCAGAAGATTATCGTGTGGTCTATTCGCCCAGCCTGGCGCTCGAGGTCTGGATCGACAATGTTGCCAGTAAAGCGCCCGACGACTGGTGCAAAGAGACGCTGCCGTTACGTATTGTCTCCGGTAAAAGCAGCGACACGCGCATTCTCACCAGCTTCCTGCCCCGGGTAGGCACGCTGCTGGCGAACCAGTGCGGCAGCCTTGACGAGCTGCCGTGGCAGATGATGACCAAAGAAGGCAGCGTGCTGGCTAACGGCAGCGCAGCAAAACTGCAGAACTGGCGCCCGATTATCCTGAATGATGCAACCGCCAGCGCCAGCGCCACCACCGCCGCACCGCTGGATCTCTCCCGTCCGGCGGACAACACGCCGCTGCAGCACTTTGCGCTGCCGGGCGGCTGTCATTTCCGCACCTGGTGGGACGACAAAGGTGCTTCGCTGTTTATTCCTGATGCGCCGGCGCAGCGCTGCTCAACGGAAGGCTGGCTGGAAGGCGCAGCCAGCATAACGCTGCTGAGTAAAGGTGAACCTGCAACGCTGCCGGTGACCTTTTATCAGGGGTATCCGGTCGCCAGCCTCGCGACCGGCAGCAAACCGCTGGAAATTGTCGCAGTCAATAAACAGCGAATGATTGTGACCCGGCCGGACGCTGCCGGGAGCTGGCTGGTGTTGCCGTTTGATGCGCGGGAGCATGTCTGGCGCTTTGGCGGTACCCTGCTGATTCAGATGGATAAAAAAGCTGGCAGTGACAGCAGCACGGTGAAAACGCAGGTCGATCGTTTACGCGGCATCTGGTCGCCGCAGTTTATGCCACAGCAAAAAGTGACAGTGTTACTGATTGACACCCTGCATGCGGATCTCGCCGATCCGGCTATCGGTGCCTGGCGTAACATTAATTAATCAGCGATCGCTGCCTGCTGCCCCGCGGCAACAGGCACTACAGGATGTGTTCAGAGAACTCACTATGTCGGCAAACGAAAATCATATCCCTAATGCCCTGCCTGCGGGCTACCGGTTTAACGAGTTTGAAATCAGGGACGTCGTGGGCGGGGGCGGCTTTGGCATCGTCTACCGCGCCTGGGATCACCAGCTGGAACGGTTTATCGCCATCAAGGAGTATATGCCGCAGTCGCTGGCCGTGCGCGCTGCCGACATGTCGCTTGAACTGCGCGGTGAGCGCTTTCAGAAACTGTTCAACGCGGGCCGCAACAGCTTTATTCAGGAAGCACGCCTGCTGGCACGCTTTAATCATCCGGGGCTGCTGCACGTGCTGCGCTTCTGGGAAGAGAACGGCACCGCCTATATGGGCACGCTGTTCTATAGCGGTATGACGCTGAAAGCGTGGCAGGCGAGCCAGTCTGACGCCGTTGATGAAGCCTGGATCCGTCGCCTGCTTCCGCCGCTGTTTGGTGCCATCAACACCATTCATACTGCCGGCTATCTGCATCGCGACATCTCGCTGGATAATATTCAGATTCAGGATAACCAGCTGCCGGTACTGCTCGATTTTGGTTCAGCGCGTAAAGAGATCGGCAATCTGTCAGATGAAACTGAAATCATGCTGAAGCCGGGCTTTGCGCCGATCGAGCAATATAGCGAAGAGGGTGAGGTTGAACAGGGTCCGTGGACCGATATCTACGCGCTGGGGGCGGTATTACACACGCTGATTACCGGCCATGCGCCGCCGGTCAGCGTAGTGCGCTGCATTGAGGATAATTACCAGCCGCTTGCCGTCACCCGGCCTGAAGGCTATTCCCTGCCGCTGCTGCACGCCATCGACTGTGCGCTGGCGATGAAGCCTCAGGATCGTCCGCAGACCATCGACGCCTTTGCGCAGCTTATCGATCTGCCGGTGAGCGATGCCGAAGCGCTCAGCACGCCGCTGCCGGTTGTTGCCCTGCCCGCCGGGCTGCCGGAGACCGCCGCTGAACCGGAACCTCCGCTGGTGGCGGTGAATCCCGCCGCCGCCGCCGCTGAGCCGATCGCTGGCAGTGCAGCAGGCCGGCGCGTCTCGCCGGGTATAGTGGCGCTGGCTGCTGTGGCGCTGCTGGCTGTGGGTCTGGTCGTGTGGCAGACGGTGCGTCACAGTGAGACGCCGCCTGTCGCAGCCGCGCCGGAAGCCGCTGCGCCGGCAGCAACGAAGGTACCGGCGGCGGCGGCCAGTACGCCTGCCATTGCCACCATCTATCTGCAGCTGCATTCAGGCGAAAGCGTCGTGCTGAATGGTGAAGTGCAGGATGTGAAAGCCGCCAGCAGCGGTTTTGCGTCACTCAATCTCGCTGCCGGCAGCTATCGTCTTGAGGTGCGGCATGGCGACCAGGTGCGCAGCCAGGCCCTGACGATTAAGCAGCCTGGTACCTGGCTCATTAACCCCGGTAATTAAGCCTGAGGTGCGCTGCGCTGCTGCAGCGCTCTTACCTCAGCGGCAAGACGCGTCAGCGCGGCTTCCTGCATGCCGCGTCTGACCAGCTCCTGCTCAAGCGAGAAAAGATACTGCGCATTGGTTCCGAGCGGCCCGCTCGCCTGCGCAATCAGGGGTGCAATGGTACTGCGGCAGGAGTCATCCTCATATAGCGGATGACGCGGATCCATGATGAACACCAGCGCGGTAACGCGGCGTCCATCCTCCAGCTGCAGCTCACACCAGGTGGGCAGATAGCAGCCGGTGATCATCTCGCGCTTCCAGAGCAGCTCCAGTTCTTCATGCAGGCGCGCCTCCGGCAGACGAAAGGCCAGGCCGCTGGTGCTGCCGCCCTCTTTCAGCGCCAGCATGCGTCCGGGTGCGGCCTCGGTGCCCCGTCCGGCGGTGAGCCGCAGACAGAACGCACGATGCCACCCTTCCAGGCGCCCCGAAGCCACCTCCTCCGCGTCAAACACCGGGTTCCACATCAGCGAACCATAACCAAAGATCCACACCGGACTTTGATCGGGCCGACAGGCGAGCGTGGCAGAAAGCGAAGCGGCGCGCTTTTCACAGCTCCACAGCAGTGCTTCATCGATATCACCAAAGGATGTTTTGCAATCGGCTTTAAGTAAGAATTCCCGGGTTAACACTGCGATCTCCTCTACTGCCCTGGCATCCCGCACGCCTGGATCCCGAACCGGTATCCTGAAAACGACGCGCGTCGGCACAGTCAGAAACAGTAATGCATTCATTGCTGCGGTTTCAAGATTGTCCTGACGCTTTTCACATAAAGAACTGTTTCAGAGTATCGGCGGGCGGGAAAAAATAATGAGAGGATTAAAACCGGGGATGATGCGGGCTCTTCAGGCCCGCAGCAGCAACTACTTTTTCGGATGCCACTTGTCGTCGTCACCTTTCACGTAGTCATGCTTTACTGCCGCCCAGGCGACCTTGTGTGCGACCTCTTCCCGTGATGCGTCGCCCCGCCGATCCTCTTTATCCTTGTACTGATCCCAGGCGCTGTTAAACGCGTTCTGGTAAATGGTTTGTGCATGAGCCGGCAGCACATGACGCACGCTGTCCGGCAGTTCGCTGGTTGATGAATAAGGCATAGCTCCTCCGGTATCAGGTATCACTTAAAGTCTGGAACAGCTTAGCTAAAATGCAAATGCTTTCTTTTGCCGCTCATAGCTTAAGTGGCCTGCATAAGGCAAAAAAAAGCCTGTCATTGCAGCCGTTAAACAACATTTTCTGTGCTCTGTCTGCTTACCCGCAGTTTATATTTAGCTGAATTGAAATATAAATATGACAATAACTTCCTGTTTAAGCCACCAGGAGCAATAAAGTGAAAAAAGTAAAGTCGCGTAAAAAAACTGTTCAGCGAGTGATGAAAAGCTACACTGCGCCAGTGTAATTAATGCGTATAGTTAACAGGCAATGACGCCGGTTTTTAAACATTTTGCTAATGGGGATGGTGAATGCCTGGACATGAGAAAACACGACACAGCGAGTTTTCGCTGATTCTTCCCGTTGCTGCGCTGACGGTGCTGACCTTTTTTGGCGATCAGACAGCGCTTCTGCCGGTTATCGGTATCAACCTGCTGGCACTGGTGGCTATTCTGAGCAGCGCTTTCAGCGTTGTGCGCCATGCTGACGTGCTGGCTCACCGGCTGGGCGAACCTTACGGCTCGCTGATCCTCAGCCTCTCCGTGGTGATTCTGGAGGTAAGCCTGATCTCTGCGCTGATGGCAACGGGCGACGCCGCACCGGCACTGATGCGCGACACACTCTATTCCATCATTATGATCGTCACATCCGGGCTGGTAGGCTGCGCGCTGCTGCTGGGAGGCAGAAAATTCGCTACTCAGTACGTCAATCTGGCCGGCGTCAAACAGTATATGATTGCCATCTTCCCGCTTGCCATTCTGGTACTGGTATTCCCGAACGCCCTGCCGGGCGGCAATTTCACCACCGCACAGGCGCTGATTATCGCGGCTATCTCTGCGGCGATGTATGGCGTTTTCCTGCTGATTCAAACCAAAACGCACCAGAGCCTGTTTGTCTATGAGCATGAGGATGAGGGGGACGATCCGCATCACGGTAAGCCTTCAGCACACAGCTCGCTGTGGCATACAATCTGGCTGATCGTCCATCTGATTGCGGTTATCAGCGTGACTAAAATGAACGCTAACCCGCTTGAGCTGCTGCTCACAGAGCTTAACGCTCCGGAACAGTTTACCGGCTTCCTCGTCGCGCTGCTGATCCTTTCACCGGAAGGGCTGGGTGCCATCCGGGCGGTACTGACCAACCAGGTGCAGCGCGCCATGAACCTGTTTTTCGGCTCCGTGCTGGCGACAATCTCACTTACCGTGCCCGCGGTCAGTATCATCGCCACGCTGACGGGTCAGACGCTGATTTTTGGCCTGGAGCCACCGCATATGGTCATGCTCATCGCCGTTCTGATCCTGTGCCATATTTCGTTTTCAACCGGCCGAACGAATGTGCTTAACGGTGCGGCACATCTGGCGCTGTTCGCCGGTTATCTGCTGACAATAATGCTCTGACCGGATACACCGCGAAAACAAAAAAGGCACCCTTACGGGTGCCTTTTTATTTGCCAGAGGCTGTCAGCTGCTGGTGTCCAGCACCGGGAAGCTCTTGACCAGATCGTCAATCGCTTTCATCTGCGCCAGGAACGGCTCCAGTTTATCCAGCGGCAGCGCGGAAGGACCGTCGCATTTTGCGCTGTTTGGCTCCGGATGGGCTTCGATGAAGAGGCCGGCAATACCCACGGCCATACCGGCACGCGCCAGCTCGGCAACCTGAGCACGGCGACCGCCCGATGCGGCACCAAACGGATCGCGCGTCTGCAGCGCATGCGTCACGTCGAAAATGACCGGGCTGTTGTTAGTGACTTTCTTCATCACGTTAAAGCCCAGCATATCCACAACCAGGTTGTCATAACCGAAGTTGCTGCCGCGATCGCACAGGATAACTTTATCGTTACCGCCTTCCGCAAACTTATCCACGATATTGCCCATCTGGCCCGGGCTGACAAACTGCGGTTTTTTAACGTTAATTACCGCGCCGGTTTTTGCCATCGCCTCTACCAGGTCCGTCTGGCGTGCCAGAAACGCTGGCAGCTGAATAACATCAACCACATCGGCAACCGGCTGCGCCTGCCAGGATTCATGGACGTCGGTGATGATTTTCACGCCGAACGTCTGCTTCAGCTCCTGAAAAATCTTCATCCCCTCGTCCAGACCCGGACCGCGATACGATTTAATCGAGGAGCGGTTTGCCTTGTCAAAAGAGGCTTTGAAAACGTAAGGGATACCCAGCTTGTCGGTAACCGTCACGTAGTGCTCACAGATGCGCATCGCCAGCTCGCGTGATTCCAGTACGTTCATGCCGCCAAACAGCACAAACGGCAGATCGTTTGCGACATCGATATCGCCAATTTTAACTACTTTCTCTGTCATGACCTTTCCTTATGCCGGCAACGCTTAGTGTAGCGTGACCTGTTTCTGTTCGATTGCGTGGATCTGTACTTTAATCATTTCACTCACCGGATCTTCCGGGCACTGCTCAACAAAATAGGTTAAGTCAGTGAGCGCAATATGCTCGCACTCCAGCTGGGCGTAGATGAGACCGCGATCGCGGATTTCATAGGGGTCGTCAGGATCGATCTCCAGCAGTACTTTACTGACATTCAGCGCCAGCTCCATCTGCTTCTCTTCCATCAGCGCCGCTTTCAGCGTGTCGAGCATTTTCCGCATTACGCTGAGCGTTTTGGCTTCATCCAGATCGTCGGTATAGAGTTTGGCCGTGGGGCTGATATTGCCCTTCAGCCAGACCTCAAGCGTATGGGTATCGAGCGTTTCACCGTTAAACGGATTGATCAGCCACATTTCGCCATCCAGCCAGTCTGCGCGCAGAATCAGCTGAGTCGGAAAAATCACCGGCATCAGCGGCAGCTCCAGCTGCTCGGCGATATGCAGCAGTATCACGCCGAGCGACACCGCCGTGCCCTGACGGCTTTTCAGCACTTTATCAATCCAGAGCGCATCTGAAAGGTTGTAGACACCGCTGGCGCCGCCAAAGCCCCATTCGCGATAGAACAGCTCCAGCAGCTTTTCCAGCCGCAGATCGGCATCTGTGGCGCTGCTGATATAGTCGCGCGCTTCTTCCACCAGCTTTGACAGCTGCTGCTGAACCGAAGGCGCGGAAAAATCGTCGCGGATGGCGCAGGTTGCACCGATAACCGCTTCACTTAACGGTGATTCATTAAAATCAAATTCTACTGATGAGGTCATACTATCCCCAAAATCGGCATTTTGGTCATCGCCAGTTTGCCTGCAAACAGCAGAGCAACCAGCGCAAGCAGGCAGGCGATCCAGCGCGTGCTCAGCTTCCGCGGACGACGACTCAGTGCCACAAAACCCAAGGCGACGTAGATAATAACCGCTAACAGCTTCTCCGTCAGCCAGCTTCCTTGTGGTGTGAAAGGATAAAAGTGAGTAATTATCACCAGCAGCGCGCCGCTCAGCAGCAAAAACGTGTCGCACAGGTGCGGCACAATCCGCACCCAGCGCTGCTGCAGCAAGCCTGAAGCGGTCGTCAGCCAGTAAAAGCGCAGCAGAAACAGGCTGACGCTGACTATCACGATAAAAATATGAAACTGCTTAATCTGCAGATACCAGCTGGCCATCCAGTGCCCCTTTATGCATATTGCCCAAGCGTCACGCGCGGATTGCCGCCGTAGTCGTTGAGAGTGGTAACCTGCTGATAGCCCTGCTCAAGCATCAGGGTGCGCACGTCGGCATCCTGCTGCCAGCCATGTTCCAGCAGCAGCCAGCCCTGCGGCTGCAGCCACGCCGGGGCGCTGTGAATGATAAAACGAATATCAGCCAGTCCGGCGTCATCGGCTACCAGCGCGCTGCGCGGCTCAAAACGCACGTCGCCCTGCAGCAGATGCGCATCGTCCATGTCGATATAAGGTGGGTTGCTGGCGATGAGGTGATAACGGGTCGCAGGCAGACTGTCAAACCAGTGGCTGAGCTGAAAGCGGGCGTTGGTGAGACCCAGCCGTGCCGCATTCTCCTGCGCCAGCGCAACGGCAGCGGGAATGCGATCGCAGCCGGTGATCTGCGTGTCAGGTCGTTCACTGGCGAGCGCCAGCGCAATAGCACCGGTGCCGGTGCCCAGATCAAGCACGTGACAGGGTCCCGCAGGCAGACGCAGCAGCGCCTGTTCCACCAGCACTTCAGTATCCGGACGCGGGATCAGCGTGGCGTCACTGACGCGCAGCGGCAGCGACCAGAACTCCCGCTCGCCCGTCAGGTGAGCGATCGGTTCACCCCGCTGACGGCGCGCCAGCAGCTGCTCCAGCTGTGCCAGCTGTGCGTCGCTCAGCGGGTGCTCATCAAAGGCCAGCAGCCAGCTGCGCGTTTTGCCGGTCACAAAGCTGAGCAGGATCTCGGCGTCCCGCTTCGGACTTTCGCCTCCGCTCAGCGCCGTCATAGCCAGCTGACGCCAGCGGCGGATCTCCATCAATCCTGTCCGGCCAGCGCGGCGAGCTGATCGGCCTGATACTCCTGAACGATCGGCTCGATCAGCGTATCCAGCTTGCCTTCCATGGTTTCATCCAGCCGGTAAAGCGTGAGGTTAATGCGGTGATCGGTCACGCGTCCCTGCGGGAAATTATAGGTGCGGATACGGTCGGAGCGATCGCCGCTGCCAAGCAGGTTGCGCCGGGTTGATGCCTCAGCCGCATGGCGTTTTGCCATCTCAGCCGCGTGAATACGCGCACCCAGCACCGCCAGCGCTTTGGCTTTGTTTTTATGCTGTGAACGCTCATCCTGACACTCAACCACAATGCCGGTAGGCAGGTGGGTGATGCGGATAGCGGAGTCGGTGGTATTGACGTGCTGTCCGCCCGCACCTGAGGAGCGGAAGGTATCGATTTTCAGATCGGACGGATTAATGTCCGGCAGTTCCGCTTCCGGCAGCTCCGGCATAACGGCTACGGTACAGGCCGAGGTGTGGATACGCCCCTGCGATTCAGTTTCCGGCACGCGCTGAACGCGATGACCACCCGACTCAAACTTCATCCGCCCGTAAGCGCCCTCGCCCGTCACCCGCGCGATCACCTCTTTATAGCCGCCATGCTCGCCTTCATTGGCGCTCATGATCTCTACCTGCCAGCGCCGCCCTTCAGCGTAACGGCTGTACATCCGGAACAGATCGCCGGCAAAAATCGCCGCTTCGTCGCCGCCGGTTCCGGCACGCACCTCAATAAAGCAGGGGCGTTCGTCATCCGGATCTTTCGGCAGCAGCAGCACCTGCAGCTGCTGCTCCAGCACCTCGCGTTTGTCGCGCGCCAGTCTGAGTTCGTCCTGCGCCATTTCGCGCATTTCCGGGTCCTCAAGCAGCATTTCAGCGGTATCCACATCATCCTGCACCTGCTGCCAGTCGCGGAAGCAGCGGGTCACATCGCTCAGCTGGGCATATTCGCGTGACAGCGCGCGGAAACGTTCCTGATTGCCAATCACGCCGGCATCGCCCAGTAACGCTTCCACTTCTTCATGGCGTTCCTGTAACGCTTCCAGCTTGGCAATAATCGAGCTTTTCATCTAATTGTAGGTATCCCGGTGATAGGTCGTGACAGCGGAGATTACTCTAAACCGAGGCTGTCGCGTAAGATCTGCAGGCGTTCGCCATCGCCATCGCGGGCGGCCTGCTGAAGTGATTTGGTTGGCGCATGGATCAGGCGGTTGGTGAGTTTATGTGCCAGCTCCTGCAGCACTTTTTCTGCGTCTGCTCCCTGCCGCAGCGCAGCCAGCGCGCGCTCCTGCAGTTCAGCGCGCACCTGCTCTGCCTGCATGCGGTATTCACGGATCGATTCGCCGGCGCTTTGCGCGCGCAGCCACGCCATAAACTCTCCGCTCTCCTGCACGACAATGCTTTCCGCCTGCAGGGCTGCCGCTTTACGCTGCGCCATATTCTGCTCAATGATCGCCTGCAGATCGTCGACGCTGTAGAGGTAGGCGTTGGGCAGCTTGCCCACTTCAGGCTCAACGTCGCGCGGTACGGCGATATCCACCAGCAGCATCGGCTGATTACGTCGCGCTTTCAGCGCACGCTCCACCATGCCTTTACCAATAATTGGCAGCTGGCTGGCGGTAGAGGAGATAATGATATCAGCTTCAGAAAGACGGGTTTCAATCTCAGCGAGGTTGATCACCTCGGCACCCACCTCGTCAGCCAGCAGCTGAGCACGTTCGCGGGTGCGGTTCGCGATCATCAGTTTTTTTACGCTGTGCTCGCGCAAATGGCGTGCGACCAGCTCAATGGTTTCGCCCGCCCCGACCAGCAGCACATTAACGGTGCTGAGCGACTCAAATATCTGCCGCGCCAGCGAGCAGGCGGCAAACGCAACAGAGACCGCGCTGGCGCCGATTTCGGTTTCGGTCCGCACGCGCTTGGCCACGGAGAAGGTTTTCTGGAACATACGCTCCAGCTCGCTGGTCAGCGCCCGGTCGCGTGAGGAGTCAGCATGCGCCTTTTTCACCTGGCCGAGGATTTGCGGCTCACCCAGTACCAGCGAATCGAGGCCGCTGGCTACGCGCATCAGATGGCTGACCGCAGCGTTATCCTGATGCCAGTAAAGGCTGTTGCGCACGTCCGCTTCCGGCAAATTATGATAATCACATAGCCAGCGTACCAGCTTCTCCTGCAAATCCGCCTGCTGCTCTACACTGAGGTAGAGTTCGGTGCGGTTACAGGTAGAGAGTACCACTCCGCTCTGTACCATTGGCTGCGACAGCAGGCTGTTTAGCGCCTGGTCAAGCGTGTCCGGCGTAAACGACACGCGTTCACGCAGAGCGACAGGAGCAGTTTTGTGATTGATTCCGAGTGCCAGGAGCGTCATGTGATTGCGGCTGGGAAGTCCCATTGATTGTCTGGTTTTGTGAAGCGCATTCTACAAGATGCGGCAGATCATGGAAAGCCATACAAAGACTATGACAGTGATAAGATTAAACTGATCGTGCGCAATTTTCCGCTGGCTGGCATTGACGGTTCTAAGGCGGGCAGTTAGCGTTATCGGTTACGAATTAAAAACGTGTCTGAGGAGATGACCACGTGATGCCATTGCCCACGCGCAAACTGTTGCGCCTTTTACCCCTTGCCAGCGTTCTGCTGGCGGCCTGCAGCATCAACAAACCGCAGCAGGGCGCGGGGCCCGCTACCACCGCACCGCAGTGGCAACAGCACCAGCAGCAGGTAGCCGGTATCAGCCATTATCAGACGCGCGGCGCCTTTGCTTATCTGTCCGATAAACAGAAGGTCTACGCCCGCTTCAACTGGCAGCAGAGCGCCCCTGACCGCTATCGTCTGCTGCTGACCAACCCGCTGGGCAGCACCGAACTGCAGCTGGATGCGCAGGGCTCCGTGGTGCAGATTGTTGACAACAAGGGCAAGCGCTACACCAGCAACGATGCTGAGAAAATGATTTCGCAGCTCACGGGCATGGATATTCCGCTGGCCAACCTGCGGCAGTGGATGATGGGTCTGCCGGGCGATGCCACCGATTATCAGCTCAATAATAGCTACCAGCTGAAAAGCCTGAGCTACAGCCGCAACGGCCAGCAGTGGCACGTCGCTATCGGCGACTACGACACGAAAGTCACGCCCTCTCTGCCCGCTAATCTGGAGCTGACCGAAGGTGACCAGCGTATCAAACTGCGTATGGATAGCTGGACCCTGCAATGATGACCACCTGGCCCGCTCCGGCAAAACTTAATCTGTTTCTCTACATTACCGGCCAGCGCGCTGACGGCTACCACAATCTGCAAACGCTGTTTCAGTTTCTTGATGCCGGCGATACGCTGGAGATGACGCCGGACCGCAGCGGGCGCATCAGCCTGCTGACGCCGCTGGCCGGCGTGGCGGACGCTGACAACCTGATTATAAGCGCGGCGCGGGCGCTGAAGCAGGCGGCGGTGGCAAAAGGCACGCTTGACGATCGCGCGGGCGCGCAGATTGCGCTGGAAAAAAAACTGCCGATGGGCGGCGGGCTGGGCGGCGGCTCCTCGGATGCCGCCACGGTGCTGGTGGCGCTGAACCACCTGTGGCAGTGCAGGCTGAGCACAGATGAACTGGCTGCGCTTGGCGTCACGCTGGGTGCCGATGTGCCGGTGTTTGTGCGCGGCCACGCTGCGTTTGCCGAAGGCGTCGGGGAGCTGCTGCAGCCCGCCTCGCCGCCAGAAAAGTGGTATCTGGTGGCGCATCCGGGCGTGAGTATCGCCACGCCCGATATCTTCCGCGATCCCGATCTGACGCGCAATTCACCGATACGCACATTAGATGAACTGTTGAGCCTGCCTTTTCACAATGATTGTGAAGCTGTGGCAAGAAAACGTTTTCGTGAGGTTGATGCGCTGCTTTCCTGGCTGCTAGAATACGCGCCGTCGCGCCTGACCGGGACCGGCGCTTGCGTGTTTGCTGAATTTGACACCGAGTCCGACGCTCGTCAGGTGCTGGAGCTTGCCCCGAAATGGATTCGCGGATTTGTGGCGCGCGGGCTTAACCTCTCGCCGTTGCAGCAAACCCTTTCCGGGCTTTAAGCGTTTACGTGACCGTATTACCCGTTCCAGATACGGCACGTTGCGCATTAACACACCGTATGAACAGGCTCAAACATATTCGCCGGTTATGTTTGAGCGGTTCATTCTCTGGACGTCCAAGCCTGAGGTTCTTCTCGTGCCTGATATGAAGCTATTTGCTGGTAACGCCACCCCGGAACTAGCACAACGTATTGCCAACCGCCTTTACACCAGCCTCGGAGACGCCGCTGTCGGTCGTTTCAGCGACGGCGAAGTAAGTGTACAGATTAACGAAAATGTACGCGGTGGCGATATTTTCATCATCCAGTCCACCTGTGCCCCCACCAACGATAATCTGATGGAGCTGGTTGTGATGGTCGACGCGCTGCGTCGGGCTTCTGCTGGTCGAATTACCGCTGTTATCCCCTATTTCGGTTATGCCCGTCAGGATCGCCGCGTGCGCTCAGCGCGTGTACCGATCACCGCTAAAGTGGTGGCTGACTTCCTCTCCAGCGTCGGCGTGGATCGCGTGCTGACCGTTGATCTGCATGCCGAACAGATTCAGGGCTTCTTTGATGTGCCGGTAGACAACGTCTTCGGCAGCCCGATTCTGCTGGAAGATATGCTGCAGCTTGGCCTGGAAAACCCTATCGTGGTTTCCCCGGATATTGGTGGTGTGGTGCGCGCCCGCGCAATTGCCAAACTGCTTAATGACACGGATATGGCTATCATCGACAAACGTCGCCCGCGCGCAAATGTTTCTCAGGTTATGCATATTATTGGTGATGTCGCAGGCCGTGACTGCGTGCTGGTCGACGATATGATCGACACCGGCGGTACGCTGTGCAAAGCGGCTGAAGCACTGAAAGAGCGTGGTGCCAAGCGCGTATTCGCGTATGCCACCCACCCTATCTTCTCAGGCAACGCGGTTGAAAACCTGCGCAAGTCCGTGATTGATGAAGTGATTGTTTGCGATACCATCCCGCTCTCGGAAGAGATGAAAGCGCTGCCAAACGTGCGCACGCTGACGCTTTCCGGCATGCTGGCTGAAGCTATTCGTCGTATCAGTAACGAAGAATCTATCTCTGCTATGTTTGAACATTAATTGTTCACGCTTAACCGGGCCTCGCGCCCGGTTTTTTATGCTTATCCGCTTCCTCCTGCCTTGCTGAAGCTGCTTTTTCCCGCGCGCTTCGCCCGATAAATTTTCAGTCTGTGCACTATTTCCCCTGCCTTCTGCTCTTTTTCACTTTCGCGCTGTCCGGCACTTCAGCAGCCCCGGAAATAGTGCTATTTTCAGCTCCACTTTTTTCCGGGAACGCCCACTGCCATGACGCTCGATATTTATACGCTGTTTGTTTGCGAGCTTTATGTGCTGGGGTTTCTGAGCATCATTATGATATTTGCCTGGGTCGGCGCTCAGTACGATCGCGTGCTGGGCTTTACCACGCTGACCCTGATACTGACGCTGTGCGCGGTGTTTCTCAGCAGCCTGCGCAGTGCCGGCCTGCAGTTTCTTCCGGTTGCGCTGGGCAATGTCATAGTTATGCTGGCTTACGGTACGCTGCTGTGCGCATTTCGTACTTTCTGTAAACGACCCGCTGGCCTGCTGTGGCCCGGTGGCGCGCTGCTCTGGGCGCTGCTTTGCCTGCTGCCCGCTTTCTATCACAGTCAGCCACTGCGGGTGCTGGTGCTCTGCCTGCTCTGCATACTCTACACCGCAGCGTTTATCACTCTGCTGTGGCGCGCGCGCAGCATGCTGAAAGTGACGTTCTGGCCTGCGCAGACGCTGCTGTGGATCCATCTCGGCTTTCATCTCGCGCGAATTTTCCTCGATGACGCCGTCGCCAGCCGCCTGCCGGGCGCCATTGGCGGCTCGGGTTTCTCGATTTACGTGATCCTTGAGTCGATTCTGTTTGTGATTGGCCTGACCTTTACCCTGCTGGCGATGGTGAATGAACGGTCGCAGGTGGCGCACAGGCTGGCGTCACTGCGCGATCCGCTGACCGGCACATGGAACCGGCGCGCGCTGTTTGAGCAGGCGGATAATGTGCTGCGGCGGCGGGCCAGAGTCTCCTCTGCCGCCGGGTTTAGCGCGGTGCTGTTCGATCTTGACCATTTTAAGAGTATTAACGACCGCTACGGCCACCTGCAGGGTGACCGGGTGTTAATCGACTTTTGTCAGATAGCTGAGGCGCAAATGCCGGCAGAAAGCTATTTCGCCCGGCTCGGCGGCGAGGAGTTTGCCGCGCTGGTGACAGGCGACAGTGCACAGGTGCAGCGCGTGTGCGAAGCTATTCGCGTGGCAACGCAGCGGTCGCAGCCGGCCGGCATCGGTTATACCGTCAGCATTGGCTATGCGCCGGCCGATCCGACCGTCAGTCAGTTTCCGGCGCTGCTGGCGCTGGCTGATGAAGCGCTCTATCGCGCGAAAGCCCACGGCCGCAACCGGACAGAATGCTACGTTGCCCGGCCACAGCCAATTACTGAAATGGCGATTTAATGTGGCGTATGGTTACGACGACAGCGGACGTCGCCATGGTGACGATGCCAGTAGTAACGATCTTCAATCTTCTCGCGACCACTGACGCGGGCGCCCGCCAGCCACAACAGTGCCCCGATAAATATGCCAAACATGGCTCCGCTGGCCAGCAGAGGCGGCATATTCACTGACGGCAGCTGATTGACTACGGATGAGGCGACGCCTGCAACCATGGTCAGCAGTCCCAGACACATCAGGCTATTGCCTATAACGCGGCATTGATGACGTTTCATGAATCACCTCCATCCTTATGAGCAAAGTAAAAAACCGCACATAACGTTAACCTGTCATAAATTTAGGCAATGATAGCGGGACATTTTGCGCCCAGGATCACACAACACAATGTGCAAATGACAAAAATTTACCTGCAGCATCTTGTTTTATATAGAAATTGACTAATCACACTCTGACACTACTTTTGCCTGACAATCTTTGTCATCCCTCTCAGCAGACAGTAAACTAGCCACCTTTCTGCAGGAGAACAGGATAACTATTGTGAGCAGCATTAAACTGATTGTGGGACTGGCAAATCCCGGTGCCGAATATGCGGCGACGCGTCATAACGCCGGCGCGTGGTATCTGGATCTGCTGGCCAGCCGCCATAATCAGGCGCTAAAAGAGGAGCCTAAATTCTTTGGCTATACGGCGCGCCTGGCTCTGGCCGGGAATGATGTGCGGCTGCTGGTGCCGACCACCTATATGAATCTCAGTGGTAAAGCGGTGGCGGCAATGGCCACGTTTTACCGCATTACGCCTGAAGAGATTCTGGTGGCGCATGATGAGATGGATCTGCCGCCGGGCGTTGCCAAATTTAAACAGGGCGGCGGGCACGGCGGGCATAACGGCCTGAAAGACATTATCAGCAAGCTGGGTAACAACAATAATTTTCACCGTTTACGCGTAGGCATCGGTCATCCTGGCGATCGCAACAAGGTGACCGGATTTGTGCTGGGGAAACCGCCGGCCAGCGAGCAGAAGCTGATTGATGACGCGGTTGATGAAGCGGTGCGCTGCACGGAGCTGTGGCTGAAAGAGGATAAGATTAAAGCGATGAATCGTCTGCACGCTTTCAAAGCGGGCTAAGGCAATTCCCGCGCCGCGCCGGGCAATTCTGTGTATAATGCGCGAAATTTTTTGAATCAGGCGTACCGCCCGGCGGTGTGCCACCCTCAGTGAGAAAGGTAATCAGATCATGGGATTTAAATGCGGTATCGTGGGCCTGCCAAACGTTGGTAAATCTACCCTGTTTAACGCGCTGACCAAAGCGGGTATCGAAGCAGCGAACTTTCCGTTCTGCACCATCGAGCCAAACACTGGCGTAGTACCGATGCCCGATCTGCGCCTCGATCAGCTGAGCGAGATTGTTAAACCCCAGCGCGTGGTGCCTACCACCATGGAGTTCGTGGATATTGCCGGACTGGTAAAAGGCGCATCGAAAGGCGAAGGCCTCGGCAACCAGTTCCTGACCAACATCCGTGAAACTGAAGCGATTGGTCACGTAGTGCGCTGCTTTGAGAATGAGAACATTATTCACGTCTCAGGCAAAGTTAACCCGGCGGAGGATATTGATATCATCAATACTGAGCTGGCGCTTTCTGACCTTGATACCTGTGAGCGCGCCATCCAGCGCTGCCAGAAAAAAGCCAAAGGCGGTGATAAAGACGCGAAAGCGGAGCTGGCTGCGCTGGAGAAGTGCCTGCCACACCTGGAAAACGCCGGTATGCTGCGTGCCCTGAAGCTGGACGCTGATGAAAAAGCCGCTATTCGCTACCTGAGCTTCCTGACGCTGAAGCCCACCATGTACATCGCCAACGTCAATGAAGATGGCTTTGAGAACAACCCGTACCTTGACCAGGTACGCGCTATTGCTGAAGCAGAAGGCTCGGTAGTGGTGCCGGTGTGTGCTGCCGTTGAATCTGACATCGCTGAGCTGGATGATGAAGAGCGCGATGAGTTTATGGCTGAGCTGGGTCTGGAAGAGCCAGGTCTGAACCGCGTGATCCGCGCCGGTTACGCGCTGCTGAACCTGCAGACTTACTTCACCGCTGGCGTTAAAGAAGTGCGCGCCTGGACCATCCCGGTAGGCGCCACTGCCCCACAGGCCGCCGGTAAAATTCACACCGATTTTGAAAAAGGTTTTATTCGCGCGCAGACCATCGCCTTTGATGACTTCATCACCTATAAAGGTGAGCAGGGTGCCAAAGAAGCGGGAAAAATGCGTTCCGAAGGCAAAGAGTATATCGTTAAAGATGGCGATGTGATGAACTTCCTGTTCAACGTCTGATGACCCCGGCTGGTTCGCGGGAGCACCGTTAATCTCGCGAAGCTAAGCAACTGCTTTCAAATCCACGCTCCGGCGTGGATTTTTTTATGGCGGCTTATGCCATTACCGTCAGGCAGTCACCGGCGATAGCCAACCGTTGATAATGTAATTCATTATCATTATTATCGCGGGCATAAACTTTACGGATTAGCGCTTTTAAACGAGAAAGGGTTAGATGAAAAACGTCATTTGTGCATTTGCTTTACTGTTTACTGCCGCCAGTCAAGTCGCTGCTGCCCCCTACCCGCTGACCATCGAAAACTGTGGCTATAAAGAGACGTTTACCAAGGCGCCGGAGCGCGTGGTTGCGCTGGGACAGAACACCACGGAGATCCTGCTGCTGCTCGGGCTGCAGGATAAGATTGTTGCCAGCGCTTTCTGGCCGACAAAAGTGCTGCCGCAGCTGGCGAAGCAGAACGCCGGAATCAAAACGCTGACCGTGGAGATCCCGACGCTGGAATCGATTCTGGCGCAAAACCCGGACTTTGTACCGGCGCAGGCGCCGCTGCTGCTCGGTCCGGAAAGCAAGGTCGCAAAGCGTGAAGATTTTGCCACGCTGGGGCTGAACAGCTATATGTCGCCCGGCATGTGCGCCACCAAAAAAGGCGCGGGTGATATGTACGGCAGTCGTCAGAAATTGTGGGACATGACTTATCTGTATCAAGAGATTGACGATTTCTCACGTATCTTCAATGTGGAAGATCGCGGTCAGGCGCTGATTGCGGATTTCAGACAGCGTGAAGCCGCACTGCGTGAAACCTTCAGTAAAAACAAGCGTAACCTCTCTTTTGTCTTCTGGTTCTCCAGCTCCTCCCCTGCGGCAGACGCCTATGTGGGCGGCAAAAACAGCGCTTCCGGTTTCATTGCCAGCGTGCTGGGCGGGCATAACGCCATTACTACCGAGACCGAGTGGCCTACCGTGGGCTGGGAGAGCATTATTGCTGCCAACCCGGATGTGATTGTTGTCTCCAGCCTCGATCGTAACCGCTGGACGCTGGACAGCGCCGAAGAGAAGATTAAATTCCTTAAGAGCGACCCGGCGGTAAGCCAGCTGGATGCGGTGAAAAAAGGGCATATCGTGGTCATGGATGGCCAGGCGATGAACCCGACTATCCGCACCATCTACGGCGCGGAGCAGGTGGCAGAGCAGCTGCGTAAGCTGGGGCTGAATTAATGCCCTCCGCTGTTACCGCCGTGCGGCAGACGCTGATGCTCAGCGTGACCACAGCAGCGGCGCTGCTGCTTCTGACCCTGGTCATTGCGCTGGGGATCAGCGTGGGCGAACTCCCGGTGCCGCTCAGAAGCGTGTTTTACGCGTTCAGCAACCGTCTGGGCCTGACGGCAGAGCCGCTCAATCGAATTTATGAGAGCGTGATCTGGGACTTCCGGCTTAGCCGGGCGCTGGTTGCCGCCTGCTGCGGCGCGGGTCTCGCCATCTGCGGCGCGGTGCTGCAGAGCCTGCTGAAAAACGCGCTGGCGGAGCCTTACGTGCTGGGCGTATCGGCGGGCGCCTCTACCGGCGCGGTGGCCATTGTTATTCTGGGTCTCGGCACCGGCGCTGTTTCGCTCTCGGCGGGGGCGTTTGCCGGCGCCTTTGCCGCGTTTGCGTTTGTCGCTTTTCTCACTAAGGGCGCGCGCAGCGGCAATGAACGCACCATCCTCGCCGGCGTCGCGGCCTCTCAGCTGTTTAATGCCGTGACCGCCTACACCATCAGCACGTCAGCCAGCGCCCAGCAGGCGCGTGACGTGATGTTCTGGTTACTGGGCAGTTTTAGCGGCGTGCGCTGGCCGGAATTTCAGCTGGTGCTGATTGTGGTGCTGCTGGGGCTGGCGATCTGTCTCTGGTACGCGCGCGCGCTGGATGCGTTTACCTTTGGTGATGATGCCGCCGCGTCGCTGGGTATCGCCGTACCGCGGGTGCGCCTGATCCTGTTTACCACTACCGCACTGATCACCGCCACCATTGTCAGCATGGCCGGCTCGATCGGCTTTGTCGGCCTGGTTGTGCCGCACGTGATGCGCTTTTTCTTCGGCCCGCTGCATCGCACCCTGCTGCTCGCGTGCGCGCTGGCGGGAGCGATTCTGATGGTGCTGGCGGATATCGCCTCGCGCCTGCTGATTGCGCCGCAAAGCCTGCCGGTAGGCGTGGTTACTGCGCTGGTCGGCGTTCCTTTCTTCGCCATCATCATTTACCGCTCAGGAAATAAACCATGAGTATTTGCGCTGAAAACATTACGTGGAAAGTGGGCAGGAAAGTCATTGTTAATGATGTCTCGCTGAACGTAGCGCGCGGAGAGACCGTGGGCCTGCTGGGGCCAAACGGCTCCGGTAAATCGTCGCTGCTGCGCGTGCTGGCGGGCCTGCGGCGTCCGCATGCAGGACAGGTCACGCTGGATGGCAACGATATCCGCTTTATCGCCAAAAAAGCGCTGGCGCGCCGGGTGGCCTTTGTTGAGCAGCACGGGATGACGGAGGCCAATATGCGCGTGCGCGACGTGGTGAAACTGGGACGTATTCCGCATCACTCCCCTTTCTCCAGCTGGAGTGCGCAGGATGACGCCGCGGTGCTGGCGGCGCTGCAGCGCGTGGATATGGTAGAGAAAAGTGAACAGGGCTGGCAGAGCCTCTCCGGGGGTGAGCGGCAGCGGGTGCATATTGCGCGGGCGCTGGCGCAGATGCCGAGCGAAATTCTGCTGGACGAGCCGACCAACCACCTCGATATTCATCACCAGATGCAGTTAATGAAACTGATCAGCGAACTGCCGGTGACCAGCATCGTCGCAATACACGATCTCAATCACGCCTCGATGTTTTGCGATACGCTGATTGTGATGCAGCAGGGAGAGATTGTTGCCACCGGCACGCCGCAGGCGATTCTGAATGAGGATCTGCTGTGGGATGTTTTCCGCGTGCGGGCAAAAATTGAAAACTCCCCTTACCACAGCGGTAAACACATTCACTATATCGCCTGACGGAAACCTTTATGTCTGTGCCCCGGCCCGCCACGCGGCTCTGGCTGCCTCTGCTGCCGGGCTGCCAGTTTATTTTCAACCTTGGCTTTTACGCCGTGGTGCCTTTCCTGGCCATTTTTTTGCGCGACGATCTGGCGCTCTCCGGCACGCTTGTCGGGCTGATACTGGGACTGCGCACCTTCTGTCAGCAGGGTATGTTTCTGCTCGGCGGCGCGCTCTCCGATCGCTTTGGTGCCCGGCGTGTGGTGCTGGCAGGCTGCATGGTGCGTATCAGCGGCTATCTGCTGCTGGCAGGCGGTGAATCTTTAACGCCGGTTATCATGGGTGCCTGTCTGACCGGTATTGGCGGCGCGCTGTTTTCGCCCTCTATTGAAGCGCTGCTGGCGAAAGCGGGTACGCAGAGTGAAGCTGAAGGTAAACGCAGCCGGGCAGAGTGGTTCGCCCTGTTTGCCGTCTGCGGTGAACTGGGTGCCGTTATCGGTCCGGCCGCGGGCGCGCTGCTGACCGGCTACGGTTTTCGCCAGATCGCCTATGCCGGCGCGGCGGTATTTGTGCTGGCGATGATTGTGCTCTTTTTCACCCTGCCCGCCGCGCCAGTACGCCGCGCTTCGCTGCAGATCGTGCCGTGGTGGCGCACCTTTCACCAGCCGCGCTTTGTAGCATTTATTATCGCTTACAGCAGTTGGCTGCTGAGCTATAACCAGCTCTATCTGGCCTTGCCGGTGGAGATCCAGCGCGCCGGCGGTCAGGAGAGCGATCTGGCGCCGCTGTTTATGCTGGCCTCGCTGCTGATCATTACGCTGCAGCTGCCGCTGGCGCGTCTCGCCCGCCACACCGGCGCGGCGCGGGTTGTGCCGTGGGGCTTTGCGCTGATTACCGTGGCATTTCTCAGCGTAGCGCTGTGTGCTGATGCTACTCCCGCCGCGGGCTGGCTACGCCTGCTGCCCGCAGCAGCTTTTGTCACGCTGCTGACGCTGGGACAGATGCTGCTGGTGCCGGCGGCAAAAGACCTGGTGCCGTGGTTTGCGGAGCCGTCATCGCTAGGCGCGCACTATGGCGCCCTGGCCACTGCCGGTGGCGTGGCGGTGTTGCTGGGTAACGTCCTGCTGGGAGGCGTGCTGGAACAGGCGCGCGAACCCTCAGAGGCGGCACGGCTGCCGTGGCTACTGCTGGCGCTGTTTCCTCTCGCCAGCGCGATTGCCATGCGCATTATCTGTGCGCCATTGCGCAAAGCGTGACCTGCGGCCGGACGCGCTGCTCTCCTGCGTTCCGCACTGTGCCACAACGGGCGGATGCCCCCCTTCACGCTTTGATGAATATTGTCCTCAGCGCTGACTATTCCGCTTGCCAGAGCATGCAGCAATGTGTATTTTTATGCATTAAATTTGCATAAATTACGCATCTTGTCCCTTCTCCAGGAGAATCACTATGTTTACCCGTTCAGCCCTGCTGGGCTTAGTGCTGGCACTGTCAGCCACGGCGGCGCAGGCCGTTACCTATGTTGTCGGCTCTGGCGGCACTTACCGTCCGTTCGAATTTGAAAACGCGCAGAAGCAGCTGGAAGGGTTTGATATCGACATTATCAAGGCCGTCGCCAAAGCGGAAAATTTTGATATTAAGCTGGTCAATACCCCGTGGGAAGGCATCTTTGCCACACTCAATTCGGGCGATCGCGACATCATTATCTCCGGCATTACCATCACCGATAAGCGCAAACAGATGGTGGATTTCTCCGCGCCCTACTTCCCGGCTGAACAGGCTATTGTGGTACCGGAAACCGCCAGCGTATCGTCACTGGCGTCGCTGAAGAACCTGAACGTAGGCGTGGTGAACTCCAGTACCGGCGATATCGTGGTCTCCGATGTGCTGGGCAAAAACAGCACGGCGATTAAACGTTTTGATAATACGCCGCTGATGCTGCAGGAGCTGTATGAAGATGGTATTGGCGCGGCCGTGGGGGATGTTGGCGTGGTGAAATACTACATAAAAACGCATCCGGAAAAGCAGTTCAAACTGGTTTCTGATAACAAGTTTGAGCGCCAGTATTTCGGCATCGCGGTAGCAAAAGGCAACGATGAATTACGCAGCAAGATCAACGCCGGCCTGCAAAAAATCATTGCCGACGGCACCTATGCGAAAATTTACGCGACCTGGTTCGACAGCAACGTTCCTGCTCTTCCCGCGCAGTAATTTTCCCGTCGCCGCGCGCTCGCGCGGCACAATAAGGACGTTTTTATGACTGGCTTCCGCTGGGAAATCATCGGGGAATATATGCCGCTGTTTATCGACGGCGCGATGATGACCCTCAAATGCACGCTTATCTGTGTGATCACGGGCACCCTGTGGGGCCTGACGCTCGGCTTAGGCCGCCTGGCGTCGGCGCCGCACGGCCCGTGGAAATATATACTGCATTACGGCATTCAGTGGCCGGTGCGCATCTATATCAGCGCTTTTCGCGGCACGCCGCTGTTCGTGCAGATTATGGTCGTGCACTTTGCGCTGATCCCGCTATTTATCAATCCGCGCGACGGCGTGCTGGTGGCGAACGGCATTATGCCGGCAGAGTTTGCCCGCGAGCTGCGCGCCAACTATGGCGCTTTTCTTTCCTGCGTTGTGGCCATCACTCTTAATGCAGGCGCTTACGTATCAGAGATTTTTCGCGCCGGGATCCAGTCGATCGATCGCGGCCAGATGGAAGCGTCGCGCTCGCTCGGCATGCCATATGGTCGCACTATGCGCAGAGTGATCCTGCCGCAGGCGTTTCGCCGCATGCTGCCGCCGCTCGGCAACAACGCGATCGCTATTGTTAAGGATTCATCGCTGGCGTCAGCGATCGGCCTCGCCGATCTGGCGTATGCTGCCCGTACGGTTTCAGGCGCCTATGCGACTTACTGGGAGCCCTATCTGGTGATTTCGCTGGTGTACTGGGTATTCACCTTCCTGCTGTCGCTGCTGGTTCGTTACATGGAAAAGAGGTTTGGCAAAAGTGATCCACGTTGAAAACTTGCAGAAAAACTTTGGTGAAAACCAGGTGCTGAACGGCATCAGCTGTGACATTCCGGCGCAGGAAGTATTGTGCGTTATCGGTCCGTCCGGCTCCGGTAAAAGCACCTTCCTGCGCTGCCTGAACGGGCTTGAAAGCATTGACGGCGGTCGCGTGGTGGTGAACGGGTTTGAGGTACAGGATCCCAAAACCCGCATCAATACGCTGCGTCAACACGTGGGTATGGTGTTTCAGCGCTTCAATCTGTTCCCGCACATGACCGTGCTGGAAAACCTGATTATGGCGCCGATGGATGTGCGCAAACTGTCGCGCCAGCAGGCCACAGAGCAGGCTAAAGCGCTGCTGGAGAAGGTGGGCTTAACCGATAAGATGCACGCCTGGCCAAACAGCTTATCCGGCGGCCAGCAGCAGCGCGTTGCTATTGCACGGGCGCTGGCGATGGAGCCGGAGATCATGCTGTTCGATGAGCCGACCTCCGCGCTCGACCCTGAGCTGGTCGGCGAGGTGCTGAGCGTCATGAAAATGCTGGCGCAGGAAGGCATGACCATGGTGATTGTCACGCATGAAATGGGGTTTGCGCGCGAAGTGGCAGATCGCGTGATGTTTATGGATCAGGGGATCATTCAGGAGCTGGACACGCCGGATGTGCTGTTCACCCGGCCGCAAAATCCGCGTACTCAGGCGTTTCTCAGCAAAGTGCTGGGGTGATGCTGCTCCGGTAATAACAAAAATCCACGCCGCAGCGTGGATTTTTTCTGTCTGCTATCCGCTTATTTAAGCGCCAGCGCATTTTTTAGCGTGAAGAACAGATCGGTCTGATCGGTCAGCCCCACCACGTTTGCCGCGTGCGGTCCGTAAGCAGCAATGCGCAGCTGAGCACCGGTATGCTCCTGCGAATCCTCTTCCGAGTTGCCGTAGCTGATGGTCATTACCGCACCATCTTTTGTGTTCAGCGCCTGGGTCAGGCCCGGCGCTTTGGTGCCGTTCTCAACAATCTGACTGCTGTGCGCGTGGTCGGCGGTGACCACCACCAGCGTATCGCCATGTTCGCGGGCATAGGCCAGCGCCACCTGGACCGCTTCGTCGAGATCGACCGTTTCGCCAATCTGGCCGCACGGATTAGCCGCGTGATCCTGTTTATCGATTGAAGCGCCCTCGACCTGCAGGAAGAACCCTTTCTCATTTTTGCTCAGCAGGTCGATCGCTTTTGTTGTCATCTGCGCCAGCGTCGGCACCGATGCCGGACGATCCTGATTAACCTCACAGGTCACCACCGGTTTATCGATGTTGCCATGATAACTGGCTTTGGGACCCTGCCAGCGCACCGGCATATTGCCCGGCGCAAACAGCCCCAGCAGAGGCTGCTGCTGGGTGGCCTGCTGTACCGCGTTCATTGCGTCCAGGTTTTCTACCAGCTGATAGCCGCGCGCCTGCGCCTGCTCATACAGCGTTTTGCCTTTATAGTCGCCTGCTTTAGCCACCTCGTTAAAGCTCTTTGCACCGCCGCCCAGGACCACATCCGGCCGGGTCAGCAGCATTTGCTCGGTAATTGAGCCGCGGCCGCCCTGTTCTAAGGCGTTGCCCGGGCAGAGTTCGCTGGTTTTCTCCGGGCCGTAGCATTTGCGTGAGGTAACATGCGCCATCAGTGCCGCTGGCGTAGCATCCTGCAGTTCGGCAGTAGAGACATTACCCGTTGCTTTGCCGGCCGCTTTAGCCAGCTCAAGCAGCGTGATTTGATCCTTGCCATTGACGTCGACGCCAATCGCCCCGTTATAGGATTTGGTGCCTGTAGCCCACGCGGTGGCGGACGCGGCAGAGTCAGTGACGTAAGAGGGTTTATGCGTTTTTTTATCCAGCGAATAGTGCGTGTACTGCCCGGTAAGCGGAAGCGCATCAATACCGGCAAAAAAGCCGCCCGCTCCCACTGCAAGGTTACGTGCCGCGGTGATCTCAGAGTCACCCATGCCGTCGCCGATCAGTAAAATGACATTTTTCGCCGTCTGATTACTCAGCGAGGCTTTCAGCGCCTCAGTCTGATCGCTGCTCAGCCGACGCGCGCCACCATGCTGCGTCAAATCGCCAGTTGCTGCTCTATTGTATGTTGTAACATCTGCCACCGCGGAGGTGGCAATCAGCGAAGCCAGCAGTGAAACCGTCAGCAGAGGTAAGTGTTTCATTCTTCAGCATCCTTATCAGTGAGACAACCCGGTTATTTTCGCTGCCAAGTCTGCGTCAGCGGGATGACATTTTTGTGTCAGACGCGCAACGTTTCTATGACAATCGCCGCGAAGCGAACAGGGTTAATACAATCTGCGCAGAGCTTAAGCAGATAGAAAAAAAGGAGAAAATAGCGCTTGACCCTTTTCAGCTAACTCCCTATAGTAGCGCCCCGTTGACCCAGTGCGGTTAGCAAAAAAATATGTGGTGAGGTGTCCGAGTGGCTGAAGGAGCACGCCTGGAAAGTGTGTATACGGCAACGTATCGGGGGTTCGAATCCCCCTCTCACCGCCACAAATTTGAAGAAGAGCCTGAACTCACGTTCAGGCTTTTTTTTTTGCATATTGCACA